>NZ_JBWKRC010000014.1:0-191381 GCF_059419085.1 Mesorhizobium sp. GW821-FHT07A06
GAGTCATAGCCGCGATATTCGAGCCGCTTCAGCGCGTCGACGATGAGCGGCGCAACCTGCGAATGGCCGACGATTCCAACGATACCGCACATGGCTTTGCCCCATAGCCTGCAGAATTCCAGCCCCATTGCACACGAGAGCCATGCTATCCCTCCCCGACCACGGGCTGATCGTTCATTTGAAGGAGCCCATGGACTTAATCGAAAGCCGACCTGTCGTGCTTGAAGTCCGAAGTCGCCCAAAGAGGGCGCAGTTCCGTGGCGGAGCCTGCGTGGTCGGCCAAGAGACATCTAAAGACGGGCAGTTCGTTCGAATGATGCGCTTCCGCCAGCCGAGGCGCATGTTGACTCAGCCGGCAAACCAAAACACACCCAACAGCCGGTTAGGCCCGGCCGCCTGATGCCCCCCTCCAAGAGGCTGTCGGGCCGCTTGATCCACATGGGGCCCGGACTGCCCCGGATGCCTGCAAGCGAGCGGCACTTGAGTCCACGCAGGAGACCAAACCTTGGCCTGTCGCTCATGATCTCGACCGCTCCTTGCCGTTAAGGCGCTGAAATCGCTGGCGCTCGGCATCGTTTGATTGCACGAAGACGCCGAACTGACCTCTCGATACAAAGGGGAAGCTTAATCCTCGCCTTGCTCGATCCAGGCATGCTGAAGGGGGATGTAGGGCATGAAGTTCAGAGATTTGATCAGGCGTGCCGACAACGCCGAGAAGTCCTTCGAGGATCTCGAAGCCGACTTGGCGAACGCCGTCGACGAGTGCCTTGGTTTGTCCGATCTGTCAGAGCAGGCAAGAGATGCCGTCGCGGACGAGACGCCCATGCAAGAGGACAACAGCGAACAGGACAAGAGCGCCCAAACCGGAGACAGTGCCGGCACTGCGGAACCCGCGCGACGACTGACCTCTCATACGCAGAGCCGTATGGCCGCCTTGACTTCGTTCGATGGACTGTTTCGCGATGCGAAGCTCCATTTCGAGGAGATCAACGCGAAACTGTCGGAGATCGCAAGCACACATCACCTGACCCGCGAATTGTTCCACATTCTTCACGCCGACATTCTGCGAGCCAACGAACTCGAGCTGGCGAATCTGAACCTGACCGCGGAGCAAAGGAGCCTGTCGGACAGGCTCAATGATCTGAATCGAAGGCAGCACGAGCGGGAAGGCATTGTGGAGGCCTTGCAGCAGCGCGAGGCAAGCCTGGTTCAAGACTGTGAGGCGCTTCGCGGCGCACTGGCCGGGGCAAGGCTGGAACTCGTGGAGGCCGCGAACACGAACGCAAAAAACGAAGCGGAATTCGGAGACCTCACTAACGCACTTGCAGCGGCTACCGTCGAGGCCGACAGACGCGCGCGCGAAAACAAACAGCTGCGGGAAAAGAATGTCAGCCTGTCGATCGACCTCGAAAAAGCGCTGAAGCGGGAAGACGAGGCGCGGCACAGGCTCGACGGGTTTTCCACGATCCATGCCAACGAAGCGGCACGAAACTCCGAATTGCTGGCTGCACTCGGCAAGAGCGAAAAGGAAGCGACACGACTCCATACGTCGCTTGAGGTCGCCCAGGCGAAACTGTCCGAGCTGACGGAAGCCGCCCGTATCATGGAAGCGGAGAAGAACGCCGAGATCGAACGCTGCCGTGCCGAAATTCGAGGATCGCGTTCCGAGATCCAGAACCTCCATTCACGACTGGAACTCGCATCAAACGCAAACAGCGAAGCCTCGAACGAACTCGCCAAGCTCAGGCTTCAATGGAGCGAGGCCGTGGCGGAAAAGCAGGTCGCGGATGAAAGGTTGGCCGCTCTCACCAAGGAGGCTGAAACCGACAAGCTGAACCTCTCGAAGATAACCGCCAATTTTTCACAGCTTTCCCTGCAGCAGGCGTCCGATCAGATACAACTCGATGTCCGCCGGCAGGAATGCGAAGACCTGCGGGCCGAAATTGCATCGGTAAACGCCAGGATCAGGGAACTCCTGCCGCTTGAGAGGCTCCATGCGACGACGAAGGCGAACGCCTTGCCGCACAAGAGCGATGCAGCCAAGGTTCCCGTGACGGCGGAGCGAACACCGCGCTCCATGCGCCGCGTTCGTCGCAGGGCGCTCACCGCATCGTAGGAAGAGGGCTGCCCATATCCGCGGCCCGGTTGCAACGATCCGTCACGTCACTGACGGAAAGCCCGCGACATCTGATCCGTGAGAGGCTTCAGCAGATAAGACCAGACGCTGCGTTCGTCCGTGCTTATATGAACCTCTGCCGGCATGCCTGGTTTGAGCACCTTGGCGTCGGTCAGGCAGGCTGCCTTGTTCTCGACATTGATACGCGCCGAGAAATACGAAAGCTGTTTCTGCTGATCCTTGATCAGGTCCGCCGAGATGCGCTTGACCGATCCCTGGCAAGCAGGCGTGGTGCCGGCGTCGAAAGCAGGAAACCGGATCGAGACCCGCTGGCCGGGACGAATATCATCTATGCGCGACGGCGGAATCAGCGCGTCGACGACGAGGTTGTCGGTGTCGGGGACAATCATCATGAGCACTTCGCCGGGGGCGATGACGCCGCCGATTGTATGGATAGAGGATTCCTGCACCGTTCCCGATTGCGGAGCGCGGATGGTGGTCTTGGTCAATTCGTCTTGCGCCACAACCTTGCGCTCTTCGAGTTCGGTCTGCTTGGCTTCGGTTTCGCGAAGCTCGCTGGTCACCTCACTGCGCCTCTGTTCATCGAGCTGAAGAATTTGCAGTTCGGTCTCGCTGATCCGGGCCTGCGCCTCGGCAACCGCCGCCGCGAGGCGCCCTGACTCTCCGTGCGCCCGGGTGGCATCCAATCTGATGTTGCTCAGTCGCTCCTTGGACACCAGCTTTTTTGTGAAAAGCGCCTGGACGTCGGCAAGATCCCCATCCAGCAAGACCACGGATTGGTCTTCCGCGGCTTGCTGTGCCTTGAGGCCATCGATCTGACGCTCGAGTTGCTTTGAGCGACTTTGCAACTGTGCCTTCTGCCCCGTCAACGCCGTGGCGCGGCTTTCAAACAGGGCGCGCTCGCCATTGACGAGTGCGGCCAGTTCCGGGTCGCCCATCCGCGTCTGGAGGCCGGAAGGAAGCTGCATCTCCGACAGGCCTTGTCGCTCGGCTTCCAACCGCGCAAGTCGAACGGTGGCGCGATCGAGATCCTCACTGATTATCTGCAGGTTGGCCCGCGTCAGCGTGTCATCCAGCCTGGCCACCACGTCGCCGGCCCGGACATGATCGCCATCTTGCGCGAATATGCCGCCAATCGTGCCGCCGGTCAGATGCTGCACTTTCTTTATGTTGCTCTCGACCACCACGGTGGCAGGCGCAATCACCGCGCCGGCGATCTTGGTCAAACCGAGCCAAAGCCCGCCGCCGACAATCAAAAGGGCCGTGATCGCCGCACCCAGGATCAGGTTGGCCCGGATATCATCCCGCGTCTCGGCCGAATTCGCCTCGGTCCTTCGGGTCGCATCGCCGAGCGGCACGTATGAAAACATCGTCGCGTCAGACACGGAGCAGCACCTCACGCATGACCGCTTACTCCCTTCTGCATCGGGACAACCGACGCCGGCCGTTCAGCGGGCGAGGGGAAGGGCCGGATAACGTTGGCCAGGACCTCCTCGCGCGAGCCGAAGGAGTGAAGCGTCCCATTCGACATTACGAGTACCTTGTCGATGTTGGTGAGGGCGGAAGGACGGTGCGCAACGACGATGACTATGCCTCCGCGCTGGCGCACCGCCAGGATCGCGCCGGCCAGGGCGGCATCGCCATCGACGTCCAGGTTTGAATTCGGCTCGTCGAGGACGACAAGAAACGGCTCGCCATAAAGTGCCCTGGCAAGCCCGACGAGTTGCCTCTGTCCGGCCGAAAGGGCTGCCCCTCCCTCGCCCACGCGTGTTTGAAAACCATTCGGCAATCGCATGATCATCTTGTCGACGCCCGCCGCCCTGGCGGCTGCCAGCACGCCCTTGGCGTCGCCCTTGCCGCCAAATCTCGAAATATTGTCGGCAACCGTTCCATCAAACAGTTCAACATCTTGCGGCAGGTAGCCGATATGGGCGCCAAGCTGTTCGTGACCCCATTGGTCGAGCGAGGCTTCGTCCAGCCTTACCGTTCCGCGAAGCGGCTGCCACACGCCCACCAGCGCGCGCACAAGTGTCGTTTTCCCGGAACCGCTTGGGCCGACAATCGCCATTCCCGCGCCCCCCTGCAGGCGGAAACTGACATTGGCCACGGTCGGTTTTTGCTGGCCTGGCGGGGCAATTGTCAGTTCCTCGACCGCAAGCATCGCCTGCGGGGCTGGCAGCTCCATGAGCTCGTCATGGCTGCCGAAGGCGGTCAGCGCCCTTGCCAGTTGGGAATAGCTCTGACGGAATGCCACAAACCCTCTCCAGTTTGCCATCGCCGCGTCAACCGGGGCCAACGAGCGGCCCAGCAATATGGAGGATGCTATGATCACGCCGGGCGACGCTTCACCTCCGATCACGAGATAGGCACCAAGTCCCAGGACGCAGGACTGCAAGGCCATCCGCAGCGCCCTCGACGTTGAACCGGTGGCGCCTACGATGTCGGAAAGGCGCTCCTGGTGCGTGAGATATGCGTGATTGACCTCCCCCCATCGGCGGGCGAGCCGCCCGGAAAGGCCCATCGCGCGGACAACCTCCGCATTGCGGCGGCCAGAGTCGGCAAGATTGCGCTGTGACACAAGCGTCTCGGAGGCGCGCGCGGCCGGGCCGCGGCCAAGGATTTCCGCGACAACCGTGAGCAGCACGACAACAATCGCGCCGCCCGTCGCCAGCAGACCGAGCGAAGGATGCAAAAGAAAGATGACCAGTAGATAAAACGGTATCCACGGTGCGTCGAAGACGACAGTCGGCCCTAATCCGGAAAGGAAGCCGCGCAACTGATCCAGGTCACGAAGCGGCTGTACCCGGCTCGCGTCCTGCCCGCCGATGAGCGGCAAGGACAATGAGAGCCCGAAGACCCGTTGCTGCAGAGTCTTATGGAGGCGATTGCCGATTCGAACCAGGAGGCGAAGCCGCACGAAATCCAGCAGGCCGTAAACCGCGTAAAGGCCCAGCATCCCGATCGTAAATCCGACCAGCGTCGGAACGCTCTGCGAAGGCAGAACGCGGTCGTAGACTTGCAGCATGTAGACGGAGCCGGTCAGGGCGAGAATGTTTATGACCGCCGAGAACACGCCAACGCCTACCAGTGCGGGCGCGGCGCCAAGCATAGCGCCACGCAGATCGGGCGAGTTTCCACCAAGGTTCATGGCTTGCGACCTCCGGTAAGAAGTCGTCGGGCAGGTTCACTGGCTCCGCCGGCCGTCAACATTTTTTTGGTTTTCAGGAGCGTTTCCCTTTTTGCCTTATAATATTACGCCCCACTAACGTACGTGGCCTTCGGTCAAAATGTAGCAAAATCGTGACGCTGGCCCGAAAAACCGGGAATCGACGCATCAAACCAGGGGAAAACTGCCGTTTTAAGGTGCGAGGGTGGCTGTACAGATCGCGTTTCAGGCAAACGAAATCGAGCCTGCGTCATTTTTCCTGGGGGTGAGTCGCCGCTGAGGCAAAGCCACGGCGCCCGGCTCATAGCCGCTTCACTGAACCATTTGAGTAAGCGATCTCGCCTTTCTAGTGCTTCCTCGCGATAACAAGGAAATGCTGCGCCAATTGTCCGGGAACGCGCAGGGTTCTGGATAGCTTCTCGAATGGCTCGATCAGTGCTTCACAGATTCCCGGCAGGAAGCGTCCCGGCCGAGGCAGATAGCCGTAAGGTATCACCTCCTCCACGAGGAAGCCCGAAGCGGTCAGGAGTTTCTTGAATCTGGTTTCGCTTAGCGTGTTGCGAACCGTGCGTCCAAGCGACCAATTGAGCAGCCGGCAAACCAGGCCGATGGGCGAAGTCGCATTCATATGAACGTTGCACACGAGCCGTCCGCCATCCTTCAGCTGCTGGTTTATCGCTTTCAGCGCCTCCCGTTTCAGCTGATCCTCGGCATTCAGAAAGAAGCGAAAAGCGGTTACGACATCGAAGGTCTCTTCGAGGGATTCCATCGTCATATCGATGTTGCGCAGTTTCACATTGTTCGGAACTTGCGCGCAGGCAAGCATGGATTTGGAAACATCGACGCCGACCACCTCGCCGAAAACCTGAGCCGCGACGTTGGTGATGCGGCCTGTTCCGCATGCAAAATCGAGGCAGTTTCGACCGGCTCCGCCCATTGGGCGAAGAAGGTCCAGGATCATTGGCCTTTCGATTTTGTCCCACAACGCACCATAGTAGCCGGACTCGTACGTCATGTTGTAGTGCGTGCCGTAGCCCGGCGCGCAATGACTGGTCCTGTAGTCGTCCGACACCCGGTCGCCCTGAGTGTGGATCTGTTGGCTGGACGCCAGGTCCTGCCAAACTGCGCACTTGCGGGGTTGGGACTCGGCCATGAGAATTCGAACCGCCGAAGGCGTATCGACGGCATAAGCCGCCGGCTGCACCATCCGAGCCGTGTTCGTCAACCATTTCCGCTTCGCATCTCGCTTGGAACTGAGCCTCACCAGGATCTCCTGTTCGGTTCGTTCGACCCTCCAATCGAACAGTTTCCCAAGCCCCCTTCTATCGGCCGGCGGATCGAAGCCGCCTATTGGATCGCGGCACTTTGCAGATCACTGCTGAACTTGGCTTCGACGGTATCCCCCGGCATCACAATCGTATCTTCGTCAGCCGAGATTTTGCGCCACTCGTGGCCTATCTTGCGCACAATGGTGACTTGAGCCTGGATCGTTTCGCCGGCAATCGGCAATGGCTGGGCGGACGCTCCGGTCGGCTGCAACTTCTCGCTGGCGGCGTGGAGTCTGGCGGTGACATCCCCCAGCCGCGCGTTGGTGTCCTTCAGATCCGTCAGCAAGCCAACTTTCCTCTGATTGTCATTGCGTTCGCGCTGCCTGACATAGTCCTCCTGCTGGCGCCGCGCTCTCATGAGCTCGACCGAGGTTTGCAGCGCACCGCTTGAAGAGAGAAGCAAGGCGCGCCTGACATCGGCGAGCCGGGTGTTGGTCAGATTGCCCGCGTCGAACGCCTTGGTTACTTTCGCCAGGTCGTCCTGATCCGCCTTCACGCTCTCGGATTCGACCTGTTCGCGCTTCTGCAAAAGATCGATCTGATCGGCCGCGTCCTTCTGGCCCTTCTCAAGGAAAGCCTGTTCCTGCTGGAAGTCGCTCAGCGCTATCTTCAACGCATCCGCCTCAGCCTGGGCGATCGCTGCCCCGACGCTGGGCGACAGAGGCGACCCCTGCGGTGTCTGCTTGTCGAAATCCGCCTGGTCCTGAAGTTCAGCGCGGAGACGGGCGGCGTGAAAATACTCCTTGGTGTAGTCCCCCCAAAGTGTTTCGTAATCACGCCTGAGATCGACCGGGTCGGGTCCGGTCTGGCCCGCCCGTGACCGCAAGAGGCTGAAGCCGCCGGAGACGGCGAGCGCCTGCCGCACGGTCATGAGCGGACGGTAAGCCTGCTGTCCCGGCGTAAGCACGTCGCCCGTCACGTAGATCGGACGATAGTCGGCGATGATGGCCGTTATATCACCTGGTTTGACGACAACCATCTGCTCTCGTCCATCCGGCAAACGCAGGTGAAAGATCGTGGCCGGCAGAAGCGTCTGCATCCGGTTCTGCAACTCGGACGCGGTCAACCCCCCGACCATAACCATCCCGACTTCGGGAAGGGCGATATTGCCGTCCATCTGGACCACGGCTCGCTGCGTCCGATCCGGAATTGGCGCTATCCCTATCTCGACTGTATCGCCAGGTGACAGGCGATAGGGCTCGACCTCGCCGGCGGCAGCCATCGATGTCAGGAACATCCCGGCAACCGAGGCAAGAACGGTTCGTTTAGTGAAGGCCATTTGCGACAATCTCCTTCTGGTTCGGCACCGGCTCCGAAGGCCATTCAAGACGAGAAACGAAATCGTATACCGGGCCACCGGGCACGCCCCAATTGCTCGACCAGATCACCTGTGAGCCATCCGGAGACGGCGAGGCATGCGTCTCGCTCCAGTAATCGAAGTGCGCGTTTTGCGTGTCGACGACACGGCGGACCTCTCCGCTGCCGTCCAGGCGCAGTGCAATGACCTGCTGAGCGTAAGGCGCCCAATCCGGGTGCTGCGCTATTTCGGCTGGCGTACCGCCATAGCTCAGAAACACCCAGCCCGGCCTGTCCAGCGACCTGAGCGACGCATGCATGGCCTCGCCATATTTCATCAGCGAGGTGACCTTGCCGTCAGCCAATCGGCGCTTGATCACCTGATATTTGTCGGGATCCGATTTGCTGATCCCGACATAGATTTCGCTGCCGTCGGCATCGACCGTCATGTCGCCGTGACCGGGCCGGTGGTGCTCCATCCACTTCTGGCGCAGGACGCCGTCGATGGAAAAGATGAAGTTCGGTTCATTGCCGTCCGGCAATGCCTGTGAGCACAAAATGTTGATCCCGAGCGGGGAGATCGAACACGAGCCGGTGGTTCCTGGAAGCTGGGCAAGATCGATATCCGGGAACTTCTTCCGCTCCTTCAGGTCGTAGCCGAAGACCACCGCCTTGCCGTCATTACGCGTCGCACGCACGGCAATGCGGTTGCCATCGCGGCTCGGATTGCCTTTGTTAGGCCCGAACTGAAGTTTGCTGTAGGCCGACGAGGCGAACACGACATCCTCATGGTTGGTGCGTGGCGCCCAGGTTGAAATCTGCCGGCCGGCAACGCAGATCATCAGCTGGGCATCCCTGGGATGCCATTCGCATTCAATCGAGCGGTCGCGGTGGAATAATGGCACGTAGCTGTGGCCGTCGAGAAAGCACATGCCACCGCAACCATTGACGATCAAAAGAAGGCTCTGGTCGGCATTCCAGGCCTGTGCGCTTGAATAGCGGTGGGTGCAGTATTTCGTCCCGCATACACCGGCCAGGCCGAGAATTCCGGGTTCTGTGATCCGCAAGAAGACCGTGCCGGACGCCGGATCCCTTGTTTCACCGAGATAGTCCGGAAGGTTGGCCGCCACCGGCGGGCCCGATGCGTTGCTTGCCCGGCCGCCGGCCATGTAGAAGTTCAGGAATACGGCACCGGCAATCAGCAACAGTGCCACCACA
The DNA here is from genome assembly GCF_059419085.1 of Mesorhizobium sp. GW821-FHT07A06. Lineage (NCBI taxonomy): Bacteria > Pseudomonadati > Pseudomonadota > Alphaproteobacteria > Hyphomicrobiales > Phyllobacteriaceae > Mesorhizobium > Mesorhizobium sp. GW821-FHT07A06. The sequence goes on from NZ_JBWKRC010000014.1 coordinate 9,146, forward strand.
TGCCGGCGCAGCAGGGTCATGTCATATAACCCTTTTCGCGCCGCACCCGGCCTTCGCCAAGGCGCGCGCGCCACCATGCGATCGTCCGCTCGAGCCCATCGCGCAGACTGGTCTGCGCCCGCCATCCCGTCTCGCTTTCAAAGCGCGAGGAATCGGCGAGCAGGGCGCGAACCTCCGAATTTTGCGGCCGCAAACGGCTTTCGTCGCGATGGATCGGTTTTTTGGAACCGCTCAATTCGAGGACGAGGTCCAATACGTCGGAGATGGTCACCGCACGTTGGCTGCCGGCATTGTAGGCGTGGCCGAATTCGAGCCCCGCCAAGCCTGCCGTCAGGAACGCCGCGGCGGTGTCTTCGACAAAGGTCAGGTCACGGATCGGGCTCGTATCACCGACCATGATCGCCGGGCAGTTGGGGTCGAGGGCCTGCCGAATGATGGTCGGCACGATGGCGCGCTCACTCTGGCGAGGACCATATGTGTTGAAGGGCCGCATGATGACGACTGGAACATCAAACGACCTGGCGTAGGACTCCGCCATCATGTCGGCGCCGATCTTGGATGCCGAATAGGGTGACTGTCCCTGCAGCGGATGCGTTTCGCGAATGGGCATGGTCTGGGCAGTTCCGTAGACCTCGCTCGTGGAGGTATGCACTACCCGCTCCGTCTCCCATTGACGCGCCGCTTCGAGCACGTTCACCGTGCCCAGGATGTTGGTTTCCACATAAGACTGGGCGGCCGCATAGGAATATGGAATCGCGATGAGGGCAGCCAGATGAAACACAACAGCCTGGCCACGCATGATCCGGTTCAGGAAGGCGCTGTCGCGGACGTCACCGCGGACGAGCTTCAGCCGGCCGCGGATGTTGTCCGGCAAATCGTCCAGCCACCCATGGCTGTCGAAGGAATTGTAGAGCGCCAGGGCCGTGACATCCGCCCCGTTGCGAACAAGCGCTTCGGTGAGATGCGAACCGATAAATCCATCCGCGCCTGTCACCAGAACTTTCTTGCCATTGTAGCTCATGACTGCGCATTCCCTTGACTTGATGAAGCGCTTTCCATTTGGAGTTCATACGTCGATCGGCGGTGATGGAACCCAGCCGACAACCGCCAGGAAGCCGCGTGCCATCCACATGATGTCGGAGCCGATGGTGCGCTGCGGATAGTAGGACAGGTCGAGTCTTGCCTTGGCCGGGAAAATGACCTCCCGGTAGAACAGGATCGGATCCACGGATTGGGGAAAGAAACGCGCCTCGTGCCGGAAAAGAACCTGCGTTGGGCCCAGCAGGCCAGGTTTGTAACGCAGAACGGCCTCCAGGCCACCGTGGAAGCAATCGGCGAAAGCCAGGCTCTCGGGTCGTGGTCCAACGATCGCCATCTCGCCTTTGAGGACATTCCATAGCTGCGGCAATTCGTCGAGTTTGGTCGCGGCGAGGAACCGGCCTACGGTCGTCATGCGGCTGTCGCCAACCATGGTCAGGGCGAGGCCCTGGGAGCTGCAGTCCACCCTGAACTTGCGGAACTTGTACATGCGGAAGGGTTGGCCGCCGGCGCCCATACGGGTTTGCACGAACAAGACGGAGCGGCCACCTTCGAGCAGAAGCGCCACGGCAATCAGCAGCATCAGCGGTGCCAAAATGACGGACGCGGTGCCGGCGACCGCGAGATCGATCGAACGTCTCACGAAGCCATGCGTGGGGCTTGAGACGAGACGCCGGTGGAGGGAGAGGTCTGATGCATTCATGCCGCGGTTCCTGTCTGGGCGCCGCTGCTGAGCGCGGCTGCCAGCGCAGCCACAACTGCTTCCGCGACAGGTGACGTGATCTGGGGGTGCAGTGGAATTGTCAGCTCTCGCTGAGCAAAATCCTCTGTGCGCGGCAAATGAGTGTCGGGATACCGCTCACGATAGAACGTCATCTGGTGCACCGGCGGATAATGGATCGTGGTCTGTATCCCCAGCGTCCGCAGTTCGTCGATAACATCCTGCCGCCTCGCATAGCGCGGCAGGAGGATCGGCATGATGTGGTAAGCCGACGTCCGGGGTTCGCTGAAGGGAACTGTCACGGCAGGGCAGCGTTCCGCGATGAGGCGCCGGTACAGTACGGCCAGGATGCGCCTGATTTCGTTCCACTCCTGCAGGTTCTGCAGCTGAACCAGTCCGATCGCCGCCCGCAGCTCATCCATGCGGTAGTTGAACCCGAGCATGGTGACATCGTATTGCGGCGTACGACTGTTCAGCCGCTGATGTGTCCCGGTGGTCATGCCATGCCCGCGGGCCTGGCGAATCCTGTCGAGCAGATCGGGGTCGCGCGCAATCACGGCGCCCCCTTCCGCCGTTGTCATGTTCTTGTTGCCATAGAAGCTGAAGGCAGCCGCTGCGCCGAATGTCCCCACTTCCCTCAGGCCAGGGGCATGCGCGGCATCTTCGATGATATGCAGCCCTCTAGCCCGGGCGAAACGCTGCCATTGCTCCCGATTGGGGAGGTAGCCCGCGAAGTGGACGAGAATGACCGCCTTTGTGCGTGGCGTGCACCGCGCTTCGGCTTCCGCGAGCGACATCAGCGGCACGTCCGCCGACTCTATGTCCACAAAGACCGGCGTGGCCCCGACATACAGCACGGCATTCGCGGTCGCCACGAAGGTCAGTGACGGAACCAGCACCTCGTCGCCCGGGCCGATTCCCAGCGCATGCAGGATGAGATGAAGCGCCGCGGTACAAGAGCCGACCGCAACGCAATCCTGCGCGCCATGGATGTCGGCAAAGGCCTGCTCGAAAGCTTGTACCCGCTCTCCCATGGTAAGCCAGCCGCTATCAATCACCTTCGATAGGGCTACCTTCTCCGGTACACCTAGAATTGGTGCGCTCACCAAGAGCATCTTGACCTCCTGAACTGTTATTTGCTGGTTCGGCCTCTACATCTGAAGTCTTCACGCGGCCGCGGCGGCGACCTCGATCGAGGTCGACTGCTCTTCCCAGGCAATCGCCTGTGCGTTCTGGAAGTCGTCAACACGACCGATGTCGAGCCAGAGACCGTCGTGCTTGTACACATGCACGGCCGTGCCGCCCTGCATCATCTGGAGCATCAGATCGTCGAACCCGAATGGGATGCCGGAAGGAATGAACCGCAGGACATCCGGGTTCATGCAGTAAATGCCCATGCTGACGAGATGGGAAAGTGTCGGTTTTTCCCTGAAGAGCTGAACGGCATTGTCGACCTCGTCGATGACGCCGAAGTCCATCTTGATCAGTCGGCAGGCAGTGGCGATCGTAACCGGATCCTTGTGCATGCGGTGCGCGGCCACGAACCGGCTGAGGCTTAGATCGGTAAGAACATCGCCGTTGAGCACGATAAATGTATCGTTCAGTTCTTCCCTGATCAGGGACAGAGGCCCGATGGTGCCGAGCGGCTCCATTTCCTGGGTGTATCTGATCTTCAGATTCCATTGCGATCCATCTCCACAGACGCTGCGGATCAGGTGCCCGAGATAGCCGGTCGTGATGTAGACCTCTTCTATGCCGTTGCGCCGCAGCCACTTGAGAAGCAACTCAAGAACGGGCCGGGCTCCTATCGGCATCAAGGGTTTCGGCAAGACCGACGTGAAGGGCCGAAGGCGCGTGCCCATTCCGCCACATTGAATCACCGCTTTCATCCGATCCTCCCTGAATTACAATTTGGTTCTGTCCGGGCATCTCGTGTTCGAGTTCATTCGGACTGGCATCCGGTCCGACCCTCGGCGGCAATCCGAACATCATACGAGAAGGGTATGTGACAGCTGGGGTGGCTGTCGTCGTGCATTCGAATGGCAACGAGCCAACGCTTTTCCGGTATTGATTTTCCGCGAAATCGAGGCCTGCCTGAGCGGTCAGGACTTGGCCGCGAGCAGCGTTCGCCGAGTACGGGTATTGGCCCTTGGGGCCCCAGCGAAGGCAGGTGCTGGCATCAAAAAGCCGTGAGGCACCGCGACCTCTCGTGCTCGATATCGCTCAGCAGGCCAGGTAGCTCGCGCAGGGTTAAAAAAAATAACAGAAGCTTTTTCGCAATTTAGGATTATATTATCCATGCGTGATGTTCGCGGGTGGGGACGCCGTGGATATCACTGTGATGTCACGACAGGTGGTTGATCACGACTTTCAGCATCGCCACAGTTGTGTCCATCACGGAGGAATGGGAGGTTTCAGCGGGTTTTCTCGTCAGGAACCGAGTGAGCGTTGGGGTAGTTCAATGTATCGGATCGTCATCGCTGACGATCACGGCTTGTATCGGCGCGGCTTGCGGCTGGCACTTACGGCTGGCATTCCGAATGCCGAAATATTCGAGGCTGCGTGTTTCGATGCCGTGGTCAATCTTCTTGAGGAGCAGGCATCCATCGACCTTGCGATCCTCGACCTTAACATGCCCGGACTGTTCAATCAGGAGGTTCTCGGTGACGTTCTATCGGCCTATCCTGGCACGCGCTTTGCGATCGTTTCCGGGGATGATTCGCGCTCTGAGATACTGACCGCTCTTTCGATCGGACTTCACGGTTACATCGTCAAGTCGCAGAAAGACGAGGAAGTCGTGCTGGCCGTAAACGAGATCCTCTCCGGCCGGATCTATGTGCCGGCGCTGTTGTCTCGAGCGTCGGCTGAGAGGCAATATCCGACCTTGCCCCCAGCGAAAAATCCAATTCGTCGGAGCGTGAACGGCGCCAATCTCGACAGGCTCACACCGAGACAGCAGGATGTCCTCAAACTGATGGCGGAGGGGTATTCGAACAAGGAGATCGCCCGCAACCTGGATATTGCCGAGGCGACAACGAAAATCCATGCTGCCGCCATTCTGCGCGAGCTCGGGGTCCGAAACCGGACCGAAGCAGCCGTTTTGCTGCAAAGCTGGCTGTCGAGGAATGTCAACTGACGACGGATCGCTCAAGGTAGGTGGTTTGGGTGACATGCACGGTATGAGAACTTAAAGCGTATCACGAGGCCGTCGCGCAAATGGCGCGCTTCAGAGTTCGATTTCCTTCCGCGACAGTCGCAATGAATACCGCAGTCCATGCTCCGATATTTCCAGTTTCGGGGAATGGCCGACAAGCGGCGTGCCGTCGACTCCGATTATCATGGAACCGAAACCGTGGCGCACGACCTTTGCGTTCTTCCGCCGCCCCGATTCCACCCAGTCGAACACAAGATCGTCGCCCGCGCCGGCGGGTGCGAATTGCCACTTAACCTCAACCCTGCCTTGTGAGTCACCCAGCGCACCGTGTTTCACGGAGTTTGTCGTCAGTTCGTGAAGTATCATCGCAAAGCTCTCGGCGGCGCCACCTGGTACTAAAACGGAGGGGCCGCTGATCGTTATATCCCGTGTTTCCTTGAAGGGCTGCAGTTCCTGGGCCACGAGCTCGTGAAGCAGCCCTGAAATATTGCTGTGACCTGAAAGGAGCATGTGAGTCGCTTCCAGCGTTCTGATCCGATCGATCAGCATTTCCTTGTATTTGGCAACGTCGTTCTCGGGAACATTGATCATCTTCACCAAGGCCGTGATGACCGGGAACAGGTTGCTGAACCGATGGCGTTCTTCGCGCATGATGCGCTCGCGCTTCTTCACGGCAGCGCGAAGAAGCGTGGTTTGTCGACGCTCGGTGAGATCGGCAGCCACCCCGATGCGCAACGGTCGATCGCCGTGTTTTTCCTGCCGACCACGCAGGGCAATCCAGCGCACATGGCCGTCCGTGCGTCGGACACGGATCTCTATGTCGTAATTCACACCGGACGATGGTTTTGCCGAGGCCGCCAGCTTCAGCCAATCGGCCGGATGAATCACGGTCGAGAGCTCTTCCAGGGGGCGGACGCGCGTTGGCGGCAGGCCAAGGATGTCCCAGAACTTGTCGGAGCCCGTGACTGTCCCCTCCTTGAGATCGATACGCCACGTGCCCAGGCGTCCGGCAGACAGGGCGAGATCAAGCCATTCCTTCTGAGCCCGGAGAGCCTCGCGTGCGGCTCGGCGCTCGGAAATATCGTCGATCACCACGAACACGCTCTCGGTGGAGACCTCGTCGGGCCGCGACGAAGACAGGGCCAGACGAGCCCAGAATGCCTTGCCGTCCTTCCTCAACAGGCGAACATCCGCAGCGGATGACGCGGCGCCATTGCTCAGATCCTTCAACAAATCCCGCACGGCATCTCGATCGTCAGGAAGAACAAGCGCCTCCAGCTCCAGTTGCGCAAGTTCCTCTTCTCCGTAGCCGGTCATCTCAAAAAGACGTCTGTTCGATTGCAGCAGTTCGCCACTTCGATTGGCATTCGCAAAACCCAAAGCCGCGCGCTCGAAGGCCCAACGATAGCGGCCCTCGGCGGCATCGATGGCAGCAAGCCTTGCCTCTGCGACCTCAAGCGCCTCGCGCAAATCCTGTCGCAGGCGGTGAAACACAAACGCGATCAGCCCACCCGAAACCAGAAGGAAGATGGCGCGCGTCCAATCCTCCGCAGAGATTTGAGAGTTCAGGACGCGCCGTTCCCACAAGCCGGCGGCTGCCATGAGAAGTGTCGCGGCGATGGCGAGCACTCGCCCTTCGAGATATGCAATGACAATAATCGCCGGAATAAATGCAATAAATGCTGCATCCTGCCCAACATGTATTGTATTTGCCGCTTCGAATACTAAAGAGACCGCCAGCACCAACAGCGAAGCTACATGAGCTAACGGGGAGCCTGACACATTCAATTTCAGTCGGCGCAGAAACGAACCCATGCGCCAGACTACAACCTTCCGTCTAGTCCGTCGAGACTAGGCCATGAAAGGGCAACCTAGTACCACTGCCGGATTGCCACGCTTTTCCCGGCGAATAAGATCGAGGGTTGGAAGGGCTCATCAGAACGTACATTTCGACGAACGCTGCGGAACCGTTCTGCCGCGGAGTTCTTCAACTATGTCGAAACACAAGACAGAGGAGCGCGCTCTGGGCGATATGTAAAATTTAGAGCAAGTAAATAATGCGTAATTTACTTGCGTCAGAAGCAACTAGGGTTGGGGTAGAAGCTATGACACTGATTGACAGGCACAACGACGTGGCTGCGGGCAGCCAATACATCGTACTGAGGAATACTCGCAATGCACGCTCGACACAGCTCCCGGATCGATCGGACGCCAGAATTGGCGGGGCGCGGCGACGCAGTTTGGAATCCATAACCGGCATGCTCGACCGCATAGGCTGCGGCTATCTGGTGCTGGATCGCGACAGAAAAGTAATCGAATGGAACGGGGCCGCTCAAGACACACTGGAGCGCCAGGGCGAAGCGGCCGAAACGGCCAGCGAGCTTTCCGCGGGGCTAAGGCGACTGGTCGCGAATGTTCCGGTCCATTTCCAGCCAGGCTCGCTGTCATGGGTGGTGATCCGCAGCAGAGGCGACAGGCCGGTGATCCTGAATGAAACGGGTGTCATCGCACCCGACGGGACGAGCATCGTCGCCTTGCTGGATCGGGAGAACACCTCAGCGGCCAATCCTCAGACATTGCAAAGGATGTTTGGCCTGACCAGCGCGGAAACGCAGCTGGCATTGCGCCTGGCTCAAGGCGATGCGCCGCTGGAGATCGCTCGCAGCTGGCGCCTCAGCCGCACGACGATCCGCTCCCAGCTTGCCTCTCTGTTCGCCAAGACCGAGACGAAGCGCCAGGCAGAGCTGGTTGCTCTTCTGGGGCGCATTTCGGTCCTGCCGTGAGATAGGCAACCTCGCCGGATATCAGCATCCGTCCGGATCCACACGATCGGGAGCCAGCGTTGCAACGCAGCCGGCGGCTGCGTTGCTCAGGTCGTGGAACTGACGCCGCCCTCTCTCACCATTTCGATGCGGTCGCACACAGGCAGCGCCTGGGGTCTCGAAACAGGAGTGACTTGCTATGGCCGAACTGAATTCGACAGGGCGGAAGCTGGCGGATGCCGCTCGCGTGCAGTCTGACGGCGCTGTCTCGGAACTTGCGCGCGCTGGGCCGGTCGTCGTCACAGGTGCCGCTGGGTTCATCGGATTTCATGTCGCGTCACGACTTTTGCGACACGGCGTCGAGGTTGTCGGCGTCGACAATTTCACGCCCTACTACGATCCAAGGCTAAAGGAAGAGCGATTTGCACGCCTCTGCGCCGAGCCGAGGTTCACGCCAATGCGGATGGACCTCGCGGACCAGGCGCTCGTGAAAGCGCTGTTTTCGGACTTCCGGCCGTCGCATTTTGTGCACCTCGCCGCTCAAGCTGGAGTGCGCTATTCGCTCGTCGACCCGCATGCCTATGTGCAGTCGAACATCGTCGCGTTTCTCAATGTCCTGGAGGGTTGCCGGCGCACCGGCGTCGGCCATCTCGTCTATGCTTCGTCGAGCTCAGTCTATGGCGCCAATCGAAGCATACCGTTTTCCGAGCACCATGGCGCCAGCCATCCGGTCAGCTTCTACGCCGCGACCAAAAGCGCCAACGAATGCATGGCGCATTCCTACAGCCACCTGTTCGGCCTGCCCGTGACCGGATTGCGCTTCTTCACCGTCTATGGTCCCTGGGGCAGGCCCGACATGGCGGTCTATACATTCACCCATGCCATAGCCGAGGGACGAACGATCGAAATCGCCAATGCCGGCCACGTGTGGCGAGATTTCACCTATATCGACGACATCGTGGAAGGCGTGGTTCGCGTGCTCGCCGCGCCGCCGCGCGCCGATCCCGATTGGGACAGTCAGGCAGCCGATCCCGCCACCAGTTCGGCGCCCTATCGGATCTACAATATCGGCAATGACCGGCCCGAGGAGATCAACCGCCTGATCGCCATCATCGAGACGGCGCTCGGCCGCCGTGCACTTCGCGTCAATGTGCCTTTGCCTCCGGGCGACGTTCTGGAAACCCGCGCCGACGTCGGCGATCTTCGCCGCGCTGTCGGCTTCGCGCCGGCAACCGCACTCGAGGACGGCGTGCAACGGTTCGTGGAATGGTACCGGGATTTTCACGGAAAGCAGGCCAGCCGGGAAAGGCAAGCGTTCATTCCGGCATAGAACAAGACAGCGGGTGGCTGGCGGTAACCGGAAAGAGGACAACGCCGGTTCATCAACCCAAAGCCCATGGGATCCACGTGCGAACGGATGGCGTTCGCCCTGCCCCCTGGAGCAGTTCATCATCTCATGGACATGGCGAACTTCTCTTAACTATTTGTTTTTCATTATTTTTTCTGGAAACCCGTTTTCCCTGGAATTGCCCTGGCCGGCAGCACTGTGGCGCTCGATCAGTCTGCCTTGGGATACGCCGGCACCGGAAATGGACGCAACTGCTGCGGGGCGCCGGACCCGACTCCCAAGAGGCGCCGGGCACGGCCAGTCAGCGGCTTCTCGAACAGGCGGTAAGTGATGAGTGCCACGCCGAAAGTGGTCGCCAGCGCCAACGCGATAAAGGTCCATGGGCCAAGCAACAAAATCAGGCCAGTTCGCCAGAAGATGATACGCATGGCGCGGATCACGAACGGATGCAGCAGGTAGAGAGCGAAGGACGCATCGCCAACACCAGCGCCCCATCGCGCGGCCCGACTTTCATGCCTCAACTCACTTGGCGCCAAGGCGGCACTCCAGACGATGAGAGATGCCGGGATGCCGTAAACAACGGGGCGGGCAATGCCGATCGAGATTTCGGGAAATGCCGCCGCGAGCATCAGGGCGGCCAGTCCCGTTGCAGCGACGCAGGCCCTGATGAGACCGGATGGCCGCAGGCCAGAGGCGCACATGATCCCGACCATCACGCCAAGGGCGAACTCGAGAATGATCGGATCGGTCCAGAACGCGAATGGCTCTCGCAAAGGCGCCGCGAGACGGCCCGCGAACACCATCCCAACCAGGGTCGTGAGCAGCACCGTGACAGCCCAACGCATGGGGAGCATGATCGCCGCCGCAAACAATACGTAGAAGAGCATCTCATAGTTGAGTGTCCAACCTAGCTCGTAGAGAGGCTGAACGACGCCGTCAGGGCGAGTGGCGGGAATGAAGAAGTAGGATTCGATTACGAACCTGGAATTGATGTAGGTCTGGTTGAGGAAGGTGGGAGCGAGCAACGCCACGACAAGATAGAGCGTGGTGACCGACCAATAAAGCGGGACAATCCGAGCTATCCGGCGAGAAAGAAAGAGACGCGCGCCACCCGTCTTTGCGAACAGCTGTCGCGACGTGTGCACCATGATCAGGCCGGAAATCACGAAGAAGATATCGACTCCAGCGCTCCATGGTATCGGATTCCAGGCTTGAAAGGTTCGGCCGGCCTCCAATTCCAGGCTCGCCGCATCATGCTGGGCGTGACGCAGCGCAACCGAAGTTGCCGCGAGGGCGCGCAGAACCTGGACCTGTGTGAGGGTTTGACGTTGACCGGGCTCGACAGGCGTCGATCTTTCGGACCGATGGCGCATCGAAGACGTCGAGGCCGACTCCATTGGTTCTTGTCCCATGGATGCTCCGCAGCTTGCCACAACACGGTGACGACCGTCCGGAACTCACGCATCCTTCGAATGACTGACACTGCCCGTAAAATATGATGGCCCTGCCAGCAGGCTTTCAGCCATCTCGGAGGTGCCAAGCCCATTCGCCGCGATGCCGATGAACATGCACCAGGCTTTCGTTCACCGACTGTTCGATGACGCGGGCCGGCACCGACGGATGAAGCGCCCTTATTTGCCCGCCCTCAAGAACCAATTCCCCTGTTGGGCGTCAATCGCGCTCGGCCTGATCGAGAGCAGAGCAAAAACCAAGCCCGGCAAGATTTTCAGTCGCTTGCCGATATAGATGGCCATGGCAACGCTCCAGATACTCAGGGCAAGCGCGACACCCACGGCAGCGCCGATCGGGCCGTACATCGCGACGCCGACGGCACAGGCCACGATGTTGGCCGCGGCGCCGGCGACCATCGTCGTTGCGGCGGCCCATTCGTTTCCAGTCATGGTCAGGAGATTCTGCTGAGGCCCGCACAGCGCGACAAAGACATATCCCAAAATAAGAACACGCGCGATTGGCGCTCCCGCGCTGTAGCCCTCACCGAAATAGCTCAAGAACGGCTCGACGATCAACATCATGGGGATGGCCACCGCTATGGCGCCACCAGCGGAAAGCAACGTGGCTCGTGCGAAGAGCTGCTGCAGGGCCTGACGATCTCCCCTGGCATGCAGATCGGCCGCGGTTGGCGAAAACATGGTAGCGACGGCGATGCGAGAGAGCCCCACAAGCATCGCGACATTCAACGCCAAGGCGAAAATACCGGCTTCACGAATATGGTCTGTCCAGCCCAAGACCAGCACCCCTGCCCGGCTGACAAAAACATCGAGCCCGGTGATGAGCATGAGCGGTGGGGCTGCAAACCACCATTCCCTTGATTCATAACTAGGCTGAGTCTGCCGCAGCCCAGGTGGTTCAAACCTCCTCGCGGTGATGAACACCAGCCCTACCGTGAAGGCGGAACTGATCAGCACCGCCACCATCACCGCCGGCGCGTCCACGACCCGTAGTGCGGACTTGGCCATGATCGCCACCAATATCAGCAGGAGCCCATCTCGCACGATGCGCTCCGGCAAGAGCGCCGAGACGACGCCCCCAAAGGCACGTATGAGCGTAGCGCCAATGGCATAAGCGGTAATCAAGGGTACGGCCGCCATGCCAAGCACGATACTGATCTCAAGTCCGCTTCGCATGTGATCCGATTGCGCATGATCCGAGAAGACGAGGACCAGGGCAGCGCCCGTCATCCCGAATAGCGTCGCCGCAAGAAGCGATTTCTGCAGGGCGAATTTTATCACCCCCCGCGCCAGATCAAGCCTGCCGTTGGCTCTGTAGGCGGGCACAAAACGCAACAAGGATACATTGAAACCAAGCGTTGCCAGATAGGCGAGCACTGAGGTCCAAGCCAGAACATAGGAGTAGATGCCGTAATTGCCGGGCCCGATGAGACGTGCAATGGCCAGCTGTGCAAGGCTCGTCAGCCCGGCACCTCCGATATATATCAAAAGGGCGAAGACGCTTGCTCGAGCGAGCCGCGAGCCGACGTCCTTGTTCCGTCGAGGTGTGGCTGTTGAGGGAGGGGCGGCGGGATAAACTGAAGCCTTTCGAGACACGCGACTGTCGAGACCCATGACGTGGGTATCGGGGACGCCTTCTCTTCGGTCTTGACCTGCCAATCCCCTATCCATCCGCGAAAGCGCGGAAATGACTTGCTTCTCGACCGTACAAATACCCTTGAACGTCGATTGACTGTCGACATTGTCGACGGGAATGATTTTTCGGCCGGAAGTCGCGAGGAGGTCATTTATGGATTCGAACACACCAACGGAGAGCATATTCACGTTCAAGTCGGCCTCAAAAACCCGCTCCGCCGGCGGTTGGTGCTTGATCCGCTGCCGTAAACGGTTCTCCACGACATCGGACGGCACCACCAGCCTGATGGTGAGATCGGCCCGCGGCGCGAGGCTGAGCGCCGTTGCGAGCACGTCGTTGTCTGTGTTCCCATTGAAGGTCGCCAGCGTTCCAATCGCTTGAACGTATCCCTGGTCGAAAATTATAATATCAGGCGATCGCTTGGCCCGGCTCCAGCAATGCGAAAGATGCAGAAGATATCGCCAGATACGAGCGCGCCAGATTCTCTTCTTTGGCGTTATCAATCTTACAATCGACAGCGAAAAGGAAAGATCGTTCGCTATCCCCCCCGACGAAAGCAATATTCTTAAAGTCGAGAATATTGCCGACGCGATTCTCGTGATGAACAGAACGATTCCAAGATCAAGGCTTCCCGCCCTCGTGCTGGGCTTATAGCTGAGGGCGACCTTGGCGTTATAGCCTTTCCCACGCAATTGCTCCGCCAGCGCGTGTGCAAAGGTTGTCTTGCCGGATCCTGGCGGTCCAAAAAATTCAATGATCATTCCGGGTCAGGTCCGATTGTGGGAACGCACCTGGTTCCCTGTGGTATTGTCAGGAAGCGGAGGCGACGGCCCATCAAACCTTCGCCAACAGGAGGTCGGCGTTGTCCCCGACCCGGTAGCCGCCGTGCCTCTTTAGATTCACCTGGGTGAGCACGCTCCCCACTGGAACGGCGACGGATCCACCGCCCCGGAGCGACTCCAGAACACCACGGGCAATGCTGCGCCTCGTCCTGTCCCAGCGAACGGCGAAAAGCACCGCGTCAGCCCAGCGCTTCAGAAGTCTGGTTTCTGGGCCGCCGAGTCCCAGCGGCCCGTTCATGATGACGACGTCGTAGACCGAGAGCAGTTCGTCCGTGAACTGCGATTTGTCGACCGTCGACAGAAGCGTCAGCAGATCATCCGAAGGGGCTGGAGCGGCCATGAGATCGATGCCGATTTCTGGCATTCTCGTGATTGCATCCTGCAGCGTGCAGCGTTCACTCACATAGTCTCCGAAGGAGTTGTGGGCCTTGACGGTGCTGAATTCGCCACGAAACTCGTTCGTGAGCCGCACGTCCTTGCGATCGAGGTCGAGGAAAAGCACCTTTCCGCCCAGTCTGGTTGCCGCCAGCGCCAGGCTCCATGCCAATTCTGTCTTGCCCTCGTCCTGGATGCTGGACGTAACGAGGATGATATGCGGCGGCTGACCCCTGCCCTGGGTTGGCGCCGCGGTGACGAGAAGGGATGTCGCGGCTCGACTGAACGGTGAGTTCTGCTGGCCCAGTACCAGATGCCGCAGCTGTCTCGCGTGAAGTCCCGAAACCTTGGGAAGCAGCCCTATGCACGGAATCCCAAGCTCGGCCTCGGCTTCAGCTTCGCTGCGCAAGGTCTGATTGAAATTGTTGCGGATCAGAACGAACACCGCCCCCATCAGGCCAAACACGATCATGCCGGGTGGAATCAGGAAAATTGGCGACAGGGTCTTGGGATTTGACGGCGGCCATGCCGTTGAAAGAACCGCTACGCCTGGCGAAGGAGCGGCGATGCGCCGTATCAGATCCTGCTGGCGGCCAAGGAGCTCGTTGTAGTGCTGTGTCACGATGGCCACCTGCGGCTCGAGGGCACGCAATCCGGAAAGCTGGCTCGCGGTGTCGGCCACGGCCGCGTCGAGCACTCTCTTGCGGTCCTCGAGAGCCGCGACCTGCGCGCGGTAGACATTCGCCTCCGCGGCGATGTGCGCGATGGCCTGTTCCATCTCGAGGGTGATCGCGCTGCCCGGATCGCCGTTCGCGGCGGCCGGCTGGCGTGCCATCAGGTCCGTCAGCACAGGCGATCCGATCTCTTCGGCTATGGCCGAGACAGGGGCGCCCGCCTTTCGCAGGTCCTCGATATGGCTAAGGCGCGATTCCGAGGCGGAAAGATTGGCTTTCGACAGGAAAATCTGCCGGCCGAGTTCCGCTGTTTCATTGGCTGCGTTGTTGGCCGCACTTTGATCAACGGCGCCGTGTGTCAGCCGGTAGGTCTCCAGCCGATCGGTCGCTTCGACCAGATCCTTTTGTACTTGCGGCAGACCGGCGACCAGCGACTCCAGCTCGTGCTGATCCGATGCACGGCGTTTCTGCACGAGGTCTTCGATATAGACCTGAGCGAATGTGTTGGCGATGAGCGCCGCACGCGCCGGACTGGCATCGGTGAAGCCGATGGTGATGACGCGCGAGCGCAACTCTTGTCCGACCCTCATCCCGTTCCGCAGCGTCTTCAGCTCGGCGGCATCGGCGGCCTCAGCCGCTTCCGGACTTCCCGCCGCCGGCTTGTCCTGCGACCAGATCCGGTTCAGGAGATTGCTCACGAATGAGCCAGCGGCGGGCGGGACGGCACTGACGCCGTTTTTTCCGGCAGCATCGGCATCCTGAGCCTTGCGTAGCGCGACCAGAACTCGACGCAGGTGGGCTTGCGACGAGAGCATCGTCAGATGGTCATCTATGCTCGAATCCAGCGAGTCTTGAACGAGCGCCGTGCCGCCCGGATTGCCGGTGCTTGGGGCGTCGATGATGACCTGCGTCGTCGCCTCGAACAGTACCGGACGGGTAAGACCCGCCAAGCCGGCCAGGATGCCACCCAGAAGGGCAACGGCAAGCAAGAACCATTTTCTCGTCGCCAGGGTGACGACGAGCTGATGGAAGGGAGACGACGGTTGCATATGCTCGCGTGGCGGTCGCCTCATCCGCGAATTGGTGTCAAGCGTAGCGACGGCCATTTGCGTAGCGCGCGGAAGCCTGGCGCGGCTGGCTATGGAACCTTCCATCTCAATCCCCTGTCAGTTCGATATCGTAAGAAAGATGTGTTGACGGCGCCGATGGCCGCATGGCTTCGTTGCGCCACGCCTGGAACATCAGCAGCGGCCACAAGTCGCGGAAATGATCCTGGTTGCCACGCAGGTGATCGCGCCAACATGCGTCGACCTTCGCACAGTCGATGATCCCGTCTCCGGACAGGCGTGTCGTGGCTATGATATCCGTTGCCCAATCGCGCAGGGGTCCTTTCAGCCAGGCTCCGACCGGAACGTCGAAACCTTGCTTCGGCCGATTGACCAGCGAGCGCGGGACATACCGATCGAGGAGCTGGCGAAGGATCCATTTGCCCTTGCCATTTCGGACCTTGGCACTGGTCGGCAGGCGCCAGGCGAATTCCACGACGCGATGGTCTAGGATCGGGCACCGCCCCTCGAGGCTGTTGGCCATGGTGGCGCGATCGAGCTTCACCAATATGTCGCCCGGCAGATAGCCTGTCATGTCGTCGAACAGGAGACGCGAAAGCAGGTCGTCGAGCTTTGCCGCGACGGCAAGCGACGCCGGCGGCTTGCGATGAAGGAGGCTGTTGGTGGAAGACCCCGTCAGTTGCCGAAGCAGCTCGTCTTCGTCTCGCGCCGCGAGCAGGCCGGCGAGGCGGTTCAACCTGTCACCGCGCAATCCGTGCCGCACACTCGCCGAAAGCGGCAGGCTGCCGAAGATGTCTCGGTGGGAGGCCTGGGCCAGCAATCCAGCCCCCGCTGCCAACATTCGACGAAACGATGATGGCAGCTCATGCTGCCTTCTGAGGCGCGTTGCCAGGAAGTGCCGGGAATAGCCCGCGAAACATTCGTCGCCACCATCACCCGATAGAGCCACGGTTACGTGCTGCCTGGCGAGGCGCGAGACCAGCAGCGTCGGTATCTGCGACTCGTCGGCGAACGGCTCGTCCCAGATCCGCGGCAGTTCCGGAATGACTTCAAGCGCCGCGGCCGGTGAAAGGTGAAGTTCGGTATGATCGGTGCCCAGATGCCGAGCAACCGCGGCCGCATGAGGGGCCTCGTCGAACCCGCTCTCACCGAATGCTATGGTGAAGGTCCGAACGGGCTTCCGGGACTGAGCCTGCATCAGCGCGACGACCGCCGAGCTGTCGATTCCGCCCGACAGGAAGGCGCCAAGCGGGACATCCGCAATCATCCGTTCCTTGACGGCAAGGCCAAGCAGCCTGTCGAGCTCTGTCGTAAGCTCCTCGTCGCTGCCGGCGATCGGATCCCGTTGCGCCTTGCTGGCGACATCGGCCAGCGACCACCAGCGGCGAACACGATGCGCAAGCGACCCGGCGCCGCGGGCATTGGCGAAATCCGCCGCCGTCACCGACAGAACTGAACCGGGCGGCAGCTTGAACACGCCCTGCCAGATGCAGAGGTCATCCGGCACCCACCCTTTCGAAAGCATCGTCGCCGCCGCATCGACGTCGACTTCCGGGTTGAAGCCCGGGAAGCATGTGATCGCCTTCAGCTCCGAGGCGAAGACGAGCGCTTCACGTGTCGAGGCGACATAGAGCGGCTTTTTGCCCATTCGGTCGCGGGCGAGATGAAGAATCCGTTTCTTCAGATCCCATAGTCCGAAAGCGAACATGCCGGCGAAGCGCTGGAGTGCCGTATCGAGGCCCCAGCTCTCGATCGCGCACAGCATGACTTCCGTGTCGCTGGTGCCGCGGAAATGATGGCCCTCCCCCTCCAGTTCGCGACGCAGATCGCGGAAATTGTATATCTCGCCATTGAAAGTGATGACGTAGCGGCCGCTCGCGGAATGCATCGGCTGGCGCCCCGCCTCCGACAGGTCGACAATGGCCAGACGTCGGTGGCCGAAGGCGATCCCGGCCTCGCGGCTCATCCAGAATGCCTCGCCATCGGGCCCGCGATGACGAAGGGCCATCGCCATCGGCCCGATCGCCCTGAGGGCATTGGTATCGGCTGCATCTGGCGCCAAGAGAATTCCGGCGATCCCGCACATTCTAATATCTCCTCTGGCGAATGATCGTGGGAACCGACTGAGGCGTTCCAGCGACGAGGCAGAGGGTCAAAGAGAACCACACGATCGGGTGCCGGATGATCAGGTGCGGAGCACTGAAGACAGCGATAGATGCTGTAAGCGCCACGAGAGCGTCCAGCCTCGCACGCCAGGCGGACCAGGCGGCCGAGCCGAGGATCCACAGCAGGGCCAGGACTGAAATCAGGCCGCCCTGGGTGTAGAGATCGAGGATCGTGCTATGGGCCTCGAAGGGTCGCGGCAGAAACTGCTGATTGACCACGGGGGGAGTATCAAGGTGTGGGCCTGGGCCCAGCCCCAGAGATCCGGATCTTGCCCCCTTGTCCAATGCCGCGTCCCAAAGGTAAAGGCGAAGTGCCGCGGTTTCCGCGGTCGCTTCCCCGCCCTTGTCCTTGGTGAGGCTCTTGGCGAAATCTTCGGCGCTGGCGGCCTCGCTGATGGCGTAAGGCGCCATCGATACCGCCAATGGAAGGAACGCAACAGCGAGCAGGAGGCCAAGTTGTCGCGAAAGGCTGGCCTTGCCGCCATCGCCCGCCAGCAAGGCCCGCATCCGCAATCCGAGAAGGATCAGGCAGGCCAGGACTGTCGTATAGAGATAGGTATCGCTCTTTGTCAGCCTTCCGACGTAGAAGGTGAGGATCAGGCTGAATAGCCCAAGGCATCTTCCCAACGGATTGCTGGTGGTCATGGCAAGATGCAGGGCCAGGGGACCAAGCAGAGCGCAGTAGAGTGCAAGCTGGTTCGGATTCTCAGACCAACCGCAAAAGCGATCCCAGTACCAGGGACGGACGCCAGACTGATGGATCCAGCCGAAACCAACCCCTACCTGAATGACAAAGCAAGCACTCGCGATAGCGATCATCCACCAGGCGATACGACGTAAACGGACAGCCGCGTTCGGCTCCGCGGCGGCCAGGCAGGTGACGCAGGCCAACAACGCATACGCCATCGTGTCGTGCAACAAAGGATCGAGGAACAGCGTGGTCGTCAGAAAGCCGATGATGGAACCGACGCCCAGGGCAAGCGTCAGGATCAGCCAGAAACGTGCAAGTTTGGCCAGGGCCGGCGTTACCTCCAGCCGGCCGCCAGCAAGGACCCGCGTGATCGACAGCAATATCCAGAGCGTGAGGAAGAGTTCGCTGTAGCCGAACGGCAGCCCCGGGATGCTGAGCTGCACCGCGTAGGACATTGCTATGCCGAAGGCCAGGAACGCATCACGAATCATTGCCGCGCCTCACCCAATCGGGGGTTTCGCGCACGCTCTTCCATCATTGTCGCGGGGGCCGATCGAGCAAGACTGCCGCTGCCACCGAGCACGGTCTTGTATAGCTCGCAATACTGGTCGACGACCCACGACAGCGAAAAGCGCTCCCGCACGAGTCCGACGGAACGGCCGCCCATGATTTTTCCACGGGCGCGGTCGGACAGGATCTCAATTATTCTGGATGCGAATCCTTCCGCGTCGCGCGGCGCGACGAGATAACCGTTCCAGCCATCCTCGACCACGTCATTGCAGCCGGGCATTCTCGAGGCCACGATAGGCAATCCGGACAATCCCGCTTCCAACAGCACGCGCGGAATCCCCTCGCGATATTGCGTCGGAAACGCGAACAGATCGGCCATGCCAAGAAGGGCCGGAACATCCCGCCTTGGCCCCAAGGCGATCACGTGAGGAGCATATCGCTCGATATCGGACTTGTTGACCGCAAATGGACCTTCGGAATCCTGCGGGCCAACGAGCACGAAACGCGCGTTGGGCCTCTCGGAGAGGATGCGGGGAACCGCCTTGAGCAGGGTCGGGATCCCCTTCTGACGGGTCAGCCGACCGACAAAGATTACGACTTCGGCCGAATGAAGGCCCAGTTCCTCGCGCACCGTGGCGGCTGACGGACCACGATACCGAGCTGTCGAGAATGCATTCAAGTCGATACCAGAACTGCGGATCAGTCGCGCTTTGCCGTTGCCCACCAGCCGGTAGCGCTCGAAGAAGGCTTGATCGTCGCGATTCTGGAAAACGGTCATCGCTGTCCACAACGATGCGAGGCCCTGGAGAGCGCAGAAGACCGGACGCAGCGCCAGAGCGCGCGGCTCCAGCGACGAGAATGTCCAACCAAGGCCATTGATGGTGCGGATGACCGGAACCTGCCCGCGCACGGCCAAGGGCGTCAGGAGGTTGGGCTTGGTGTCGAAACTCTGGACGATGTCCGGACGCAGTTCGGACATCAATTTGCGGACCCTTCCGAGAGCGCCCCATTCCCCGCCGCCGCTGCTAAAGCGGTCGAACCCAAATCGGCGATGTGGGATGCCATGGAGGGAAAATACCCCCCCCACGTCGCTCGACACGGCAGTGACTCGAAAACCCTTCTCGCGCATCGCCAGCAGGAATGGGATTCTGAGACGGTGATCCTCGCCTCCGATGCAGACAAGGTGCGGGTTCATCCCATGCCCCCAGGATGCCGGCAGTATCCCGACCGCATCAAATGGCTGGCTCTTGGATCCGCTCTCATGACCGGTTCATCGCCCCTACACGCACAACGCCCAAACCCACGCTACCAAACCCACGCTAGGAGCAGGGCTTCCCGCTGTCCTCGTCTGTTTGAATGAAGCAGGCGCTGGACGATGCGGCGATGATAGGTCGGCGCATATCGGATCGCCGAGTCCGGTCCGGAATCATTCGTTCTAACGATGCCACGACCAGCATGGTCGCGTACGACACTGCAAAGCCAATCAGCAAAAGGGGAACTGCGTTGGA
Source organism: Mesorhizobium sp. GW821-FHT07A06 (assembly GCF_059419085.1). Taxonomy (NCBI): domain Bacteria; kingdom Pseudomonadati; phylum Pseudomonadota; class Alphaproteobacteria; order Hyphomicrobiales; family Phyllobacteriaceae; genus Mesorhizobium; species Mesorhizobium sp. GW821-FHT07A06. Next base: position 29,106 of record NZ_JBWKRC010000014.1, read on the forward strand.
AGCGTTCGGGCGCCCGCGTTCAAAAAGCCCGTTTCCACGCGCTTTGGCGTCCGTTAGCGGATTGGCAAGCCGGCAGGATGTTGCGATTACCCCCGATATCGGACCTCCAGACGATTTCACATGGAAACGGGCATCGACACGCCCTCTGGACGTGGACGGACCAACCAGCCACCCATTCCAATGGATGTGCGACGATTTCTCCGAGAAACCGGCGTTCTGGCATCTGGAGCGAGTTGTCGAGAGGTACCCGGACAAAACCGCGATCAGTGACGGATTTACATCGCTCAGCTTTGCGGAATTGTTGAACGCAGTCCGAAACCTGGCGGGTGCGATCGCTGGTTCTGTCCCACCGGGCAAGGCGGTCGGGCTCCTTATCGGAAATACGCTGTGGTATCCCGTGGCCATGCTCGCCGCCATGCGCGCTGGCAGGCCTGCCGTGCCGTTAAATCCCCGGGATCCGTTTCAGCGCCTCTCTGCAATTGCCACCAGCGCGCGGCTGGCCGCGATCGTCAAGCCAGGACCAGGTGGGCCGCCAGGTTGGCCGGATGCCTCGCCCATGAAATGGATCGATGCGGCAAGCTGCATGGGCGCAGCGGAGGGCAGCTTGCCGGCGCTGCCTTCCGATCTGTCGGTCGATGCCCCGGCGATCGTTCTGTATACGTCAGGCAGCACCGGGACTCCGAAGGGTGTCGTAAACAGCCAACGGGCGATCCTTCACCGCGTTCAGCAATATGTGGATGCCTGCCACATCGGTCCCGATGATGTGTTCATGCCGCTGACAGGGCCGGCGACAATCGCGGGATGCCGAGAGATGATGACCCCCATGCTGTGTGGGGGCACGTTGTATCTCCTGGACATCGAGAGCGCCGGCATTCGCGCCGCCCGCGACAATTTCAAGAAATGGCAGGTGACAGTTGCCTATCTCGTGCCCGCGCTGCTGCGTGTGCTGATGAATGGTGCCGCGTCCGACACATTCTCTTCGCTGCGGATCGTGCGCGTTGGTGGAGAAAAGATCTTATGGTCGGACATCGACCGGCTCCGCGCCAGCGTTCCCGAGTCCTGCTTTGTGCAGATCAGCTATTCATCCACGGAAACAACAGGCACGCAGTGGTTCCTGCCGAGGGATTATCCGGAACAGGGTGCAACGGTCCCGGTTGGCTTCGTCCTCCCCGGCATCGAATACACGATCGTGGGAGAAGACGCACGCGAGGTCGCCCCGGGAGATGAGGGCGAGTTGTTGATCAAAAGCAACTACACCACGCTGGGCTATTGGGTGGATGGGGAAAACGTCCCTCTTCAGGCAAGCTCCGCCAATCCCCGGCTTCGGATCTTCGCAACGGGCGATCTGGTCAAGGTCGACGACACTGGACGGATGTGGATCGTCGGACGAAAGGGACGCCAGATAAAGATCAATGGAAGACGCGTCGAGCCTGCCGAACTGGAACTCGTCCTGCGCCGCGCGCCTCAAGTGAACGATGCCGTTGCGGTGGTGACGGACGCGAACGAACTTGTGGCCTTCGTCGTCCCGGCGAGAGCTGGCGGAAGCGAGTTCATCGCTGAATTGCGCGACTTGATCAGGACAGCCTTGCCGCCGGCGGTTCATCCAACGCGGCTGCATAGTGTTGCTGAGATACCGCAACTCAAGGGCGGCAAGGTCGACGGCGTCAAATTGCGGGATCTGGATCGCGTGCTGAATGCGCAAGACGCCCAAAACGCGCAAGATGTCCAGCAGGCGACCGACCCACTTGACATCGCAGGCGTCGCGGCCGCCGTCTGGGAGAGGATACTCCCGGGTAAAAAAGCGGCTGGCAGCCACTGGGACGATGCCGGTGGCGATTCACTGAAGCTGCTGCAATTCGTCATGGAACTTGAGACAGCCTTGGGACGTGAACTCAACCTGGAGGCGTTCACCGTCGGGATGAGTTTCGCAGATGTCGTCAGGGCCGCATCGCCGGGACAAGATACAAGCAAATCGCGTGTCGATGCTTCCGACGCCAAGCCCATCCTGTTCATTGTGCCTGGATCAATCGGCTACGGTCCAAGCCTGGCGGCCTTCGGCGCCGAAATGAGCACTGTCGCCAAGGTTGTTGCGGTGCGCTACGGGGACCTCAACGATCTGCTCAAGGGCCATGACACAATACCGCGAATGGTGGATGCGGTCGTCGAGCAGATCAGCCAGGCCCAGCCGGAGGGCAATGTGAATCTGATCGGCTATTCGCTTGGCGGCGGCGTCGCGTTCGAGGCCGCCGCCAAGCTTGTTGCCGCGGGTCGATCGGTCACGTTCCTGGGAATCCTCGACACCAATATCGGGCCAGGGCGGCACAACTACCGCGAAACCGTTGCACGCACCGCCCAGCGCATCCGCACGCATAGAGTGACGGTGGATCGCATGACCTTGCGGGCGCTCGCAAAATTGTTTGCCCAATTTGGTGCCGAGGCTGTGCTGGCAAGGGGCATCGACTGGCTGAAGTGGAGGGCTTTCGCCAGGACGCGATTCATTCTGCGCCTCGAGCTCGAGGAAATCCTGCGGATGCGTGCATTTGGCCGGTGGCTCGCGCGACCGAAACCCACATTGCCGATTACCGCCACCCTGTTCCGGTGCAGACGCAAAGGCGTTCCGGCAGATCTTGGCTGGAGTGCTTTCGTTGCCGATCTGAGCATAGTCCCGATCGTGGGCGGACACCTCGACATGCTCATTGAACCCTATCTCAGCCATAACCGTCCGTTGATAGAAAGGGCCTTTCTGGTGCGCGGCGCATAGCAAATAAACGGTCACCATGAGCGCTCCGCAGTCGAGCGTGAAGCGCCAAATATCCTTGGATAGTGAACAAGCCTCGGAGCCAAGTCGGCCGTCCGAGTCCGCAGCGTTTTGCTCGCTGTGATCAACGATTCTATCAAGGGACGCCGGTTTTTGATTTGTCTCTAATGTATCCTTTCCAATAGGCAGGTGTGGGGCACCTACCGAATCGGACGAAGGATATTTGCATGACAACCCTCCACTATGCCTCGGGTGGGTCGGCCTCCCAGGTCGCAACCGCCGGATTCAACCTTGTAGACGTTTCATCCGTGGACGAACTCAACGCACTGCCGGCTGGCACGAAAGGCCTGGTCTGGCTCGATGAAGCCAATGGGGCGACCTCGTCCTTTATCCAGAAAGTCACGCCCTTCATCGGCAATCCGAAGGTGTTTGGCTTCTTCCTCGTCGATGAGCCGGATCCAACCGGCCAATGGGGAACCTACGCCACCGCGGCGAATTTGAAGGCGGAATCCGACTGGATCCATTCAAATCTGCCGGGCGCCAAGACCTTCATCACCATGATGAACATGGGGTCCTCCGCAAACCCTGATTTTTCGAACACCTTTAATCCCGCCAACACGCATATCGACTATTACGGGTTGGATCCGTACCCGGTGCGCACCGGAACAAGCACGGTCGACTACAACATGATCGACAGGACCGTGGCCGCGGCTGTCGCCTCGGGCATCCCGGTTAGCCAGATCGTTCCGGTTTACCAGACATTTGGCGGCGGCAGCTTCACGACCGACACCGGCGGCCAATATGTCCTTCCCTCCGTCACCCAGGAGCAGACCATGCTGGACCACTGGTCCAAGCTGGTTCCGACCCCCGCCTTCGATTATGCCTATGCATGGGGTTCCCAACAGGGTGACACGGCGCTTGGAAACTCGCCGGCGCTGCAGGCCCTCTTCCTCCAGCACAACCAGACCGACACTGGCGCATCATCGAGCGGCGGCATCGGTTCATCCGGCGGCACCACCACCGTGACGCCGCCGCCCACCACAACCACGCCCGTGCCCCCGACAACCAGCACGCCTTCGAGCAGCGATCACGTCTTCTACGGCACTGGCGGGGCGGACGTAATGCACGGCACCACTGGCGCCGACACGATGGCTGGTCGTGGCTACAACGACACCTATTATGTCGACAACGTCGGTGACAAGGTGGTGGAACTGAAGGGCGGCGGCAACGACACCGTGCTGGCGTCGGTGAGTTATGCGTTGTCGGCCGGGTCGGAGATCGAACATCTCGCCACCACGAACCGGTCTGGCACCACCGCCATCAACCTCACCGGAAACGAGTTTTCCCAAACCATAGAGGGCAATGCCGGCAACAACGTCATCAATGGCGGCGGCGGGCAAGACGTCCTGACCGGAAATGGGGGCAAGGACGTCTTTGTCTTCAATTCCGCCCTCAAGGCCGGCAATGTCGACAAGATCACCGACTTCAATGCGTACCAGGACAAGATCCAGCTCGACCACACTATATTTACCGGCCTTCAAAAGGGCGCCCTTCCCACCTCGGCCTTCTTCGCCGGTGCGGGTGCTCACGACGGCAATGACCACATCATTTACAACAGCTTGACCGGCGCGCTCTCTTTCGACAGCGATGGGATAGGCAGAGCACATCAGATCCAGTTCGCCACTCTTTCTCCGCACCTGTCGTTGACGGCATCCTCGTTCATCGTAACGTGAGCCTTGGGGACGTAAGGCCCTGATCAACAGGGTCTGACGTTTTCTTGAATGCACCTCGGCGGAACGAAATCGCTCCAACGAGCTTTTGTTCGTCATGAGCGCTCGCGGCATCGAATTCCTGCAGAAATGGGTGGAGGAAAACGTTCCACCTTTTTCGAGGGCCGATCCGGCCCTTGCGGCTAAACTCGCCGAACAAGCGACCGCGGACGCCATCAAGGCGGGGATTCGGCCCGAGGAAATCTCGGAAGAAGTCGGAAGCATGCTGACCACCATGCTTGAAGTCCTCGATCACCGCGACACCGAGTGATTGCGCATCCGGCTGCATCGGCAGCCGGCATCGCCGCAGGCAGCGGTATGTGGGACCTGTATAAGGGGCTATCCTCGGTCCCTGTGGACCAGGACACGCGCCCTATCCGCGGCAGACCGCCTGATGGCATCGAGTACATGCATTCCCGCCACCGCGTCGCTGATTGGCCAGGACTGCTTGATCTCCCCCCTTATGGCGCGCGCAAACTCGCGGACCTCTTCTTCATATTGGTTTGCCGGCGCAAAGCGGATGACTTCGACATCCCGGTCATAAATATCGTCACGCTTGCGCAGCTCGATGATCGTCTCTTGTTTTGCCGAGGGCCAGACGGCGACCGGGATTTCCATCCAGCCGTCCGTACCGATAACCATGATCCAGTGTGCCCATGCCTGCAGCAGGGCGCCACTGAACAGAAGATTGCGGTTGTCGGGAAATTCGAGCAGGCCGGCGACGGCAATATCGACACCATCGGGCGCGAGCTTTTCGAATGTCGCGGTCGCGGCGATCGGCTCAGCCTCGAAGAGAAAGCGGGCTGCCGTTATCGGATAGACGCCAACGTCTCCCAAGGCACCACCGCCGAGTTCCGGCTGGAACCTGATGTCCTGCGGATTGTCGTTGGTCACACTGTAGGTTGCGTGGATCTGTGTTACGCGTCCGAGCCTGCCACTGCGGATGATTTCCCGCGCGGCGAGCCATCGTGGATGATATCGGACCATGAAGGCCTCCGATATCTGCACACCTGTCTGCAGTTGAACCTCGGCCAGGCGCAGGGCGTCCGCCGCATCCAAGGCAAGTGGTTTCTCGCACAAGACGTGCTTGCCAGCCCTCGCCGCGGCAATTGCATCTTCGACGTGCCGATTGTTCGGCGTCGGGATATAGATTGCCTCGACCTCGTCGTCGTTCAGCAGGTCGGAGAAAGACGTATAGTGCTTCGAAATACCGAATTCCGAGGCGACGCGGGCCGCACGAGATCCGTCGCGTGAGGAGATGGCTACAACTTCACACTCCGGTACGGCTTTCATCGCCGGTATTACCCAGTCGCGGGCGATCTTCGCTGTCGACACAATACCGAAACGGACCGGCTTCATCGTCTTGCTCTCTCTTGCATTTGATCACGGGTTCGGACGCAGGCGAATAAATGTGGATTTCGCCTGCATGAATTCCAGTAACCCGTCGGGACCGTTTTCCCTGCCGAGTCCGCTGGACTTGCTGCCGCCAAACGGCAGCTGGGGAACCGTCTCAAGATAGGTGTTGACATAGACAAACCCGCTTTCAAGGGCACTGGAGACAGCCATTGCGGTGTCGAGGTTAGAGGTCCAGATGCCATTGGCTAGGCCGTAATGTGTCAGGTTGGCCAGCGCGACTGCTTCGGAAACATCCTTGAAAGTGGTGACCCCAAGCACCGGTCCGAATATCTCCTCCCTGAAGATCGTCATGTGTGGCTCGACGCCAGTGAATATGGTCGGTTCGACGAAATAGCCGTCGTGCAGCCCCGGGCTCGTCGGCGCTCTCCCGCCTGTCACGAGCGTCGCACCTTCCTCCCGGGCCTTTTCGACGTAATCTAGGACCTTCCGCTGGTGCTGCGCATGAATCATCGGGCCGAGATCGGCATCGACGTCGTCAGGCGTACCAAGCTTCAGCGCTTTGGCCTTTTCGGCCAGCTTCGAGACAAACTCCGATGCGATAGTTTCCTGGACCAAAAGCCTTCCGCCGGCGCAACACTCCTCACCCTGATTGATCGTGAAGGCAGCGAGCGCACCGGCGACCGCCGCATCGAGATGCGCATCGGCGAACACGATGTTGGCGCCCTTGCCCCCGAGTTCGAGCGCCACCTTCTTTAGCGACTGGCCGGCAAGGCTGGCGATCTTGCGCCCAACGGCGGTGGACCCCGTGAAGGAGATCATGTCGATGTCCGGGTGCAGGCACATGCCCTGGCCGACCACCTCGCCCGTGCCGGGCAGGACCGCAAGAACCCCGTCGGGGATACCAGCATGCTTGGCCAGTCGCGCATATTCGATCGCAGTGCCCGCTGTGAGCTCCGACGGCTTGATCACGACGCAACATCCCGCGACGAGGGCGTAGGGCAACTTCTGAAACAGGGTCACCGTCGGAAAATTCCAGGGAAGAATCATACCGATGACGGGAAGCGGCTCGTAAGTCACGAGGCCCAGTTTCTCGGCACCCTCGTGATTGACGATACGGCCGGGAATGCTCCAGGCGAGCGATGCAGCATAGCGCAGCAACTCTACCGACCACTCGATCTCGCCCTTGGCGGCAGCGATCGTCTTCCCTGCTTCATCGGCCTCGATGCGGCTGAGCGTTACGAGATTCTCCAGGATGAGATCGGCCCAGCGCAGCAGGATCTTCCCGCGCTCGCTCGCCGCAAGCCCCTTCCATCCGCCTTTCCTGAACGTCTCCTTCGCGAGTACGACGGCACGGTCAAGTTCTGTTGTCCCGGCCAGATGAACTCTGGCGACGCTTTCGCCTGTGGAAGGCGAATTTCTCTCGAAGAGAGCGCTTCCCGCCGGCAACTCGGCAGCCCCGTTGATCCAGATGCCGTATTCACGTTTGGTCATTTCAGAATCCCGATGAAGATCGGCAAGGCAGGAGACGCTTCGCACCCTTGCGGCTCAGGTCAGTCATGCAGCTCTTTGGAGATCGGCGGCCCGACCACGAAGTCAGCGAAAGCCACCTCGAATCCCGCACGTTGAGGAGAGCAGCACATCATGCCGACATCCACCCGGTCGGATGGCGGGAAATAGCCTAGCCTTACGGGCTTCCAGCTGTTGTCGCCGGAGTCCAGATACTGGACGCGAACCGCTTCGCGATGCCGGGTGAGGCGGATCCTCACGCCCGCCGGATCCGTCGGAATGGCAACCAGGGACCAGTCGGAAACATCGTTTGTGATAACGACGGAAAAGTACATCCGCCCGTCGGTAAACTCGATTCCGGCTTTCACCCAATGTGTTTCGCCGAGCCGCATCATCAGGCCGGCCTGATCGTAGAGGGCTTCATATTCACCCTTGATCGTCACCTCGGCGGTGAAATCCCCGGTGACGCTGCGATACAGAAAATGGCCATTGTCGCGCCAGAAGCCGTAAAAGGTTTCTCGCCAGAAGTCGGTTTCGTGGCCTGTCGTGACACGAAGGAGAGCGCCGTCGTTTGTGTATCGCGGTGGCTCGTTGAGCCATTTCAACTGTTCTTCCGCCATCTCCCCACCTTCCCATTCGTTTGTGCCTGTGGTGCCGAGACACTCAGTCAGCGCCTGGGCCACAAGGGTGCCTGTCGATCAATTGAACCAGGTGTCGGATAGGCGGTAGCCTTCCGGGAACGGATCCTCGGGATCCACGCCGTAGTGGCTCACACCCGTCAACCAGGCGCGACCAGAGACCTGCGGAATGACCGCTGGCACATCACCTACCTTGGTTTCGGCGATGATCTCGCAGTCGAAAACCGTGTCGAGAATGGAGAGGTGCCTGAACTTCTCACCGACAGCGAGATCACCACGGGCATGAAGAAGCGCCATGCGCGCCGAAGTGCCTGTCCCGCATGGGCAGCGATCGAGCCGCCCGGGCGACACGACGACCGCGTTCTTGGACGTCTTGACGCCGTTGATAACCTCCACCGGGCCAGCAAACTCGGTTTGATTGATCGTATGGATGAGCGGATTTTCGGGATGAATCGACGGCAGCTGGACGGCTGCCGCCGCCTTGATCCGCTCGCCGATCTCGACAAGCTGCCTGGCCTCGCCGCGCGCGAGCGTCAGGCCTAGATCCGCCGAATTCACGATGCAGTACATCATGCCGCCATACGCGACATCGACCCGCAGCGAACCGAGCCCCGGAACGTCGATCATGCTGTCGCGATGCATGACGAAGGAAGGGATATTGCGAAAGGTAATGCTCCGGCACTTGCCTGCCCGGCATTCGGCGATCACGTCCACCAATCCCGCAGGCGTGTCGACCCGCACGATCGTCTGAGGTTCCTTCATCGGTATCATTCCGGCCTCGAGCGCGACGGTCACCGTGCAGATCAGATTCGAGCCGGACATCGGCACAAAGTAATCGGACTCCATGACGATCATGCCGATGTCGGCATCAGGATGGATTGGCGGCGTGATGAGGTTGACGGCGGCATTCACGCTGCCCCTCGGATCGAACAGCAGCATGTTCCTGAGCCATGAGCTGTCGCGCTCCAGGTTTTCCATCCTTTCGAACATCGTCGCCCCGCGCGGGGGGAGAATGCCGCCCGTGATGACCCGGCCGACCTCACCTTCGGCGTGTGCGCCAACGACAGTTATAACGCGATCCAACTGCATGCCCGACTCCAGTGGCTTCTATATCCAATATCCAATATTTATTGAGAGCAAGCAATAGCCAATGGCGGCTTCGCCCAAAAATTACCACCCAACGATCAGGAGTTTTCGAAATCCGGCAGCGCCTGCAGGCCAGCCATCACGTCGTCGCGAGCGTCCTCGATGTGCTTCCTGAGAAGCTTCTGCGCCAGGGTCTGATTGCCCTCGGCGAATGCAACCGCCAGCGCCTTGTGGTCTTCCAGGGCTTTGGTCTGCGCCGATCGGGCATCGATCTGAAGACGGAGATATCTGTCGGCGGAATTGTAAAGTGACGACAAAAGGGCGAGAGATCGCGGCCGCCTTGCGGAACGGGACATCGCCTTGTGGAACGACCAGTTGAGTTCACTGAGCTTCGCTGGCGATTCCTTTGCCTCCACCCCTCTGGTATAGTCATCCAGGGCGCGTCGCACATGCTCGATGTCGACCTCGGTTGCCCGTTCGATCGCCTTCTTCAGGATGAACGGCTCAAGCGCAAGACGTGCTTCGAAGATATCGATCGCATCATCCACGGTCAGAGACGCGACAACCGCGCCCTTATGAGTGTGAATGACGACAAGTCCCTCCGCCTCGAGCTGCAGAAGAGCTTCACGGATCGGTATACGGCTGACCCCGGCTTCCTCGGCGATCGCTTCCTGCCTGATTTGCTGACCGCCTTTGTAGAACCCGGATATGATCCTGTCGCGGATCAGGTCAACGACCGAAGACGTGACGGTGCGGCGCTTGATGGCGACAGACGGATCCATTTATGACCTATCAGGAAAATTCCAAGCATATTGAATATAGGATATAGAATTGCAGCGCTAGTGCGGCGCTCCGTACTGCACGTCCAAATGGATGTCACGATGACGTCCGGGCAAGCGGCAGAACGGTCGCGCTGTCCTTTCGCCACGAGACATGGACCTTGTCGCCCGCCGTCGGAAGGGCCGCACCAGGCATGTTTTGAACCTGGACCCGGAATTTTTGGCCGCCCCGGCTGACCAGATGGAAGAAAGAGCGACTGCCTGAAAAAATCACGTCGGCAACTTCGGCATCCATCGCATAGTCGAGCTGCGCGTCGGATTGCCGGAAGGACATCGCTTCCGGCCGGACGGACATTACCGCGGCGTCATTCGCGGACACCGGGACATCATTCGAAACCACATCAAACGGTCCGTCCCTGGTCTCCAGCGAAAGCTGCCCGATGCCAGACCCAGTCAGTCTTCCCTCGAACAGATTTGTTTCGCCAAGAAATTTTGCCGCAAACAGCGATCTTGGGCGAAAGTACATATCCTGAGGTCTGTCGATCTGAACGATCCGGCCGTGATCGATCAGCACAACCCGGTCCGAAAGGATCATCGCTTCATCCTGATCGTGCGTGACATAAACGAACGTAGCACCCGTCTCCAATTGGATTCGTTTCATCTCTCCGAGCATATGTTGGCGAATCTTGAGGTCGAGCGCAGCCAAAGGCTCGTCGAGCAGCAGAACCCGGGGGCCATTCACCAGGGCCCGAGCCAGCGCCACCCGCTGGCATTGGCCACCGCTGAGCTCGCCGATGAAACGATGCGAAAGGCTTTCCATCTGCACGGTCCGGAGCATCGCCTGGACCCTTTTGCGGCGCTCGTCCTTCTCGACACCTTTGACCTTGAGGCCGTATGCGACATTGTCGAAGACGTCCAAATGGGGGAACAGCGCGTAGCGTTGGAACACCATGTTCACCGGCCGTTTTTCCGGGGGCAACGCAGCGACGTCCTTGCCGTCGATCTTCAGAGTACCGGATGTGAGCGCCTCGAAGCCGGCGATGATGCGCATCAAGGTGGTTTTGCCGCAGCCGCTCGGGCCGAGCAAGGTCACGATCTCCCCCTCGTTGATCGTGAGATTGATGTCGGTCAGGGCCTGAAAAAGGCCGAACTGTTTTTGACCGTTCGACAGTTCAATCAACGGTGCTTCTGTTGATATTCCAGTGTTCATTCGTAGCCTCAAGAGGTCGCGCGTTCTGACAGGGCCGATGCTCGCTTGAACCGCCCGACGAGGAAGCCGATCGCCATGACGGCGATCGAGAACAAAAGGGCGAGCGTCGAGACCGAGTTGATCAGTGGCGTGACCGTGCGGCGCATCATCGACCAGATGTACATGGGCAAGGTGGTTTCGGTGCCGGCAACAAATGAAGTGACGACGAACTCGTCAAACGACAAGGCAAAGCTCAGGATCGCGCAGGAGATCAAGGTCGGCGCGATCAGCGGAAGCGTTACCCTCCTGAATGTCCCGATCTGCGAGGCGCCAAGGTCGCGGGAGGCCTCTTCGAGTGTTCGATCGAAAAGCGCAAGCCGGGCCCGCATGGCGATCATGAGCATCGGCACGGACAGAACGACGTGAGAGACGACGATCGTGACCGTCGAAAGACGGACGCCCAGCTGCGCGGCCAAGACCAGCAATGAGACACCAAGGAAGAGGCCAGGCAGGGCGATCGGGGTGATGCACAGGATTTCGAGAACGCTTCGGCCAATCCTCCCTAGCCGCAACCAGGCAAGGGACGCGGCCGTTCCAAGGACAAGGGTGACGATAGCTGTTGCCGTGGCGATCATCAGACTTTTGACGAGAGCCTGGCCAAGCTGCGGATCCTCGAAGATCAGCGCGTACCATCTCAGACTGTAACCGTTGATGGGAAAGGAAAACGATTGCTCCGCATTGAAGCTGAACAAGACGATCACGACGAGCGGAATCAGGAGATACGCCAAGGTCGCGTAGACGACCGCCTTCAGCAACATCACGCAACCTCCTTGGCAGGTTTGGTTTTACGCCTGGCCGGAATGAGTCCCGTGAGGCGGCCTAGGGCAAGCACGAGCGCATAGATGACCAGCGACACAAGGAACATGAGAAAGGCCTGGGCGGCACCGAGCGGCCAATTGCCGGTCTTTCGGAATTGATCCGCGATAAGAAGGCCGGTCGTTTGGCCTGAGGACCCGCCGACCATCTGCGGCGTGACGTAGTCGCCTGCGACAAGGATGAATGTCAGCATGAAGGCTCCGATAAGGCCTTGCGCGGCGTTGGGAGCGACAACCCGGAAGAAGGCCCCCAAGGCCGATGTGCCGAGATCGCGCGACGCCTCGATAAGCTCCGCCTTGATCTCGCTCATCGCCGAAACGACCATCAGAATCGCGAATGGCAGATAGATGTGGGTCAACGTTATCGCGACCGCAAATGGGCTGAACAGGAACGCCTGGACGGGTGTGTGGACGATCCCGAGTTGAAGCAACACCGCGTTGAGCAGGCCGTTGGTGCCAAGCAATGTACGCCAGGCGTAGATTCTGACGAGGTAGCTGGAGAACCACGTGACGAGAACGAGATAGAAGATAATCTTCGATCTGGCGACGTAAGTCAGGTAATATCCGACAGGGATCGATAGACAGAGCGTTACGGACGCGGTGACGAGACCGATTACGATTGCGTTGTAGGTCACCCGCAGGAAGAGCGGCGATCGTACCGCCGATATGTAATTGGTCAGCACGAAGTCTGGAACGATGCGGAAGCCGGATGACATCCAGAAACTATAGGAGAACAGCAATATAGCGGGCACCACGAAGAACAACAGCATGTAGATTGCCGCCGGCGCGGCCAGAACGCCTCCGGTTCTTTGTGATGGAGTCATCGCAATTCCTTCAACAAGAAAGCGCAAGAGCCGGTCTCGTCGACCGGCCCCGACGACTGGTTACGGTGGATTACAAGCCTGCCTTGAATTCCTGCCAGGCCTGGACCCAGTCCGCATAGGTCGCGTGCTCGCCATCATCGTCGACGGGGGGAATACCCGGCAAGCCAGACGCGAATATTTCGTTGATCTTCGAATAGTCGATCCGCTTGCGAGCGTCGGCATCCAGAAGCTCGACGGCCTTCTTCGAAACCGGCGCCTGTACGACCGCCGTCGCGACCTTGGCCTGGATCTGGGGATCGAGAGACTGGTTGATGAACGCGTGCGCGGTATCGATGTTGTCGGCCGATATGGGAATGAACCAAGCGTCGACCCACAGCACCGGACCTTCTTCGGGAATCGCCATTTCGAGTGGCACGCCTTGCGCGCGCACCTGCGTGATAATTGACGGATCCGCGACAAGAACCGCCGCGACCTCCTTCGATGCCACGAAATTCGCAACATCGCCCTGATTGATCGAGATCAGGCGCGCCTGGTTTCGATACAAGACGTAATTCTCGAACGCCTTGCCTAACTCCTCGCGGGTCAGCAGAGGATACTTGTCTCCCAAGCCGACCAGACGGGCGATCAACGGCCAGTTGCCCGTCGCATCGTCCATTATCGCGATCTTTCCTTTCAGGCTTGGATCCAGCAGATCCTTGTAGGACGTGGGCTTTTTAATCATGTCGGAGTTATAGAGGAGGGTGTTGAAGCCCCATATGTAGGGCGACCCCCAATGCTTTCCGTCCGAGAACCATGTCGGCTTGTCGAAGAATACGTCAAAGAGATTGTCGGCGTTGTAATTCGGTATCTTGGACATATCGATTGGCGAAACGATCTTCATATCCTTGATATAAAGCTTGCTGTAGGCCTGATTATATTCGGCAAGATCGATGGGGGGAGGATTGCCGGCAATAAATTTGGCCTGGACATCATCCTGAGACGCTATCGAGGAGGTTTCCGCGGTGACACCATTGGTCGACCGCCACTCCCGCAGCTCATTCGTCATGTCGTAGCCTTCCCACGCCATGATCTGCAACGAGCCGCCAACCGCCGCACGGGCCGGTGTTACGAACAGTCGTCCCGTCGACACTCCAAGGCCGGCCCCTGCCAGGCCGAGCAGCGCGGTACGTCGGGTGAACTGGATTGTTTCAAGCATAGACGTCTTCGGTTCTTTCGCCATGTCATTCCCCTTTCGTGTTGGTTCACTCACGTTTTTATAATGGATATTGGATATAATAAATCAGCAGTCAAATCATTTATGGAGCGCGGCGCGGGCCAGGCAGTCCGGCTCCGCGGCCGATCGGCCTCCGGTGGATTTTCAGATCAAGCGCTTCTCGTCGGCGTAGTGCGCCACTTGCGCTGGCAGCGCCTGGCGACCTCGCACGCGATCGACCATCTTCTCGGCGATCATCATTGTCGGGCAGTGGAGATTGCCGTTGGGAATGCGCGGCATGACAGAAGCATCGATCACCCGGAGGCCTTCGACACCATGGACCCGGCCTTCGTCATCAACGACAGCCATATCGTCATTGCCCATCCGGCAACTCGAGCACGGATGGTATTGCGTCCCCATATTCTCCTTGAGCCAAGAGAAGACCTCTTCGTCGGATTTCTTGCGCAGGCCGGGAACGATGGCTTCGCCGCGGATGCTATCCCAACCCCTTTGTTGGATGATCTCGTCAGTATGACGAACGCCGTCGATCAGATTCCGCCTGTCCTGCTGCTGCTGGAGATAGTTCAACACGATTGACGGGTGCAGTCTCGGGTCAGCAGATTTGAGCGTCACCGCCCCTCGGCTTTCCGGCCGGCCAAGGCACACCTGATATTGGAATCCTTCCTCGATGTTGACCTTTCCATGCATCAGTTCGCCGAGCATCGGCAGGAACTCGTGCTGGATGTTGGCATACTCGACGGAATCGCTGCTTTTGAAGAAGGAGCCGACTTCCCACAGATTGGTAATGCCCAAGCCCTTCCTGAAGAACAGCCATTGTGCGCCGATGAACGCCATCTTGATGAGGTTCATGTCGACCGCCGGAGACACGCCTCTATGCGAGGCCCGGTACTTGACGGATACGGCGACATGATCCTGCAAGCCTTTCCCCACACCGGGAACGTCAGCCACGCTCTTGATCCCATACGAGGCAAGTTCCGCGGCGGGACCAACACCGGAAAGGAGAAGCACATGGGGCGAGTTGAAGGCGCCACCGCATAAGATAACCTCGCGCCCGGCTTCCACTGACTGAACCACGCCATCCTTCTCGAAGGTGACGCCGACAGCTTTCCGCCCACTGAAATCGACCTTGTGAACCAGGGCGTTCAAAAGCAGCTCGACATTGCCGCGCTTGATGGCTGGGCGAAGATAGGCCCTACCCCCACTGGCGCGGATACCATTATCGATGTTGGCCTGATAGGCATGGACGCCTTCCTGGCGATAAGCGTTGTAGTCTTCGCTCAACGGGTGCCCGGCCTGTTGCCCGGCTTCCAGGAACGCACGGAAGGGCTCGAGCTCGGCCTTCAGCGTCGTGATCCGTATTGGCCCCTGCCCGCCCCTGTATTCATTGCTTCCCTTGTCATACGATTCCAGTTTCTTGAAATAGGGAAGGCAATGGGCATAGGACCAGTTGGGAAGACCATCTTCCGCCCAGCGGTCGAAGTCGCGCGGATTTCCCCGCACATAGACCATGCCATTCAGGGATCCCGAGCCGCCAAGCATCTTGCCGCGAAGATGGGTGACCATGCGGCCATCGAGAGCCGCCTCGGGCCCTGTTTCGAATTCCCACGTCCGCTTTTTGTCAGTCAGCGGATAGGACATTGCGGCGGGCATGCGAACATAGATCGAATTGTCGTGCGGCCCCGCCTCGAGGACGAGAACATTGACATTACGGTCCTCGCCGAGCCGGGCGGCCACAATGGAGCCGGCCGCTCCAGACCCCACGACAATATAATCGTATTTCTTCGAACGCACCTGTCTCACTCCGGCTTCAAAATTCGGCGATGAAACCGGCGGACAACCGTAGTGCCACTGTCCGCAGGTTCTTCTCAATATGACGATCCGAAGATCATGACGATGATCCAGAGATCATGCGGCCTGCGGCAGCGAGTAGTTTTCGAGCTGCTTGATCGCGTCTTTGATTGTGCGCGTCACGAATTCCCGCTCGTCGCCAACGAGCGGCAGGCGCGGTCCACGCACCCACTCGGGCGCGCCGTAGACTAGGCTCTCGGAGAGCTTGATGTACTGGACGAGCTTCACGTGAGTATCGAGGTGGAAAGCCGGCGTCAGCAATCTGTAGAGCTGCAGCGCCTCATCCTTGCGCCCCTGGTTGCAAAGGTTGAACAGCGTGACGCATTCCTTGGGCCATACATTTGTCATGCCCGACACCCAGCCGACCGCACCGAGCGCGACGCTCTCGACGACCTGATCATCGACGCCACAGAAAATCTGATACCGATTGCCGAGCGCAACATACATGTCAGTCACGCGACGGACATCGCCGGTCTCTTCCTTGACGGCTACGATGGTCGGAGAGTCCGCCAGTTCCTGCAAAACCCGAGGGGTAACGTCGACACCATAGGCGATCGGATTGTTGTATATCATGATCGGTAGCCCACTGGCCCTGGCAAGGCTCTTGTACCATTCGGCTGTCTCTCGAGCATCGGACTTGTACCCAAGGGTGGGGAACGCCATCAGGCCCTCCACACCAAGTTTCTCGAATTCACGGGCACGAAAATTGGCGTCGGCCTGGGTGATCTCGGCGAGTCCGGACAGAACTGGAACCCGCCCGCCCGCCGCTTCCTGTGCGCTGCGGATGACGAGTTCCTTCTCGGAAGGAGTGAGGCAGGCATTTTCGCCGAGCATCGGCAAAACGATCACGCCCGAAACCCCGTTGGCGATCAGCCTGTCAATGGCAGACTGATTAGCCTGTACATTGATCGAGCCGTCCTGATTCAGCTTGGTGGTTACGGCGGGAAACACCCCAGTCCAGTTGTTCATTTTTTCCTCTTGCGTTCGATGGCATACCGCACACCATCATTATATCCAATCTACAATATCCAATTTTTCGAGTCTAGCCCCGACCTTCCTGGCAGTTCGAAAACCTTGGACGAAGAGCTCCGTTTTCGGAATTGGGTGGCCTACGCCTTCCGCAGAAAGTGACGGAGCACGTTGCCCGTCAGCGTCGCAACATTGTTGTCGTAGTTGTCGTAGGCAAGCGACCCGGCCCAGCAGATCGACCCGACGGAGAATATCCCGCCGCCAGCACCGGTTTCGATGAAGACGACATCGGACCTGACATTCGGGTTGTTCGGTCCGCTGACATTCGGCTCGACCTGCGTGACGGACTCGAGGAACGGGTAGTAGGTGTCATTGTGCCGCGAGTTCAGGATCACGCGGGCATTGCCCGGCGTCCCGGCCGCGAAGTCAGCGCTGTCCAACTCGTCGCCCGCGGCGCCCCCGAGGACATAGCCAAAGTCGCCGATCATCTCATCGCCGATGCCCTCGAACATGAAGGCGAGGTCGGGACTGTACGAGTCCTGCGTGCGAGAATAGCCCGAAGCCGTGCCCCAACCGACGCCAGCCGATGCGACGCCGAAAAACAGGCGGCTGCTTTGACCTCGGTGGGAATAGAGGCCTCCGATCTCTCCCGTCGTGGCATGCATCAACTCAGCCGGATGAGACGTCCAGTTGCGCTCACCCGAATAGCCGCGCCGGCACTCCAGCGTCATGGTGTCGTCGCCGTCATAGCTCGTCACCCAATACCAGCCATTGCCGCCGAGATACATCAGGCTCCCGCCCTGGCCGGCATAGGCCTTCAGCGCATCCATCTCCAGTGATGTCGGATATTCCGGGTGAGATCCTGAGACAACGACATCATAGCGGGCCAGAAGTTCCAGGCCCATTCGATGCAGGTCCTCGTCCGTCGCCACGTCGAAACCGACGCCGGATTTCTCCAGCCAGCCAGTGATGTAAAAGTCAGCCGCAAAGTGCCGGCGCGCGGCGTTGAGCCAGGTGATGTAGTTAGGCGAAAAATTGACGACAGGCCGCTTCCAAGAGGAATGCATGACCCCGCTGCCATCCGCATGTCGATCGTAAATCGAAAGCCCCAGTTCGGGGTGCGTATGAACGAAAACATCCGTCTCATTGAGCTGGATCTTGTCGCGCATGCGCTTTTGGTGAGCCTCGCCGCGTTCACCGTATCCCAGATGCTCGTTGGCATAGGCGAGATAGGTGTTGGTGGGCGCCAGAAACAGGACCTTGTTTTTGGATCGCTCGGTCGGCTGGATGTAGAAGGGCAGATGCTCGACCTGATCGCCCTGCGTGAGCTTGGCGGCATAAATGCCGCTCGGCGTCGCCTCGGGAAACGTGGCACTGAAGTCAGTTTCCCATCGTGCATCGTTCAGATCATCCTCATGGAAATGGATGGCGGACCACTCGGATGGATTTTCCTGATAGCGGACCTTCGTTCCTTTCCACAGATGCCCCCGAACCCCGCGAGCCGGCCGATTGACAAGCGTCCCATGCAGGCCGTTGCCTGAAACATCGGTGACGATGCGTGTGTCGATCCCCATCGCAAAATCCCATGACGCGATCGGCCTTGCCCCCTCTCCGGGTGCGGACAACACGGAGGGATTGTCGATCCGGCCGTTGAACCGGTCCACCGGGCGGTCGCGCTCATCCAGGTTGGAACCTATGAGAATGCGATCGACTCGGGTGGGTTCGGGCGTATCCGGCAGCGCGAGAAACCGCGTTTGCCCAAAACGTTGGGATGGCCACAATCCATCGACGGCAAACTCAAGGGCGATGCCGCGATCGCTGCGCCCGCCCTTGATATGGATCCACTTCCCCTCGTGGTCATCGAGGTTCATGGAGAGAACCCTGGCGTCTTCTCCCCCGCCGACGCGCAGTTCAAGCTGGTCTCTCGCGATGACGAGAGACCAGGAAGCCGTGGTCCGGTCGGTGGCGACAGCCAGGATTGTCTGGCACTCGCGATCTTTGAGAGTTGGCTGGACCCAGACCTCGAAACCAAAAGTTGAGATTAGCGGGAAAAACGCGGGCACCACGATCGCGTACGAACCCGGGGCAAGATCCTGAAGCCGCCCCTGATAGAGACCGGCCGCCGCGTTGCCGATGC
Source organism: Mesorhizobium sp. GW821-FHT07A06 (assembly GCF_059419085.1). Taxonomy (NCBI): domain Bacteria; kingdom Pseudomonadati; phylum Pseudomonadota; class Alphaproteobacteria; order Hyphomicrobiales; family Phyllobacteriaceae; genus Mesorhizobium; species Mesorhizobium sp. GW821-FHT07A06. The sequence continues at coordinate 48,053 of NZ_JBWKRC010000014.1, forward strand.
TTTCTTCTCTCACTGATTGGTCATCGCCATTGATCGCGACGCCATGCAGCCGGACAAACTCGACCGAATATGGCGCCTGGGCCGCGCTGACCTTGAAATCGATCGTACCGCCCGGCTGGATGCTCACATGGCTTGAATACCCTAGGATTTTCACCGTGTTTCCTCGACATACGCTGCCGCACACCCGGCTAAAGCCGCGGCCGAAGCGGGTTGCGTGCCCAAACTCATGATTTTGCATCGCGCGACAGGAGCCCATCGGCGGTGACGGCAAGCACCAGTATCAATCCCTGAACCAGGTACTTGATCTCGGTTGGGGCACTGAGCAGCGAAAGCCCATTGGTGATGCTGCCGATAAGCAAGGCCCCAAGGAGGGCCGCCCATACGGACCCACGGCCGCCAAAAAGGCTGGCCCCGCCGATGACAGCGGCGGCCACCGCCTCGAGCAAGAGCGTTCCGCTGCCGGATTGAGCGGAAACGCCCAATGTGCGTGACGCGGAGATGATGCCGGCAATGCCGGCCAGCGCGCCAGCAATGATGAACGTATAAATGCGGATCTGGCCAACATTGATGGCGGCGCGTCGGCTGGCCTCCACGTTTCCGCCAATGGCGTAGAGATAGGTGCCGAACTTCGTCTGGGTCGTGACATAGGCCATGATCGAGAGGAGAACGATCAATATCGCCACCGGCGTTGGAACGCCGCGATCGAGGTTGAGAATGGCGACGACAAGACCGCCGGCGAGGCTCAAGGCCGCGATTGGCAGCAAAACATTGCTCGGGATTGATTGGTGGATGCCGAGACGCCTCTTGTGGTTTGACGATTGGACAAGGAGCGCGGCAACCACGCCGATACCGATGGCCAGAAGCAGGTAGCCGGCCATCGGCGGCAAGAAGCTGTTGGCGATCCACTGGATATCGGTCCCCGATAGCGGGATCGACCCGCTCCTCGGCAAGAGCATCAGCAGCACGCCCTGCATGGCAAGCGAGGTGCCGAGGGTAACGATGAAAGCGGGCGCCCGGAATCTCGAGATGATCAGACCCTGGACCAAGCCGACCGCCGATCCCGTGACAATTGCCGCCAACAGGCACAGCCACGACGGAAGGCCGACCGTTACCAACAGATAACCCATGACACCGGATGCCACCGCACTGAGTGCGGCCACCGAAAGATCGATCTCCTTCACAATGAGAACGAGGACGAGGCCCAGCGCCAGCATGGCCGTCACAACGATCTGAACGGCGAGGTTCGTCAGGTTTCGCGGCGAGAGAAAGCGGTCGTTCATCGCATAGAAGAAGGCCCAGACGAGTGCGATCGCGATAAGGACGGGGATAAACCGATACTTGCCACTGACTCCACTCAGTATCCGTCTCTGCAGATCCCTGGTGCCTGTACGATCATTTTGCAAATTGGCCCCCTTGCTTATCCGCAGGCCTTTTGAATTGTTCATGGGCTTTCCTAGGCGGCTGATGCGGACAGACCGGTGATTGCCGAGACCAGATCGTCGCGCGAGAACGTTCCACGGCTGAATTCAGCCACTTTGCGACCAAGCCGCAGGACGACAACCGTGTCGGCCATCTCCTGCACATCAGCAAGGTCGTGCGAAATGACGATGACGCCATGATTGGTCTGGCGAAGTCGCATGATCAACGCCATGACCTCCTTGCGCTGGGCGACCCCGAGTGCCGCCGTCGGCTCGTCGAGCAATACAACTTTCGGCTCCCAGAGCACCGAGCGGCAGATGGCGACCGACTGGCGTTGCCCGCCCGAGAGACTGCCCACTGGCACCGTGAGGTCGCGCAAAGTACTGACCCCCAGTTCGCGCAACACCTTCCGCGCCCGGCTCTCCATGTCGGCACGACGCAAACGGCCGGCGGTCAGGATCCCGCCCTGCAGTTCACGCCCCAGAAACAGGTTCTGGACCGTATCGAGATTGTCGCACAGGGCGAGATCCTGATAGACGGTCTGGATACCCAGCCGCATTGCATCATGTGGCGCGGTGATCCTGACCTTTGCGCCGTTGACCCGCATTTCCCCGGCATCGGGCATGTTGATGCCGGCAATGGTTTTGACCAAAGTGGACTTTCCGGCGCCATTGTCGCCAACCAGTGCGACAACCTCTCCAGGACGAACCGCCAGGGATACGCTTTCGAGAGCGTGGACGCCGCCGAAGTGCTTGCTGATATTTATGAGTTCAAGAACGGGCTGGCTGTTCGTGTTTGTGGAACCCATCGCGCTCACCGTCACTTGGTGCACAAGGCGCTCTTGACGGCGGGCCCCGCGCAGACTTCCTCGCGTGTCAGAATTCCCTTGTCGATCAGTTCCGCCTGCACGTTGTCGCGGGTGATGAAGACGTTCTCGTTGAAGATCGCCGGAACCGCCTTCATGCCGTTATCGTAGGTCCCGTTCACCATCTTCTTTTCTTCGCCATTCTTCTCGAGAAGGGCGACGACAAGCCGGACGGCGCTGTCGGCCATCGCACGATATGGCGGCACCATATCGTTCTCGATGTTGCCGGCGAGAAGATGCTGGATCGTTCCGGCCTGACTGTCATAGCCGCCGAAAACCTTGACCTTTCCAAGCAGATCCTGTGCCGCCAATGCGGCTATGGTGCCGTTCGCGGAACTGTCATTGTGGACAAGGATCGCGTCGATATCGCCACCGGCCTGCTGCAGGCAACCGTCCGTCGCGACGCGGGCATTTTCCTCCGAGAGCTGCAGGTTGTCGCTCTTGCAGACGATCTCGACTTCGCCTTTTTGAACCAGGGGAGCAAGCACCCTCTCGGTGCCGCTGACGATCTCGCGGTCAAAGAAGAAGGATGGGTCGCCCGTAATCAGGCCAACCCGGATTGGCTTCTTGGCATCCGCCAGCGTCTTTACCGCAAAGTTGGCAGCCGCTTCGCCGATCGGCTCAAACGGCACGGTGACATAGTAGTCGATGTCGCTGTTGTCGGAATTGTAGGCATACCCGACAATCGGAATGCTGGCATCGTGCGCCACCTGCACGATGCCCTGGCTTTGATTGGGCACAGCCGGCGCCAGAATGATTGCCTTGGCGCCTTGGGTTACGGCTGCCTGGGCCTGCTCGAGTTGCCTCGACGGATCGTTGTCGGCGCTCAGAACGACAAGCTTGAGATTGGGAGCGTATTTCTTCAATGCCTCATCCATCCCCGGTTTGTCATAGGCTTCAAACCGCGTGATTTGGGAATTGGGCGTAAGAAAATATACCGTTCCCTCGATCTTTGAGGCCGCTTCCTCGGCTTGGGCCGTCAGGGTCTCCATCGCGCCCAATCCCGAAAAGGCAACCGTCAATGCGAAAAGGCCACGCGCAACATTCCCGGTGAGTTTCATACCATTCCCCTTGGTCTTCATATTTATAAAGGATATTGGATACAAAATAAAAGGCTGTCAAGCCGCATGATGACGGGTATGAGGGCCTGAGCTTCAAAAAAACGCTGTTCGCCCTTGAGCAGGCGCGCGCGCTGGTGTTCACGCGCTGATCCCGCAATTTCGGGCGAAGGGTGACCGGCAAACGAAGCCGAGCGATTATGCGCGCCACATGGCGGGCCCGTCGCGAACCCGTGCTGCTTGGGAGTTTTCTCCGAGCAGCAAGGCAGCCCCACAGAGGATATCCGCAGCCTCATGAAGGTCGCGGACCGCTATGGCCTTTAGCCGACGACACCGTTGACTGGGATCGGCTGTCGCATCAATATATTGTTTTTATTTACTTTTTCGGCCGCAACTCTCGATCTGCATCACAATACGTAACGCATTCCCGGTGTCGCTTATTGCGGTGCGGCTGGCGAGCGACGTCGAGGTTTGCGCGGCCGTTCGGAGCCTCGTTCCGGAATGACCGCGATGGGCCGTGAGCAGACCGCCAGCTTTTGGGTTTAAGTCTATCGAGACGACCTTGGCGCCAGCGCCCCTGGCGTAACGAGCGATCTTGAGCGCGTCCCGACAGGGTCATAACAGAGCAGCCGACCGACGAAGCGTTGTGACCCGGCGGCCTTGCAGAAAAGCTTTGGGCTTGCCCGATCTGATGGCCCGCAGGAAGCTTCTCGCCGACGTGCGCAACTTCCGTTTATTCGCAAGCCCGCCGAAGGTCCGGAAAGCGCTGGTTAGGCAACATCGACGGCCGGCCGGGACTCAGTCGCGGCCTAGAAGTTTGCCGCTGGCAAGCCAGAAGGGCGGCAGACAGAGCGGGATGGCGGACAGCAGCAGGATATCCTCCTTCACCGTGATGCCGATCCGCTCGGCGACAAACCGGCGGCGTGCCTCGAACCTCTTCGACAGCGCCGGGTGGCGGTGTGCGATCTCGGCACGCAAGCCGACATCGGCGAAAGTCACCGCATCCTCGCAATTGAGCGTCCATCCATCGGGCATCGGCACGGGTATGATGTCGACCTGGAACGGCATGCCGGAGACGATGCGTTCTGTCGAGCCGGGCCGGATCGGGGAATTCATCCACTCGTCGAGGCCGACGAGATGGCCGGGATTAAGGGCGGGGCGCAGCTTGTCCGCCGCCAGGGTCGAAATCACGGCCTCATGGATCGCGCCGCCCTCGGCGCCGATGCCGGCCGCCTCATACCAGGCGATGAGGCCGCGGAAATAGGCCTTGGCCACGTCCAGAAATGCGTCGTCATGCTCAGCGATCAGGCCGCCTCGGGCCGTCAGTCCGCCCCAGTAGCCAACCGCCGTGGTGACGCCGTCGCCACGGCCGGGCACGCGCGCCGTGGGACCGCGCAGGCCGATCACCTGGCCGGACGCATCATTGGTCGCGAACATCGGATGGCAGTTCATCGGCTCGCCAGCATACCCCATGCGCGAGGCCGCGGTCAGTTCGGTGTCTCCGAGCGTGAAGCCGCTCAGGATACGCCACACCGCCATTGAAGACCGGGCCGCGCCCCATTCGGCCTCGGCGATCTGATCGGCATCGACGACGGCGCGCAGCCCTTCCGTCTGATGCATGAGCACCGCCGTCGCATCGGCGATCGACGAGGCGGACACGATCAATGCGATCGCGTCGACGATGAAGGCCGGCACGAAGAAGGTGGGGCGTGGCGCGGACCATTCCTTCTTTTCGAGATATTTCCAACCGACCAGGCCGACACTGTCGCCCGCCGTGATGCCGGCCTCGCGCAGCACGGCCACGAGGTCCGGCTTCTGCATGCGGTCCTGCGCCATCAGGCTCAGGGACTGCGCCAGCATTGTGATGATGCCAGGCAGTCCGGCGACAGGCGTATAGCCGAGGTTCTCGTTGCCGGTGACGACGATGCGCTGGCCCGATTTGCCGAGCAGCAGGATCGCCTCCTCGAAACGCGGCTCGAAACCGGTCAGGAAGGCGATGTTGGCGGCATGCTCGCGATCGGCATAGACGGCGAGCCAGTCCGTGCCGGCGCGATCGAGCGCCTTGGCGCAACGGGCCTCATAGGTCGCTGGCGGAATGGCAGGGCGCTCGACGGGGATGCCGAAATCGGGAATGTCGACGGTGCGAAGGCTAATGCTCATCATGTCTCTCAATCTGTCAGGAAATGCGGATTTTCGGCTGAAGCCGATCGTCAGTTGGATGCGACGGCGACGGATGCCGTCCTGTTTGCCGGCACGTCATTCATCGGCAAGAAAGCCGATGCTGGAGGGCAGCACGCTGCAGGTGACCTTGTCGCCGGCAACGATGCCGCGCGCCGTCGCCGAGGATGCCAGGACCAGGAGTTCCTGGCCGTCCAGAGTGGACACGGTCATGCGCTCGGACGAGCCGACGAAGGAGATGTCGGCGACAATGGCGGGAAAGGCAATGGCCCCGTGGAGCGGCTCGCCGATGGCTATGGCCTCCGGACGCATCCAGACCGTCAGCGCCGATCGGCCATGCCGAGACGCGTCGTAGCCACCGGGCATCGGCGCCCGGCTTCCGAACAGCTCGATGCCGCCATCGACGGCGCGCGCCGAAACGATGTTGTTGCCGCCGAGGAAGCCCGCGACGAAGCGCGAGGCGGGCGCGCGGTATATGTCACGCGGGGTGCCGACCTGAACGATCGCGCCATTGTGGAAGACGGCTATGCGGTCCGACATGGCATAGGCTTCCTCCTGGTCATGGGTAACATAGACGAAGGTCACACCGGTCTGCCGATGAAGCCGTTTGAGTTCGCGTTGCATGGTGTCGCGCAGCGTACGGTCGAGCGCCGATAGCGGTTCGTCGAGCAGCAGAATCTTCGGGCCGAAGGCCAGCGCGCGGCCGATCGCCACGCGCTGCTGCTGACCGCCCGACAATTCACGCGGCTTGCGCGCGGCCAGCCTGTCCAGGCCGACGAGATTGAGGATCTCCTCCACCCTCGCGGCGATCCTGGCCTTGTCCCATTTGCGGACCTTCAAGGGGAAGGCGATGTTGTCCGCGGCGTTCAGGTGGGGAAACAGCGCATAGCCCTGGAAGACCAGTCCGAAATTCCTGTCCTCCGGATCGACGCGCGTGATGTCGACGCCATCCAGCAGGATGGCGCCGTCGTCCGGCTTGGTGAACCCGGCGACCGACATCAGCAGCGTGGTCTTGCCAGACCCCGAAGGGCCGAGCAAGGTTACGAACTCCCCCGCCTCGATCGACAGATCGATGCCGTCGAGCGCGACGGCCGAACCGTAGGCCTTGCGGAGGTTTCGGACGTCGAGAAAGGACATTCAGATCGGGTCCCGGGCAAGCGGACCTGTCGAGCAGTGAATGCCGCCGCCGTTCAGTTCGATACATTCATAGTCCAGCGTCAGGATCTCGATGCCGGCGGCGTCGAGCCGGTCGGCCAGGCGCGGCGTGCGGGTGGCGTGCATGACGACCCGACCCGGTGCGATCGCCAGGCAGTTGAGCGAGAAGGCGTTGTCTTCCGGCGGGAGTTCGATCAGCTTCATGCCGCGCTTGTTGAGGTAGTCGATGAAGACATAGGGCAGTTCGTTGATGTTGATGATCGCCGTCTCCTTGTCGATCATCATGAAGCTACCGTCGATGTGGATGCGATAGCCGGGCATCGGCACCTTGATCAGCTCGACGCCCAGGCTGTTGAGGATCATCTCGACCTGCCGCACGCCCTCGGCGTTGCAGGCGACGGAGACCGAGCAGACGGCAGTCTTGTCGTCGAGGAGCGCGAACCCACCGCCTTCGAACACCGCTTCGCCATGCAGCGTGCCGAGGATCGGGCAGCCGGCCCTGGCGAGCGCCTGGGTGACCATCAGTTCCTCGCCGCGGCGCGCCCGGCGGGCAAGGCGGGTGACGATCGCCCCGCCCTTCACGCCGATGACGCTGTCGCGGCAGAAGGTCGACTTGAGAGCGCCGGGGGCTGCCTTCTCGGTAAGGATGACGTCGACGCCCTCGGAGCGCAACAGCTTGGTGAAGCTATCGTGCGCCGCCTGCATGGCGGCGAGATCCGGCGGCGTCTTGCCCATGAAGTACCAGCCTTTTTCCGGATCGCCGAAACCGCCGATCTCGGGCATGGGCTTGTTCTTGTCGACGACATTGATCTCCTCTCCAGGCCGGTGCATCAGCACGGCGCGCAGCTTGCCGACATCATTGGTGCAACCCCAGGGCCGGCCCCAGACGCGGGTCTGCTCTTGCGGGTCGTGGAAAGCCGGCGTCGGGACGGAGCCGAAGGTCTGAAAGAACTTGGCCTCGCGGTATTCGTGCTCGCTCATTGCGGCGCTGTGGGCAGTCATGTCTTCGATTTCCTTTCTGAAACAAGCGAAGCGATTGAAGGTCGTGTCATGACCGGCGCTGGGCGATACGTTCCCAGACGGTCATGCGCAGGATGAGGCCGACGATGGTGACCGCCAGCATGACGGTAGCGATCGCGGCCAGCGCGGGATCGACGGCATCGGCGATGCTCGTCCAGATCTTGCGCGGCAGGGTGACGATGCCGCGGCTGGTGATGAAGAGCGTCACGGTGATCTCGTCCCAGGAGACGATGAAGGCGAGGATCGCCCCGGCGACCGTGCCCGGCACTATGTTGGGCAGGATCACGCGCCCGAAGATCGTCGCCGGGCGCGCGCCGAGCGAGCGGGCCGCCTGCACCAGACGCGGATCGAGGTTCGACAGCGAAGCGCCTATCGCCAGCACGGCGAGCGGTATCGCCAGGATCACATGGACGATGGTGACGCCAAGCCATGTGTCGAGAAGGCCCAGCTTCGACCACAGGCGCACCATGCCGACCGCATAGATGATCGGCGGCACGATCAGCGGCGAAAGCAGGACAATGCGCAGGATCGTCGGCCAGCGTCCGACATAGACCCATGCGCCCATGGCGAACGCCGCCGAAACGCCGGTCGCGACGATGCTTGAGGCCACGGCGATGCCGAGGCTGGTGAGGATGCTGGGCATCCAGCCCGCGCGCCAGTTGGCCAGGGCCGCGAAATGGTCGAAGGAAATGCCGTTGTTGGGCAGCGACAGATAGTCCCGGTCGGTCAACGCCACGGGAATGACCACGAGCACCGGAACGAACAGGAAGGCGAGCAGCAGCCAGGCCAAGAGCTTCGGCAGCGCGCGTTCGAGCAGACGGCGGGTGCGTGGCGTCATTTGCGGCCGCCTTCGAAGGCCGCGCGCAACGCCGGGCTGCGCATCGCCAGCGCGATGAGGGCGCCGACGACGAGCAGGAGCATCGTCGACAGTGCCGTCGCCACGCCCCAGCGCAGGGTCGAGGATATCTGCACGGAGATGTACTCGGCGACCATCAGCACCCTGCCGGCGCCAAGGATCGCCGGGGTGACGAGGAAGCCGAGCGAGAAGATGACGATGAACAGGCTGGCGATTGCCAGGCCGGGCATGCTGAGCGGCACCCAGACGCGAAAGAAGATGGTGACCGGGCGCGCGCCGAGCGATCGCGCCGCCTGGATGATCCTGTGGTCGATCTCCGAGAGGTTCGCGTAGAGCAGCATGATGGCGAAGGGCATCATGTAATGGACCATGCCGACGATGACGCCGAACTGGTTGTAGACCAGTTCGAGAGGTTCACCGACGGCTCCGCTGCCCACAAGGGCCGAATTGAGCACGCCGTTGCGGCGCAGGATGGTGATCCAGGCAAAGGCGCGCACCAGCACCGATATCCAGAACGGCACCATGACCATGAACAGGGCGACGCGGCGCTGCGCCGGCGGCATGTGGACCAGCGCGAAGGCGACGGCATAGCTCATGACGATCGTAAGCGCGGTCGTCACCGCCGAGACGAAGACGGTCGTGCGCACGACGCGGCCAATCGCGGCATTCTGAAACAGAGCCACGTAATTGCCGATGCCGAAGGTCGGCTCGGTGAAACTGAGCGCCAGCACCTGAAGGATGGGCAGCACGTAGAGACACAGGGTCAAAAGCGCCGCCGGCACCGTCAGGCAGAAGGCCCAACGCTGGAATGACGTCATGGTCTTTCGAACCACCACCGGCCGATGGCCGGTGGTGGTCTCCAATGGTTAGCGCGAAATGAAGTCGAGGAACTTGTTCTGCAGTTCGGCCTCGTTGTCGGCATAGTATTGCGCCGAGACGGCCAGACCTGTCTTGGCGTTCTCGGGTGCCAGCGAATAGACCGCCTTGTCCTCGTCGGTCATCAGCGCCAGCGCCTTCGGGTTCGACGGTCCGTTTCCCATGAGGCGCAACAGCGTCACCTGGCCTTCCGGGTCCATCGACGAATTGATGAAGTCGAAGACCCTCTTGCCGGCGGGATTGCCCTTCGGCACCGACCAGGCGCTGGCGAACATCAGGTTCTGGTTCCAGGTCCAGGTGTAGTCCGGGTTTTCCTTGCGCAGCAGGTTGGCGCGCGTATGCCAGATATTGCCCATGACCACCTCGCCGTCGCGGAAGAGCTGCTGGCTCTGCGCGCCCGACTCCCAGAAAATCAGATTGGGCAGCAGCGGTTCGAGCTTCTTGAAGGCGCGGTCGACATCAAGCGGATAGATATCCTGAGGCTTAACGCCGTCGGCGAGCAGCACGGCTTCGAGCTGCCCCTGGATCCATTTGCACATGGTGCGCTTGCCGGGAAACTTTTCGAGATCGAAGAAGTCGTTCCAGCTCGAAGGGGCCGTGGCGCCGACCTTCTTGGCGTCATAGGCCAGCACATTGGAATAGGTGTAGTTGCAGATGCCGAACTCGGCCGAGAGCCCTTCGCCGACAAGAGACTTGTCGACGATGGAATAGTCGATCGGCTCGAGGTAACCGCCCTTGCCGAGCACGACGGCGTCCGTCATGCCGCCATCCGTGGCATCCCAGGTGACATTCTTGGAATCGACCATGGCGCGGATCGCGCCGGTCGCCGGGCCGGTGCCATCGATGACGACCTCCATGCCGGACTTGGCCTTGAAGGGCGCGCCATAGGCCTTTTGGAAGGCTTCGAGAGCGGCCCCGCCCCAGTTGCAGACAACGATTTCCGAGGCCGCGGCGGAGGCCCGCCCAGGCTTGAACGCGACTGCGATACCAAGGCCGGCCATGGCGGTGATGAAGCCTCGGCGATCGATCTTCCCAGTTTTGAACTTATCAAGCGCAATCAACGCTGCGTCTTGACCAAAGCGATTGATGGACATGTGTGTTCCCCTTTCACGTCCGTGGAAGCGACTAGTTTTCTTGCTTCTCCTCCCTGGCCGGCATCGGGAGCCCATCTGGGCCTCCAGTGCCGGTATGCACTATCGAACGTCCTGACGGACGGCCGTGCGGCGGCGCCACCGAACCGCGTATAACGAGTTCGACGCCGACCCGTTCGATCGCCGTTCCGGATTTCCTGCCGGCGATGAAATCGAGCAGCATGTTGACGCCGCGCGTGCCGAACTCGGCCGCCGACTGACGCACGGTGGTCAGCGCCGGCGCCAGCAGGTCCGCATTATGGATATCGTCGAAGCTGACGAGAGAAATGTCGTCCGGAATGCGGATCCCGGCCTGCCGCGCGGCCCGCATGGCGCCAGTGGCCAGCATGTCGCCGAAGGTGAAGATCGCGGTGGGCGGCTCGTCCTGCCGCAGAAGGTCGAGAAACGCCATCGAGGCCGGCGCCTCCTCGTATTCGCAGAATCTCAAAAGGGCGGGATCGACATCAAGACCAGCCTCGCCAAGCGCCCGCGTGAAGCCGTCGAGACGTTCGGTGGTGCTGAGAAGCCCCTTCGGCCCGCCGATTGCGGCGATACGGGTATGGCCGCGCGATATCAGATGGCGTGTCGCCAGGAGGCCGCCATGGACGTTGTCGGCGAACAGGCGCGGCGCCTTCGCGCCCGGCACGTCCTCGTCGAGAAGCACGACGTTTCCGGTCTCGTTGATCCGCCGCAACAGCCGCCCGTCATCATGATGGTTGGTGAGGAGCAGGATGCCGTCGACCTGCCGGTCCTCGATGCGCGACAGGAAGGAGACTTCCTTCTCCACCAGGTTCCGGCTGTTGAACATCAGGAGATTGTAGCCATGCCGCGCGGCCTCGGCCTCCGACGCGCTGGCGATCTCGGCAAACAGGGGATAGGCGATGTCGGCGGTGATGAGGCCGAGTGTCTCGCTCTTGCCGCTGCTGAGCCTGCGGGCGATCGCGTTGGGGTGATAGCCGAGGCGCTCCGCCGCCAGCTGAATACGGCTCGCCGTCGGCTCGGGCAGGCTGATCTGCCCGTTCAGATAACGGGAAACGGATGTGACGGATACGCCGGCGGCCCGCGCAACGTCACGAATGGTGACCTTCAATCTTCCCGACAAGCGGCTCCACTCCCGCGAGACATGTGCAGATAACCGATTCAGTAAACCGGTTTCATAAACGGGCCAAAAAAAATCGCGCGCGCCTTCCGCGATGGAGAGGGAGCGAAGGACGGCGGCGCTCACGGGAGGTCTCCGGTCCGGAAGAATTCCTTATGTTCGCGCTCCAGGCTCAGCTGGTCGAAATCGGCATTTCGGATGTGCGCCGCCATCAGCAGCGCAGCTTCGGCCATGTTGCCGGCCCGCACCTTGTCGAAAATGGCACGGTGCTCGGCGATGATCGAGCGGATGTGATCCGGCTTCATGCCGATCAGGAACTGGACGCGCATCATGTCGGCCGAAACGTGCTGGCATGCGGTCCAAGCCCGAGGATGCGCGAAAGCGCCGAGCAGCCCTGCATGGAAGGCCATGTCGGCGCGGTGCAGGGCACCCATGTCATCGCCGAGGACGAGACGCTCCTGCGCCCGAAGCAACAGCTCGACCTCGTCCAGCAAGGCCGGATCCGGCTTGACACCACTGTTGGCGATCACCGCGCTTTCAAGCGTGGAGCGGATGAACACCGCCTCGCGGACGCGCGCCATGTCGATCAGCGAGACGCGGGTGCCGGTTTGGGGTGAGATCTCGATCAGACCCTCGTCGAAAAGCCGCGTGAACGCCTCGTGCACGGGGGTGCGGCTGATGCCGAGCGACTGCGCGACATCCGTTTCCGAGAAGTTGGCGCCGGGCATGACGCGCGCGGTGATGATCGCCTCGCGCAACTCGACATAGGCCTTCGACGAGATCCTGTTTCGACGCTCGTTCTGATCCGCTAGGAGTGAGGTGCCCAAGTTCAGCATGGCGGTATGCTGGCATTCAAGCACATTTCGAGTCAAGCATAATCTTTGTGCAGTTGCGAAATCGGCTCAATTTTCAACCAGCTTCCCAGGCCGGATCAGCTCCGGAACGCCGTGCCCCTGTTCGAGCGCCGTCGCGACGGCGGCAATGGATGCCGCGGCACCCTGAGGGGTCGGCAGGCCGGCGCGATGCGGCGTCAGCCGGACCCGGTCGTGCCGCCAGAACCAGTGTTCGGGCGGCAGGGGTTCGACGGCAAAGACATCCAGCCACGCGGCGCCGAGCCGTCCCTGATCGAGCGCGGCGCGCAGCGCCTCCTCATCGAGGTGGTCGCCGCGACCGAGATTGACGACGTAAGCGCCGGGCGCGAGGCGGGAAAACAGCCGGTCCGACAATATGCCCCTCGTCTCGCGCCTCGAGGGCAGGAGATTGACGAGGACATCGGCGCCGTCGACGCAAGCGCCGAGCCCGTCGTCGCCGTGCAGGCAACCGACGCCGTCGATCCGACGGGCGGTTCTCGACCAAGCGGACACCGGGAAGCCGGCGGCCGAAAGCCCCCGCGCGACATGCAGGCCGAGGGGACCCAGTCCAAGCACGGCCATCCGCAGCGACCCGCGGGTCCGGTTCTGGCGATCGGGCGGGCGCCACAGGCGGGCCTGCTGATCCGCTCTGACAACAACATCGTCAAGCAGGCGCGCGAAAGCCGCGTGCATCGCATAGTCCAGCAATTGCTCGGCCTGACCTTGGTCCCGCAGGCGTGCGACCGGGAGGTCCGGCGGAATGCGGGGATCGTCGAGAAGCTGATCCGTTCCCGCGCCGAAACAGAAGATCGCGCGCAGCGACCGTGGCAGCGCGGTCATGTCCTTCGGCAGATTCCAGGCGACCAGGAGATCGTATTCGGCGCCATCCGCCAGGTCGGGCCATCGGACGAAGTCCGCCGAGGGAAGCGCGGCGCGCAGCGCGCGCTCGAAGGGGGCACTGTAGGCAAGCGGATCGGCGATGACGATCCGCATCGATCAATGCCCGTCGAGGGGCATTCCGGCGAGCCGGCGCAGCGCCAGCCATTCCAGTTCCGCCGCGCCATCGGGATCGGCCGCATACTGGCTGGCGGTGCGCTCGCACACTTCCTCGCTCGGCAGGTGGATGGGGCGTCCGCTGCCCAGAGCGGAAAGCTGGATGCGACAGGCTTGTTCGAGATTGTACATCAGGGAGAAAGCCTCTCCGATGGATCGCCCGACGGTCAACAGCCCATGGTTTCTCAGGATCATGGCGCGATTGTCGCCGAGGTCGGCGACCAGGCGCTCCTGCTCGCCGGGATCGAGCGCGATGCCCTCGAATTCGTGATAGCCGATCTGCCCGTAGAAGAGCAGCGAGGTCTGGTTGAGCGGCAGCAGTCCTTCCTCGAGGCAACTGACCGCGACACCGGCCGCGGTATGCGTGTGCATGACGCAGACCGCATCCGGGCGCGCGGCGTGGACGGCAGTGTGAATGACGATACCCGCGGTGTTGATCGGCACCTGCTGGCCGCGCATCTGCTGGCCATGGTGATTGATGACCGCCAGCGATTCCGGCGTCACCTCCCGAAAGAGATCGCCGTAGCGGTTGATAAGCAGCAGCTCCGGCTCTTCGGGCAGACGCGCGGATATGTGCGTGTGAATGATGTCATCCATCCCAAACCGCGCGATCAGCCGATAGGCCGCCGCCAGATCCTCGCGCATAGCCATTTCAGCGGTCGACATCGGTGTGGATCATCCTTCCTGTTGATGCTTGCCGCATACTTGAATTCCTGTATGCAGTCAACTTTTCCAAATGAATCGACAGCCGGTCGCGCACGTCGGGTCCGCTTCTCCGGCCCGCAACCAGGGAAACTCGCTTCAGGAAACGCGTAACCACCCAGGACAACCGCGACGGCGAAGACAGCACCGACCCGCGCTCTTCGATCATGGTCCACGGGTATGCTTCAGGGATAGAAGGGCGGCTCAGTTTGGCCGCGGCCTTGACCTACTACACCCGGCATTTGATCAAGGCCGCCGAAGCGCCTCCCCATTGCGGAACGCGCCAAGGCGCGAGGTCGCCTTGGCGTCATGCAAATGCAGGTGGCCGCCACGAAGACTGGGGCAGTCACCGGGCCGCGATGAAGAAACGGACCTAGCCGCGGCCGATCAGCGGAAGAAGGCCGGCCGCAAGATCGCCATCGACGATCAGCCGGTTGATCGTGCCCGAGCGCAGCAGGGCGACAAGCGCCTTCGCCTTGGACAGGCCGGCCGCAAGCAGGACAACGTCGCGGCTGCGAATATCCTCATAGGACACGCTCGGCGTGCGGCGGTTCAACGTGTTGTCCAGCAAGGCGCCGTCCTTGTCGAAGAACTTGCCCAGCATGTCGGCGACGGCACCGGCATTGATGACCTGGTCGATCTCGTCGTCGTGCAGCAGGTCGTGATGGTAGATGAAGGACTGTTTCGAGCAGTCGCCAAAGGAGGCGATATAGAAATCGGCCGAGCGAGCAAGCTTCAGGGCCTGCTGGACGAGCTTCTGGCTCATGATCACCTGATAGTCGGCCTCGCTGTCGGCGATGAACGGGGCCGGCAGGATATAGGCCTCGCCTTCGCAAAGCTGTGCCAGGGAATGGACGCAATCGAACGGGTTGGTCCTGGCATTGCGGCTGAGCGAGCCCATCAGCGAGACGATCTTCAGGTCAGCCTTGGAGAGCTTTGGAAGTTCGTCGACCATCGCGGCGATCGTGCGTCCCCACGCCAGGCCGATCGTCACCGGCTCCGGCACGCGCAGCCGCCTCTCCAGGAACGACGACGCCGCGATGCCGACCGCGCGTCGTGCATTGTTCTCGTCCTCGTCCGCATTGCCGCCAGGCACCGCAATCGCCGGCGTGACGATGCATTCCCTGAGATCGAACGCCGCCTGGATCCGACCGGCAACATCGAGCGATTGCGCCGTCTCGTGCTGGATGGCGATCTTGACCAACCCTTTTTCACGAGCCCGCGCCAGCATGCGGTTTATCTTGAAGCGCGACAGGCCCAGTTGGTTGGCGATCTCCTCCTGATTCTTGTTGCCCACGTAATAGAGCCAGGCGAGCTGCACCAGCAGGTCTTCTTCATTATGCGTCATGCGTAAACTTTCGTGCAGAGCGTGCACATTTGTGGTTGACCGGCCTTTTCAGCTCATCTAGCTTCATTTGTGCAGCCATTGCAACAAAGTGCAACCGCCGCCAACAAAAATTCAAAGTCCGCTCTCACGCCTTGAACAAGGGGAACTGCCAATGTTGTCGTCCTTACTCCGGCGCGGCCTGAGCCGCAGCCGCGTGACTGTTGCTGCCGCGCTCGTCGCGACCTCGGCCCTGTCGCTTGCATCCGATCCGGCCAACGCCGAGATGAACTGGAAGGCCGCCGACGGCCAGACCATCAACCTGATGCTGATCTCGCATCCGTTCGTCGAAAGCCTGAAGCCGCTGCTGCCGGAATTCACCGCCAAGACCGGCATCAAGGTGACCTATGAGGAACTGGCCGAGCAGTCCGGTTTTGAAAAGCTGCTTGCCGACCTGTCATCCAAGACCGGCACCTACGACGTCTTCATGACCTCGCCGCTCAACAACTGGCAGTATGCCGCCGCCGGCTGGCTGGAGCCGCTCGACGGCCTGATCGCCAATACCGACAAGACCGCCGCTGACTACGACGTCAATGATTTCATTCCCTCCATCCTGTCGGCCGGCCGCTGGGACCTCACCCCGCTCAAGGGCATCGGCGAGGGTTCGCTGTGGACGCTGCCGATCAATTTCGAATCCTACCAGCTGGCCTATCGCCCGAGCCTTCTGAAGAAGCTCGGCCTCCAGGTGCCCAAGACCTATGCCGACCTGCTGGCCATGGCCGACAAGCTGGCCATCGATGGCCCCAACGGCAAGATGCACGGCATCATCACCCGCTTCGATCGCTACTGGGACCTGCCCTACCTGACCTTCGGCACGATGCTGCAATCCTATGGCGTCGAGATGCTGGACAAGGACGGCAAGCTGCAGATCTGCTCAGACAAGAGCATCGCGGCAACGCAGGATTTCGTCACCCTGATCAAGAAGGCGTCTCCCGAGGGCGCCGGCGCGTTCACCTGGTACGAGGCCATGCAGGGCTTCGCATCGGGCCAGTATGTGTTCTCGCTCAACGAGGCGAACCTGTTCGCACCGACCTATGAAGACCCCAAGCAATCCGCCATTGCCGGCGATGTCGGCTATGCACCGACCCCGCTCGGCCCCGACGGCAAGCGCGCCGCCGCCGCATGGATCTGGTCGCTGTCGATGAATTCCGCCTCCACCCACAAGGACGCCGCCTGGCTGTTCATGCAGTGGGTGACGTCCAAGGAGACGATGATCAAGACGCATCTGGCCGGCAACATGAACCCGGTGCGCAAATCGGCCTGGGATGCGCCCGAAGTGGCGAAGCTGATGGAGAGCTGGGGTGAGACGCCCGGCCAGTACATCCAGGCCGCCAAGACCGAAGCCGAGGTCGCGACCATCCGCTTCCCGCCGCATCCCGAGTTGACCCGCATGCTCGACCGCTGGGCCGAGGCGATCCAGAAATCCTATTTCGGCCAGGGCGACGTGAAGACGAATCTGTGCAACGCGCAGGCCGACATCCAGAAAATGCTCGACGAATAGTCGTCCTGCCCGGCTCCCGGGCTTGACCCGGGAGCGCCCTGTGGGTCTCAACAGGATCCGCCCCGCGCAAGCTCGCTCGCGCGCCGCATCGTTCTTCCCACACGGCGTCCCTTCGACGAAAATCGCCCACGGGCAATGTGACACCAGCAACCAGAACAGTTCCCATGGCCCGCATCACAGCCCAAGCCGACAAGACATGGATGAGCAAGGCCGCCTTCTATGCCATGCTGGCGCCGGCGCTCATCCTGCTCATGTCGACGACATATCCGTTCCTGAGCGGCATCTACACCAGCCTCACCAACCAGAAGCTCTACATCCCGGCCTCGAAATTCGTCGGCCTCAACAACTACATCAACCTGTTCGAGACGCCGCTGTTCTGGAATGGCCTTGCAAATACGCTGATCTATGCCGGCGCGGCGCTGGCGATCCAGCTGCCGCTCGGCCTCGCCTTCGCCATCCTGCTGGACGTTCCCGGCCGGCTGCAATCCTTCTTCCGCTCCGCCGTCGTGCTCCCGCTGCTGGTGCCGCCGGTGGTCGCCGGCCTCATCTGGAAGACCATGATGCATCCCCAGAGCGGCGTGCTGAACTGGCTGCTGGCGCAGATCGGCATCGAGCCGCTGTCCTGGCTCACCAGCCCGTCGACGGCAATGATGTCGATCATCCTGATCGACACCTGGCTGTTCACCCCACTGGCCACCATCATCCTGCTCGCCGGCCTACAGTCCGTGTCGGGCGAGGTCGTCGAGGCCGCACGCATCGACGGCGCCAATGCCTGGCAGGTCATCCGCTACGTGAAGCTGCCGCTGCTGGCCCCCTATCTGCTGCTGGTCGCGCTGTTTCGCGTCTCCGATTCCCTGAAGTCGCTGGAGATCATCTACTCCACCACCAAGGGCGGCCCGCTCGACGCCACTCGAACCCTGCATGTCATGGCCTATGAGGAGGCCTATCGCTGGTCGAGCCTCGGCCGCGCCATGACCATCGTCTTCGTGCTCTGGCTGGTCTGCTACACGATCAGCGGCGCGCTGCTGGCTTTCTGGCAGAAGCAGGAGGCGAAGAACCGTGGCCTCTAGCATGTTCCTTCGCACCCTCGCGCAAAAACTCGCGCTCGCGCTTTGCTACCTCGCCTTCGCCGGCTTCGTGCTGTTCCCGCTGGTCTGGATCTTCATGATG
This sequence comes from Mesorhizobium sp. GW821-FHT07A06, assembly GCF_059419085.1. Lineage (NCBI taxonomy): Bacteria > Pseudomonadati > Pseudomonadota > Alphaproteobacteria > Hyphomicrobiales > Phyllobacteriaceae > Mesorhizobium > Mesorhizobium sp. GW821-FHT07A06. The sequence goes on from NZ_JBWKRC010000014.1 coordinate 66,370, forward strand.
TCGATCAAGAACTTCGGCGACATCATCGCCTATCCGCCGCGTTTCCTGTTCACGCCCACGCTCGAAAACTATGTCGAGGTGCTGTTCGGCAACGAGGCGCAGCGCGCCGGCGGCCAGGTCCCCGACCTCCTCAAGTTCCTGATGAACTCTGTCATCATCTCGGGCGGTGCAGTGCTGATCTCGGCGCTGCTCGGCATCCCCGCCGCCTATGCACTGGCGAGGCGCCGGGACAAGACGTCGGACAAGCTGCGTTTCACCTTCCTGTCGTTCCGCTTCGCGCCCGAACTCGCCGTCATCCTGCCGCTCTACGTCATCTACACGCGCATCGGCCTCTACGACAGTTATGTCGGCATGATCCTCGTGCACCAGTTGATCACCTTGCCGCTGATGATCCTGATCCTGGCGAGCTTCTTTCGCGACATGCCGATCGAGATCGAGGAGGCCGCGCGCATCGACGGCGCCCGCATCTGGACCATGCTCACCAGGATCGTCGTGCCGATCGCGAGGCCGGGCATCGCCAGCGCCATGATGATCGCCTTCATCTTCAGCTGGAACAACATGATCTTCGGCCTCGTGCTCGCCGGCGGCAGCACGCGCCCGGTCACCATGGGCATTCTGCAGGCCATGACCTTCGACCAGATCAAGTGGGGCATGATGGCGGCCTCGGCGATGGTTTCGGCGCTGCCCGGCATGATCGCCGCCGTGCTGTTCCAGAAACAGATTACCCGCGGACTGACCATGGGAGCGGTGAAATGAAGGACCTGGAACTCTTCTCCATCGGGTCGTGGACGATCTTCGACCATCTGCTGCGCATGAAGCGGCTGCCGCGCGACGGAGAGACCGTGCCGCTCGACATGCCCATGGAAGAAGTCGAGACCATCCATTTCGGCGATTGCAGCGCCAACATCGCGGCGGTTGCCGGTGCGCTGGGCATGAAGGTCGGGCTCGGCATGGTCGTCGGCGACGATTTCCGCAGCTCGGGCTACGCCGACCACATGACCCGCAACGGCGTCGACCTCGCCGGCGTCGAGGTGATCGAGGGCGCCCGTTCCGGGCATAGCTTCAATTTCTTCGACGCCGCCAATGGCGGCTTCTGCGTCTCCCATCTAGGCGTCGCCGAGAAGCAGGATGATTGGCGCACGCCCTATGGCGAGATCGACCGTTCCGGCGCCGTCGTCATCAGCGAGATGTTCGGCGCCTATACGCTGAATGCCATCGAGCACGCCCGCAAGACCGGCGCGCTGACCGCCATCAACGGTATGGTCGCCACCGCGGGCGATCTTGCGCCACGCTTCCTGGAAGCCTGCGAGGTCCTGTTCCTCAGCCGTGGCGAGGCCGACGCGCTGATGCAGGCGCTTGGCGTCGCGTCGGCGGCCGACATACTGGCGCATGGTCCGCGTCTGGTGATCGTGACGCGCGGCGGCGAAGGCAGCGCCTGGTACACCGCCGACGGCCGACAGGACATGCCCTCGGTCGCGCCCGATGCCTTCGTCGATTCCACCGGTGCCGGCGACTCCTTCGTCGCCGGCACGCTGAAGGGCCTGATCGGCGGCCATTCGCACGAGACGGCGGCGCGCATCGGCGCCACGGTCGCCAGTTTCATCATCGAGAAATGGGGATGCCAGTCGAACCTGCCCTCGCCGCAACGCGTGGCGCAGCGCTTCGAGGCAAACTTTGGAAGGAAGCTATCGCTGTGAGAGTAATCGACGCCCATATGCACTACGGCACCGACAAGAACGTCGCCGCCAACACCTGCGTCCCCTATCTGGTCAGGGGCGAACCCGACAGCGTCATCCGCCTGCTCGACGAGCAGGGCGCGTCGCATGGCGTGCTCTTCCCGCACGACCGCCGGCAGACGCCGCCTTGGGATGCCGACTACAACGAGGCCAATGGCGATGTCGGCCTCGCCGCGCTGAAATATCCCGACCGCATCGTCGGCGTTGCCCGCATCGACCCGACCTTCGGCGCCAAGCACACCCAGGAGCTCATTGACCGCTATGTCGGCGAATGGAACTGCCGCGGCCTGAAGCTGGTCGCCGGCTATGATTTCTACCGGCCCAACGACATGAAGGTCATGGGTCCGCTGCTGGACAAGGCCGAGGAGCACAACCTCACCGTCCTCATGCATTCGGGCGATGCGCCGCGCGACCTGCCCTATCTCCAGGCGCAGGCGGCCAAGGCCTATCCGAACGTCACCTTCGTGCTCGCTCATATCGGCATGCACGCCTTCCTATGGGAGGCGATCCTCGCCTGCCAGGAATACCCCAACATCAATGTCGATATGTCTCAGGCCTATCCGTTCGACATCATGACCTTCCTGAAAAACGTCTCGGTCGACCGCCTGCAATATGGCTCTGACGTGCCCTACCAGTCGCCGCGCGTCGAGCAGGAGAAGCTGCGCGTCGTCGGCCTCAGCGAGGAGGACCTCGAAAAGGTCTTCTGGAAGAACGCGGCGCGCATCTGGCGCATCGCTTGAAGACAAAAGAACACGAAGGCGCATCGGCTGACTTGTCGTCGTCGGCGCGCCCAAACACCGGAAGCCAAGGAGAGAAGAAGATGTCGAATCTCGACACGAAAAACACGCCGGTTCTGCAGCGCCTGTTCGGCACCAGCAAGCCCATCATCGGCATGGTGCATGTGCTGCCACTACCCGGCTCGCCCTACTACCGGAACGGGTCGCTGCAGGCTGTCTATGATCAGGCGGTCGAGGAAGCGCTGATCCTCGAGGAAGGCGGCGTCGACGCGATCCTGCTCGAGAATGCCGGCGACATCCCTTTCCGCAAGCCTGACGACATCGGCTTCGAGACGATCGGCGCCATGTCGGTCATCGGCGATCGCATCCGCCGCGCCACGAAGCTTCCGCTCGGCTTCAACATCGTCGCCAACGCCGCCAAGGCCTCGCTTGCCTGCGCCAAGAGTTCGGGCGCGCAGTTCGTACGCGTCAACCAGTGGGCCAATGCCTATGTGGCCAATGAGGGCATCATCGAGGGTGCCTCGGCCCAGGCCATGCGCTACCGGCGCGAACTCGACGCTGAGGATATCGTCGTGTTGGCCGACGTGCACGTGAAGCATGGCAGCCACGCCATCGTCGGCGACCGCGACATCGAGGACCAGGCCCGCGACGTCGAGTTCTTCGGCGCCGACATCCTGATCGCAACCGGCACCCGCACCGGCCATCCGACGGCGCCCGCCGAAGTCAAGCAGATCCGCGCCGGCGCCGTCGGGCCGATCCTGGTCGGCAGCGGCTTCAGCAGCGACAACGCCGCCGAGCTTCTATCAGTCGCCGACGGCGCCATCGTCGGCAGCTACGTCAAGGGCAACGGCAAGATGCACGGCGACAGGGTCGTGCTGGCCAAGGTCCAGGCGCTGATGGACGCGGTACGCAAGGTCCGCTGACATCCACACGGTCCGGAAGAGAGGGGCTGATCCATGGCATCCATCGAACTGCGCGGCGTCGAGAAATCATTCGGCGCTGCCGCCATCATCCGCGGCATCAACCTCAGCATAGGGGATGGCGAGTTCGTGGCGCTCGTCGGGCCCTCCGGCTGCGGAAAGTCGACGCTGCTGCGCATCATCTCCGGGCTGGAGAGCGCCTCGCGCGGCGACATCCTGCTTGACGGGCGCAAGGTCAACAACGACAGCCCGCGCGACCGCAACGTGGCGATGGTCTTCCAGAGCTATGCGCTCTACCCGCACATGACGGTGGCCGAGAACATGGCCTTCAACCTGAAGCTCTCCGGCAAGGGCAAGGCGGAGATCGTCACCCGCGTCGAGGAGGCCGCGCGCATGCTCGACCTCTCCGACCTCCTGCACCGCAAGCCCGGCCAACTGTCCGGCGGCCAGCGCCAGCGCGTCGCCATGGGCCGTGCCATCGTGCGCAACCCATCGGTGTTCCTGTTCGACGAGCCGCTGTCCAATCTCGACGCCAAACTGCGCGTGCAGATGCGCGGTGAAATCAAGCTCCTGCATCATCGCGTCCGCACGACCGCCGTGTATGTCACGCACGACCAGATCGAGGCGATGACGCTGGCGGACCGCATCGTCGTCCTCAACGGCGGCAACATCGAACAGGTCGGCTCGCCGCTCGAACTTTACAACAGGCCGGCCAACCTGTTCGTCGCCGGCTTCATCGGCTCGCCGGCAATGAACGTGGTCAAGGCCGAGCTTCGCCAGACGGCGGCGGGTATCAAGGCCGTGCTTGGCGATGGCTCGGAGATCGCCCTGCCGGCCCGCGCCTACACTTCGTCGACGAACCGCATCGTCTTGGGCATTCGGCCCGAAAGTGTGATCGTGGACCGCCAGGCCGGCGATCTTGCCGGCACGCTGAAAGTGGCGGAGCCGACAGGGCCGCAGACGCATCTGGTGGTCGACGCGGCGGGAACCGACATCCTCGCCATCGTCAAGGCCGATTTCGCCTCGCGCGACGGCGACCGTCTGTGGCTGTCGTTTCCGGCCGAAGCCCTTCACGTCTTCGACGCGGAAAGCGGAAAAGTCATCTGAAGCACCAGTCGGCCCCACGCGCCAACGTATCGGCTCCGTGCGTGGTCGTCGGGCCATCCCTCGCCGATTTTCCGAGGGATCGCGCGGAGTAAGTTCGAGGATCGGGAGGTTCCGGATCCGGCCGGCTATTTCTGCGTGGCGACCAACAATCGGGCCAAGGACCCCTTTGTCGGCCTGTGGATCACCACGGACGGCCACATTCGCCATAATCTGTTCCCAACGGTCGCTATGACGAAGCGCGCGGCCGCCGAGAAAGTGCATACCCGGCTGCAGCCACGACATCGGATACAGCTTCACCCAGCCGGGCCATGACTAGTCCAGGTTCAGCACCACCATCGTGGAGGTCTCGGCTACCGACGGGATCGACTGCAGGACGTTGCTGATGAAGTTGCGGAGCGCGGCCATGTCCTTGACCCAGACACGCAGCAGGTAGTCGATGTTCCCGGTCCCAGCAGGCATTCGGTGATCTCCGGCCGTTTGGCGACTTCGCGCAGGAATTCACCGGCCCCTTCAGGGCCTTGCTTGCCCAGACGCACCGAGACGATGACACAGATTGCCAAGCCCATCGCGGACGGGTTGATCCGCGCAGCGTAGCCCTGGATCACACCGCCGTCCTCCAGGCGTTTCACGCGGCGCGCGCAGGGCGTCGGAGACAGGCCGACGCGCGCGGCCAGATCGACCGTCGAGACGCGCGCGTCGGCCCGCAGTTCGCGCAGGATCTTGCGGTCGATGGCATCCAGGATCGTCATGGCTGATTTCACCACACTTTACGCTGATCATAGAGAGAAACTGCAAGAAATCTCAAGATGGCGATGAGGACCCGTCGTCTACACGGGCACGCTTTCCAAGGAGGTCGCGCCGGGCTTGCGTGTCGGCTGGGTAGTCGCCGCACCGGAGATGATCCGGGCGCTGACCGTCGCCAAACAGGGCTCGGATATGTGCCCGCGGGCTCGGCCAGCGGCTCGTGCTGGACGCCATGAACGCCGGATTGCCCGAGCGGATTCAGCCGCAAATCCTGGCGCTCTACCGCGCGCGCCGCGACGCCTTGTGCGAGGCGATGGAAGGACATCTGGGCTCGCTCTTCGCCTGGGAAAAGCCGCAAGGCGGCATGTTCGTCTGGGCGGCGGCGCGCAATCCATCGCTCGACACAGACGAGCTGATGCGGTTGGGGCTGGAGGAAGGCGTCTGTGTCACGCTCAGCAGCGTGTTCGACGTGACCGGCGAGGACCGTCGCGCCATTCGCGTCAACTTCACGCTCAACGCGCCCGAGCGGCTGCACAAAGGGGTGCGCCGGCTGGCTGCCGCGGCCCGCAGGCTTGGTCAATGACCGGAAGGGCTGCTTGATCGCTTGAAGGATGCCTTGTCGAACCCCGCTGGGCTGCGCGGAAGCTGGACGCGGGTCTGTGCGCTAACCACACTGGCATAGGTGAAAACGACGGGTGTTGCCGCGTCAAAAAGCGGACGTTCAGCCCGGCTGGACCTAGAGCTGAAGCTGACACGAAGCGAACTCATCGTGACCACGCCGTGATGGTCAACCCGAGCCAATTCCAAAACTGTTACGCGCGTCGCCTTGGCCTGGTACCATGGCCCGTTGCAGCAGCTGGGAAACACTGATCACACCAAAGGTCAGCATCGCGATCACGATGAGCAACGCGCGGATGCGTATGTTCTCGCATGGCCGGCAACCCAAACAAGGGGCCTGAGCAGTGCAGACCATATCTCAGATCGGAGCCAACCTCGTCCACGCCCCATTCTTCTTGGACGATTTCACGCAGGCCTCGATGAAGGCCATGCCTTCGACGCCATCCTCGATGGTCGGGAAGACCACATCCCTAGCCGGCTTGCCGCCCTTGCGGCGCGCCGCGCGGATGGCGCGCGCGGCTTCCTGGTAGATGTTGGCGAAACCTTCGAGGTAGCCCTCGGGATGGCCCGACGGCACCCGGCTGACACGGCCCGCCACCGGCAGCGCGCCGGCGCCATTGCGGGTGATCAACTGCTTGGGCTGGCCGAACGGCGTGTACCAGAGATAGTTCGGGTCGGCCTGCACCCATTCCAGCCCGCCCTTCGAACCATAGATGCGCAGCTTCAGCCCGTTTTCGTGGCCCGGCGCCACCTGGCTGGCCCAGATCATGCCCTTGGCCGGATGCGCCTTGCCCGGCGCCTTGAAGCGCAGCATGACGTTGACATTGTCGTCAAGCTGCCGCCCCGGCACGAAGGCGTCGAGATCGGCCGACAGCGAATCCAGCTCCAGTCCGGAAACGAAGCGGGCGAGATTGTAGGCATGCGTGCCGATGTCGCCCAGCGCGCCGCCGGCGCCCGCCTGCTTGGGATCGCCTCGCCATGACGCCTGCTTCTGGCCTGTCGCGGCAAGGTCCTCGGTCAGCCAGTCCTGCGGGTACTCCGATTGCACGATGCGGATGTCGCCGAGCACGCCCTTGGCCACCATTTCGCGCGCCTGCCGCACCATCGGATAGGCGGTGTAATTGTGGGTGAGCACGAACACCTTGCCGGTCTTCTCGACGATCGCCGCCAGCTTCTTCGCTTCGGCCAGTGTCGTTGCCAGCGGCTTGTCGCAGATGACGTGGATGCCGGCCTCGAGAAAGGCCTTGGCTGCAGGCACATGCACATTGTTGGGCGTGACGATCGCCACCGCCTCGATGCCGTCGGGGCGTTTCGCCTCGGCCTTGGCCATCTCGGCATAGGACGCGTAGCTGCGCTCCGGATCGAGGCCGAGTTCGACCGCCGACGCCTTGGCACGCGCCGGATCGGACGACAGGGCGCCCGCGACCAGCACGAAATCATTGTCCATGCGCGCCGCGATGCGATGCACCGCGCCGATGAAGGCGCCCTGCCCGCCACCCACCATGCCCAGACGAATGGGTTCGAAACGATTGCTCATGGGTTTACTTCGCCATCTGGCTTAGCATGACGAAGCGACGGACATCGACCGGCCGTGCGACGAGGTCGTCGAGGCGCCCAAACAGCGGCTTCAGGTGGGGCATCGCCAGATGCCGGTCGAGATCGTCCTTCGAGCGCCAGTTCTCGTAGAACATGAACACGCAAGGGTCGGCAGGGTCGACATGAAAATCATAATTGATGCAGCCCTCCTCGGCCCGTGTCGGCGCGACGAAGCCCGACAGGATTTCCTGCAGTTCCTCGCGTGTTTCGGGTTTGGCAACGACAGTGCCGATGACCGTGTAGGGAACCGTCATATCACTTTCTCCCCTGGCTGAGCGCAACGGCAAGGATGATGATGGCGCCCCGCGCGATCAGCTGCTGGCTGAACTCCAGCCCCATCAGGATCAGGCCATTGTTGATGAGACCGATCATCAGCGCGCCGACAATCGTGCCGATCACCGTGCCGGAACCGCCGAACAGGCTGGTGCCGCCAAGCACCGCCGCGGCGATGACCGACAATTCGTCGCCCTGGCCGAGCTGGAAGCGTCCGGATTGCAGCCGACCGGCGTAGAGCATGCCGGCCAGTGCCGCCGCCATGGCCGAGATGATGAGGACACGGAATTTGATCGACTTGGTGTCGATGCCGGAATAGCGCGCCGCGATCTCGCCGCCACCGGTGGCCAGCACGCGCCGGCCGAAGCTCGTTCGCCTCAGCACGACATGGCCGACAGCGCCCAGCACCAGCATCCAGATCAGCAGCACCGGCACCGGCCCAACATTGCCGCCGCCAAAAATCCAGGAATAGCTCTTCGAGATGATCGGCACCGCCGCCGTATCGCTGATCCACATGGCGGTGCCAGTGGCAATGCCCATCATGGCCAGCGTGGTGAGGAAGGACGGAATGCCGATCCGCGTCGTCAACAGGCCATTGAAAGTGCCGACGATGACACCGGTGGCGAGACCGGCCATCACACCGGTGAGCGGTCCGCCGGCGTCGATTGCCATTGCCGTCGTCACCGAGGCCAGTCCCGCCACCGCCCCAACGGACAGGTCGATCTCGCCGGCCGACAGCACATAGGTCATGGCGATCGCCATCACCGCGATCATTGCCGTCTGACGCACGATGTTGAGCAGGTTGTTGGGGTTGAGGAAGCCTTTGTCGAACAGCGTGACCGCGAAAATGACGAAGATCACGACGAAGCCGATGTAGATGATATTCTGCCGCCAGTTGGTGAGGCCAAGCCTCGCCGTGAGCGAGGACGTCGATCCGGCAGGCTGGCTAGTGGACATGTGTTCCTCCCTGGCTCTTGGTCAGAGCGTTCTGGATGACGATCTGCAACTTGCGCTCGGCCGCCTGCAGCCGCGCGATCGGATCGTCCTTGGGCGCCGACGGATCGTCGAGATCGCCGCGGCTGATATCATCCATGACACGGCCTTCCGAGATGACGATGATGCGATCGCAGGCCGACAGCATCTCGGACAGCTCGGAGGAGATCATGATGATTGCCTTGCCGGCCTTGGCGAGTTCGCGCACCAGCATGATGATCTCCGACTTCGAGCCGATGTCGATGCCGGAGGTCGGCTCGTCGAGGACAAGGATTTCAGGTTCGGTCGACAGCCATTTGCCGATAACGACCTTCTGCTGATTGCCGCCCGAAAGCGTGCGCACCGCGCTGTCGCGCGAAGCTGTCTTGACGCGCAGTCTTGCGATCTGGTCGTCGGTCACGTCGCGTACCTTCTTCGTCGACACGAACGTCTTGCTGCTCAGCCGGTCGAGCACGGCGAGCGTCATGTTGGAAGCGACCGAATGCTCGGCGATGACGCCCTGGCGCAGCCGATCCTCCGGCACCAGCGCCACGCCGGCCTCGATGGCATCGCTTGGCCTGATGATCGCGACCGGCTTGCCGGCAATGCGGATCTCTCCCTCAACGATTGGGTCGATGCCGGCAATGACGCGCGCGATCGCCGAACGACCGGAGCCGAGCAGACCGGCGAGGCCGACAACCTCGCCGCTGTGGACGACAAAGCTGGCATTCCTGGGCTTCAGGGCTCCCGAAACATTGTCAAGCTCAAGGAGTGGCTTGCCGATGTTCGATTCGCCGCGCACCACATCCGACAGGCCGCGCGAGCGTTTGCCGACGATGTGCTCGATCATCGCCTCGATCGGCAATTCCGACAGCGGTGCGGTGATGACGTGGCGGCCATCGCGCAGGATGGTAGCGCGGTCGGCGATGCGGGCGATCTCATCCATGCGGTGCGAGACATAGATGATGGCCACGCCTTCCGATCTCAGCTTGCGCAGGAAGGTGAAGAGCCGCTCGACATCGGACACCGCCAGCGCCGTGGATGGTTCGTCCAGCACTAGGACCCTGGCGTTCTGCGAGATCGCCTTGACGATTTCGGTCAGCTGTCGCTGGCCGGCGCCCAGATTGCCGACCGTCGCCTTCGGATCGACCTCGACCTGCAGCATCTCGAACAGCTCCCTGGCGCGCCTTTCGGCGGCGAGGTCGTCGATCAGGCCGAACGCGCCCTTGGCTTCGCGGTTCAGAAAGACGTTCTGTGCCACGGTCAATGTCGGGATCAGGCTCATTTCCTGGAAGATCATGGCGATGCCCGCCCGGCGCGAGGCCTCGGGCGAGATCTCCGTCAGTGGCTTGCCGTCGACGAGAATGGTGCCACTATCGGGCACATGCACGCCGTTCAGCACTTTCAGGATGGTCGACTTGCCGGCGCCGTTGCCGCCCAGCAGCGCATGGATTTCGCCTTTCTCCACCTGCAGGTCGACGTCGACCAGCGCCTTGACGCCGCCGAAGGATTTGGTGACGCCCTTCATCTCAACCGCATGAACAGGCGTCGCTGAGGTCATGACCGTACCTTGGTCCACTGGCCGCTTTCGCCCGATTCGATCAGCGCGTCGGCGACCCGCTCGGTCTTGTAGCCATCCTCGAAATTCGGCGAAGGTTGTCTGCCCGAGACGATGGCCGAGAAGAAATCGAAGCACTCGACGATCTTGGTTTCTGAATAGCCGATGCCGAGCGCCGGGATCGGCCACAGTCCGGCCCCATAGGGATGCGCCGGACCGGAATAGACGGTCCTGAAGCCGCGAGCATCGGCAGGGTCATCGGCGAACATCACCTGCAATTCGTCGCGCCGTTCGTAGTTGAAAGCAATGGAGCCCTTGGTGCCGTGGATCTCGAAGGTGATGAAATTGTTGCGGCCATAGGCGTTGCGGGTCGCCTCCAGCGAGCCGATGGCGCCATCGGCGAATTTCAGCAGCGTCACCACCTCGTCGTCGACATCGACTTCGGCGCGCTCGGCGCCAGTGTTCTTCTCGGCTGCACCCAGCCTGTCGAGATTGCCGCGCTGGATCGGCCGCGTCTTGTTGTAGGTGCGCACCAGCGCGCTGACCTCGGCGATCTCGCCGACCAGATAGCGGGCAAGGTCGACGACGTGGGTGCCGATGTCGCCGATCGAACCCGACCCGGCGATCTTCTTCTGGAAGCGCCAGGACAGAGGCGAATCCGGATCGGCCGACCAGTCCTGCAGATAGGTGCCGCGGAAGTTCAGGATGGTGCCGATACGCCCCTCTTCTATGTACTGGCGGGCCAGCGCCACTGCCGGCGTGCGGCGGTAGTTGAAGGCGACCATGTGGATGACGCCGGCCTTGTTGACCGCGTCCAGCATGGTCTTTGCCTCGTCGCCGCCGCGCGCCAGCGGCTTCTCACAGATGATGTGCTTGCCGGCCTCGGCGGCCGCGATCGCGATCGCCGCATGGCTGTCGTTCGGGGTCACGATATCGATGACGTCGATGTCAGGCCGCTTTACCACCGCGCGCCAGTCGGCCGATGATTCCTCGAACCCGTAGCGGCGGCGGCCTTCGTCGGCCAACGCCTCGGTGACGTCTACCACCACCTTGCGTACGGGAATGGCGGGGGCCGGCCAGAAGAACATCGGCATTGCCGCGTAGGCAAGCGCATGGGCCTTGCCCATGAAGCCGCCGCCGATCATCGCCACGTTGAGCGTCCTGGTCATGATGGTCTCCTGTCGAATTGAAAAAGGTGCGGCCGGCAGAGAGGGCGCCGGCCGCGGGCGCGCTACATGCTGCTCTTGATCTTGTCGGTCGCTTCGGTGTGATAGACGGCCTTCCAGCCTTCCAGCAGTGTGTCCTTGGTGACCGGGAGTGCCGGCAAGGCGACGAAAGCCGGTGCCTCCTTGCCGAGCAGGCCGTAGCCGGCGAGCAAGGCTTCGGTGACGCCCTGGTCGAAAGGACGCTGGGCACCGAGACCCTTCACGAAGCCGCCGCTGGCCATATTGATGGCGACGTTTTCGCCGAGGTCGCAAGTGGTGATGACGAGGTCATCGCGACCGGCAGTGCGTGCCGCCGAGATAACGCCTTCAGCCGGCACGTCCCACACGGCCCAGATGCCATTGATGGTCGGGTGGGAGGTGAGGATTGCCGAGGCCGCCTTGTCGGCGTCGCCGGTGAAGTCCGGGCCGCCAATGCCTTGTTCGGCGACGATCTTGATGTCGGGATAGTTGTCGGCGATCGTTTTCTTGAAGCCGTCGTAGCGCTGCTTGGTGACGAAGAAATCGGCAGCGTGGAAAACCAGGCCAATGTCGCCCTTGCCGCCCAACGCCTTGGCCATCAGATGCGCCGCCGCGACACCATTGCCGTAATTATCGGCGGAGACGACTGAGACATAATCCTTGCCGGCGACGAAGCCGGTCGGCACGTTGTCCATGAACACCAGCTTCACGCCCTTGTCGGCGACAGCCTTGTAGGCGGAGGCCGTCGCCGAAGGATCGGTCGGGATCGAAACGATGATCTTCGGATTCTGCGCCATCACCGTTTCGAGGTCGGCGACCTGCTTTTCCGGTTTGAAGCCGGCATCGGTGGTGGCGATCACGTCGATGCCCATCTTGCCGAACTGATCCTTGAGGCCGGCGACCTGCGCACGAGACCAGTCATTGCCGCCATAGTGCATGACGATCGCCGCCGTCGCCTTCATGTCCTTGATCTTTGCCAGTTCCTCATCGGTCAGCTTGATGGATGCCGCCGATGCCGGGGTTTCGCCGTTCGGGCCCTTGGAGAGCACCGTCTTCTGCAGTTCGGCAAGTGCGGAATCCGGGTCGGCGAAGGCGGGCGACGCGGTGTAGAGACTGGTGGCTAGCAATGCCGCCGTGAAAGCCCCGGCTATTGTCTTGAAACGTGTCATCTTAGGTCTCCTCCCTGATGACGGGCGCAGTACCCGTCGGTTCAACTCTGTTTCAACGCCTCTTTCAGATAGTTCATGCTGAGTACCGCCCCTTCCCTAGGATCGGGCCAAGCGTCGAGTTCGGTGGCGATCCACCCGGAAAATCCGGTGTCCTTGAGCGCTTGGATGATCGGCGCCATGTCGAGGTCGCCGCGATCGAGCGGCGTGAAGGCAAAGGGATCACGCTGCAAGCCCTTCAGGTGCACGTAGCTGATGCGCTTGCTGAATTCGCGGATCTGCGCGGCCGGATCACCGCCCGCGGCCGCCAGATGCGCGGTGTCCGGACAGAAATCGATCGCGGTATGCTTGAAAACCTCGCGAACGTCGTCAGGGCCTTCGACGATGGTCGACAGATGCGGGTGATAGTGCGCGCGCAAGCCCGCCCTGGCCGCGATGTCGATGACCTTGTCGAGTGCCGCGCCGAGGCGCTTGAAATCATCGGCCTGGCGGCCGTTGGCGCGCTTGGCACCGCCGCCGACGACCAGATGTTCGGCGCCGAGTTCGGCAGCGACAGCCGCCCCGCGTTCGATCCGCGCCAATTCCTCGTCAAGGATATCGTCGAAGATGAAGTTCGCGCCGGAGTAGCCGGCGACGAGAGCGACGCCGGATTGGTTCAAGACAGCACGCAGGTCGCCAAGCCGTCCTTCATAGTCGAGGAGATTGCCGTCGAAGAGTTCGGTCCCGACATATCCGGCCGCGCCGATGTCGCGGATCGCCTGCTCCATGTCACCGAAGGTACGATAGGTGAGTTGGGTGATCGACGTGACGCCGACGGCATTGCCGCCGAGCGGGCCCCAGCAATTGGCGTGATAGGCGAGTTTCACCGGCATCTCGTATCCTCCCGTGCATAGTCAGCGCGCGACCCAGCCCAGCGTGGATCCCGGCATTGTTGTTCGGCCGATACTCGTGCGGCATCCGTCGCCTTCGCGAGGTCTGCCAACCTTGGCTCTCCTCCGAGCCTGCCGATACTTATGCGCTCTTTTCGGCCTTCGTCAATCATTAAAATGCAGAAGTTGGCATACTTTTGTTGATAAACAGCATAAGTTATCCCTTGATCCGAAAATGAGGCCACGTTACCCATGGCAAAATGGTGCGTTGCGCTGGGACGGCAGGGAGACACCTTGGCCGTCGACCAGACAGCACAGCGGGACCGGCGGATGAGGCGCGGCAAGGATATGGACGAGGGCAGCACCGAGGTAGCCGCGCCACGTCGTGCGGCTGGCCGGCCGCGCGCCAGCGAATCCGCGCATGGCAGCCTGGCCGCGCTGCTCAACCTTGTGCGCACCGGCGCGGCGACGACCCGTCAGGAGCTGGAGCACCAGTCCGAGCTTGGGCGTGCCGTTGTCACCGACCGCCTTGCCACACTGCTTCGGCTGGGGCTTATCGAAGAAGGCGAACTCGGCCCCGCCATCGGCGGACGCGCGCCCCGTCATGTCCGCTTCCGTCCACGCATGGGTATAATCCTTGCCGCCGTACTCGATCATTCCTCGCTGGGGGTCGGTGTCTCCGACCTGTCTGGCCGCTTGCTGGCCGAACATCACGAGGCCGTGGAACTTGGGGCAGGACCCGAGCCGGTGCTGCAGCGGCTGGCGACGCTGTTTGCCTGGATGCTTGAGGAGCACGGCGGCGACGCCAGCATCTGGGGGGTGGGGCTGGCGGTCCCTGGAGCCGTCGAGAAGCCCGACGGCCAGCGGCTGTTCGCGCCGGCATTGAAGGCGTTTCAGAACTGGGATGGATTTCCCTTCGTGGAGCAGTTGGCCACGCTTGTGGATGCACCTGTCTGGGTGCGAAGCGGCGTTCAGACAATGACGATGGGTGAGCTGAAGTCTGGCAGCGGCATCGGCCTGACCGACATGATCTTCGTCAAGCTCGGACGCTCCATAAGTGCCGGCGTCGTCTCGGAAGGCACGCTCCATCGTGGCGCCCAGGGTGCTGCCGGCATGATCGGCTACACTTTTATAGAGGGCGGAAATCTTGAGTCTGTCGCCGGCAGCGAAGCGCTGGTGCGCGAGGCCCGTCAGGCGGCCGAAAGCGGGCGCAGCCCCTATCTTGCCGAAGTGCTGGCCCGTGCCGGCGAGGTTGCGGTTACCGATACCGGCCACGGCGCCCAGTTGGGCGACCCGTTTTGCATCGACCTGCTCGGGCGTTGCGGTCGCGCCGTCGGCGAGGTGCTGGCGCCGTTGGCCAATCTGCTCAACCCGTCGCTGATCGTGCTCGGCGGCAACGTCGCCGAGACCGGTGATATCCTGCTGGCGGCCGTTCGCGAGGCGGTCTATCGCCAGTCGCATCCGGTGGTTACGCGCGACCTGCGCATCGTGCGCTCTCAGATGGGCGGGTCGGCCGGGCTGGTCGGCGCCGCGCAGGTCGTGGCTGAAGCGCTGTTCGATCCGAGATTCCTGCAGGGATGGATTACCTTGGGCTCGCCACGCGAGCATCCGGAATTCAAGGAATTTCTCTCACGGGCCGCGCTCGACACCAGCACCCGGCCGGCCAAACCCCGGCCACCGGGTGGGACGCGTGGATAGTATCGGCGGAATCGATCGAGCGCTGCTGGCGCCTGAGGAGGATTGAACTATGGCAATCACCGGCCTTGGGCCGCATGGCGAACGAGCGGTTCCGGCCGACCAGGTCGGACTGTCGGATGCCGACGCCGATGCCGCCCGCAACCGGCACTTTTCGGTGGCCGTCGTTCTCCACACCACGATGAGCGACTGGGCCAAGGAGGAACTGGCCGGAATCGTCACCACGCTTGGCCGCTATGGTGCGGCGGTCGTCGAGGTCATCGACTGCGCCTTCGACATCGACAGGCAGATTTCCGAATTGCAGCGGCTTGCCGCCGAACAGGTGGATGCCGTCGTCTCCATTCCGATCGGCAGCAGCCGTGCGGCAGATGCCCATCGTGCGATACCGGCGGCCGGAAAGAAGCTTCTGCTGCTCGACAATGCCCCGACTGGGATGCTGCCCGGCAAGGACTATGTCAGCGTCATCTCCACCGACAATTTCGGCCTGGGGCAGATCGGGGCGGAGTTGCTGGCGCCTCATGTGGCCCAAGGTGGCAAGATCGGGGTCCTGGCCTATGGCGTGGATTTCTTCGCCACACACGAGCGCGAGATTGCCTTCCGCAAGTGGATGGCAGCCCACCGGCCGGATCTCTCGCTGGTGCGAGGCAAGTTTGCCGATGTATCGCAGGCGAAGGCCGCGACCGCTGGCCTGCTGCAGGCCAATCCCGATCTTGCCGGCCTGTTCGCAGTCTGGGACGTGCCGGCGACTGGCGCCGTCGCCGCGATCCGCGATGCGGGAAAGACGATCCCGGTGACCACCGTCGACCTCGGCAATGAGGTGGCGGCGGACCTGGCCGCAGGTGGCTTGATCAAGGGCATTGCCGCACAGCTACCTTACGACCAGGGCGTTGCCGCCGGCATCGCCACCATTCTCGGTCTGCTCGAAAGACAGCCGCCGCCCTGGATCGCGCTTCCCGGCCTCAGCGTCACCGTCAGCAATGTAGTGGAAGCCTATCAGGTCGTCTGGCGCACGCCGGCCCCTGCAGCCTTGCTCAGGGCGCGAAAACCACCGAAGAAAATGCTTAGCGGCAAGGCCGGCTGACATGCGGCGCTCGGCACTCCTGAGAATGAGCGTCGCGCAGGGCCGCCTCGTCTTCTAAGCGGCCGGCGAGCCGCAAGCTGGCGGCGGCACAGCGGAGCGCGAACCGCTGCCGCCAGGCCCCGGCCCAGCTGGCTTGCGCGCGGGCCAGCAGGTCGAGCGAAGGCGCCGGCCTGGAAAGCGGCGTCGACCTCACAAGCGTCACTGCCAGGAATCAGACGGACCGATCGAACGGTAGCACAATATGTACCACATTCTCGGCGAACGAACGGACCGCAGGCGAGTGTCGAAGCCAGGGCATCATCCTCGCACAGTATCGGCCTTGGCGCTTCGACCGCACAGCTTTGCGGCAGCGATGTGATGCAGCCATGGTTGCGAACATTGCCATAGATGACCGCCGGCTCGCCGGTCCACACCGAGTTCACGATAGGGCTGTTGACTGTTGCGACTTTGCTATCGGCGAAAGCCAGGAGCCTTACGCCAATAACGCTCCGTATGCCGCGCAAGGCCGCAATGTAGTCGTTGTAGTCGTTGGGGTCGCAAGCGGAACGACAGCTTCAGGCCTTGAAAAGGTAATTGCGGACAGGCGGTGTCACCTGGCCCAAAAGGCTGACACGGCCTGCTGGAGATTCCGAAATTAAGGACGTTGGCCGATTCCAGTTCGGATCGGCTTGCCGCAGTGTCGAGCGTTTCGACCTCTGACGGCACGAACGCGGCAATTTTGACTCAGCTTCCGCTTTCCTTGGGGGCAAGTCCGGATTCTCCGTATTAGTTCTTCGTCGACGCGCGCGAATCTCTTAGCGTCGCCGACATGGACTTTGCTTGGGCCCGCCCAATCTGCCTGTTTGCACGAAAGCCCGCCGCTCTAAATGGCGACGCTGCGCTGTCGTGCGCTGGCGTGGCATCCGTTGCGAAGGCGATTGGCCAGGCACTGGTGCTGATGCTTGCCGGCTGTGCCCAGCCGCCGCCCCTTGTGCATTCCACCGGAACGAGCCTCGTCGCGTCCGAGACCGCGTTCGCGCTTCCAGCACCCGGCGGCCCGGCCGTCACTGCGGTGCTTGAGCGGCGGTTCGCCAATGCCACCCAGCAGGAAATCCTGCTGTCGACCTCGGCGCACACACCCGGCCAGAACATGTTGCGGGTGCAAATGTTCGGACCAGTGGACGCTGCCGCAGCTGGCGAGAGCCGGCTCCGCGAAGGCTATCTTCCCCTCGGCAACATCGGCTCGGAAATCCGACAGGCGCTGCCGGGCATCCGGATGCAGACATCGCCCTACTACGTGCAGAATAAATACGGCCCGTTCGGCTATGCGGCGGGCCGCTCGGCTTCCGGGGATACCTGTCTTTATGCCTGGCAACGTATCAGCTCGACGGGCATCACCCAGACCTGGATCGGTAACAAGGGCTCAATCCAGGTGCGCCTGCGCATCTGCGACCAGAACGAGCCGGAGCAGAAGCTGCTCGAGGTCATGTACGGCTACACGATCACGTCCTCCTTCAAGACGCGCAACTGGAACCCCTACGGTGAACCGCCTGCGCCGGAGGCTTCGCTTGGCAAGCCCGGGCAACCGATCTACCCGGTCGGGGTTGCGCGCTTCGAGACGGTGACATCACCGCAGGCCACACCACGGCCACGTCTCACCGCCCTTTCACCAAGGCAGGTTGTGGCCGAGCCGCTGCCTGTGCTGCCTGCTCCCGTGGGCCCGATCGTTCCGCCGCCGCCTGGATCGTCAGCAATCACGCCCGCGCAGTCGACATTGGTGCCGTCTCCGCCCCCCGTGCCCTCGAAAGCCGCCGACAAGCCAGCGGCGCCGATTGTTCCGCCCCCGCCTTGCGCAGCGGCCGACGGGTCGGGGACGTGCAACTAGGCGCTGCATACGGTTTGTTAACCACCAGCGCAACTCGCTGGCGGACACGAAACCCATATCAACCATTGCGTGTTTCCATTAAACACCGGCCATCGGTGGTCATGCCCCCAAGATGTGGCGTCCGCCAGGTTCGCAGCCGGTTCCCGGGATGCCATCGACTGAAAAGCGGTAGGTGTCCGAATGCAAGGACGCAATGAATGCGAAAATTGCTGATCATTGCCCTCTGGGCACTGGCGTCGGTATGCGTGATCACACTGGTAACGCTGCCGATCAGCCTGGAAACCCAGTTGGTCACCGGCCTGTGCGTGCTGTTCGCCATGATGGTGCTAAAGCTCATCCGGCCTGATGGGATCTGGCGACTGGTTGCTCTCGCTTTCGGCACTGCCATCGTCATGCGCTACGTATATTGGCGCACCACCAGCACGCTGCCGCCAATCAATCAGCTTGAGAACTTCATCCCCGGATTCCTGCTCTATCTCGCAGAAATGTACAGCGTGATGATGCTGGCGCTCAGCCTTTTCGTCGTGGCGCTTCCGCTGCCCTCACGCCCGTCGCGAGCGAATATGAACGACAGGCTGCCACAGGTCGATGTGTTCATTCCCACCTACAATGAAGACCCGGATCTGCTGGCCAACACGATGGCGGCGGCCAGGGGGATGGATTATCCGGCCGACAAGGTGCGGGTCTGGCTGCTGGACGATGGCGGAACGCTGCAAAAGCGCAACTCCGAGAAGATCGGCGATGCCAACATTGCCGAGCGGCGATACGCCCAGTTGAAGAAGCTGAGCGCGGAACTCGGCGTTACCTATCTGACGCGCGACCGCAACGAGCATGCCAAGGCCGGCAATCTCAACAACGGCCTTGCCCATTCGACGGGTGAACTCATCGCGGTTTTCGACGCCGATCATGCGCCGGCGCGTGATTTTCTCAAGGAGACCGTTGGCTACTTCGATGAGGACCCTCGCTTATTCCTGGTGCAAACGCCGCACTTCTTCCTCAACCCCGATCCGGTCGAGCGAAATCTGCGCACCTTCGAGAAGATGCCGTCCGAGAACGAGATGTTCTATGGCATCATCCAGCGCGGCCTGGACAAATGGAATGCATCCTTCTTCTGCGGCTCCGCCGCGGTTCTGCGCCGCGCCGCGCTCGCGGAAACCAACGGCTTCAGCGGCGTCAGCATCACCGAGGATTGCGAAACGGCAATTGAGTTGCATTCGCGCGGATGGCACAGCGTCTATGTCGATAAGCCGTTGATTGCCGGCCTGCAGCCGGCGACCTTCGCCTCCTTCATCGGCCAGAGAAGCCGGTGGGCGCAAGGCATGATGCAGATCCTGCGCTTTCGGTTTCCGCCCTTCAAGCGCGGCCTCTCGATACCGCAGCGCCTGTGCTACATGTCGTCGACGCTGTTTTGGCTGTTTCCGTTCCCGCGCACGATCTTTCTCGTTGCGCCGCTCTTCTACCTTTTCTTCGACCTGCAGATATTCACCGCCTCGGGCGGCGAGTTCATGGCCTACACGCTCACCTACATGGTCGTGAATCTGATGATGCAGAACTACCTCTACGGCGCCTTCCGCTGGCCCTGGGTCTCGGAACTCTATGAGTATGTGCAGACGGTGCATCTGCTGCCGGCTGTGATTTCGGTGATCCTCAATCCGCGAAAGCCGACCTTCAAGGTCACCGCCAAGGATGAATCGATCGCGACGAGCCGCCTTTCCGAGATCGGCAAGCCGTTCTTCGCCATCTTCGGCATCCTGCTCGTCGGCGTCTTCGTCACGGTCTGGAAGGTTTACGCCGAGCCTTTCAAGGCCGACGTGACGCTGGTGGTGGGCGGCTGGAACCTGATCAACCTGATCATGGCCGGCTGTGCACTGGGCGTCGTCTCCGAGCGGGGAGAGCGCGCCGCGACCAGGCGCGTCAAGGTCAGCCGGCGCTGCGATTTCGAGATCGGCGGCAGGTGGCTGCAAGGCACAATCGAGAATGTGTCCGCCAACGGTGCCCGCGTGCTGGTGTTCGGCGCGAACCTGGAAGAGTTGGCCAAAGATGCCACGGCCGGCATTCGCTTCAAGCTGTTCGCCGACGGCACGGAAGCCGTGTTGCCGGTGGTAATCCGCAACTTCGAACGGACAACCGACAGCATCGCGGTAGGCTGCCTCTACCAGCCGACGGAAGCCGTTCACCACCGCCTTGTGGCCGATCTGATCTTCGCCAACTCCAAGCAGTGGGAGCAGTTCCAGCTTTCGCGCCGGGGCAACCCGGGCCTGCTGCGCGGCACCGCATGGTTCCTGCGGCTGGCGATTTTCCAGACCTATCGCGGGCTGGTCTATTTCTGGCGCGACCTGCGTGGCCGCACCGGCGGTGAACCTGTCGCAACACTTGCCGAGAAGCGTCAATGAGACGTCGTCTGGCTTCGATCGCGCTGTTGGCGCTTGCCGTGTCGCCGGCCATGGCCCAGACCAGCCCGTTCGACATGTCGAAAGAAGCGCCGGCGATCGTGACGCCGGCGCCGCAACCCGCCGCGCCTGTTGCACCGCCGGATGCGTCCGCGCCGGGTAGCACAGCACCGATGGCGGCCGCGACGCCGCAACCGGCCGTGCCTTCCGCACGACGCTATGTCGTGCCGTTCGCCGAACTGGTGTTTTCCGGCGAATATTCGCGGCGCTCCTGGTCGATCTTCCTGACACCGGAACAGGCGGCTTCGAAGGCCGACTTCCACCTCGGCTATCAAAACGCCGTCGTCGTAGCGCCCGAAGCGTCGCGTCTGAAAGTGTCGGTCAATGGCAGCGATCTCGTCGATGCGCCGATCGCCTCCTCGGACAATCCCTCCGATATGTCTGTCGCCATCCCGGCAAAGCTGCTGCATGCCGGCCTCAACGACATCACCATGTCCGCGGTGCAGCGGCACCGCACCGATTGCACCGTCGAATCGACCTATGAATTGTGGACGCAGATCGATACGAGCAGGACCTTCATTTCCTTCGACGATCCCGAGGCCGGGCGCTGGAAACGCGTCGAGGACCTGCGCGCCATCGGCGTCGATGACGCCGGCGCCACGACATTCAACCTCATCGTGCCGTCGATGAGCCAGACCGTCTCCACCGCGCCGGCGGTGCGCCTTGGCGAGGCCATGGCGCTGATGGCTAACATGCCCAACCAGGCCTTCGCCGTGAGCGAGGCCGGCCCCGCCGCGACGAAGCCGGGTGTGGCAAATATCGTCCTGGGGCCGGCCGCAGACTTGTCCAAGGTGCTGGCGGCCGTACCAGCCAGCGCGGAGGCCGGGCCAAGCGCGACGCTGATCGACGATCCCACGCTCGGCCCTTCGACATTGGTGGTGAGCGGGCCGAGTTGGCAGGCGGTCGACCTTGCTATCGACGACATCGCCAAGCAGGTCGACCGCCCGCGCGGCAGCCTGCGGACCAGCCTTGCGACGCGCACATGGCGCACGCCGGACGTCCCCATGCTGCTGGGTCCACGCCGATTGACGTTTTCCGAACTGGGGGTCAGCACGCTCGAATTCGCCGGGCGCAGGGTGCGCACCGACTTCGCGGTGGGCGTGCCTTCGGATTTCTACGCCGAGTCCTACGGTCAGGCGACGATCCTGCTTGATGCCGCCTATTCGCAGCAAGTGCTGCCGGGAAGTCATATCGACGTCTATGTCAACGACAGCATCGCGGCGACCGTGCCGATTACCACCTCGGGAGGCGAGATCCTGCGCCACCTGCCGATCAAGGTGACGATGCGGCACTTCAGACCAGGCGACAACACCATCGCCATCGAGGCTGTGCTCATGACCGGGGTCGACGCGATCTGCGCGCCCGGCGCCACGGCGGAGGGCGCTCAACGTTTCGCCGTATTCGACAGCTCCGAATTCGTGATGCCCGCCTTCGCGCGAGTGGCCAGAATCCCCAATCTCGCGGGGACAAGCGGAACCGGCTATCCCTACAGCATCGCCGAATACGCGACTCCGCTGATCATGGATCGTACACAGCCCGAGACGGTCTCCGCCGGGGTCACGCTCTTGGCGCGCATGTCGGTCGCGGCGGGCCGCCTGATCCCGGTCGACACGTTGAGCGCGGCAACCGCCGTCAACGACAGGAATGCACTGTTCATCAGCGCTATTTCGCAAGTGCCGGCGGCGGTCCTGGCGCAGGTGGGCGTGGCGAGCGACGCCGGCTCGACATGGGGCGAACGCGTGAGCTCCATTCATCCCGACACCGACGCGACATTCAACCAGTGGCGTGAAAAGCTGCGCGGCAGCGGCTGGCGCGGCCAGGTCAGTTCGTTCGAGGACTGGATGAGTCGGACTTTCAACATCTCGATGAATTCGTTACGCATATTCCCTGGGCCGGAGGCACCGTTTGCGCCGCAGGGAAGTGTGGGCATCGTCGTGGCCCAGCAAGAGAGCCCAACGGGCGAGGCAACCTGGACGCTGGTCACGGCGCCATCCGTCAATGCGTTACAGGACGGTGTGCGGTCCTTGAGCGGTCAGAGCGCCTGGCGCAAAATGACGGGTCATATCACCTCTGTGGATGCTGGAGACGATAAGGTTGTTTCCATGCCCGCCACCCGTTTCGACTTCGTCGAGACACAGCCGTTTTCGCTGTCGAACTATCGCCTGATCATCGCCAATTGGCTCTCAGCCAATGCGCTGTCCTATGCCGTGGTGCTGATTGTGCTGTCGATCCTGCTTGGCTTCGCCACATCCGTTCTGCTCGGTTCTCTGGGCAGGAGACGATGAGTAGGCTGAGGGTGATGATGCTGGCAGCGATGGTTTCCATCCTGACCGCCCAATCCGCGCCCGCGGTGGCAGGCGCAGCCATCACCACGGCGGAATGGACCCTTTACCGGGACAAGTTCCTCGACCCGGCCGGCCGAATCGTCGACAATGCCAATGCCGGCATCAGTCACAGCGAAGGTCAGGGATACGGACTGCTCTTGTCATATCTTGCCGACAACAGGGGTGATTTCGATCGCATCTGGGCATTTACCCGCACCGAGATGCTGTTGCGGAATGACGGGTTGGCGGCCTGGAAATGGGACCCCTCCGCGACGCCGCGCGTAACCGACACCAACAACGCTACCGATGGCGATCTGCTGATCGCCTATGGGCTGGCGCTCGCCGGATCCGCCTGGCGTCGCCCCGACCTGACCACCGCCGCCGCCACGATCGCCTCGGCGCTGGCCGCAGGCGGCCTGGAACGGGTGGGCGATGCTGTTCTGCTCAAGCCTGGCAATGCCGGGTTCGGCGCCGCCGACCGCCAGGATGGTCCCGTCGTCAACCCGTCCTATTGGGTGTTCGAGGCACTGCCGGTGATGGCCGAGCTGGCGCCGGACGGTCCGTGGCGCGAGCTGGCCAACAATGGCCGCGCCCTGATCGCGACCACAATGAAGATCGGGGAAGCGGGCCTGCCGCCGGACTGGGTGTCGCTGAAGGCTGCGCCACGCGCCGCCGACGGGTTTCCCCAGGACTTTGGCTACAACGCGATCCGCATCCCGCTTTATCTCATCCGCGCGGGAATTCGCGACCGTGCACTGTTGGAGCCGTTCGCAGTGCATATGGCCGACCCCGAAGGGAGGCTGCGCATCGTCGACGTCGCCAACGGCCAGACGCGGCAACTGCTCGACGATGCGGGCTACCGCATCATCCCAGCGCTGGTCGCCTGCGTCATCGACGGCAAGAAACTGCCTGACAGCGTGCAGTCATTTGCCCCGACCGACTACTATCCCTCGACCTTGCATCTGCTTGCGCTCTCCTATGCACGGCGTCACGAACCGGAGTGCCTATGAAGCTGTTCATGCTCACGGCCGCCGGTATAGGGCTACTCGGAGCGGTCGCGCTCCACGGCGGTTATTTCGATATGGTTCCGCCGATTCCGAGTGACGTTCAAATCGCCACCGGCGGCGGACAATCGCAGGCAGGCTACTCGCAGCCGCCAACGGTCGCGCAGGCGGGGCGGAGCGCGACGACGACTGCCCCAACGACGAATTCGGCGTCCACGACCGGTCCTCCAGCGGCGAATTCCGCTGCCACGCCGCCGCCACAAGTTGACGAAACGGCGCTGCGCTATTTCGCGTCCAAGGGCGACACGAGACGGCTCGAGGCGGAGATCGCCAGGTTGAAGGCACTGTATCCGCAATGGACACCGCCGGAGAACCCACTGGCGCCCAGCCAGGCAGGCGACCCGCGACTTGACCAGATCTGGAAACTCTATTCCGAGGGCAAGCTCGCCGAGGTGCGCAAGGCCATCGCCGACAGGCAGGCCGCGCAACCGGGCTGGCAGGCCCCGCCGGATCTGCTCGCCCGGCTGGCCGTCGCGGAGGCCAGGGAACAACTGGTCAACGCGTCCGACCTCAAGCAATACGACACCGTCATCCGTATCGGGTCGGCCAATTCCAGCCTGTTGACCTGCGGTGATGTCGATGTGCTGTGGCGGGTCGCGGAAGCCTTCGCGCAGACGGACCGCAAGGACCGTGCGCGCGACGCCTATCTTTACGTGCTGAACAATTGCAAGAAACCCGAGGAACGTGTCGCCACCATCCAAAAGGCGCTGCCGCTGCTGTCACGAGCGGACCTGGACCAGCTTCTCGCGACCGAGCAGAAGACAGCAGACGGCAAAGGTGAGTTCGCAAGCGTGCGCAACGACATTGCGAGGCAAAGCCTGGCCAATGGCGATGCCGACCCGAAGCTAATCGTGGCGCCGACGGACATCGCCACCGTCCAGACGCTGGCAGATCAGGACGGCCTGTCCTCCGACGACCTGCTGCTGGGCTGGTACTTCGTGCGCCGTGAGAACCCGAAAGAGGCAGAAAACTGGTTTCGCAAGGCCCATGACAAGGAAAACACGGCCGCCGCCTCGCAGGGCTTGGCATTGGCGCTGATCCAACAGGAGCGCTCGGCCGATGCCGAGGACATCCTCTATCCTTGGCGCGACACCAACGACGACACGCGTCGCGTCTACCTGGCCGCGGTAGCCAATCTGCTGGCGGTGACGCCGCAAGCGCCAATTAGCCCCGACGTGCTCCAGCGCATGGTCCAGGCCATCTATGCAGCAAAGGACGCCGCCGCCGCGCAACAACTGGGTTGGTATGCGGACGGCCTCAACCAATCGCAAACGGCGGCACAATGGTTCAAGCTGGCGCTTGACTGGAAGCCAGACGACGAACCTTCCGCCTATGGGCTGGCGCTGACGCTGTGGAAGACCGGCGACAAGGCCGGCGCGCGGGCCATACAGGCCGCCTGGGCGGGACGTTCCGAACGCATCCCCACGGTGGGCGAGCGAAGCATCGAGACGTCGGCGTTCGGCAAGGGCGCGGGGACCGGCGCGCGCGCGCGTCAACGTGCCAGCCGGGAGCAGGCGACAAACCAGACCGGCACAGGCCAGGACAATGTGCGGGTGGGCGGAATGACAAAACAGCAGGCGCGCGGCTGCTCCAGCACACTTGACCCGACCGGGTTGGCGCCGGCTCGGGCGTTGACGCGGGGCTGGTGCCTGATGGGCGCGAACCGGCCGATGGAGGCGGTCGCGGCTTTCGAAGTGGCTCTGCACGGTACCGGCAAGACCCGCGCTGATGCCGCCTACGGGCAAAGCCTAGCGTACCTGCGCGCCGGACTGTCGGATATGGCCGCGGTCGCGGCGTCCAAGGCGCCGCAAGATGCCGACCGTAGCGCGCAACTAAAGACAGCACTCCTGGAAAACCAGGCCAACAGCGCCTTCGATCAAGGCCGTTATGTCGAGACGATCATGGCGCTGGATGAGCGGTCGCGCATTGCGCCGGAGCGCACGGGCCTCATGGTACTGCGCGGCTATGCCTATCTGAAGCTACGCCGCTTTGCCGATGCCGAGCAGGTTTTCCGCGCCGCCGCTGGGACTGGGAGCCGCGAGGCCCTGAAGGGCCTAAACGACGTGAAGACTGCGAGAGAGGCAAAAATCCAGTAACCGCTGCAGGACTCGCGAGGGGTCGCTTCCTCCATACGGGTTTTCATCCGGGCCGATCGGCGCATCATGTTGCCACCAGAGCGCAATCAAATCCGCAATTCGGCTGACCTCGCTGTAATCAGCTATCAACGCCCGATTTTGCCAAAAGCTATCGGTCGGAAAATGTTCATGTTAGCCGCCGCCCGAAGGTGAGCGTACGGCAGCTTTCGGGCTTGGAGAGAGGATCGGCGGATGGCCACTATTCGATTCACTCTCCGTTGCCCATCGAACGCGGATATCAGTCATCAGAGTGTCGCTGTCCGGAAGCTGCGGACGAAGCGGTCCATTACGTCCTCGACATCCGCCATCGAAAGGCAAAGTGGCGGGCACATACGGATAACGTTCCGGTAGGGACCCGAGCGGCTCGCAACGAGGCCGTTGCGTCGGGTCTCCTCGAATACCGCGATTGCCGCCTCCGGTGCAGGTTCCTTCATAGTCCGGTCTTTCACCAGTTCGATCGCAAGCATCAAACCTTGTCCCCTGATGTCGCCGATCAAGGGATACTGCTTCTTGAGCTCCTCCAGTCTCGTCTTCAGGGCGCCGCCAACGGCGCGTGCATTCTCTTGCAGTCGTTCTTCACGGATGACCTTGAGCACCGCGCGTCCGGCAGCGCATGCGACAGGATTGGCTCCGTAGGTATGAAACAGGAATTTATCAGCCATGGATTCGGCGACGTCTCGCTTCGCGATGACGGCGCCCAGCGGGATGCCATTGCCGACCCCTTTGGCGACAACGACAATATCAGGAACGACGCCATGGGATTCGAACGCCCAGAAGGCATCGCCCGTACGTCCGACGCCGGATTGCACTTCATCAATGATGCAAACGCCACCGGCTGCGCGAACGCGTTCGAAAGCGCCAGAAATATAGCCCTGGGGCATCGGTACGATGCCGCCGTAGCCCTGGACCGGCTCCACAATCATCCCGGCAAGCCGGCCGCTGGTCGAACTGGCTATGGCGCGCTCGACCTCGCCCAGATACGGCTCGACCCCTTCGCCATGAGCGCCACGATATTGGTTGGGCTCGGCCACGAAGGTCACGCCTCCAAGCTGGGGGACGGGGTGACGAAATCCCGAGATTCCGGTCACCGACTGAGCCCCGAAGGTGGCGCCGTGATAGCTCGAGGCAAGCGCAAGCATGTCGATATTGCCCGTATGCGTGCGCGCCATCAGCAAGGCGAGATCGATTGCTTCCGCGCCGCTGTTTGTGAAATGCACCACCCAGTCATGCCCCGCAGGCATCGTTGCAGCGAGTTCCTCGGCATACTGGGCGGGAACCGGATGATAGAACATCGTCGTACAGTGGGTCAGTTCAGCCAGTTGCTCAGTGGCCGCCTTCACCACCTGCGGGTGGGCATGGCCGACCGAAATGCAAAGGTTCATGCCAAGAAGGTCAATGTATTTCTGGTCCTTTTCGTCCCAGACGTATTGGCCTTTTCCACGCTTCAGGATCAGCGGCTCCTTGTAGGGAACGAACTTCCGCTGCGAAGCGGAATAGAAGCGGTTCCTTCGCTCGACGATGGACTCGGTCGACCAGTCGACCTCCAGATTCGAATGAACGTGAGGAGCATTCATGCCCGCCTCCTGCGTGTTTGAAACCGGGGGGATTGAACACAGAATGTGAAGGGCGCGCACGGGGCAAAATCGCCCATCAGGATAAATGATGGAGCCGATTAGTCATGCGATGCGGGACTGTCGACGACGTAGCAGTCGGCGGGAAGGTCGGGCAGGCGTGCGCTGATCGCTTGGGTCAGGACTTCGGCGGTGCGCGCGGCGAAGGCTTCCGGCAGGTTCCCCAGTTCGCGCTCCCGCGCGACGAGCAGGATGTTGCGCGTCAGTCCGGTGAAGGGCAAGGGGTGTACATCAATCTCCATGCCTTCGGCCAGGCCATCAATGAGCAGTGTTGGCGTCAGGATCGCAAAACCCATACCGGACGCGACCGGTGCCATCACCACACTGGAGCGGTCTCCTTCCATGGAGCGGGGTATCTCGATGCGCAGCCGGCTCAAATGCTGATCGACCCGCAGCCCCACCGGTGTCTCGCGCGAAAACCGTACGAAGGCGAGCTTCTTCGAAAGCTTCATTATGTCACCGACATCCCCCGCGAACCCTTTCGGCGTCACCAGCAAGAACTTCTCAGTCATGATCGGATAGCGCGTAAGGCCTTCGATTTCAAAGAGTTCGCCGGATGTGACGGCGAGATCCGCTCGCCTGGCCCGCAGCAAGGCAACGTGGTCCGTAGCCAGGCCCGCGAAGAGGCTGAGCTCGGGAATGCCGAAGGTCTTGCGGGCAAGCACGGACAGGGCTGGCGCCAATGTTGTGGCGATGGATGCAAGGAGAGCGACGCGCAGCAGAGGCAGCGGCGCGGCATTGACGCGGCGCGCATCCGTGCGAAGCCCCTCGACCTCGGCCAGTATGACGATGGCGCGCCGATGAAGTGCTATTCCCGCCTTGGTAAGTTCGATCGGCCTGAGGTTGCGATCGATCAGGCTGACGCCAAGGGCGGTCTCCAGATTCTTCAGATGCTGGGACGCTGCGGACTGCGTCATGCCCAGCATTTGCGCGGCTTGGGTGACATGTCTTGTCTCGACCACGGCGGCGAAAACCTCGATGGATCGGAACAGATTGAAATCGAAACTGCCGGTCTTCACTTACCAACTCCCAACGCATCGAGGCTTCATAAGTTTTCCTAATGTTGCAAAAATTCGGTTGAGTGCAAGTGGTTCGATGGAAAAGATCGCGCCGTTGCAACCAACAAAGGTATCGACTCGGTGAATGACAGCGCACGCATCGTGATCATTGGCGGCGGCGTCATCGGCCTGGGCATCGCCTATCATCTCGCCGAACTCGGGATGACCGATGTGGTCCTGCTGGAGCGCAACCAACTGACCAGCGGCACGTCCTGGCATGCCGCCGGGATCGTCGGCCCGCTGCGCGCCAGCCTCAACCTGACAAAGCTTGCGCAGTACGCGACGGAACTGTTTCCGCGCCTTGAGGAACTGACCGGACAGGCCTCCGGCTATCGGCGGACGGGTGGCGTGTGGCTGGCGCGACGGCCGGAGCGAATGGACGAGCTGAAACGCATCGCGCATATGGGCGATGTCTGCGGACTGAAGGTCGAGATCGTCGATCAAGCCAGCATATCGGAGCGCGTGCGCGGTATCGTCGTCGACGATATCGAGGGTGCGCTGTGGGTCGAGGAAGACGGTCAGGCCAATCCAGTCGACATCTGCGCGGCCTATGCAAAACGCGCCCGTGTCGCCGGCATTCGTATCCTGGAGGGGGTGGCCTGCGCAGGCTTCGTGACGAAGAACGGCCGCGTCGCCGGCGTCACGCTCGCTTCCGGCACTATTATCGACTGCGAGACGGTCGTGAACTGCGCCGGCGCCTGGGCACGCGATATCGGCGCTCTTGTCGGCGTACCCGTGCCGCTGCAGGCCGTCGAGCATATGTATGTGGTGACGGAGCCGGTTGCAGGCCTGCAGGATCCGTTCCCGATCGTTCGCGACCTTGATGAAGGCATTTACATCAAGGGTGATTCCGGAAAGCTGGTCCTTGGCGGGTTCGAGCCGAATGCCAAGATTTTTGACATTCGCGGACCGGCGGGCAGCAGGCCTTTCCTCGAATTGCCCGAGGATTGGAATCAGTTCGAGCCGTTCATGTCGGCTGGGCTGAAGCTTCTGCCGGTGCTCTCGGAAACCGGCATCAGGCACTTCATGAATGGCCCGGAGAGTTTCACACCCGACACAAGGCCGCTCATGGGAGAGTCACCATATCTGCGCGGTTTTTATGTCGCCGCCGGCTTCAACTCGACCGGCATGATGTCGTCGGCGGGAGCGGGCAAGGCTATGGCCGAATGGATCGTCGACGGAGAACCCGGCCTCGATCTGTGGGCGCTCGACATTGCCCGCTTCGACCGGTCCGCTGCGGCGCGGTCCTTCGTCGGGGCCAGGATGGAGGAGGCGGTCGCCGATCTCTTTCGCATGCACTGGCCCTACAAGCAGGCGACCGCGGGACGCGATATCAGGCGTTCCGGCTTTCACCAGGCCTTCGCCGATGCCGGTGCCGTGTTTGGCGCGCCAACCGGCTGGGAACGTCCGCTCTGGTTCGGCCAGGATGAGGCCGGTAGGACCCCCAACTATTCCGTGGGCGCCCAAAAATGGTGGGCCGCTGCCAAGGCCGAAGTCGACCGCATGTCTCGAGGCGTCGGCCTGTTTGAGCTCTCTCCCTTCACCAAGCTTGAGGTCACCGGGTGCGACGCGGTGAAGCTGATGCAGCATTTGTGTGCCAACGACATCGATGTCGCCGAAGACCGCGCCGTCTATACGCAGATGCTCAACCCGCGAGGCGGCATCGAGGCCGACGTGACGGTTCTGCGAAGTGGCGAGGACACATTCCGGGTCATTTCCGGCGCGGCGACGAGACAGAAGGATCTTGCCTGGATTCGGCATCATGCACAGGATCTCGATCTCAATGCCTCGGTCTTCGACCTGACATCGTCCGAAGCCGTCCTCGGTGTCATGGGGCCACGTTCGCGCGAACTGCTGCAGAGCCTGACCGACGCCGATCTTTCAGATGCGGCGTTTCCGTTCTCGACCTCGCGGCGCCTCGACATCGGAATGACCGATGTCCGGGCAACGCGTGTCAGCTTTGTCGGCGAACTCGGCTTTGAGCTCTACGTGCCGGTTGAGTGCGCGCAACATTTGCTGGCCACGCTCGCGGCGGCAGGCGCCGCGCACGGTCTTGTCTTCTGCGGTCACTATGCACTGGACGGCTGCCGGCTGGAAAAAGCCTATCGCCATTGGGGACACGATATCGGGCCAAAGGATACCCCTTTGGAAGCGGGCCTATCCTTTGCCGTATCCTGGAAGAAAGGCGATTTCATCGGTCGTGAAGCGCTGCTGGCGCAAAAGGCCGAAGGCGTGAAGCGCCGGTTGATGCACTTCGCGGTGGTGGACGCCAACCCGCTCCTTCTTCATGACGAACCCATCTACCGGGACGGAAAGCTTGCCGGCTTGACGACGTCGGGCGGTCTTGGTTTCCGCACCGACTTGAGCCTTTGCCTTGGCTACATCACTTGCGAGCCCGGCGAGACAGCGGCGCGGATGCAGGCGTCCCGCTACGAAATCGCAGTCGCCGGCACACGCCATGCGCTCCGGCCGCTCGACAGGCCCCCCTATGATCCGACTGGCGCCAGGATGCGCCCACGCGAGGAGAGAAACTCATGAGACAGCATGCCCGCGTCGTGATCATCGGCGGTGGCGCCATGGGCGTGTCCCTGCTCTACCATCTCTCCAAGCGTGGTTGGAGCGACGTCACCCTTGTCGAGAAGCATGAGCTCACCGCAGGCTCCACCTGGCATGCGGCGGGGCTTTGCACGCATTTCGCCCACAACGCCACGATCATGGCGATGCGCGCTCATTCGGTGCGGCTTTACCGGGAAACACTGACAGCCGAAACCGGGCTGCCGACCGGCTTTCACCCAAGCGGCGCACTGCGCATCACCCGGTCAAAGGATCGAATGGATGAATTCCGCCATGTGCAAGGCCTCGGCCGGTTCGTCGGTCATGATTTCCATATCCTGAGCCCGCGTGAACTCCAGGACATCTATCCGCTCTGCGTGACGAAAGGCATCATCGGTGCGATCTTCGAACCCAATGATGGTCATGTCGACCCGACGTTGGCGACCAATGCGATGGCGACCGGCGCGCGCTCGCGAGGTGCCGAGATCATCCGCCACAATCAGGTCTTGGCAATCGAGCGCAAGGCATCGGGCGAGTGGCTTGTGCGCACGGCGCAAGGCGACATTGTTGCCGAGCATGTGGTGAACGCCGCCGGCACCTGGTGCCGCGAGATTGGCACCATGATGGGTCTTGACCTGCCAGTCGTGCCGATGCTGCACCAATATGTCGTGACCGACACCGTTTCAGAGATTGCGGACCGCATCGCCGCCGGGGCCAAGGAACTGCCGATCATCCGTGATCCGGAGGAGAGCTGGTATCTTCGCCAGGAGCGCGACGGCTACATTGTCGGCCCGTACGAGAAGTCGGCCCAGCCCTGGGCGGTCGACGGCGTCCCGCCGGCGTTCGGCATGGAACTGCTGCCGCCCGATCTGGACCGCGTGGAGCACATCATTGCACTGGCGATGGAGCGCGTTCCCGCGCTCGCCAACGCTGGCATCAAGACGGTGGTCAATGGTCCAATCACCTTCACGCCGGATGCCAATCCGCTGATCGGCCCGGCCTTCGGTCTCGGCAATGCATGGCTGCTGACCGGGTCGAGCATGGGTGTCATGGAAGGCGGCGGCGCCGGAAGCTTCCTTGCCGATTGGATCGTCGGCGGTGCGCCGCCAAGCGATGCGCTCGCCATCGATCCGCGCCGCTTCGGCAATTATGCCGACCGCGATTATCGCATCGACAAGGCGGTCGAAGGATTCGGCCTGCAATTCGGCATTCATTTTCCCAATGAGGAACGTGAAGCCGGACGCCCGCGCCGCACGACGCCCGCGCTGGACATGCAGAAAGACCAGGGAGCGGTGCTCGGTGCCGCCTATGGCTGGGAGCGGCCGAACTGGTTCGCCGCCGGCGGAGGCGATCGACACGTGCCGCTTACCTTTCGCCGGCCCGGCTGGTTCAATGCGGTGCGGGCCGAATGCCTTGCCGTGCGCGACGGCGTCGGCGTCATCGACCTGTCGGCCTTCTCCAAGTTCGAGATCACCGGCGCTTGCGCCGGCGCATTCATGGCTTCTCTCGGCGCCAATCGGCCGCCGGCACGCCAGGGCCGCATAGGCCTCGTCCACGCGCTGACGTCAAAGGGCGGTGTTGCCTCGGAATTCACCGTGACGCGCCTTGGCGACGAGGCCTTTTATCTCACCAGCGCGGCGGTCGCCGAAAGGCACGACGAGGATCTGCTGCGCGTGCGCGCAGCCGCCTTTGCGGACGTCACGATCGAGAACGTAACCGAAAAGCGCGGCGTGCTGGCCATCATGGGCCCGCGCGCCCGTGACCTGCTCGAAACGGTGAGCGAGGTCGACCTGTCGAATCCTGCTTTCCCCTGGCTCTCGGCCCAGATCATTCGCATCGCCGGCATCAAGGCCGCGGCCCTCAGGGTCTCCTATGCCGGCGAGTTGGGATGGGAACTCCACGTCCAGCTTGTGCAGGTCGGCAATCTTTATGACGCGCTTACGAGGGCCGGCCGGCGTTTCGACCTGCGGCCGTTCGGTATCTACGCCCTGAACGCGATGCGGCTGGAGAAGGGCTATCGCGCCTGGGGCGCTGATCTGACGACGGAGCGAACGCCGCTGGAAGCCGGACTCGACACTCTGGTCAAAACCGAGGGGCGCGCGTTCGTCGGCCGCGAGGCCATGCTCGCACGCGTTGGCGACGGCGCCTGGAAAATGGTTCTTCTTGAAATCGACGATGACGGTCAACAGCTGCCCTTCTACGCCCATTCTGTCATGCAGGCGGATCGGCCTGTCGGCATCGTCACGTCCGGCGCCCACGGCTTCCGCATCGGCAAGACCGTTGCCCTTGCCTATCTGCGGCCAGGCATCTCGGCGGATGGGCTGACCGTCTCCATCCTGGGCAAGGAGTTCCCGGCGCGAGAACTGCCAGAACCCCCTTACGATCCCGGCAATTTGCGCGTTCGCGGCCTCGGTGCCTGCGAACCGGTTGCCTTGACCCCTGCCTGAGATCGGAGAAGAAAATGGACAAGGATGCGACGATCACGACCGAAAAGTCAGCGCCACGAACCGGGGGCCGTGCTGGAAGACAGGGCAGCCGTACCGCGCAGCAGGCGCCGCGCCGTCCCTATATCAATCGCAGGATCGGCACCTTCAATATCCTGGACGAAGAAGGTTTGAGCCTGATCGAGGCGAACGCCGACCGGCTGCTCAAGGAAATCGGCATGGAGTTCCATGACGATCCCGAAATCCTTGATCTCTTCCGCAACGCGGGCGCCGACGTGCAGGGCACGAGGGTACGCTTCGAGCCGGGCATGTGCCGCAAGATCATCCGCGCCACCGCTCCATCCCAGTTCAAGCAACATGCCCGCAATCCCGCCAATACGGTTATGATCGGCGGCGACAACACCGTGTTATGCCCGTCCTGGGGGCCGCCTTTCGTCCACGACCTCGACCGGGGCCGGCGCTATGCCACGATCGGCGACTTTCGCGACCTGGTGAAGATCCACCACATGATCCCGCATTTGCACCATTCGGGTGGCGTCGTCTGCGAGCCTGTCGACCTGCCGGCCAACAAGCGGCACCTCGACATGCTCTACACGCATATCCGTCATTCGGACCGGGCGTTCATGGGCGCCTTCATCGGTTCCAAGCGGGCACAGGATGCGGTCGACATGGCCAAGATCGTCTTCGGCGAGGAATTCGTCGCCAACAACGCCGTGCTCTACAACGTGGCCAACACCAATGCGCCGCTCGTTCTCGACGCCAACATGTCCGGCTCTTTGAAGGTCTATGCTCGCAACAACCAGCCGGTCGCGTGCACGCCTTGGACGCTGGCCGGCGCGATGAGCCCTTGCACGGTCGCCGGCACGCTGGCGCAGGTGCTGGCCGAAGCGCTCGCTTGTCTCTCTCTCGTGCAGTTGATCAACCCGGGAGCGCCGTGCCTGATGGGGAGCTTCGCCAGCACCATCTCGATGCAGAGCGGCGCGCCGACATTCGGAACGCCGGAAGCGGGAAAGATGGTGCTTGCATGCGGGCAGCTGGCGCGCCGCGTTGGTGTGCCGTTCCACACGGTCGGCTCATTGTCGGCCTCCAAGCTTCCCGACGCCCAGGCCGAACAGGAAGCGACGTGGGGCATTCTAATGTCGATGTTTGCCGGCGCCAACGTGATCAATCACGCCACCGGCTGGCTGGAAGGCGGACTGGTCACCGGCTTCGAGAAGACCATCATCGACGCTGATCTCTGCGGTAAGGTCGCCAGCCTGTTCGAGGGCATCGATCTCTCGGTCAATGCGCAGGCGATGGAAGCGATCGAAGCGGTTGGACCGGGGTCGCATTTCCTTGGCAGTGCGCATACGCAGTCCAATTTCCTCTCTGCGTTCTACCGGTCGTCCAGCAGCGATAACAATTCCTTCGAACAGTGGAACGAGGACGGGCGGCTCGACGCCGCACAACGCGCCAACCGGCAGTGGAAGCGGCTGCTCGACGACTATCAGGATCCCGGCCTCGACCCGGCAATCGACGAAGCGCTGCAGGCCTTCATCGCTGGACGCAAGGCGAGCGAGCCTGACCAGGCCTATTTCTGAGCGGGACGTTTCATCGCGATGTGTAGCCTTATGCGGTCCATCGTTTTTCCTAATGCGAGGAAATTTAGGACGGATTGGCTGCACGTTCCGCTAACCTGCTGAATAGACTGAAACGAATTCAGCGCAACTTCGATTGGGGAACGACATGAAATACCACCTTCTTGAAAGAGCTTTCGGCGTCCTGCTTCTCGCGCCCGTCTCATCGGCGATCGCCGCTGACGTTACGATGCCTGATCCTAACTACGCCACCGCGACGGCGGTCATGAACGTCATCAAGGACGCCGCCGAGCAGGAACTCGGGCTGGACATCTCGACCGTCACCACAACCGCTGTTCCAGTGATCTGGGAGGCGATGGCACGCAACAAGGGCGAGGTCGACATCTGGCCGGACGTCTGGCTGCCGAATCAGCAGGGCCTGGTCGACAAATACGTAAAGGGTGCCGGCACCGTGAAGCTGGCGCAGAACGGCTACGAGGCCAAGCAAGGCTACTGCGTCACCCAGGTCACCGTCGACAAATACGGCATCAAGGATGTCTCCGACCTCGCCAATCCCGACAATGCCAAACTGTTCGATACCAATGGCGACGGCAAGGGCGAAATGTGGATCGGCGCATCGGGCTGGCAATCGACCAACATCGAGAAGGTTCGGGCCCGCGACTACGGCTTTGCCGATTTCTTCGACTTACAGGTGACCGACGAGGCGGTGGCGGCAGCTTCGCTCGACCGCGCCGCGAAAGCCGACAAGCCATGGGTCGGCTACTGCTACAGCCCGCACCAGAATTTCGCCCGCTACAAGCTCGCTTTCCTGACCGAGCCGAAAAATGATCCGGCAAAATTTGTCGTCGTGCAGCCCAACGATGACCCTCAATGGTTCGAAAAGTCGAAAGTCTCATCGGCCTATGCTGACACCACCGTGCACGTCGCTTATGCTGCCTCGCTTGCACAGCGTCAGCCCGATCTGGCCGCCGCGCTGGAGCGGACCCAGTTCAATCCGGACGACATCAGCAAATGGGCTTATGCGATCATCGTCGACAAGAAGCCTGCCGACGAGGTGGCCAAGGAGTGGATCAAGGCTCACCCCGGCGACGTCGCAAAGTGGTTCGGCCGCTGATCGTCGCGAAGCGCTGGAATTGCGCCCGCTGGCTGACCGGTCCTTGGCAGCCTGAAGATAAATCAGATGGGATAATCGTGGGCGCCCCTTGGCATGGCCTTATCGTTGAAAACTGACCTTCATCCGGCCGCTACCGCGATCGCGATGAGGGGGGTCTGGAAGGTCTTCGGCGCCCGCGCGCCGGAGGCAATGGCAGCCATCCAGCGCGCTCGGCTGGACAGGGACGAAGTCATCAAGCGCTTCGGCTGCGTCGTGGGCGTAGCCGATGTAAGCATATCGGTCCGCCCGGGTGAGATCTTCTGCGTGATGGGCCTGTCGGGCAGCGGGAAATCGACGCTGATCCGCCACATCAACCGCCTTCTCGAACCTTCCGCCGGAGAGATTTTCGTCGACGGCGAGAACATCATGGCGAAAGCTCCGGCCGAACTGAGGGCGCTGCGGTCGCGCAAGATCAGCATGGTGTTCCAGAGTTTCGGGCTGCTTCCACACCGGACCGTGCGCGACAACGTGGCGCTTCCCCTGGAGATCCAGGGGGCCAGCAAGCAGCAGCGTTTTGATGTTGCCGAGGCAGCGCTCGCCAAGGTCAATCTTTCCGATTGGGGCGACCGCTATTGCCACGAACTGTCGGGCGGCATGCAGCAGCGCGTAGGGCTGGCCCGCGCGCTCGCGGCGGATTCGGCGATTCTCCTGATGGACGAACCGTTCAGCGCGCTCGACCCCTTGATCCGGCGGCAGCTTCAGGATGAATTCCTGGCGTTGTCGCGTTCGATGGGCAAAACGGTCGTCTTCATCACCCACGATCTCGACGAGGCGATCCGCATCGGCGACCGCATCGCCATCATGAAGGATGGCGTCATCATCCAGATCGACACGCCCGAGGATATCGTCACCGTTCCCAAGCACGATTATGTCGCCAAGTTCGTCGCGGACATATCGCGGCTGAAGGTGATCACCGCCGGTCGCATCATGGAACCTGTCGAGAGCTTCAGAAGGCGGAACCCTTCAGGGCTGGACCTAGAGCGATTGCGCAAGGTGAGTTCCCAGCAGCCACTGGGCGAGCTTGTGGAACTCGCGGCGCGAGATGCCGCGCCGCTCGCGGTGATAGACGGCGACGGGGTCGTTGGCGGTATCGTCGACCGGCAGGTCCTTCTGGAAGGGTTGCGAAAGGGCGGACGGTCGTGAACGCCTATGATCCGGTTTCCAAACAGCCGCTCGAGCAGGATCGATCGGCGGAGAATCGTCTCGTCGCGGAATTCGTTGTTCAAAACCCGGCCTATTATGTCGATGCGTTCGCGCGCATAAGGCGCGCGCGCAACTCCGTCTGGCCGTTCAATGTCACTGCAGCCCTGCTCGGGCCGGTATGGGCCGCCGCCCGTGGCATCGTGGTCCTGTTCTGGATCGCTTTTTTCCTCGAGATGTTCGCCGTCGTGCAAATCGGCGTTGGCGTCGCCGGCAACCTTGGCACGGCCGAACAGGCACGCGCCGAGCGGCTGACCAAGCAGGCGACAGCACGCGAAGAACAGGCAAAGGCCGCGGAGGCAGCGGGAGCGGACAATGCCGCGGGCTTGAAATCGTCGGCGGCAGCCCTGCAGAAGGCGGCAGACGCCGCGAATTCGCAGGCGGACGCAGCCAAGGGGAAGGCCCCCCTGCTGATAGGGTTGGGCCTCTTCACGTTGCTGCTGGCCAAGCTTGCGAGCGGCTTTCTTGCCAACCGGTTGCTTGAGCGACGGTTTGCGCGATGGCGATCGACGCCCACGATGGGGCACGGAATCAGCTACCCTCTTTCGCTGTGCGCTCTCGTTTTCTGCATTCTGGCCTACGGGTTCTCAGCCTATCGCTTTGCCGGGGCGGCGCCGGCCGCCTGGCTTACGGTCGCGCCGTCAAATCGCGACTGGCAGGCTGCCCTGTCCTCGACCCTGGATGGGCTGATGGAGGGGATTTCCCATGCTGGAGAAGGCTTTTTTGGTGCGATAACCGGAGCCATCTCCCTGGTGCTGGACGGGCTGTCCTACGCGCTGACGGGAATGCCGTGGCCTGTGACCATGGCGATCATCCTCATTCTGGCCTGGCAACTGGCCGGGCCGCGCGTCGCTATCTTCACCGCCGCGGCACTCGCCTATCTCGCCGTCCTTGGTTTCTGGGAAAAGAGCCTTGAAACAGTCGCTCTCCTCGGCACAGCCGCGATCCTCTGCCTGGTGATCGGCATCCCCCTCGGCATCTGGTGCGGACGCCGGCCGCGCGTCTACACGGCGCTGCGGCCGGTGCTCGATTTCATGCAGACGATGCCCGCCTTCGTTTATCTTATCCCGGTCATTGCTTTGTTCGGCATTGGTAAGCCGCCCGGAGTCATAGCCACGCTGATCTTCGGCACGCCGCCCGTAGTGCGCTTGACCGCGCTTGGCTTGCAAGGCGTCCCTCCGGCCATTCGGGAAGCAGCGCAAGCCTATGGTGCCACGAAATGGTTTGTCTTGACACGCGTGGACCTTCCGCTCGCGATGCCATCCATCATGGCTGGGATCAATCAGACGATCCTGATGTGCCTTTCGATGGTTGTCATCGCATCGCTGATCGGCGCGAAGGGCCTAGGCGAGGATGTCTT
Source organism: Mesorhizobium sp. GW821-FHT07A06 (assembly GCF_059419085.1). NCBI lineage: Bacteria > Pseudomonadati > Pseudomonadota > Alphaproteobacteria > Hyphomicrobiales > Phyllobacteriaceae > Mesorhizobium > Mesorhizobium sp. GW821-FHT07A06. The sequence goes on from NZ_JBWKRC010000014.1 coordinate 105,439, forward strand.
GAACGCCCTTCAATACGCAGCCGTGGGGCAGGGCCTTATGGCAGGCTTCGCGATCCTACTGTGCGCCATGATCATTGACCGGATTGTACAGGGACGAACCAGGTAGGGCTCGCATAAATGGATGTGGGCGCGGTGTTAAGACGTTTGAAATGAAGCAGCCAACCCTGTGGCCTCGACTTGAAGATGTCCGCTTTTGGCGGCCTTGGAGGGACGATCGGCGGCCGGTGCGCCCGCTCCTATACGTCGTATGTTCTCGAGGCCAGGCATCTGCTGGTGGGCATACGCAAGCTGGTCTATGTCGCACTACCCCAAGACTGGATCGAAATCGACCCCACAGCGGCGGTCGAATGGCGGCCCGCCTATTCCGGCTGGAAAGCGTGGTCGCGCGAAGCGATGACGCAATTCGAAAACCGTTGGCCGCTCGGCACCGCGGCACGCACTTGCTAGGGCTTGCACTTTGGCTTGGCAACCGTCGCGGCGACGTCGCGGGTCTGCGTTGGCACCAGAGGGTCACCGGATGCGGCCGATAGGCGCGGCGAGACTGTCCTGGTCAACGGCAATGGCGAGGCGTTCTCCGCCAAGTCGCTGACGGGGATGGCGCATTGGTGCAAGCTCGCCGCCCTCCCAAAAGGCCTGACGCCGCACGGACTGAGCAAATCGCTCGGGGTTTGTCTGGCCGAAGCAGAGGCCTTATGGACGTTCTCGGTCATGACGATATCGATCATGCCGAGCTCTATTCGCGCGAGGCATCCCCAGGTTCGGCTGGCGGTGCAGGATGGATCGAGACGTGCGTCTGGTGGTGGGCCCGGAGGGGAAGTCATCTCGTCAACGAAAACAAACAGCTAGCGGGTGATTGCTCTACCTCAAGCTACGAGCAAATTCTTCAGCAAGTCGAAGTCCGTCGGGATCAACTCCCGTCGCGTAACCTTTTTGTGTTAGATGGGAGTTGATAACTCCGGTGCCAATGTTGCCTGCAGCACCTGGAGCATAAGGACAGCCCCCTAGGCCGCCCGCGGAACTATCGAACGTAGCAATGCCCCAATCCAACGCGACGTCCACATTCGCACGAGCTCGACCGGAAGTGTCATGGAAGTGGCAGGCTACCATCGGTGCTGGAACCCGGTCGAGCACGCGTTCCAGCATGAGACTTACGCGTTCCGGCAATCCCCGGCCGATAGTGTCCGCTACCGAGATCTCATGGCAACCCAGGTCCATCAGTTGCGAAGAAACCATTGCGGCTGCTTCGGGCGCGATTTCGCCCTCGTAAGGACAATCGACGGCACAAGACACGTAGCCGCGAACTGGAATGCCGTGCGACCTCGCGAGGCTTATCGCCGGCACGAATCGTTCCAGGCTTTCAGCTATGGTGCAGTTGATGTTTCTGGACGCGAAAGTTTCCGAGGCGCTGGTAAAGACGGCCAGTTCGTCAGCGCCCGCGGCAATCGCGGCGATGGCACCCTTGTCGTTGGGCACCAGCACGGAGCGTATCAAGCCTTTCCGCGCCGGCGCCCGTCGCATCACCGCGTCATGATCGGCCATCTGGGGCACCCATCTTGGCGAGACGAACGCGGTGACCTCGATACGAGAGAGACCGGCATCTGCCAGCAGACGGATGAGCTTCAGCTTGTCCTCGGTCGAGACGATATTTTTCTCGTTTTGCAGGCCGTCACGAGGGCCCACCTCGACAATCGTGACCTTGCGATCGCCGCTCATTAATGGACGGCCGCGTACATGATCGTTTCTTCCGTGGCAATCCGGCGGTCCATTTCCTCGACGATCTTGCCCTGGCGGGCAATGAGGATGCGGTCGGAAAGGCTTAGTATCTCCGGCAAGTAAGACGAGATTACCGCGACTGCGATCCCCTGGTCAGCAAGCTGGTTTATGAAGGTATGGATTTCGGCGATAGCGCCGACGTCGACGCCGCGCGTCGGCTCATCGAAGACCACAAGTCTAGGCTTCTGGACGAGCGCTTTGGCAATCACGACCTTCTGCTGATTGCCGCCGGACAGTTCGATGACTTTCGCGTCCGGGTCGATGGCCCTCACATTGAGACGTTTACGCCATTCATCGGCAACGGATCGTGCTTGCTTCATGGACACGATGTTGAAGCCGCCAAAGGATTGTCCGCCGAGCTGGCCCATGTAGATGTTTTCGGCAATGCTCATCGTCTCAAAGAAGCCTTCCGCCTTTCGCTCTTCGGTCACATAGACAATGCCGTCGCGCACAGCCGGCGCGGGCACCAGATAGCGCTTGGACTGGCCATCGATCTTGACTTCTCCGCCATGAAAGAAATCACGTTTCAGAACCCCGGATACCACCTTCAGCGTCTCGGTCCGGCCGGAGCCGACCAGGCCGAAAATCCCGGTCACCTGCCCCGCATACAGCGAAAACGATGTGTTGCGCACCATATTGCCCATCGAGAGATTTTCCACCGAGAGCACTTTTGCGCCACGCGGCCTTGGAGCGCGCATGCGCGAGGCACCGCTGTAGATCTCATCTGTCAGCGTTCGACCGACCATGGCCTGAATGATCTTCTGCCGATCGAACGCGGCGGCCTTGTCCGAGGCCACCAGCCTGCCATCTCTCAGGATGGTAATCCGATCCGCAACCATGAGCGCCTCTTCAAGCGCATGCGAAATGAATATGATGGAGACCCCCTCGTCCTTCAGCTTCCTGATCAGCTTGAAGAAGTAGCTCTTTTCCTCCGGTGTGAGGGTCGCCGTCGGCTCATCGAAGATAATTACCTTTGCCTTGTGATGCACCGCTCGCGCGATCTCGACCATCTGCTTCTGTGCGGCGCCTAAAGAGCCTACGATGGCAGACGGATCAACGTGGAAGTTCAGGGACTGGAGGAATTGCTGAGCGGAAATATAAATGCCGCGAAGCCGGTTCAAAGGCTTCTCTTTTCCCAGATAAATGTTCTGAGCGACCGACATAGATGGAACCAGGCTGTTTTCCTGGTAGACCATGGCTATCCCTTTCGCGAGCCCCTCAGCGGGCGTTGCGAGCTTCTCCTCACGGCCGTTAATGAACATCTTGCCGCTGCTGAGCGGATAGACTCCGGCGATGATCTTCGTCAGTGTCGACTTCCCGGCGCCGTTCTCGCCGAGCAGCGCATGAATCTCGCCGGGTAGCAGCTGAAAATCGACGTCCGAAAAAGCGGGATTGCCGCGAAAATCCTTTGTAGCGGCCTTGAGTTCGACAATCGGTGTCATGCCGCCGACCCCATGAGAACCGAGAGGTCGTCCGGCTCGGTCGGAGAGAGATGATCGAGCGCAAGGATTTCGCCGCGACCTTTGGAGGTGATAAACAGCCTGTCGCGGATTTCAACACAGGATGTGATGCCATGCCGGCGGCCATCGGCCCTGCTGTGGGCGCTCCAAATGGGCTGAATGCTGTCATCGAGACGAAGCAGGAGGCCATATGAACGGCTCGGTGCCCAGGGTTTGTGGATGCCCAGTCGGATGACGCTACCCGCTTGCAGCGGTTCCTTGAAACTGCGTCCGCTCGAAAGCGTAGGTGCGATCCAATATTCCGGCGCAATGGTTTCCATCATTTCGCGCCTGTAGCGGTTTTCGCGCAGCACAAATTCCTGCAGCTGGGAGCGGACCGCAAACATCGTTAGCCAGTATCCATTCTGGCTGGCTGGCTGAATCCGTCCGGGATATGCCGGCAAATCCGCAAGCACCGTTGCGATGCTGCGGTCGACAACGTCCAGCGCCAAAAGGCGATGTTTCCAGGCTTCAGAAATGACCAGCTTGCCGTCCCTTGCTACGGTGATGCCCGAGGGAAATCCCAGGCCTCCTTTGATGAGGCTCGCGTTTCCGGCTCCCAGATCAATTCTCACGACGCTTCCGCTGCGGCCAAGATTCAAGAGGTCCCGGCTCCATTCGAGGGCCGAATGGGCGCTCGAACCATTGCAAACGACCAGCGTGTCCTCATCCAGGAAAACGGCTGCCGTTGGACAGTTGAGCTGCTGGCCGGACAGATTCGCGGCAAGTCGCTTGCCGTCATGCCGACCACCGACGATCGCGATACCAAGATTGTCCAAGCCCACGGCAAGGACCCCTTGCGGTGATGCGGATAGGAAGGTGATCTCGGTATCGTAAGTGCTCCGAATGGAGGTACTTCCGTTGTCGTGAAGTTCAACCAGCTGATTGCCAGACGTGAGCAGCATTTGCCCCCTCGCAATCGTCAGATTGTCCGCTCCATCTATCATCGAGATGCTGGCAATGCGCTCCAGGTAGTTGTTGGGCTTGAGCGCACCATCCATGACCGGAACCGTGATGGAATGATCGCCGCGCCCACCCATGAACTTGTCGAAGATACTGCCGATGCGACCAGACATGTTCATGCGTTTGCTCCCCAATAGGACGCTTGTGACGTCCAGGTTGGATCAGCGTCGGGCAGCTTGAGACGGCCTATCCGATCATTGTAGAGCCCGCCGAGATACAGATATCCCTTGTGCTCGCGCATCGACGTCACCATCGGGTGGTTCTTGCCTCCAAGGTCCCAATAGGATTCCACGATTTCGCCGTTCGGCTTGAATTTGAGCACGCACCCCGTGTTGATGTTCGGGAACAGCCATTCGTCGCGGGCGACACGCTTGGCCATGCGTTTGCGCAGCGACGGCATTCTCATCGCCAGGTCGAGAGCCGGCGATCGCATGCCGACAAGAGCCACCCAGAAACTTCCATCCGAGGCTCGATTGATGTTGTCGGGATACCCCGGAAGATTCGGGATCGTCGTTTCGCACGTGCCCTTCTTGGGACCGTCGAACCAGTATCGATTTACACGGCAGCCCCAGGTCTCGGCAAAGAAAAACGATTGTCCGTCGCCGGCCATGCAGACCCCATTTGGGAATTGCAAATTTCTGAGGATCGTTTTGGTCGAACGATCGCGTGGGTCAAAGCAGATCAGGCGGCCGTTGCCCCTGCTCTCCAGCGCATCTGTCGCCCAGTCGTGCATGTCGTAACGGATGGTTGCTTCAGAAAAAAAGATGCGGCCGTCCGGCGCGATGTCGAGGTCGTCGGCAAGCTTCAATCGGGAATCGTCGATCACCGACAGGACCGTCCGCTTGGTCTCGTCGGTCAGCTTCGTGACCTGTCGATCCGGCGAAACCTGATAGAGACCCATCCCCCCAATACAGACATTCAGGTTCTCGTTGGCATCAAAGGCCAGGCCAAGGGGATGGCCGCCAATATGAACGAATATCTCCCACTTGGTGTAGTCAGGCGCGAAGAAGCGAACGATGTCGCCGTGCCGATTTGGACAATAGAGATTGTCGTTCCGATCGAAAATGACGTCCTCCGGGCCTTCGATCTCGCCCTTGCCGATGAGCGAAACATCCTTCAGCCGATCGTTGAGTGCGTAGGGACTGTCAGATCCCGGGTCGGTCTCTGGAAGTGCCGGGAGACGGAAATACCCGGGTGACACATACACCTTGTTCAGAAGCTTGTGCCGGTTCTTCAGCCAACGGACGTCGATGGCCACCACGACGAGCAGAACAATTCCAAGGATCATGGAACTGATGCCGCCGCTGATACCGACGCGAACCATGCTGTCGGTCAGAATGAGCACGACCACCGCGCCCAGTACGGATTTCACCACCGACCCACGGCCGCCGCCCAGACTGTTGCCTCCAAGGACGGCCGCGGTCAGCGCCGCGATTTCGAGGCCGACTCCGGTATCTGATCCGGCGCTGCCGAGGCGTGCCGCGAAGAACACGCCGGCCAACGACGCAAGCACGCTCGACCAGACATAGGTGGTGAAGATGGTGAACTTGACCCGCAGGCCGGCATTGTAGGCGGAACGACGGCTGCCGCCGACAGCCGTAATATGCCATCCGGCGCGCGCCCTGGTGAGAATGACGTGCCACAGCCCTATGACGACGATGGCGACGAGGAACGAGAAGGGAATGCCAAGGACCTCGCCTTCTCCGATAAAGAACCAGAGGTCGGACTCCGGGAAAACCGCCGATATCTGAACCGCGTAACGCAGGAGGATGATATCGACGATCGATCGAATGATGATGAGCGTGACCAACGTTGTCAGGAATGCGCGGATCCGCAAATAGCCAATCAGGAAGCCATTGACCGCCCCGCACAGGGCGCCGACAGCCAAGGTGGCTATCATGGTGGCCCATACCGGCCATTCCAGTAAGGTGATGCAAACAAGGGCCGTGATGTTGGCCAGGGCAAACACGCTGCCGACCGAGAGATCCAGGCCTCCCGCCAGCAGCACAATGCCCATGGCGACGACGACCAGCGAAAATTCCGACAGTTGGCGCGACGTCTCCGTTAGACTCGACAGCGTGAAGAAATGCGGATTCTGGAGGAGAAAAAAGCTGATCGTCATGATCGTCGCAAGCACGGGAACGGCGTTGTCGCTCCAGCGCTTGGTCAGCACTTCGCCAAGCACCTTTTCCGGAAAATAGCGAAAATAGAGGCGCTCGATCGCTTCCATCTTAAAATCCTAACTGCAGACATTGTCGGGAAGATCACCGCGTTTCCACGCGGTGACCCGATACAAAATTACTTTTTGAGCTGATCCAGATCCCAACAGCTGTTCGTCGACATCGTTTCCTTGCTGATGATCTTGTTTGGCGTGTACAGCGCGAACTTCACGGCGCCTGCCGCTTCTTTCGATTGCAGCAACACCTTGATCGCGTTGTTGAGATCGCGCCCCTGGCCTTCGACGTCGTAGGAAATGACCTCCTTGAACGTTCCGTTTTCGACGCCCTGGCATGCCGTCTTGTTGCCGCCGCCGGATGTGATGAGATAAATATCCTTGCCGGACTCCTGGATCGCGGCGCCGGTTCCGGCGTCCATCACATCCCAAAACCCGATGATGCCACACAGGTCTGGATTCTGCTGGATCACCGTCTGTGCGATACCGCGTGCCTTCGACTGATCCCAGTCGCCGGTCTGGCTGGAAACGATCTTGATGTCGTCATGCCCCTTCAGCGTCTCGGAGATCGCATTGAGCTGATAGACGCTGGCCGCTGCTGTCGCCGGCCCCTGGATGATCGCGATCTTGCCGCTTTTGCCGCTCGCCTTGCCGCACTTCTCGATCATGCGATTGGCAGCATACTGGCCGATGCCATACCAGTCCGCCCCTACAAAGGCGGCCGTCTGGTAACTTGACTTCATGTTGACCTGGATCACCTTGATGCCCGAGTCCTCGGCCTTCTTCAGCGTGCGGGCGTAGGATGCAACGTCGAAATTCTGCACCACGATGACGTCGGGCTTCTCGGTGATTGCCTGGGTCAATGCACGCGTGCCGGTGTCCGTGCTCCAGTTGGCGTCGCGGATATCGAGGGTGTAGCCCAGCCGCTTCGCCTCCTTTTGCATGATCGCCGCCCACCCCTCCGGCAGATCGAAACTCATGGACATCGGCACGAAGACGACCTTCTTGCCGGCGAGTGAATCAAGCGTCGGCTGTCTCAATTCGTCGACCATGCCGTCCTGCGCATGGGCAGCTCCAAGTGAGAGAATGCCGGCCACCACCGCTGCCGCGGCATACTTTGCTATCATCATGTTGGTTTCCTCCCGTTGGATGATATTGAGCGTCAGATATCTCCCTGCTGCGACGTCTGTTCATCGCGAGGGTTGAGGAGTGCGTCCACGATCAAGGCGCCAAGCAGCACCGTGCTTTTGACCAGGTTCTGGACGGTGTAAGAGATGTCGAGGATCGTCATACCGTTGAGCAGGAGGCCGATCAGAATCGTGCCTACCAGCACGTTGCGGACCCCCCCTCGTCCACCAGTGAGACCAATGCCGCCCAGAATGACCACCAGCAGAACGTCGTAGATGAGTGTCGAATTGACCATCCTCATGTTCATGCTGGCGACGGAGGCCGCCGTCACGCAACCGGCCAGAAAGGCCATCACGCCCGAGAGCACGTATTGAAGAATGATGACCGGCCTGACGGGAATACCCGTGATCCGTGCGGTCGAGATATTGTCGCCGATAGCGTAGATGAACCGTCCGAATCCTGTCCTGCGAAGAAAGAAATAGAGGGCGGCGGCGCACACCGCGAAAAGCCAGATCGGGATCGGGATGCCTAGAAAGCTACCGCGCCCCAGAAACAGGAACCAGCTCAGATTGTCCGGCACATTGTTGACATCGAGCGTGGCGATCACGCCGCGCCCCAGTCCGTAAACGATCGCGGAAACAGCAAGCGTTGCGAAGATCGCGGGGATTTCGACATAGGCAATCAGAAAGCCCATGACGATCGCGACGACGATCACGAATGCAAGGCCGAGCACCAAGGCCGTTGAAAAGGCGTAGCCCTGGTTGGCGAGAACAATCGAGAACGTCAGCGACACGGCCATCACCGCGACCAGCGAAAGATCCACACCGCGGCCGATCACGACGACAGCCATGCCGAGGCTCAGCATCCCGAGCATGGCGACATTTCGGATCAGATTGAGGATGTTGTCTCGACTGAGAAAGTTGTCGAGCGTGATCGAGAAATAGGCGAAGAGAGCGATCGAGACCAGGAATACGATCAGTTCCTGCGTCACGCCTATGCGATGGCCGACGCCTTTGCCCGCGGCATTCGATGCCAGGTTTTGAGGGGTGCTGGACACGGTCACTTCCCCTTTCCGGCGAAAGCAGCAAGGCCACGCTTGGCATCGTCGCTCCTGAAAGTCCGCTGTCCCAGTATCGCTTCTTGGCGGAACGCCTCTGTCAGCGGCAGATCCTGCAATGTGAGTGCTGCTTCCTTGATCGTCTGGACGGCGGTTGGGCTCAGGCTTGCAATATGGTGCGCTGTTTCAAGAGCGACGCGCTCGACGTCCTGGCTGTCCACCGCCTGATTGACCACGCCTTTGGCGAGCATCTCGGCCGCCGTAAAACGCCTCGCGGTCAACATGATCTCCATCGCGTGAGCGTAACCGATCTGCCTGACGAGGCGCACCAGCGTCCCGCCGGCAGGCACAAAACCGAGCGTCGCTTCAGGCAGCTGGAAAATGGCGTCATGCGCCACAATCCGGATATCGGTCGCGAGCATGATCTCGAAGCCACCGCCAAAGCACATGCCCCGGATCGCGCTTATGATCGGCTTGAAGAACCCGGGAAACTTAATATGGGCCGGGTCCCAGGCAGAGATGTCGAAAGTATCCGCGGCAAGCGCCGGAATGGATTCTTTTAGATCGGCTCCGACACAGAAGGCGCGCTCGCCGCTGCCCGCCAGGACGACTACCCGAATGGCATCATCCTCCTTGGCGGCCTTGAAGACGCGGCCTAGATCCTCATACATGGCCAAGGTCAACGCATTGAGCTTCTCCGGTCGATTGATCCGGACAGTGGCGACGTAACCGTCTTGGGCAAGATCAATCGGCATCTAGATCACTCCCCCGGCCTTGAGCGCATGCAGTTCCTCTGGAGAAAGGCCTGCCAATTTCCCAAGGATCAGTTCATTGTGCTCTCCCGGCGCGGGCGCCGATTGGGGCGCGGCCTCAACCGCTCCCGAAAGCTTTATCGGCAGCCCAAACATGCCGATAAGTTTGCCGGCAATCGGAACTTTGACGATCATGTTCCGCGCGGCGATGTGCGGATCCTCGACGACTTCCGCAATGGTCTTGATCGCGCTCAGCGGGATCTTGTCGCCCGCAATTTCCTCCAGTTCGGCCTTGGTGTAGCGGCTGAACCAGCGGTTAAGCAGCGGATTGACCTTCGTCTCCGCCACTCTTGGATCGAAGCGCTTCTCCATCGTGTCGATCGCAGGGTCGCACGCCTTGTCCGGCTCGCCGAACAGAGCGCATGTGATGGCCCAGAACTTGTCCGTGTAGCCGCCGAAGAACACGTAACCATCCTTGCAGGGGAACTGGCCGTAGGGGCGCACGAAGGGATGTTCATTGCCCAGTGGTGACGCGATCTCGTTCTTCGCCGTGTAGCGGACAACGGCATTTTCCGTCAGCGTAAGCACAGAGTCCTGCTGTGAGACGTCAACCACCTGTCCGAGGCCGCTTTTTTCCGCCTCGCGCAGGGCGGCAAGAGTGCCTATGGCAGCATACAAGGACGCCGCGAGGTCGCCGATAATGGTGCCCACGCGAACCGGAGGCCGGTCCGCGTAGCCGTTCATCGACCACAACCCGCCTGAAGCCTGCCCGGTGTTGTCATAGGCAGGCTTTGACGCGTTTGGGCCGTTGCGACCATAACCGCTGATCGCGGTATAGATCAGCTTGCGGTTTTCGGCTTTGAGCACCTCGTAGCCGAGATCCAGCTTGTCCATGGTTCCCGGTCGAAAATTCTCGACCAGGACGTCGGCTCGGCTTACGAGCTTTTTTAAAAGCGCCTTACCTTCAGCGGATTTGAGATTGATCGTAATTCCGAGCTTGTTGCGGTTGAACTGCGAAAAAAATGCGCTGAGTTCCTCTCTCTCTTCGCCGACGAAAGGCGGGAAGCCACGCGCGTAGTCCGGCTCGTCCGGATGCTCTACCTTGATCACGGTCGCACCAAGGTCAGCCAGCAACATCGAGCAGAACGGGCCGGCGACGACACGTGTGATGTCGAGAACAGTCAACCCGCTCAGGGGGCCCGTCCGTGTTGGAATCGCGTCATTCTGAAGTGTTTCGGTCACGTCATTCTCCCGGAAAACAGGCCTGGGAGATATCTGCCCGGATTTTTGGATCGCGCAATGAACATTGCCGGCCGCCGCATCGCCGACCGACCGCAAATGATTTTTCAGCATCGCGGTATCCCACGATCTCAGACCTTTTCCGCCCTGATCAGCTCAAGTACATCCTTGGCGCGATCGACGCGCACGTCATCGTTCGCTGACAGCGTCGACGCCACTCTGTCGATCTCATCACCGGTTGCGCCGGCCACAATTGCGATGTTGCGGGCGTGCAGCGCCATATGGCCTCGCTGGATGCCCTCGGTGGCCAATGCACGCAACGCTCCCATGTTCTGCGAGAGCCCAACTGCCACCGCCACCTCGGCAAGTTCCTGAGCACTCTCGACGCCCAGGACCTTGAGGGCGGCACGGGCTGCCGGATGGGTCTTTGTAGCACCACCCACAAGGCCCAGAGCCATGGGCATTTCCAGAGTACCGACAAGATGGCCTTTGGCATCGATTTCCCATGTCGACAGCGAGGTGTAGCGGCCAGAGCGCGAAGCCCATACATGCGCGCCCGCTTCTATGGCGCGCCAGTCATTGCCAGTGGCGACCACAATGGGGTCGATGCCGTTCATGATGCCCTTGTTGTGGGTGGCGGCGCGGTAGGGGTCGACGATCGCAAGGGCACATGCTTCGACAATGCCGCGGGCGATACGATCACCCTTGTACTCGTCGGTCTGCAGCGTTTCAGGGGCGACCGTTACCATTGCGCGGGCGATGCGCAGATCGGCAAAGTTTGACAGAATGCGCAGCCGCACCACGCCGCCACTTATCGCTTCAATCATCGGCGCGACGGCTTCAGCCATCGTATTGACGGTGTTTGCGCCCATGGCATCCCGCACATCGACGATCAGGTGAACGACAACCATGGGGCCGGCAGCCGTCTGATCAAACACATGTACTTCGATATCGCGGCACCCTCCGCCAAGCGATATCAGGACCTTGTCCTTGACATTTGCAGCGGCAATGATCGCCTCTCGTTCCCTCAGGATGCGGGCCCGCGCGCCGTGCGGGTCGCGCACTTCAAGAACTTGCACCTGTGCCCGCATGATCGGTCCGGTGCTCGAGCTGAAGAAGCCACCACTCTTGCGGGCAAGACGGGCCATGTACGACGCTGCTGCCACGACCGATGGCTCTTCGACGGCCATCGGAATCAGGTAATCTCGGCCATTGATTGTAAAATTTGTGGCCACGCCGATCGGCAGCTCAAATGTCCCAATGACGTTCTCGATCATGCCATCGGCCAGCGCAATCGGGAGGCCGCCGCCTACAAAAACGCTGCGTTCGGTATCGGTGAGCGACATCACATCGCCCACCCGGCCAAGCCTCTCAGCTGGTGAGAGATTCCGCAGGTTCTCGATGCGCGAATTTATGGCGGAACGCGTTCTGCCGTTTTCTATATCGGTCACAGGCGCCTCCCACGCGATGTGTAATTTTTCTTCTTGAAACAAGCATGATCATTGTTACCATCTCTCGAAAGGTACAGATTGCAGAATTTGTCTGAATCTGTACCCATAGGAGGCGACGTTGAGGGCGACAAATCCAAGCGGCAAATCCGGTGAAACTCTTGCGGAGAATGTCGCAGCGCGGCTGGTCCAGGACATTGCGTCGGGCAACCGGGCGCCAGGAAGCAAGCTCCCTTCGATCAGGAATGCGGCCCGCGAATACGGCGTGTCGAAGAACACCATTGTCGAGGCTTACGAAAGATTGGCCGCATCCGGTCATGTGACGCCGAAGGCACGGTCCGGATTCACGGTCAGCAAGACTGCGCAAACGAACGGAACGAGGCCAAAGCACGTATCGGAAGCCGTCGACATCGCTTCGCTTCTCAATGCGCAATTGGAGGAGAGTTTCGAGATTCGAGTTGGTGACGGCCGCCCGCCCCCGGCATGGACCGAGGAGTCCGAGATAAGGCGTCATCTTGGGTTGTTCGGTCGAGGCCCTTCCCCGGGGGCGGACGCCTACGGGTCCGCCTGGGGCTTTCCTCCTCTGCGGCAGCAGATTGCGCGACGCCTGGTGAACCAACACATTCAAGCCACTGAAAAGGAAATCATGCTCACGTTCGGTGCCAATCATGCGCTCGATCTTGTCGTTCGGGCGTTCCTGGCACCTGGCGACGTCGTGCTCGTTGATGAGCCCGGATATTACCCTCTCTTTGCCAAGCTCAAATTGGCGCAGGTCCGAGTCATTGGCGTCCGGCGCCTGCCTGACGGACCAGATATCGAAGACTTTGCAGAGAAGGTTTCGGTGGAACGGCCGAAACTGTTCTTCACGCAGTCAATCGGCCACAACCCAACCGGCGGCTCCATCAGTCTGTCTGTCGCGCACTCTATTCTCACGGTTGCGGCGAAGCACAACGTAACCATCATCGAGGATGATCCTTTTGCGGATCTCTCCCTCGTTCCTCCCAATCGGCTTGCAACGCTCGACCAACTCAACCACGTGATTTCGATCGGCACCTTTTCCAAGACCCTGTCCGCGAGCTTGAGGTCAGGCCATATCGCAGGCCGCGCCGACAAGGTCGCCGCACTTGCAGAACTCAAGATGCTGACAACAGTGAACAGTTCTGGCCACGTAGAACGGCTCCTTCACCGCCTGACATCGGAAGGCCACTATGATCGCCACCTCAAGCGCCTTGCCCAACGCATCGAGACGGCAGCAACTCGCGTGCATTCAGCGCTCAGCCGGAATGGTTATTCGATTTTCGCCGGCAATGGCGGTGGCTACTACCTCTATCTCATGCTGCCCGGAGGGATCGACGACATAGAACTCGCCCGACTGGGCGCCAAGGAAAGCATTTTCATAGCGCCTGGAAGCGTCTTTTGCGTCGACAAACAGAGTCCAATGGCCGCCGGGATCCGCATAAATGTCTCACGGGCGGATGACGAAAGATTTTTCGACTTTTTGCTGCGAAAACTCTCCTAGTCTTGGGCATCGGCACAACAGGTGCCCGGCGCCCACATGGCATTGGTGCCGCCACGAATGGACCGATGACGCCATCGACCGCCGCGCGGAAAGGCTCCGCACAGTCATGTACGAAGCGCGTCCGCGCCTTGGCGCGGATTTGTAATTGGTTAAGGCACGGCATTCTGGCTGCGAGCAAATCCTCGATGGCCTTCGACTTGATCAGTTTGCTGAAGTGATGGCCCTGTATTTCGTCGCAATGGTTGTCGTGCAGGAGGGCAAGCTGCTCGTCCGTCTCGACGCCTTCGTCATCCTGATAGGCTTCGGGTACGCCGCTCAAAGCATCAAGAGTCTTGCGGCCGATCAGTGTACGATGCGGCTGGGTGCTCTTCTGCGCCAGCCATTCCATGAATTCCGGCCCAGTATACCGGTTATAGGCAAGCGATTCCTCGCCCCGCGCCGAGCCATCGATGGACAGCATGATTTCAGAAACGATTTCAGTGTCGGAGATGAACCGCAACTCCAGCAAATCTGCGTTAGAGCAAAATTGCACGCTGGCTTACAGGCTGTGCGCAGCAGAGCCAGTTCCCTTGCGATGTCGCCCCGCTTACGACAGGATTGCCGCAACTGGAGGTTAGCCTATGACGCCAGATACCTTGCGACCCGACCACCCGCCACTCGACACTCCGCCCGTGCAATACCTGAACTTGGACCCGTCGCTCTATGTCCGCGATGATATCTGGCAGCAGGAGCGGTGCAATATCTTCGCGCACACCTGGCAGTTCATGGGGCCTGTCGCCTCGGTCGCGACATCAGGTCAATACCTTGCCATCGACATCGCCGGCACGCCGATCTTCGCCATCCGGGGCCGGGACGGGACCTTGCGCGGATTTAAGAACGTCTGCCGCCACCGGGGTGCGAAACTTCTGGCCGATGGCACGGGCAAATGTGGGTTGATCGTTTGTCCCTATCACAAATGGTCCTTTGCCGACACCGGACGGCTGGTGCAGGCCCCATGGTATGGCAAGGATCCCGCGATCATCGCCGAAGACTGGCCGCTGGAGACGGTGCAGTTGTCCGAATGGCGCGGGCTGCTCTTCGCGGCACTCGACCCGAAGGAAAGTCTTCTGGATCAACTTGGCTCTCTGCCCGCCGAACTGGCGGACGAGCCGTTGGAGACCTATGCCGCCACCGATCAGGCCACTGTCAGCTTTGCGGCGAACTGGAAGATCTACACCGACAATTTCGTCGAAGGCTACCACATCCCTGGCACGCATCCCTCGTTCTACGCTGCCATCGACTTCGAAGCTTTCCAGACCACCGCCCATCCCGGCTATGTCCGGATGACCGCACCGCCGAAAGACGGTCTGTTCTATCGCGGCAAATGGCTTTGGATGTGGCCGAACTGGACGCTGTCGCTTTTCGATGGCGGCATGAACGTTAGCCGGATCAATCCGACCTCACCGCATCACACAGACCAGCATTACCATTTCTTCTTTGCCGATATCGCTGCTGAAGCATCCGAGAGCAGGGCGAAATCAGTGCAAGGCACTCTGGCCGTGGTACGCGAGGACTACACCATCTGCGCCGATACGCATCGCAACTATGCCGCAGGGGCCTATAGCTCCGGCCCGCTCTCGGGGCGGCATGAGCGGGGCGTGCAGTATTTCCAGGAACGGGTCGCCGCGGCACTGGGACTGTGACCGCCCCTGGCGTTCCCTGTCCGCCGGAGAGTACTCCGGCTCGGCGCCGGCACGAGCCCCCGGTGCCAGTCGAGAGTATCGGGCGGCCACGGTAAGACGAGTTACGAGCGTCGCGGCAATCGGAACTCGCTCAAAGTGGAGAGCAGATCGGCGAACGCGGCTTTGACGACCAAGTTTAGCGGGCGCTCTCCGTACATTTTAGGATCAGTCCGAAAAATGATGCCCATCGAGCGGAAAAACCCGCAGGCCGATCGCTGAGCTTCGGAAGGTGTAATCAATAGTTTTACGAAAAACCTGAAGTTTCGCCATTAGCTAAATCGGTCAGCGTTTTCGTGGAATACGTCTGCTTTACGGCAAGATCCAAGACAAGCTGAATGACCGAAACGCGACGCTAAGCTGGCCGTGCCTGGATCTGGCAAGGTCGGGCCGTCACCCGATCGACCGCTAGACTAGCCGGAAAGAAACGGCCTGCAGCGCCTACCAAGCAAGAGGTTGGTTGCGGAAATCGACGAAATGAATGCCACCAGCGCCCGAACGGGCGATCAGTGTCTCGGCAATGCCGGCGGCGCTCGTCTCTATGTCGAGCGGCGCCCCATTGCCACCCATCTCCGTGCGTACCCATCCCGGCGACATGGCGATATAGGTTCGCCCGCCTCCTTTGCGGATCGCGAAACTTTTCATCATCTGATTGAGGGCCGCCTTGCTGGCGCGATAGATCTCCCATCCGCCGCCGGCATTGTCGTTGATGCTGCCCATGCCCGAAGACATCGCTGCGACAACGCCTTCGGGATCGACCAGATCGTGGAGCGCTCCAATGACGCGCAGGGGAGAAAGCGCGTTCGTGACCATGACGTCCACGAAGTCCTGCGTCGGGACGATTTCCACGGCGATGGAAGGGTCGATGGCAACGCCCGCATTGACGAACAAAACGTCGAGCGCGCGCCCCGTGAGCGTCTTGCGAAGGGCCGTTATGTCTTCTGGTCTGTTGATGTCCATGTGCGCTATGGAAACCAGCCCATCGCCGGCAACGGTTTCCAGGGCGCCGTGGCCATGCGCGCTGCGTACGGTCGCGATCACTTCCCATCCGCGTGACACGAAGGCACGAACGAGCCCGAGACCCAGCCCTCGCGAGGCCCCGACGACGAGAGCGACTTTTCGATCTGGCATCCTAGTCCCTTTCTGGCCCTGCTCCTGTCTGGCGAATAATAAGCGCCATGCCTCACCCCACCTTCAGTCCGCCGAAGCAGGCATATTTCAGCTCCACATATTCCTCGATGCCGTACTTGGAGCCTTCGCGGCCGAAACCGCTTTCCTTGATGCCACCGAAAGGGGCAAGCTCGGTGGAGATCAGGCCTTCGTTGATGCCGACCATGCCGAACTCCAACTCTTCGAGGACGTGCCAGATGCGGTTGACGTCACGGGCGTAAAAATAGGCCATCAGGCCGTAGCGCGTGTCGTTGGCGAGGCGGATGACTTCCGCTTCGTCCTTGAAGCGAAAGACCGGAGCGATCGGACCGAAGGCTTCTTCCCGAGCCAGCCGCATCGGCGCCTGCATTCCGCTCAGCACCGTCGGTTCGAACCAGGTACCGCCGAGCGCATGCGGCTTGCCGCCAGTCTCGATGCGCGCTCCGCGATCCACGGCGTCGCCGACAAGCTCCGCCACTTTCGCCACGGCTTTCGCGTTGATGAGCGGCCCCTGCACCACCTCCGGCGCGGCGCCGTCACCGACTTTCAGGCTAGCAACCTGCTCGGTCAGCTTTGCCACGAAGGCAGCGTGGATGCCGTCCTGCACATAAATGCGGTTGGTGCAGACGCAGGTCTGGCCGGAATTGCGGAATTTCGAGGCGATAGCACCAGCGACGGCGAGATCGAGGTCGGCGTCGTCGAAGACAATGAACGGTGCATTGCCGCCGAGTTCCAGCGACAGTTTCTTGAGCGTATCGGCGCACTGCCGCATCAGGAGCTTGCCGACTGCTGTCGAGCCAGTGAAGGAGAGTTTTCGGATGACCGGATGCTCGCAGAGCAGGCGCCCGATGCCGGCGGCGTCCTTCGACGGCACGATGTTGAGCACGCCGGCCGGAATGCCGGCCTGCCGGGCAAGCTCGGCCATTGCGAGCGCCGTCAGCGGCGTTTCCTCAGAGGGTTTGACGACCATGGTGCAGCCGGCGGCGAGTGCGGCCGCCGCCTTGCGGGTGATCATCGCCAGCGGGAAATTCCAGGGCGTGATGGCAGCACAAACGCCGATCGGCTGTTTCAACACGATGAAACGCCGGTCACGACCGGCCGACGGGATGACGTCGCCATAGACGCGTTTGGCTTCTTCCGAGAACCAGTCGACGAAGGAGGCGCCGAAGGCGACCTCGCCGCGTGCCTCGTAGAGGGGCTTGCCCTGCTCGGCCGTGATCATCTGGGCAAGGTCCTCGGTATGGGCGGTGATCAGGTCGAACCAGGCGCGCAGTAGCTTGGCCCGTTCCTTGGCCGGGCGCTGGCGCCAGTCCACGAGCGCGCGCTCGGCCGCCAGGATCGCCCGCTCGACGTCGGCGGCCGCAAGATCGGCGACGCGCGCGATAATCGTGCCAGTCGCCGGATTGCGAACCTCGAAGGTCGCGCCTGTGTCCGCCCCGGCCCAGGCGCCATCGATGAAGGCCTGGTCGTGAAGCAGCGCGAGTGTCATTGTCCGCTCTCCACCTTTTCCAGTGCTGCCCGCAGGCTGTCCTTGAGGATGGCGATGCCTTCGTCGAGATGGTCGAAGGGAATGGTCAGCGGCGTCAGCACACGCACGACATTGCCGTGCACGCCGCAGGAGAGCAGCAGCAGGCCCTTTTCGGCAGCGGTGTGCGTGATGGCTTTCACCAGTTCAGGCCAAGGCTGGCGCGTCTCGCGGTCACGCACGAATTCGATCGCCACCATGGCGCCAAGGCCGCGCACCTCGCCGATGCAGGAAAACTCGTTGCCCTCCTGCCAGCCCTCGAAGACCGCCTTCAGCCGTCTGCCGACCTCGTTGGCGCGGTCAATCAGCTTCTCGTCCTCGATGATCTCCAGCACCGCGATCGACGCCGCGCATGATAGCGGATTGCCGGCAAAGGTGGAGCCGACGCCGCCCATCGGAATCTTGTCCATGATATCGGCGCGGCCGGTGACGGCAGCGATCGGGAAGCCGCCGCCAAGGCCCTTGGCCATGACGACGATATCGGCGGCAACGCCGGCATGCTCCATCGCGAACATTTTTCCCGTGCGGGCGAAGCCCGTCTGGATCTCGTCGGCGATCAGCAGGATGCCGTGCCTGTCGCAGATCTCGCGCAGCGTGCGCAGGAAGGTGACCGGCGCCGGGTAGAAACCGCCCTCGCCCTGCACCGGCTCGACGAAAATGCCCGCGACGCGCGTCGGGTCGACCTCGGAGCGGAAGAAGCGGTCGAGCGCGGTCAGGGATTCCTGCTCGGAAATGCCGTGATAGGGGATCGGGAACGGCAGGTGGAAGACATCCGGTACCAGCGGGCCGAAGCCGGCCTTGTAAGGATTGGTCTTGCCGGTCAGCGTCATCGCCATCAGCGTGCGGCCATGGAAAGCACCGGAGAAGGCGACGAATGCCGAGCGACCGGTCGCGACGCGGGCAATCTTGGCGGCGTTTTCCACGGCCTCGGCGCCGGTGGAGACGAGAAAAGTCTTCTTCGGGAAGTCACCCGGCACCAGGTCGTTCAGCTTCTCGCAGACCGTGACATAGTCGATATAGGGTGTGGTCTGGAACGAGGTGTGCGTGACCTTGTCGAGCTGGTTGCGCACGCGCTCGACCACCTTCGGATGGCGATGGCCGGTGTTGTTGACGGCGATGCCGGCGGCAAAATCGATGTAGCGCTTGCCTTCGACGTCCCAAAGTTCGGCGTTCTCCGCCTTCTCGATATAGACGTCGAGATGTTTCGACAGGCCAGCCGGAATGGCGGCAGCGCGCCGCGCCGTGAAGGCAGCGTTCGTGGACATGGGTATCTCCTTGGACAGTTTGTTATGGTGCGGCGCTATCGCGGCGATTCAAGTGGCCGTCCCCATCCCTGACGGAAGGGGCCGGCGCATCAATTGATTTGGAGGCGGATTAGGATTTCAGGCCACACGACCTGAAATCATCCGGCCCTAGACAGCGGCCTTGGCGCGGCGGGCGTCCCGTTCGATCTTCCAGTCGACGCATTCCTGAGAGCAATAGATGCTCCCGTCATGCGTCTTCCTGCGAACGGAATCCTCGGCCGACGCCTCATAGATCAGCACGCCGCAGTTGGCGCATTTCGTGTAGCTTTCGATGTAAAGCCCGTTCAGCGAAAACTTCATGGTCTCAGGCCTCCTGATAGCCGTAGTGTTTGTGGGCGGCCGCCTTCGAGACGTAGCCCTCGCGGACATCCTCCGCGACCGCCACCGGATCGCGCTTTGCGGGATCGCCGTAGCCGCCGCCACCGGGAGTGACGAGCCGCACGCGATCACCGCGGCGAATGGAGACGTTGGAGTAGCGGCTGGTCGAGGCCTTGCCATAGGCCTCGCGCATCGTCTGCCAGTCTTCGCGGCCGTTCTTCATGACCAGCGTCGCGCCGACGCCGCCTTCCGTGCCGCCGTTCAGACCCCAGGGGGCGAGCAGATGGCGGTCGGTCATCTGCGAGCAGATGATTTCGTCGTTAAGGCACAGCATCTGCTTGGAATAGCCGACCCCACCGCGATATTCGCCGGCACCGCCGGCATCGACGTTGAAGGCGAGGCTTTCGATGCGCCAGGGGAAGCGCGTCTCGTAAACTTCGACTGGCGTGATGCGGCAATTGCCGTTGATCGAGTCGACGCCGTCATTGCCATCGGCAAAGGCGCGGCCGCCCCAGCCGACCGCTTCGAGGTCGTAACAGGCGAAATACTCGCCTGTGTCGGCATCGACGCCGCCGAAGACGAAGTTGCAGTGGGTCGCACCCTCCGCCGCCATCACCCGGTTCGGGATCGCCGGGGCCATGGCGCCGAGGATCGTGCCGACGATGCGGGGATGGGTTTCGGTGTTGCCGCCGACTTCCGGCGCGGGGAAGTCCACGTTGACGATGGTGCCGGGCGGCGCCATGACGCGGATCGGCCGGAAGCAGCCGGAATTGCGTGGGATCGTCGGGTCGGTCATGTGCAGCACGGCGTTGTAGGCCGCCGATGTGGCAACGCCGAGCGTTGCGTTGATCGGGCCGGAGGCCTGCGGCGAGGAACCGTGATAGTCGACGATGATCTCGCCGCCGCGCTTATGCACCTCGACAGCGACCGTGTAAGTGCGGTCGGCGTCGATACCGTCGCTCTCAATCTTGTCGGAGAAGGCATAGATGCCGTCTGGGATCGCCTCCAGTTCGGCACGCATGCGGCGCTCCGAATAGAGCAGCAAGTCGTTGACCGTCTCCTTGATTTTCTCCTTGCCGTACTTCTGGTAGATCTGCGTCATCTGCTTTTCGCCGAGGTCGACGGCGGCGATGAGCGCGCGCAGATCACCATAGTTGACGCGCGGCGTACGCACGTTGGCGAGAAGCAGCTTCCAGACCTCGATATTGTCCTTGCCGCGCTTCTTGATCTTGACCGGCGGAATGCGAAGGCCCTCCTGGAAGATTTCCGTCGCCTCGCCGCAGAAGCCGCCGGGCGCCATGCCGCCGACTTCGGCGATATGGCCGATGGCGACGGCAAAGCCCATGATCTCGCCGTCGACGAAGATCGGTTTGAAGAAGGTGTGCTCAGGCGTATGCAGGCCACCGCGATAGGGGTCGTTGTGCAGAATGACGTCGCCCTCCTCGATCTCGTCAATCGGGATTTCCTTGAGGCAGGATTTGACAAGCAGCGGCATGCCGCCGATCTGCGCCGGGCAATAGTCGGCGACCGCGATCATGTCGCCGTTCATGTCGGCAAGCCCGCAAGTGAAGTCGAGCGCCTCGTTGAAGATCGTCGAATAGGACGTCTTCATCAACACGATCCCCATCTCCTTGCAGAGAGAGACCATGCTGGATTCCAGAATGTTCATCGTAACGAAGTCCATGATGGTACTCCTCAGGCCGAAATGATCAGATTGCCGAGCCGGTCGACGCGGAGCGTCTGTTTCGGCTGCAAAATGGTGACGGAGGCGCTTTCCTCCACAATGGCGGGACCGGCGACGGTCTGCCCCTGCTTGAACGTGCCGCGGTCGTAGGTCTTCACCTCGTGCCAGCCGTCCTCGAAGCGTA
Organism: Mesorhizobium sp. GW821-FHT07A06; assembly: GCF_059419085.1. Classification (NCBI taxonomy): domain Bacteria; kingdom Pseudomonadati; phylum Pseudomonadota; class Alphaproteobacteria; order Hyphomicrobiales; family Phyllobacteriaceae; genus Mesorhizobium; species Mesorhizobium sp. GW821-FHT07A06. Next base: position 126,872 of record NZ_JBWKRC010000014.1, read on the forward strand.
CCTTGCGGCTGCCCGAGGACGCCGGCGTGCCTTCGCCCTTTTCGAGCTCCCGCATCTTCGGCTTTTCGGAGACGGCGACGGCGACGACCTTGAGATTGACCGTCTCGATGGTCTCACCCGGAATGGAGAAGCCGAAGCGGTTCTGGTGCTCCTCGTGGAAGCGTTCCCAGAGGCTTGCTATGGTCTCCTCGGTGAACTGGTTGGCCGGGAAGCTCAGTTCCAGTTCGTGATTCTGGCCGAAGTAGCGGGCCTCGATGGAGCGGTAGACCTCCACCTTCTGCTGATAACCCTGGGAGACCAGCTCGGCGATGGCGCCATCCACCAGTTCCGTCATCGCCGCCGTGGCGCGGGCACCGTCGAAGTATTTCGAGATCTGCTGCACCGTGCGATGCCGGTCAACACGCGCATCGGTCATGATGAAGCCGAAGGCTGAGAACTGGCCGGGATAGTTCGGCACGATGCCCTGCGGAATGCCGGAAATATCCATCAGGTCGCAGATATGCACCGGCCCCGCCCCGCCCGAGGCGACGAGCGTGAAGTCGCGCGGATCGAGGCCGCGCTGGAGGAGAACGGCACGCAGCGCACCCAGCATGTTGTTGTTGGCGATCTGCACCATGGCGAAGGCAGCCGCATCAACCTCGAGGCCGAGCTGATCGGCGATCGTCTTGACCGCGCGATGCGCTGCCTCGGCGTCGAGCTTCATTTTGCCACCGAGGAAATAGTCGGGATTGATGCGGCCGAGTACGACATTGGCGTCCGTCACGGTAGCACTCTCGCCGCCACGGCCGTAACAGGCGGGCCCTGGTGCCGCACCCGCCGATTGCGGACCCATGCGCAACATGCCGCCCTTGTCGATCCAAGCGATGGAACCGCCGCCAGCGCCGATCGTGTGGATGTCGATCATCGGGATCTGGATCGGCAGGCCCCATTCGATCTCGAAGTTCGTCGTCACATGCTCCATGCCGTCCACGACGGTAGAGCAATCGGTCGATGTTCCGCCCATGTCGAAGGTGACGAGGTTCTTGATGCCGGTAAGTTCGGAGAGGACGCGGGTGGCGACGACCGCACCGGTCGGACCGGAAAGCGTCATCTGCACAGGCGCTTCGGCAGCGCCCTTCAGCGTCGATTCACCGCCGTTCGATTTGATCACGCCGATCCTGTCACCGATGCCAATGCCATCGAGGCGCTTCTGCATGCGGTGGAAATTGTCGGAGACGATGGGCTTCAGATAGGCGTCGGCAATCGTGGTCGAGGCGCGGTCGTATTCCTTCCACTTCGGCAGCACGTCGTACGAAATCGAGATCGGCATGCCGGGCAGTTCTTCCGCGAGGATGTCGCGGATGCGCTGCTCGTGGCTCGGATCGATATAGGAGAACAGCGTGCAGACGGCGATCGCCTCGATCGTGCCGTCGGCCTTGATCGTTGCGGCCATCTGGCGCACGGCCGCCTCATCGAGCGCGGTGACGAGCTCGCCCTTGGCGCTGAAACGCCCGCCGATCTCATAGGTGTCGGCGCGCTTCATCAGCGGCTTGGTCTTGATCCAGGTAATGTCGTAGTGGCTGCGACGGTCGCCACGCTGGATGAAGGGAACATCGCGAAACCCGGTGGTCGTGACATAGGCGACCTTCGCGCCGCGGCGCGTCAGCAGCGCGTTGGTGGCGATCGTCGTGCCAAGACGGATCTTGTCGACGCTTGCGACATCCTCCACCTGTCCGAGCCCCTGGAGCACACCTTCGATCGGTTCGGAGGGTGTCGTCAGGTTCTTCCAGTTTTCGATGGTGCCGGTCGCCGCATCGTAGGAAACAAAGTCGGTAAACGTTCCCCCGATGTCGATGCCGATGATTTTCCTGTCAGGCATTATGTCCTCGTTTCTCATGGATAGGATCAGGACGAGCGGGGCTTTTCCCGGTCGTAAGCTTCAAGAAGGTGACGCCAGGAATCGCGGATGTGATCGCGGATGGCATCCATCGCCTTTTGGGGATTGCGGGTACGCAGCGCCTCGACGACCGGCCAGTGATCGACGGCCGCCGCCATCTGGCTCTCGAACTGGCGTTCCGCCATGGTAATCAGCATCTGCACTTCCGCCTGGATGTTGGTGAAGGCGTGTAGCGTCTGGCGGTTCTTCGAGAGCCGGCAGATCTCGAGGTGGAAGGCGAGGTCGTTCTCGACAAGCGCCATCTCGTCATTGGCATTGGCGGCAGCGACCATGGCATCAACGAAACCGGCAATGCGGTCGATGTCGGCGTCCGTCATCTGCGGCAGCGCCTGTTCCATCGCGAAACGTTCGACGACGACGCGGAAGGAGAAGATTTCGTCGATATCGCTGTGCAGGAAGGTGCGAACGAAGGTGCCCTTGCGAGGAACCGCGACGAGCAGACCGCGCTCCTCCAGCCGCCGGATCGCCTCGCGGATGGGGTTGCGGCTGATCCCGAGCTGGCGGGCCAGTTCCGCTTCGTTGATGCGTTGGCCGGGCTGGAGTCGGCCGAAGATCAGTTCGCGCACGAGTAACGTCGAAACCTGGTCGGACAGCATCCGGTGGTCGATGATGCCGATCGGCTCATCTGTATTGAAGAGATTGTTAGCCATTGATGAGCCCCTTCTCGCGCTGTGATTGCCCCGGCAGGCCTATCTCTCGCCCTGCCATGATCCCGTCTTTGCGGAAGACCAGTATCAACAGCATAATGCCCGCGATGATAAGTTCCTGCGTGCCCGCAGGCAGAGACCACTGCTGGCCGCCGATCGAAATCCCACCTTCGAGGCGGCGGAAGATATCGACCAACGCCGTGATGACGACAACGCCGACCACCGCGCCCGCAAGGCTGCCCACGCCGCCCACGATGAGCATGGCGAGCGCGAGGAAGGTGAAGCTCAAGAAGTAATTGTTGATCGACACGGTGCCGAGGTAATGCGCTTGCAACACGCCGCCGAGGCCGACCAGGAAGCCCGAGAGTGTGAAGGCAATGAGCCGCGACCAGTAGAGCGAGATGCCCGACGCGGCAGCGGCGACCTCATCTTCCCGCGTCGCTCGGATTGCGAGGCCAAAGGCGGAAATCTGGTAGAGATAGGCGATGACGATCGCGAGAACGGCGCAGATGAGCGCAATCCAGGCCGTCACATAGGTCGGCAGGCCGACGATCGAGGCGGAGCCCATCGTGACGCTGTCCCAATTGGAATAGACCACGTTCAGGATGAAGAGCACGGCAAGCGTGGAGATCGACGCCGCAAGGCCCGTGAGCCGCATGATGACGAGGCCGGTAAGGAAAGCGGCAGTGCCGGCGAGCAGCACCGAGACGATGGCGGACGGCAGCAGCGGAATGCTCTGGTCGCGCAGGAAATGCGGCAGGCCGGACATGGTGATCGGCTTCAGCATCTCGCAGCAGGTCTGCCAGGCCGAGGCATAGGCGGCTATCGCCACGAACGTGGCATGGCCGAAGGAAATGACGCCGGAATTGCCGACGAAGACGTAAAGTCCGACGACGATGACAATGCTGATCAGCATTTCTATGACGGTGCGCTGCAGGGACAGACCGCCGAACTGTCCGGTGACCACGACGATGAGCGCAAGCGGCACGACAAGCGCCAGCACCGGAAACCAGAAGCGGCCGATCGCTGCAAAGGATGGCATGGTCTTGCTCTTCATTACACACGTTCCTTCGCGGCGCTGGTGACGATCAGGCCTTGCGGGCGGACGAGGAGGATCAAGATGACGAGTGTGAACACACCGGCATCGCGGAAGGGGCGCAGATCGACCGGCAGGTAGGTTTGCAAGAGCACGCTGGCGACACCCACGAGGAACCCACCGAGTGCTGCCCCCGGCAGCGAGCCCATACCGCCGATGACGGTGGCGAAGAAGCCGTAGACGACGGGCATCAGACCCATGCGCAGGTCGAGCGTTCCCGTCTGAATCGTGAGCAGCAGGGACACCACACCTCCGAGCAGGCCTGAAATAGCGAAGGCGAGCGCGATCACCCGGTTCGCCGGCATGCCGAGCAGGCGGGCCATCTGGAAATTTTCCGCCGCCGCCCGCATCTGGATGCCTAGTGGTGTCTTCTTGAGGAAGAGAACCAGCGCGACGAGCAGGCCGGCGGTGACCCCCACGGTCAGGAGCTGCACTCCCGGTACGCGCACGCCGCCGATTTCCACCGCATTTGCGAGACTCTGCCCGATCCCGACCGATTTAGGTCGGCCGGTATGGATGAGCATGACGAGGTTCTGCAGGAAATAGCTGACGGCGAAGGAGGAGATGAGCAGCGTCGACGGGTTGGAATTGCGCAGCGGCCGGAAGGCGATGCGCTCCGTCAGCAGCGCCAGCACGACAACTACGAAAAGCACGCCGCCGATCATGAGGGCAGCGGGCAGCGCACCGAGCAGCAGCGGCGGCGTGACGCTCGCCGTCGGCACGACCAGCGCGTAGGCGCCGATGGTGATGTAGTCGGCCTGCGCGAAATTGACGAGCCGCATGACGCCGAAGACGAGGCCGATCGCCAACGCGACAAGGGCATAGAGGCTGCCCAGCGCGATGGCATCGACGAGAACTTGAACGATGTTGGCCATGGCGTCCGGTCCTAGATCGCAAGGGTACTGTCGGCCGCTTTTTCGCCCAGATAGGCGCGGCGCACGGCGGGATTCATCTGGATATCCTGCGGCGAACCCTCGGCGAGGCTCTGCCCGCCATCGAGCACATGGATGCGCTGGCACACCCCCATGATCACCTTCATGTTGTGTTCGATCAGCAGCACGCCGCAGCCGAATCGGGCCGGCAGCTCGGCGATGACCTCCATCAGCGCGTCGCACTCCGCGTCATTCATCCCTGAAGCCGGCTCGTCGAGCAGCGCGAAGGACGGCTGCAAGGCAAGTGCTCGGGCAATGCCGACGCGCCGCTCGTCGCCATAGGAAAGGCTGTCGCAACGGTGGTCGGCCTTCCCAGCGAGGCCCATCCAGTCGAGGATGTCGAGCGCCCGCTCCCGTGCCTCCCGACGAGACAGCCCACTGCCGATCGCCGCGACGGAGAGGTTCTGCTCCACCGTCATCGTCCGGAACAGCCGCGCCGCCTGAAAGCTACGGCCGATGCCGGCCCGGGCGATCTTGCGGGCGGTCAGCCGTGAGACGTCGATGCCGTCAAGGCGGATGCTGCCGCTCGTCGGCCGCTGGAAGCCGCTCAGCACATTGACCATGGTCGTCTTGCCGGCGCCGTTCGGGCCGATGAGGCCGAGGACTTCGCCGCGCCTGAGTTCGAGGTCGACCCCGCTGAGCGCCCGGATGCCGCCAAAGGCGACGGCAACACCGCGGGCTTCCAGCCGCTCTTTCGATCCCGATCTTTTCGATGGACGTGACATACCGGGCGAGACCTATCAGTAAGCTCGACTATGAATTTGCCAGGAGATTTGGTTCCGCCAGCCGCACCACCATGCGGCCGGCGGATCGCTGCCGGTTACTGACCGACGCGGAACAGGAGCTTCATGTCCGGCTTGAACGAGTTCCGGTAGACCTCGACGGCATGGAAGGAGCCGTTCTCGACCTTCATGATCAACCAGGGGCGGTCGACCTGGATATGCAGCTGATCGGTAAACGAGGTCGGGCCGGCCGTGAACGGCTGGTCCTTGAAGGAGTTCATGACGCCGACCACCGCTTCGGATTCAGTCGTCTTCGCCTGCTCGACCGCATACGCCCACTGCTCGATGAGGCTGTAGCCCAGCACCGAGTAGGAGGAGACCGGCGCCTCGCCGTAACGCGCCTTGTGGCTTTCAAGGAACTTGTTCATCTCCGGCCGCGGATCATCGCCGTAAAGCGACATGAAGGCGGGCAGGTAGAAATCCTTCAGGCCCGGTACGGCGTTGAGCCAATAATTGTCGACCATCGCCGTGTTGGCGAGGATTGGCTGGTCGATGCCGGCGGCGCGCAGCTGGCGCACTGCAGAAGCGCCACCCGGCGTGAACGAGCAGACGAAGACCGCGTCCGGCTGTTTTGCAAGCCCCTTGAGGCGGGTGATCTGCGAGGCGATCGACGGGTCGTCGTTCTTGAAGGTGTCGTTGCCGAGGATCGTTTCCTCGCCGCCACCCGCGGCCCAAGCCGCGCGGAATCCGGCGCAGGCCGACTTGTTGTATTCGATCGTCAGGTCTTCGAGCACGTAGACCGACTTCAGGCTCATCTTCTTTTGGGCATATTCGGCAATCGCGATGCCTTCCGACTGCGCCGCGCTGTTGGCGGTGAAGGTGAGCGGGCCGACGCCCTGCACGCCCATCTTCGGATCGGCGGCGCACAAGCTGAAGGCGATCTTGCCCGCCTGCTTGGCGGCGAGCGCAGACGGGGCGCCAAAATCGTAGTCACAGGAGACGACCAGCATGTCGACGCCGCTATCGACGAGCTGCGCGCCGACGGTTGCAGCGCGGGCCTGGTCCGTCTTGGTGTCCATGACGGAATACTTGATCTGGCGTCCCAGCAGGCCGCCAGCCTTGTTGATCTCCTCGATCTTCATGACCGCCGCCTTGTAGGGCGCGCTGTCGTAGTTCGAAAGCCAGCCGGATTCTGCGATGGCGAAGCCGACCTTGATCGGCTCTTCAGCGCGCACGCCAGCAATAGGCAACAGAAGGGCGATTGCGGCCGAGGCGGCCACAGCAACAGATTTCATCGTCGTTCCCCTTGGCGGTGAGCGGTGCACCGCTTCAATTATTTGTACATAGTCCTCTGTGGACAGAAGACAGAATGCGGGTTAGATTTTTTTTGTCAACGGCAAAAATGCGGCGGGGCCCTTCCGAGTTCGATCGGCGCCCATAGACCGTCAAAGGGGAACCACATGCTTGAAATACGCGGCCTCACCGCCGGTTATGGCCGGCTTGCTGCCCTGAAATCGGTCGATCTTGAGGTCAGAAAGGGCGAGATTATTTTCGTCGTCGGCCCCAACGGCGCCGGCAAGTCCACGCTTCTGAAGTCAATTTCCGGGCTCATGGCGCCGACGGGGGGCACGCTTGTTCTCAATGGCGAGTCGATCGCCGGCCAGGCGCCGGAAAAGCTGTGCCGGAAAGGTTTGGCACTGGTGCCGGAAGGCCGCAGCATCTTCCGGACACTGACAGTGCGGGAAAACCTGTTGCTCGGCGGCATGGTTCGCAAGGACAAGGCCGAAGCGGCCGCCGACCTGGAGCGGGTTCTGGAAACCTTTCCGATCCTCAGGAACCGCTACCGCGGCGTTGCCGGCCACCTTTCCGGCGGCGAGCAGCAGCAGCTTGCCATTGCCCGCGCCATCCTGCAGCGCCCGTCGCTGATGATGATCGATGAACCGTCGCTTGGCCTTGCGCCGCTGGTGATCGACCAGGTCTACGAAAGCCTCCGCCAGCTTAACGCCAGCGGGCTGAGCCTGCTCGTCGTCGAACAGTCCACTGCCCGCATCCTCGACCTCGCTTCCCGCATCTACGTGCTGCGCAACGGCCATGTCGCGCTCGAGGGTTCGGCAAGCGAGCTTGCCGACGGGCATGCGCTGGAAGAGGCCTATTTCGGCTACGGCGACCGTCAGACTGCATAAGCAGGCAGACAGGGGCAAGGCATATGATTTTCGACTATTGCGTCATCGGCGGCGGGATCGTCGGCCTGGCGACGGCCATGCGGCTGCTTGAGACCTATCCCGGCAGCAGCCTGATCCTCCTGGAGAAGGAGGTGGCTCTCGGCAAGCACCAGACCGGCCACAACAGTGGCGTCATCCATGCCGGCATCTACTATCCGCCGGGCAGCCTGAAGGCCGAGCTCTGCCGCAAGGGCGCGGATGCCACCAAGGCCTTCTGCCAGGAAAACGGCATCCGCTTCGATGTCTGCGGCAAACTCCTCGTCGCCACCTCCGCCCTCGAACTGCAGCGCATGGAGGCGCTCCACGAACGCTCGAAGCAGAACACGATCGAAGTCCATAGCCTCAGCGAGGGTGAATTGAAGGAGCGGGAACCGAACATCAGCGGCCTCGGCGCGCTTTTCGTGCCCTCGACCGGCATCGTCAGCTATGCCGACGTCTGCCAGGCCATGGGCAGGCGCATCAAGGCGCTCGGCGGCGAGATCCGCCTGTCGACGCGCGTCACCGGCATTCGCGAAGCCAGGGATTCCGTCGACATCTCGTCGGTCGGCGAAAACTGGCAGGCGAAGCAACTGGTGGTCTGCGGCGGTCTCCAATCGGACCGGCTGGCCGTGCTCGCTGGGCTCTCGATCGAGCATCGCATCATTCCCTTCCGCGGCGAATACTATCGCCTGCCCGCATCGAAGAACGACATCGTCCGCCATCTGATCTATCCCGTCCCGGATCCCGCCTTGCCCTTCCTCGGCGTGCACCTGACGCGGATGATCGACGGCAGCGTCACGGTCGGGCCGAATGCCGTGATCGGCTTTGCCCGCGAGGGCTATCCACGGCTTTCGTTCAATGTTTTGGACATGGCCGACTACGCGCTGTTTCCCGGCTTCTGGAAGACCGTGTTCGCCAACCGCGGATCGGCGTTGGCGGAACTCCGTAACTCGCTCTGGAAGCCAGGCTATCTGGAGGAGTGCCGGAAATACTGCCCGAGCCTCGACCTCACCGACCTGCTCCCGCACGAAGCAGGCATCCGCGCGCAAGCCGTGCGCAAAGACGGCGCCCTCATCCACGATTTCCTATTCGCACAAACGGAACGCATGCTGCATGTCTGCAACGCCCCCTCACCCGCCGCCACGTCGGCGATCCCGATTGCGGAGATGATCGTGGGGCGCATGGCGGATGGACGTCGACGCATGCCAGCGAACTGAAAAAACGGCAGATCGGGATAGGGCCGGCTGGAAGCTGTGCACGGGCATCGCGAGACGCGCCCACAATCCGGCGCGATCACCCGCCGAGCAGTTCTATATTCCGGCAGCATGAACCGCGGATGTTGTACGCTCTGTGCTCGTAGCCTACCCGCAGCCAACCGAACGCCCGTTCGCCGCCGAAATGGGCCGAGTCCCGGACATTCCGCCACCGATGCGGAAGTCCGCTTTCAGATGACGCACAAGCTGATTTGAACGGCCGAGATGCTACGCAAGGCTGTCGTTTGACTACGGATCTGGAAATTCCGCTGCAAGCGTGAAATTCGCCAGACAGTCGTCTGGATTCACAACCCAAGTGCTCGCTTCTTCCGATGACCCAATCTACTCCGCCTCCTTCGCGGGCAACACCGGAAACATGCTCGCGAAGCGGCCGGAGGCGAGCGGAAAGCACTGTCGATAGATGCCAGCTACCTGGTCAGCTTCAGAAGCTCTCGCAACGGCAGTCCGGTCTCGGCAGCGAGTCGAGCGCCGAGCGCATTCACCTCTCCATCGCGTAGCGTGTCGATGAGGTTGCAAGCGAAGCCGCCCTCCCCGACTTCGACGGGCGCGCGCGACGAGTTGACGGTCGAGCTGCGTCCAGCGCTCGGCATCGACCTACCGTGCGATGTCGCTCGCCCGGTTGTGCATGCCCTGGCGGATGTAGTCGCGCGAGATGACGAGGTTCTCACCATTGTCGGCGCCCCCTCGTACCAGCATATGAATGTGCGGATGTTCAGTGTTCCAATGGTCAAAGGCCTTCCATGGCGCGAGCTTGTCCGCGGCAAAGACGGCGACCCCGTCGCGCACCATGCGCTCGACTTCCGACAGTTGGTCTTCGATCAGGAAGGGATATTCCCAGACGAATGCATTCTTGTCGACGGCCATGGCGATGCCCTCTAAGTTTTCAATAAAAGCTCAGATCTTGCCCGGCCTGGACTGGCGATAGTCGCGCCGAGCTTTTCCAGGAGCCATTTCGCCTTCTCGACGAGTTCGGCATTGCTCTTCACGAGTTCGGTCCGCGACATCCGGATAGTGTCCTCCATGCCGATCCGTACATGGCCGCCGAGCAGGTAGGACTGCATCAACATCGGATAAGCAGCCCGGCCAATGCCGAAACCTGTCCAGATGGCGTCCCGAGGCAGCATGTTGCGGGCGAACATCATCGTCTCCGGCGTCGTCGCGAAACCGTACTTCACACCGAGCACAAGGCTTGCGAGCGGTGGGCCACGAAACACGCCGCTGGCGAGGAAGTCGTTGAGCAGGCTGATGTCACCGCTGTCGAAAAGCTCGAACTCGGGTCGTACTCCGCAATCATAAATGATCTCGGCCATCCTCTTGACGTAAGGTGGTGTATTGATGACCACCTCAGTCCCGAACGTCATCGTATTGAGATCCAGGGTGCAGATATCGGGCCGCAGATCGCGGATGTGCTCGACGCGGCGCTCGGCTGTCACGAAATTCGTCCGTGGGCCGGCAATTTTGGGATCCTCTTCACCGGGTTGGAACCGGCCGCCGGGGCCGGTGGTGATATTGAGGATCACCTCCGTGTTCTTGGCGCGGATCAGGCGAACGAGTTCGCGATAGTGATCGCGTTCCATCGACGGTCGACCGTCGGGATGGCGGACATGAAGATGCAGGATGGCCGCGCCCGCATCGGCCGCCTCGAGTGCGGAGGCCGCGATCTGTTCCGGCGTGACCGGCAAATTTTCATTGTCTTCCAACCGCGTGAGGCTGCCGGTCACGGCGCAGGTAATGATGGTGTCCCTGGACATGTGATTTCTTTCAGCTTGCAAGGATAGCCGTGGCGGCGATCTCGACGAGCAGGCTGTCGTCGATGAGCGCCCCCTGAACCATCGTCGTGGCCGGTCGAACGTCGCCAAAGACGGCGCCATGGGCCCTGCCGACAGCTTCCCAATCCTTCATGTCGCGCAGGAAGATACGCGTCTCGACGACATCCTCGATCGAGGCGTCGAGTTGGCGTAGCGCCGCGCCGATGCGCTCCAGGACCACGATGGCTTGCCCCTCCGCGTCACCGGGGTGAAGCGTGCCGTTGGATCCAGAGGCCGAGGTGCCCGATACGACAATGGTGTTTCCGGCGCGGACGGCCCGGGAATAGCCGATAGCCGCTCCCCAGTTGTTGGTCACGTCGACCCGTTGCCTTTTCATTCGCTGCTCCTTGGCTGTCCGGAGGTTTTCCTTGCCGCTGATCGTCATGCGAATGCCGGCAATGCTCGGTCGAAGGCCCGCACTATTTCATCGATATCCGCGTCTTCCATGACGGTGGAGAACGCCATCAGCCCGTTGCTCGCAATGATCACGCCTTGGTCGAACAATGCCTTGGCGAGGGCCGAAACCCGCGCGCCGCCATCGGCCGCCGCGAATGTGGAGCGGTAGTCGCTCAACGGTGCGTCCGTCAGGTGGACACGGCGCAGCGAACCCAGTCCGGTCACCTGTCCCTTGATTCCATGTCGGCTGAAACAAGCATGAATCCCTTGGTCGAAGCGATCGCCGAGCGCCTCGAGCTTCTCGAATAGAGGAGGCGTCAAATCTTCAAGAGCGGCTATCCCGGCCGACATCGACATGGGATTGGCACTGAACGTGCCGCCATGCGGCACCGCGGGCTGGCCCTTGCTCGGATCGAACACCGACATCACTTCCGCGCGACCGCCGATGGCCCCGATTGCAAAGCCGCCGCCGATAATCTTGCCGAGCGTTGTGAGGTCCGGGTCGATGTCGAAACGGCCCTGTGCGCCATTGTAACCAAGGCGAAACGTGATGACCTCGTCAAGGATCAGCAAGGCTCCGAGTTCGCGCGTGACGCGGCGCAGCATGGCCAGATATTCGGGCTTTGCCGGGACGAGACCGGCGCGGTTGGGCATGACATCAACGAGCACGGCGGCAAGGCTGTTGCCGCTGGCGCGCAGAATGGCCTCGGCGACCGGGGTATTATTGAAGGGAATGACGACGACATCGTCGAGCACGCCCTGGGGTGTCCCTTTGGCGGTCGGCACGGATCCCGGCCTGTCGATATCGCCCCAGGTAGCGGGGCTGGCGTCCTGGCTTGTCTCGGCCGGATCGTAGGTCCCGTGGTAGGCGCCCTCGCATTTTGCAATCTTCGGTCGGCCGGTATAGGCGCGCGCGGCCTTGATCGCGTTCATCACCGCTTCCGTGCCGGAATTGGTGTAGCGAAGCTGCTCGACGGACGGCAAACGATCGCACAGTATTTCCGACAGTCGGATCTCGCTCTCGGTGGGCATGCCGAAACAAGTTCCGGCTTCGAGCTGCCGTGTAGCCGCCTCGAGAATCCGGCGGTTGCCATAGCCATGGATCAGAGAGGTGAAGTTTCCCAAGGCGTCGATCCGGACATGGCAATCGACATCGGTGATCCGGCACCCATCGCCGCGCCAGGCATAAATCTGATGTGGTTTTCGATAGACAGTCGTACGGGTGTTTCCGCCAGGCATGACCTCGCGGGCGCGGGCATAGAGCTTTTCGGAATTTGGTGTCGCTGGTGCTGACATGAGAATGCTCATCGCTTGGTTCTAGGTGGCAAGGTTGATCCGCTCGCGACGCAACGTCGGGTTGCCGCTCTCGAATTCTTGAGCAAAACGGTGGCCTGAGTATACGGCGGCATAAATGGCAGCCGGCGCTTCGCAATCCCCGATGCGTGAGACGCGGCGCAGGCGGCCTGCATTGCCCTGATCAAGACGCGCGGTCAGTGCTTCAAACAGTTCGTTGCGCGGCAGCCGAGCCGTGACGAGGACAAGGGCGTCGGCCTCCTTGTGCGCCGTGGCCCCGGTTCGCGCATCGACGAAGAGTGCCAGGCTGTCTCGGGTGCCGGCCAGCGCCATATGCGTAACCATCCCGACGCCGCGCTCATGGAGCCGCTTGGCCGTGCGGATGTTTTCAAGGGTATTGACGGTGAAGGAGGAGACGTCGGCCGCCGGCGTGACCAACGTGACTGTTTTGCCCGCTAGCGCCAGCTTTTCGGCGATCACGGCGCCCATGTAATAGTGGTCGTCGTCATAGACGATAATCCGCCCTGAAGGGATGTTGCCGCCCATAATGTCGTCCGGCGTGAAGACAGGCACTCCGGCCGACAGGGCAAGCGGTTTGAACGCCGCGCGCCCTACTCCATCGGCGCGCCATTGAGACCCAGTCGCCAGCACGACCTCATCTGCGTCGAATTCGAGAATGTCGGCCAATCCGAGATCGCTTTCGAGATAGACCCCGACATTCCTGAGCTTGTCGATCTGCGTGATGCGCCAGTCCCGAACCCTCAGCCACTCACGCAGGCCCGGCAGCTCGCCCTCGAGGGTCACACGGCCACCGAGACGGTTCTGCCGCTCAGCCAGGGTTACCTGGTAGCCGCGCTGCCCGAGGGCCCGGGCGCATTCGAGGCCCGCCGGTCCACCGCCGACCACGAGCACGGTCGCATCGCTTGATCTGGCGGAAATTCGTTCGGGGTGCCAGCCTCGCCGCCATTCCTCGCCCATCGTCGGATTCTGCGTGCAGCGCAGGTTCGTCATGGCAAAGTGGCTCGACACGCAGATATTGCAGCCGATGCACTCGCGGATGTCCTCGTAGCGACCCTCCTCGATCTTCTTCGGCAGGAAGGGATCCGCGATCGACGGGCGCGCGGCGCCAATCATGTCAAGCACGCCGCGGCGGATCAGGCTCGCCATGGTGTCGGGCGAGGTGAAGCGCCCTACACCCACGACCGGCCTGGTGGTGACGCCCTTGATCCCGGTCATGAACGGCTCGTGGTCGTTCTCCGATGCGAAGCGCGAGGTTGGTGAATCGTCCGCCCAGGTTCCTACCACGAGATCCCACAGGTCCGGCAGTTCGGCGAGCAGGCTGATCGCCTCGATCCCCTCCTCCGCGACGCGAAGGCCCTCGGGGCCAAACAGCTCATCAATGATCAAGCGTACGCTGACAGCGCAGGCATCGCCGCCACCCTCTCGCGTCGCCTCGATCAACTCCTTCAGCAGGCGGACCCGGTTCTTCAGCGAGCCGCCATATTCGTCGGTTCGTTGATTGCGGGGCGAGATGAATTGGAAGGCGATGGTGGAAAAATTGCCGTCGACATTGAGGATGTCGAAGCCGGCCTTGCGCGCACGCTGCGCCGCGGCCTTCCACCAACCCAGCAGCGCCTTGATGTCGGATTTGTCCATGGCGCGAACCTGGACCGGATGGTGTCCGCTGACGGGCCGGTCCATCGGGCCGAGCGGCACTTCGCGGGTCATGCGATTGGCATTGTAGTAGGCGGGGTAGGCAAGTTGGACGCCGGCGAGCGAGCCGTGCTCGTGGACCGCTTCGACCATCAATGCGAGCGGAGGAATGTCGCCGTCATCCCACAGCATCTGCAGAACCTCCGGCATGAGGTCGCCAGAGGGATGAACCGAGCAATGCTCGGTGTTGACCACCGCCCATCCGCCTTCGGCCTTGATACCGCGCATCGCGGCATGGGCTTGCGGTCGCAAATTGCCCATGCCGTTGCAGTGAGGTGTCTGGTAGAATCGGTTGCGGGCGACAACAGGTCCGATCTGTACCGGCTCGAACAGGATATCGAAGCGTGGATCCCGCATGCGTGGCTCTTTCTGTACCTCGCATCATAGGGCGAGGAGACGTGCTTGGTCAGGGGGATGATCCGGCTCTAGGCGCGGATCTTGATCCAGGTTGCCTTGAGCTCGGTGTATTTGTCGATCGCATGCAGCGATTTGTCCCGTCCGAAGCCCGACTGCTTGTAGCCGCCGAAGGGCATCGTGATGTTGCTCTCGTCGAAATTGTTGACCCAGACCGAACCCGCTCTTAGCCGTCGGGCGGTGGAGAGCGCGACGTCGATGTTATCGGTCCACACCGCGGCGGCGAGGCCGTAGATGGTGTCGTTGGCAAGCGCGACTGCTTCTTCAGCCCCGGAAAAGGAGATCGTGGCAAGGACGGGACCGAAGATCTCCTCCTGCGCAATCCTCATCTTGTTGCTGACATTGTCGAAGACGGTCGGTTCGATGTAGTAGCCGCCGGTCTCGCCGAGGACACGCTTGCCGCCGGACTTGAGCTCGGCGCCTTCCCTGGCACCGATGTCGATGTAGTCGAGCACACGGTCCATCTGGACCTGGCTGACCATGGCGCCAAGCTTCGTGGCGGCGTCAAGGGGATCGCCAATGGTAAGCGTTTTCCCGACGGCGATAACCTTCTCCAGGAACACATCCTTGATCTTGGCGTCGACCAGCAGGCGCGAGCCGGCGTTGCAGACCTCACCCTGGTTGAAAAAGATGCCATAGGCCGCCGCCGTCGCGGCTTCATCGAGGTTGCCACAATCGGCCATGACGATATGCGGGGTCTTGCCGCCGCATTCGAGCGCAACGCGCTTCATGTTCGACTGGGCAGAATAGCTCATGAAGAGCTTGCCGACTTCAGTCGAGCCGGTGAACGTCACCGCGTCGACGTCCATGTGCAAGCCAAGTGCCTTGCCCGCGGTCTCGCCAAGGCCGGTAACCACGTTGAACACGCCATCCGGAATGCCGGCTTCCGCCGCGAGCTCCGCGAGCCGAATGGCGGAAAGCGGCGACTGCTCGGCTGGCTTGAGGATGACTGAATTGCCCGCTGCAAGTGCCGGTCCGAGTTTCCAGCATGCCATCAGCAATGGAAAATTCCATGGAACGACCGCTGCCACAACGCCTACGGGCTCGCGCGTGATCATGCCCAGTGCGCCGCCGCCGGTCGGAGCGATCTCGTCGTAAATCTTGTCGATAGCCTCGGCGTACCAGGCGATCGTATTGGCCGATCCCGGGACGTCGATGGACCGTGCATCGGAGATCGGCTTGCCCATGTTCAGGGTCTCAAGCAAGGCCAGTTCATCACCGTGTTGATGCATCAGCTCGGCGAACCGCTGCAGCACTTTCTTGCGCTCGCTCGGCGAGCGCCGCGACCAGGAACCAGAGTCGAAAGCCCTCCGCGCGGAACGTACCGCCAAGTCAACATCCGCCGCGTCGCAAGACGCGACCTGGGTCAGCGTTGTCCCGTTGGCGGGATTGATCGCGCCGAACACGCCACCGGACACAGCGTCGACGAACCTGCCGTCTATGAAGGATTGCCCGCGCAGGGTGAGATTGGAGGCGGCCAGCCGCCAGTCGATCACGGTCATTGAATTGCCTTTCTCGATAATCGATACCATAAATCAATTTACGAGAAAGTAGGCCGAGGGCGTGTTTCGTGTCAATATAAAATCGACCGAGAGGTTGATTTCTCGCTGAAAAGGCTAATCTAGGAGAGTCCTACCTAGAAAAATACCAGGACGAAACCCGAAGATCCCAAATCAACGAGCGTCGATCTTTAATATAAATGCCAAATAGAGCGCCATAGAGCATTCCCAGGCGCTTCGAAATAGAGAGATTACTTTCCAGTCAAGTGCTGGATTTCACGGTCAGCTGGAATTGCTTTTCGAGTATCTTGGAAAGTTTCTCCGCGAGTCGCTTGATGAGCGAGACGTTACGGTCTCGATTGGCCTCCAGGATCCCATGGATCGTGCCCGTCACGCAGAGGCTGTGCAGCGTACGCTGGCCCTCGATCCTGATCGGGGCGGCGATCCCGGCAAATCCATCCACATCCTCCCCGATGCAATATGCCACGCCGGTTTTGCGCACGGTCTCCAACTCGCCCAGAAGCTGGGCGAAGTCGATTTTTGTGGCTGCGGTGAACCGCTTCAACGGCCTGTCAAGCACGGAAGCGATAAAGTCGGGGTCCTGAAAGGCGAGGATCGCTTTGGCGGAGGCGCCGGCATGGGCCGGGATTTCAAGCCCTGGAACGATGTAGGCCCTGACCAGATTGCCAGGCGAGACCATGTCCACGCTGCGGACGGTATTGCCGGAAAGTCGCGCGATGAAGCAGGCTTGCCCCGTCTGTTCGGATAGTTCCTGGAGGGTGGGCCGCGCGACGACCTTGAGCCATTCGTCGCTGACGCCAGAAAAGAGCAGCCTTTCCAGCCGTCGCCCGAGCTTGAAGGTGGCCGTCTTTGGGCCGCTTTGCTCGATCAACTCAACATCGGCCAGACTCTTCATCAGCCTGTAGGCCGAGGCTTTCGGCAAATCGAGCATCTCGCCGACGGTCGTTCCCGAAATGCCGTCCGGAAAGCCGGCTACGATCTCGAGAATACGGACATAGCGTTCCAACGGCTTTTCTGTCGCCGTCTTGCTCGATGTGCTCTTGTCCATGATGTCCGCGCTCTAGCCCTTTGCGATTCGATCATCATGCCAGTCGAAATAGCGCATAGCCAAGGGCACGAACCACGGGGAGCCGCCATAGAACGGGGCCGTGGGGAATTTTTCGACATCGAAGACGGACGACGGGTCTCCTCGTTCAAGAATTCTGGCTGCAAGTTTCTCCCCGAAATGTGTTCCGAGCGGAATGCCGGCGAAGTTGTAGCCGAGAGCGAAATGCACGCCGTCCTTCGTTCCGATATGGGGCATGAAATCGAAAGTTCCAGCGCAGTGCCCGGTCCAGGCACGACTGAGCCGGACACCCTTGAGATCAGGCAGAATCCTCACCAGGCGATCGCGTAGCGCTCCGGCGAGAGGCGTCGCCGTCGGGCTCGCCGTACCGGTCATGCCACCAAAGAGAAGGCGGCTCGAATCGGGTGCCGGGCGCAGGAAATCGATATTCATCTTGGTATCGAGATAGGTACGGCGGTGCGGTATGACCCTGTCGATCGTTTCCGGCGGCAACAGCTCGGTTGCAATCAGAAAGCCGCGGAACGGAATGACCCGCCTTGCAAGCCATTTCAGGTCGCGGCTCGTATAGCCATTGGTCGCGATAATGACATGACGGGCGGCAATGCCGCCTCTCGACGTTCGAACGGTCTTCCCACGCGCGTCATGATCGACGCCCACCACATTCGTGAGGGGGTACAGCCTGACGCCGGCTTCGAGCGCCTTGCGGACAAGGCCTGCGTGATAAAGCCCTGGATGAATCGAACCGAGGTCTGGAATGACCGCGCCGCCATGGTAGCCGTCAGAGGCGATCTCCGATCGAACTTCATGCTTCTCGACCACGGAATAGTCAAAGCCGACGGCCTGTCGGGTCTGTTCGAGTTCTGTAACCAACGCTCGAAAATGGGCGTTCGAATTGGCGGCAATGAAGCGGCCGCAGGTTTGGTAGTGGCATTCGATCCGTTCGCGGTCGACGAAGGCCTGGACCCCACGGAGAGCGGCATCAAGCTCGCGATAGACCCGCACCGCGTGGTCGCGCCCGGACTTTGCCGTCAGCCATTCAACGGACCGCTTGAGCGTGCGGCCAACGAAACCGGCATTGCGGCGTGCGGCGCCTTCGCCGATCCTCTGCGCATCGAGAACGGCAACGTCACAACCCTCGCGCGCCAGATGCAGCGCGGCGACCAGACCCGTGATGCCGCTGCCAACGACGACGACGTCCGCCCTACCGTCAAGCAACGCCGGTTCCATGTTCTCGCTGACGGAGGGCAGCGGCGCCGCCGACCACCAATAGGGCTCCTCGAGATAATCGTCGGCGAACAATCCGGCTTCCGCCGCCCCGCTCGTCCCGGTCTCTTGCGACATGATGTGCAGCATCACCTTACCTATTCTTGTTGGCGTTGTAGGCTACGGCCATCAGGCAACTCGTCAGTATGATCATCACCGCGGCCGCAGCGAGGATCGTGGGATCGAGTTGCTCACGCAGTCCCGTGAACATCTGCTTTGGAAGCGTGCGCTGCTGAGGTCCGGCAATGAACAGGACCATCACCACTTCGTCGAATGACGAGGCAAAGGCGAAGACCGCCCCCGCGGCCACGCCTGGCGCGATGATTGGAAGCATCACCGTTCGAAATGCCGTTACGCGGCCGGCGCCAAGACCTGCCGCAGCCCGCATCAGGTTGAAGTCGAAGCGCGTCAGTGCCGCCGTGACAGTGATGACAACGAAGGGCGAGGCCAGAATGGTGTGGGCAATGACGACGCCAGCGTAGGAATAGTTGAGGCCGAGCGGCGAAAAGAAAATGAACAGGCCGAGACCCAGCACGACGACGGGAACGATCATGGGCGAGATGGCAAGCGCCATTACTGCCGTCCGGAAAGGAAACCTTGGATTGACGAGGCCGATTGCCGCGAGTGTGCCCAGCGTCGTGGCAACGACGGTGGTCGAAATCGCAATCACCAGACTGTTGATCATCGCCCCGATCCACAGGGGCGAGGAAAAGAGCTGTTCGAACCAGCGGAGAGACACTGCACGGAATGGGTAGGTGAACCAGGGATCGGCATTGAACGAAATCGGGAGAGCGACTGCCAGCGGCAGGACCAGCAGGAGAAGAGCGATCCCAACAAATCCGTAAAGCGGTATGCGAATGTAGGCGGGAAACTCGGTGTAGACGCGGCGGCCCATGGTCAGATCCGATCCGATGAGTGACGTGCGACATGGCGCGCCAGGGGGAGTGCCACAATTCCCGCTCCAAAAATGAGTATGACGCTAAGTGCCGAAGCGAGCCCCCAATTCAGATCTTCATTGGTAAACCTCGCAATGAAGAAGCTCACCATCTGATCGGACGGTCCACCCACCAATGCTGGCGTCAAATAGAAGCCAAGGCACAGCACGAAGGTGAGAAGTCCGCCGGCGGCAATGCCCGGAACCGCCTGCGGCAGAAAAATCGTCGCATGTGCCAGAAGAGGACCTGCACCGAGGCTGCGGGCGGCCTTTACATGGTTCGCTGGAATCGCGCGCATCACGCTGATCATGGGCAGGACCGTAAACGGCAGCTGGATCTGGATCATCGCGATGATCGTCGCCATGCGCGTGTAAAGAAGGGGTAGCGGCTCGGATGTCAGTCCCGTTCCGGCCAGCGCATTGTTGAGAACGCCATTGGTCTGGAGGAAGACTATCCACGACATTGTCCGCACGAGGAGCGAGGTCCAGAACGGAAGGAGGATGAAGAACAGGAGGATCGCAGCGGTTCGCCCGCTCGAATTGGCGATGACGTATGCGACCGGGTATCCGATCACGATTGTGAGGCCCGTGACGACAAGGCTGATCAGGATCGTCCTGAGATAGATCGACCTGAAATCGTAGCTCGATTCCCGAGACAGGCTGCCATCGGCTTCGATCTTAACGGGAAAGCCGGTCGCCCAACGCAAATAGAAAGCGCTGTAGCGACTGTCATGTTGCTTGATGATGCTCCACACGCCACCTTGTCCCCACGCCCCGTCTGCCTTGATCAAGTGGGCTTTCCAGGCCTTCGGATCGGCGCGATCGAAATCCTCGGAAAGCGCCCGCTGAGCGTTGAGGATGGCACTCGCCCCACCGGTCAGTTCGTATCCCAGCCGACGGGCTAGCGGGCGCACGGATCCGACATGTCCCGCGGCCTCCAGTTCCTGCCCGAGCGTCATGAAGATGGCAGTGGCTGGAAGCTCGTCGCCATCCCAGGCCTGAAGTGTCTGCGTCGTCAGTGGCAGTGCCTTGGCGATTTCTCCGTCCGATATCGCCGTATGAACGACAGACCCTATGGGAATCACCAGGAACAGAAGCAGGAAGATCAGGAGCGGCGCCGCCGGAAGGGCAGCCCGAGTTGCCCTCCGGTTGTTGTCGCTCCTGATCGAGGACCGAACGACGACACCAGCCGTCGATGACGCGATGTTTCCCGTCAGGGCATCTTGCTGCGTCATTGCCAAGCCCACGTCGCCGTATGGCAGTGTCATCCAATAACTCCCACCCGGCCTACTGGGAAATCCAACTGGAGAAGCGCGCGTTCAGCGCGTCCCCGTTCTTGGCCCAGAACGCTCCGTCCTGGGCCAGCGCGCCCTCGCTGTTCTGAGGGGCGGACGGCAGGTTCGGCAGCACGTCCTTTGCTATGAGATCGCTGGCTGCCTTTACCGTTGGTCCGTAGGCGATGTAGTTGCTCAGTGTGGCGTTGACATCCGGCTTGACGCTGAAAGCCACGAACTCCTTGGCGGCGGCGAGATTCTTCGAACCGGAGGGGATGACCCACATGTCAAAGCCGCGGATCTGATTGGTCCAGGCGACCCCAAGATCGGCGTTTTCCTTGGCGTTGGCATCGGCAATGCGGCCGTTCCAGGCCAGCGCCATCTTCACTTCGCCGGATTTGAGAAGTTGTGGCGGCTGCGCGCCAGCCTCCCACCAGACGATGTCTTTCTTGATTGTGTCGAGCTTCTTGAAGGCTCGATCAACGCCGGCGGGCGTCGCCAGGGTTGCATAGATGTCGGACGCCGCCACACCATCCGCGAGCAAGGCGAGTTCGAGCGTGTCCACCGGGCTCTTGCGGAAGCCGCGTTTGCCCGGGAAGGTCGTCGTGTCGAAAATGTCGGTCAATTTGGTGGGCGCGTTCGGGAATGCCTGTTTCTGAAACGCCAAGATCGTGGCGTAGACGCTCGTTCCCACCGCGCAGTCGGTGAGGGCGCCTTCCACGAGGCCCGCGGACTTGAAGGCTGCGTCGTCACCAATCTTCTCGAGCAACCCCTGGTCGCAAGCGGTCGCCCCCGTTTGCGGATCGACGTCGATGACGTCCCAGGCGACATTGCCGCTATCGACCATGGCACGCAGCTTGGCCAGTTCGCCGCTCCAGGTATCCTGGGTCAAGGTGATGTTCTTTGCCTTCGCGTAGGGATCGAGGAAAGCCTTTGTCTGTGCCTCCTGCAAAGCCCCACCCCAGGAGACGACCGTCAGGCCGTCTGCCAGGGCTGGAAAACTCGCCGCAGTCAGGACAAGCCCGACAAGGCATGACTGTTTGAACGAACGCACTCCCAACATGTGATGTCCTCTCTGGATTTTCAGTTGTGTTATCTGCCGTCAAGCGCCCAGGCATCGTGGGGCTCCCAGTCGAGACGGACATGGCTGCCCATCTCCATCTGGATTCCGGCCGATGATGAGCTCTTCGCAATCAACCGTTCCCCGCCCGGCAGTTCGACGTGGATCCGGAACTGGTCGCCGCAATAAATGATGTCGCTGACCTGCCCGCTGAGCGTTCCGCCGCGGTCCTGCCCGGTGACGCGGACGCTCTCGGGCCTGATGGCGATCGTTGCCCGTCGATCAACCTTTGCGTGCGCGCTGCTGCGTGCCCAGATTTCTTGACCGCCGGCCAGTCTTGCGCGGGCCAAATCGCCTTCGATCGAGACGATTTTCGCATCGAGGCAGTTATTGTCACCAACGAACTCGGCTACAAAGCGGTTCGCGGGACGGCCATAGATATCCTGCGCTGAGCCGATTTGCTGGATGCGGCCGTCGTTGAAGATGGCGATCCTGTCGGACATCGTCAGCGCTTCGTGCTGATCGTGTGTCACATAGACGACTGTCAGGGCAAGCCGGTCGGCGATTCGACGGATTTCGAGTTGCAGGTCCTCCCGCAGCTTCTTGTCCAGGGCGCCGAGCGGTTCATCCATCAGCACAAGGCTGGGCTCGAAGACAAGCGCGCGAGCGAGCGCGACCCTTTGTTGTTGGCCACCCGACAAGGCGGTCGGCTTGCGTTGCGCAAGGTTCGAAAGCTGGACCATCGCCAGCGCTTCGCCGACGCGAGCGGCGATCTGCTCCTTGGATGAGCCGCGCACTCGCAACGAATAACCAACATTTTCAGCGACTGTCATATGCGGGAAGAGGGCATAGTTCTGGAACACCATGCCGATGTTTCGCTTCTCCGGGGGTTTGTCCTGAATCGGCCTTCCATCCAGGGTGATTTCACCGCCAGACGGATATTCGAAGCCGGCGAGCATCATGAGCGTCGTCGTCTTGCCCGAACCCGAAGGACCAAGAAGCGTCAGGAATTCCCCCTTGGCGATGTCGAGGTTGAGATCGCGCACGACGAAGCTATGACCGTCGTAAGTCTTGGATATGCCGGTCAGGCCGACATGCATTGGCGGCTGAACCATGGCTGAAGATGATTGTCCCATTTGCATTGTTCTCGATTATTGAGAATCATTATTGAATATCGAGAATAGAAGCATTCGGGCTGGCCTGCGTCAATCCCCCATGCACAAATTGTGACCCACTGGGGTTTTGTTGCATTCACATCGTGCAGCATTCGCAATGCGCAGGATCAGCTTTCGCGGCGGGCGTGATCGCACATCGAGCTTGCGGTAGAACGGCCTGTGCAGCATCCAACCCGCTCGCGCTAGGCGGATCAGATCGCTGACAAAACGCGTCCTAGGATCATGGTGGGATCAAGGAACGGCGATAACCTGTCAGCCCGCGGCCCCAAGCGGCGCCCATCGGCCATCGTTTCTTCTGATCAGAACTTTTGGTGCGGAGTCCGTCGCGGACGATCTCATCGAAGTAGAGCCTCGTGGAGCCTCAAGAGGTTGTCCTGGGAAAGACCGAGGCCACTGATGGGTGGTTTTGACTTTAGGCTGCCGTGTGGGCGATGCCAGTTGTATCTGTGCAGCCAGACAGGCGGTTCAGCGGCGCGGTGATCTGAAGTGGGATAGGCGATTGCGTAGGCCCATTCTCGCAATGCCGTCTGGATGAAGCGCTCGGCCTTGCCATTGGTCTTGGGCGTATATGGCCTTGTCCTGACGTGCTTGAGACCGAGATCGCGGCAGGCCTTGGCGAAGGCCTTCGATCTGTAGCAGGGAGCCGTTGTCGGTCATGACGCGCGCTATCGAAACGCCGAGGCAGGCGTAGTAGGCGAGCGCCGCCTTGAGGAAGGCGATAGCGCTCTCCTTTTTCTCCTCGGGCAGGATTTGCGAGAAGGCGATGCGGGAAGCGTCATCGATGCAGACATGGACGAACTCCCAGCCGGCATGTCGGAATCTGCCCTTTTGCGGATCGCCGGTGATGCGGTGACCAACGCGCTCGAAACGACCGAGCTTCTTGATGTCGATGTGGATCATCTCGCCTGGATGCTCGCGCTCGTAGCGTCGGATCGGTTCAGCCGGCTCGATGTCGCTCAGCCGCGACAGCCCGGCACGCTTGAGAACCCGGCTGACGGTGGCCGGCGACACGCCGACCTCATAGGCGATGTGCTTGCCGGTCCAACGTTGCCGCCGCAGCGCCACGATGCGCTCGGCAATCGACGCAGCAGTGGCCTGTGGCATATGGATGGGCCGCGAGGAAACGATCGATCATGCCGGCCCGCCCTTCGGCCTTGTAGCGCTCGACCCAGCACGCCACGATCTTGGCTGACACGCCATAGACGCGCGCCGCATGGGCTTGGGAAAGAGCGCCTTATATCACCGACAGTGCCATCTCCTCTCGACGTAGCGGTGCGAGACGGGCATTCTTGTGGATGTTCATTCGGACCTCCGGTGAGTGCTGAAGCGTGGTAACTCCAGTCTCCCCGGTCCGGTCCGAATGGACAACCTCCCGAAAGCTCACACCTAGCTCAGGCCGAAATAGAGGCGTTCAATTCGGTTGAGGACCAGCGATGGTTCGCTGTCATGGTCGAGCAAGGTCGGTTGCTGGCCTTCCACCTCGACGAAAAGGCGCCATTTGCCATCCGCCCCGTTGAGCTTGCAGGCCGGAAACATCATGTGATGGTGCCAACTCTTGCCCGCCGTCGCGGCCGCACCAATCATATCAAGCAATTCGCTGCCGGCGGCGTCGATAGAGCCCTCGGCCGCCTTCTTGTCCGACAGGGCGTCAGTGCCATGGAGCAGCGCGAGCAGTTCCTTGTTTACGGCCACCGGCCTTTCATCGAAGAAGCAGCAGACCATCCGATCCTGATCTGTCAGTTCAAGAAGGAAGGTGTAGGCTTTCGGGTTCGGACTGAACGCACAGTTCGGCGCCAGCACATGGAAATGCCATGCCTCCCGCTTTTCGTGGGCAGATTTCGCCGCCGCGGCCATCGCGTCCTTGTCCGCCATCTCGAAGGCGAATTTTCCATTGCAGGAATTGCACATCATCGATCCTTTCCGGCCGATCAGTTCCCGGTCATTCGCAACCGATGACGGCGACGGCGGCGATCTCGACTAGGACTCCCGGCACCGGGAAGCCGACCACGAGCGCGGCATTGGTCGGCGTGATGTCCTTGAAGATGACGCCAAGTTCCGGACCGACCTCCTTGAAGATTTCGGGCGCGCTGACATAGGTCGTGATCTGCACGATATCGCCAAGCGAGCCTCCAGCCGCCTGCAGCGCGGGCTCGAAGTTCTTGATGATCTGCCTGACCTGGCCGACAGCGTTGTCGGGCATGACGCCGGCCGCATAGTCCATCCCGATCGTTCCCGAGATATAGAGTGTGTCACCCGCCTTGACGGCGCGCGAATAGCCGTAGGCCTTTTCGAACTGCGAGCCTGAGGAGATGTTCTGACGCTTCGCCATGGTTTAGGTCTCCGATGATTGAAATTTACATGAGATAGCCGTTGGCCAGCCAACCGCCATCGACCCGAAGGTGATGCCCGGTAACCATGCCGGCCTCGGAACTGATGAGAAAACCGCAGGCAGCCGCTACCTCTTCCGGCTCAGCCAGCCGCCTTAGCGGCGTACGCCGCGACACAGCATCGACGTTGTATATGCCGCGATCGATCAGATCCTGCACCATGGTTGTGCGCGTGCCGGTCGGCACCACGCTATTGACGCGGATATTGAACGGCCCCCATTCCACCGCCAGCGAATCGGTGAGCGCGATCACCGCTCCCTTCGAGGCGCAATATGCGGTGCGTTTGGGCGCTCCTTGAAAGCCGTAGACGGATGATATGTTGACGATGGCGCCGCCGCCGTTGTCGGCCATTTGCCGGGCTACCGCCTGGCAGACGATCCACGTGCCTGTCAGATTGATGTCCACGACACGGCGGAACGTCTCTAAAGAAGCCTCAAGCGCCGGCTCGACCGCAACGACGCCGGCCGAATTGACCACCGCGTCGATACCGCCATAGCGCGCGACCATGTCGCCCACCGCCTCTTGCACCGCCGCTTCGTCGGTTACCGAAAGATGGAGTAGCGCGACCTCGCCTTGCCCGCGCAGCGCGAGGGTGCTTTCCTCAAGCGATGATCCGGGCAGATCGACCAAATAGAGCCTAGCCCCTTCCGCGGCAAGAAAGCGCGCCGTCGCAAGGCCGATCCCGTTGGCCGCGCCGGTAACCAGAATACGTCTGCCTTGATGCCGTTTCATCGAAACCCCTTCACGATCTTTTATATAACAAATTACATTTCTGCCATCATTGCAAGACGCGATATGGACAGACGCCAATATCCCAGAACCGCGACAACAGCGCTTTTGGGATCAAAAAATCGTTTATTTTCAAATTGATATATTGACGCACCCGGCCTGGTTGCGGTTCCGCCAAAAACTTCGTTTGACATGATTTGAAAAATTTATACGATATAACAAAATAAGAAAACCACAAAAATCGGCGGATGGAAGAGACCATGGCCGGCTAACCGACGAACAAGGGGATTTATGATCATGAAAATAGCAGATCTATGGAAACTTACCGCGGATCGTTTCGGCCGCGGTGCCCGGGCCGGCATGCTTGGCGTGGCCAGTATTGCCGCAGCCATGCTGGCAACCCCGGCCGCTCATGCCGACGGCTTCTGGAAAGCAGTGCAGGATCGTGGCGCATTGCGCTGCGCGGCCGCGATTTCTCCGCCCTACGTGATGAAGGATCTGAAAACAGGGGAGTATGGCGGCGCTTATCTCGACCTGTGCAAGCAGTTCGCAGACGTCCTCAAGGTCAAGGTCGAGTTCGTCGATACCACTTGGGACAATGTCGTCGCGGGTTTGCAGGCCGGCAAATGGGACATGTCCCCCGCACTGAACCGCACCCCTGCCCGCGCGCTCGTCATCAACTACAGCGCGATCGCCGGCTACGATGAGATGAACTTCGCCTACATGCTCGCCAATACCAAGGTAAAGGATCCGGCTCACGATCTTTCCACCTTCGACAAGCCCGGCATCCGCGTCGGCGTCATGTCCGGCTCGGCCCAGGATCACAAGGTCACCGAACGATTCAAGCAAGCCGAAATCGTTCGTCTTCCCGACGCCAACGGCCTCAATCTCGCCCTGCTCTCGGGCCGTGTGGACGTCGCGGGCGCGGACTCCACGACCAACTTGCTGCTACAGACCGCCAATCCCGAAAAGGTCGGCCTTGTCGACGCGTCGCCGGCTCTGATGAAGCAGGGCATCTCCTTTGGCCTGCCATCCACGATCTCGCAGCGCGATCTCGACGTCCTCAACATCTTCCTCGAGGAGAAGGTTGCGCTCGGCGAGGTTGACAGGCTGCTGAAGCACTGGAGCGAAATCTATCTCGCCGGTGCGAAATAAGATCTCTCGCCTTGCAACGGATGCCGCCTTGGTGGCATCCGTTCTTCATCCCAAAGAAAAACAAAGAGGGGTGGCGTCATGGCGTCTGGCTTCCTGAGCGTACACAATTTGCGCAAATCCTATGGCGGGCACGTGCACGTCCTCGATGGCATGAACTTCCAGATGGAGCCAAGCGAGCGCATCGTCGTCATCGGCCCCAGCGGCAGCGGCAAAAGCACCCTCCTGCGCTGTGTCATGGGGCTCGAAAAGATCGACAACGGTCGTATCGAGTTCGAAGGCGCGCGTTACATCGAGGCGCGGGCGAACGGCCGCAAGGACAATCTGATCGACACGGCTGTCCGTGCCAAGATCGGCATGGTTTTCCAGCACTATACGCTCTTTCCGCATCTGACTGTTCTCGGCAACCTGATCCTGGCGCCGATCCGGTCACGCGGCGAAAGCCGCGCGACCGCGACCGAACGCGCCATGCAACTGTTGAAGCGCCTCGGCCTGGAGAACCGCGCCGGCGCCTATCCAGGCATGCTTTCGGGCGGCCAGAAACAGCGCGTGGCCATCGCCCGCGCCCTGCTGCTCGATCCAAAGATCATGCTCTTCGACGAAATAACCTCCGCGCTCGATCCCGAACTTGTCGCCGAAGTTGAAGGGCTGATGCTTGAGCTCGCCGAGCAGAAGATGTCAATGATGATCGTGACGCACGACATGTGGTTTGCCAAGCGCATCGCCACGCGCGTCATCTTCTGCGCCGACGGCCGCATCGTGGAGGACGCCACGCCCGCCCGTATCTTCTCGGATCCGGCCGAGCCCAGAACAGCGGATTTCCTGAAAAAGGTGCTCCACGTCGAGACGATTTGCTGAGGGCACGCCATGAACGGCTATAGCTGGGATTTCTCAGTCATCTCCTCGGGCTGGCCGCAACTGATGAGCGGCCTCGCCATCACGCTGCAGTTGACCGTGATCTGCGCCGTCATCGGGCTCGTCGGCGGGTTCCTGGTCTGCCTGATGGCCATGAGCCGGTTCTTGCCGTTGCGTTGGCTGGCGGTCACGTTCATCGAATTGTTCCGCTGCACTCCGGCGCTCGTCCAGATCATCTGGATCTTCTATTGCCTGCCATTCTTCTTCGGCATCTTCATCGACCCGTTCACGATGGCGATCCTTGCGCTTGGCATGAACATCACGGCGTTCAACGCCGAGGCCTACAGGGCGGCGATCCAAGCCATCCCCTCGTCCCACTACGATGCGGGCACGGCGCTCGGCCTCTCTGCCTTCAAAAGGACTATATACATCGTCCTCCCCCAGGCGCTGCTGATTGCCATTCCGGTTCTGCTCACCAACACGATCGGCCTTCTGCAGCAGACGTCGCTGGTGGCGATCGTGGCGATCGGCGACCTGATGTACCAAGGCAAGAGCCTTGCCACGCAAAGCTACCGGCCAATCGAGATCTATTCGGCCGTCGCCCTCATCTACTTCCTCTTCTCGCTGCCCTTGTCGCAAATCGTCGGCTACTGCGAGAAGCGGCTTCGCGACCGTCTGGCCTGAGGAGCGACTCCCATGGATCTGGCAACATCGCTCTCCTTTCTCTACGATTACCGCTTGGCCCTGTTCACCGGTCTCGGCAATACGCTGTACTTTACAGCCATGGGCCTGGCGATCGGGCTGCCGCTCGGCTTTGCCGTCAGTGTCATACGTCAGTCCGGCCACCCGATCCTGAAGGCGATCGCGACAGCCTACGTGGAGATATTCCGCGGCACTCCGGTCCTGGTCCAGCTTTTCTGGTTCTTCTTTTGCCTGCCGGCGCTTCTGGGCATCGATCTTGGCAACGTCACCTCCACCATCGCGACGCTGGCGCTCTACATGGGAGCGATTTCCAGCGAAAGTTGCCGCGCCGCCCTCAAATCTATCGGCGCCGAGCAGCGCGACGCTTGCATCGCGCTTGGCCTCCCCTCCAGAGTCAGCGTGCCCTATGTGATCCTTCCGCAGACCATCATGCGCGCGGTGCCGACCCTGCTCTCAAACTGCGTGACGCTGTTCAAGGAAAGCGCCCTGGTCTCGGCGGTCGGGATGGCGGATCTCATGTACCAAGGCCAGATGATCGCCGACGCCACGGCCCGGCCGATCGAGATCCTGACCGCGACGGCGCTGATCTACTTCTTCATCGCGTTCAGCGTCACGCGCATCGTGACCTACTATGAGCAGAGTTTCCTTGCGCGCCTGAAGCTCTGAGGCCATGGTGCGATTCACCGTTTTCACGGAAACGCCGAACCGTTCCGCGTCCTTTTTCATGCAGTTGCGGACGGAAAGCCGTTCGCTCCTTCCGGGATTGCCTCAGGCCTAAGATGTATTGAGAGGCCGGCTACGGGGCCATCCGTTCCAGCCTCAGTTGAGTCTGCTTCAACCCGCTCCGCGCTCGAGACTGTCGCCGTTGCGACCGGCTTCCCGAGAACAGCAAAGGCCGGAGCGCGAAATACGCTCCGGCCTGGTAGTGCACGAATACAGTGAAGGAACGGTCCCTATCGAACCCCTTGCCTTTGCAGCGAGACCAGCGTGGCCACGTTAAGGGCATTCCAGGGAATGTAGGCATCGAGCCATGCCGCCGCGCGGCCGGTGTAGAGGATCAACTCCTCGACGACATCGTCAACTGTTTCCGGCTGGGCGAGCAGGGATTTGGCCGATTCCAGCCTGGCACCGATCTCGTGGAGACCGCAGAAGCCGTCGATGCGCGCATTGAACGCCTCGATCAGAAAGGCGATGACCTCGCCGCGATTGCCGGCGTCGATGCCGTGACCGCCGCCACGCAGCCGCCAGAGCAGTTCATGCAGCTTGCGCAATTCACCCTCGGCCATTGCGAGCGGGCCATAGGGCAGCATCATGCCTTCGCGCTTCAGAAGCGTGAACATCTCTTCGGGCGCTTCCTGCCAGATGGCCTTGCGCGCCTCGCGCAGCGCAACGAGCCCAGGCGAAGACAGCGGCTTCTCCTTCGCGGCCAGCGGCAACGCGTCGGGGGCGGCCGTCAATTCGGCCAGGATCAGCCCCTGGCCGTGGTTCTCGACCACGTGGCGGCCGAATTCCTTGAGCCAGCCGATGTCGCCCTTGAGGCGGCCGAGCACGCAGACCTGCGCCTTCTCGGCCTGCAACTCGCCATAGATGAGTTCCAGGAACTGCCGTTCCGGCCAATAGAGGAACGTACCCGGCGGCAGGGTGAGAATATCCTGCGCCTTCTCGATGTCGGCGACAATCGGCGCATGCCAGAAGATATGCTGGCCGGCGATCTTGGCGCAGTGGATATCAAGCTTGGCCGGCAGCGACGCGACCAGTTTGCCGATCGTCTTCGGCGCCAGGTCAGGATAGAGCTCGACCTCGTGCGAGGCCCCGTTCAGATTAAAAAACAGCGATGGCATCCAGTCCTCATCCCTTGGAGAAGTGCGCGCCGCCGACAACCTGCCTGGTTGGCATCATCTCGATCGTTCCCAGGCTCACGGAAGGCGGTGTTTCAAGCATATGCAGAACGGTTTCAGCCACGTCCTCGGGCATGACGCATTCAAATCCGCTGTAGAGGTCCTCGCCGCTTGCAAGTTGCTCATGGATGCCGGTGCGCACGCGGCCGAGCAGGATCTCCCCGACCCGTAGCCGGCTGCCGCGCAGATCATATCTGAGGTTCGCGGCCATGGAGTGCATCGCCGCCTTGGTCGCGCTGTACAGAGCAGGTCCCGTGCCCGGTGCGGTGGCGCAGATCGACCCGAGCAGCACGATCGTTCCCCTATCGCGTTGCAGCATCGGCGGAACGAGCGCGCGCAGCACGTTCACGGTGCCGAGTATGTTCGTGGAAACCAGTTTGGAGGCCAGTTCGTCCGATGTGTCATAGAGCGCCACCTGCGGCCCGAGTAAACCCGCGCCATGGATCAGGACGCCCACGTCCAGACCTGCAAGCACCGCCTGGCTTGCACTGGCATCGGTGATATCGAGGACAAGCGTGCGGCAGCCCGTTTCCTCGCCCAGCGCGGCAAGTCCGGCACTCTTCGTTCCAAGAGCGATAACCGGGAAACCCGACCGCACCAACCGGCCGACGATCATCCTGCCTATCCCGCCGGTCGCCCCCGTTACGATAGCCGCCGGTTTCATGCCGCTATATTCCTTATGTTGCGCACGAAACATTCTGCAGGATTAGACGCGCCACCGTCGAGGGCTCCTCGACATGAGGCATGTGGCCGACGCCCGGCATGAAATGAACAGCCGCCGCCGCGCCGGCATGCAGCGCATGCCGCATCGGTATGATACGGTCCAGCTCGCCCCAGATGATCTTTTGCGGCTGGGTCAGGCGCTTCAGCACGCCGCGCAATTCCGATGCTTGGGTTCCATCGGGAAAGAACGCGGCGGCAAGCTCGATCTGCCGCTGCCTTGCGACATCGCCCCGCGCCTGCAGCGTGGCGGCGACGAAGCCCGGCGTCACGATCGAGGCGTCGGCGAAAAGCCTGAGCAGCCACGGCTTGAGACTCTCGGGCCGGGTCGCCCTGTTGTATCCGTCGACGAAGGCCCCGTCGATCTCGGGGCCGAGGCCTGCCGGCGCCAGCAATGTCAGCGACTGGATCTCCAGCGCGCCGCTTTCCGCCAGTGCGAGGCAGACCGCGCCACCCAACGAATGCCCGACTAGGTGGACGCCTTCTATGCCCAATTCACGCAGGGCCGACGCCAGCACTTCGGCAAGACCATGGATGGAAGGCTTGCCTTCGGGCGGTGGCGACTTCCCATGACCAGGAAGATCAACGAGGATGATCGAAGCGCTGTTGCCGAGCGCGGCCACCAACGGCTGCCACGAAAGGCTGTCGCTCCCGAACCCATGGACGAGCAGGATCGGGATTCCGCCTGGCTTACCGCGCCGGGTGACATGGATGGCGCCGCTCGAAGGCCTTGCTGGCGCGACGGTCGCGGCCGGCCGGCCGATTCCTCGTCCTGTCGTTTCGTAGGCTTCGATATCCCGCAGCTTGATCCTGCCGGACACGCTCGACGCCGTCAGCTCGGAGAGGTCGATGCTCTTCTGCGCGGCCACGCGCCTGGCGAGCGGAGAGGCAAGCACCCGATTGACGGAGGGGCGACGGGAGCCGGTTTTCGCGACCTCCTTCGCAGCCAGGGTCGGCCGCTCCACAAGGGACTCGGCGGGTTCTGCGCCTGGCGACTGTATGGCGCCCGCTTCGGCAATCACGCCGAGAACGCCGCCCAATTCGATCTCCTGGCCGACCTCAGCCTTGATCTGTGCCAGGATGCCGGACGCCGGCGCCTCTATCTCCGTCGCAGCCTTGGCCGTTTCAACGGTGACCACAAGCTCGCCCGCCGTGACCGCGTCTCCCGGCTTCTTGTGCCATTCGACGACGACGACGGACTCCATATACTCCCCGCCGGCGCCCACAACTGTGATGTCGGTCACGATCTGGTCCTCCTCACTTCAGCGTATCGTGGACCGCCTGGGCGATCTTGGCAGCGTTGGGAAGAACAGCCATCTCGAGCGACTCGCTATAGGGGATCGGCATGTCCGGCAACGTCACCCGTGCCACGGGCGCGTCGAGATCGTCGAAGGCGTGATCCATGATCGTCGCCGACAATTCGGCGCCATACCCGCAGAAGCGCCAACCTTCATTGACCACCACCGCGTGATGGGTCTTGGCAATGGACGAGGTGATGGCCCCAAGGTCCAACGGGCGCAGGCTCCTGAGATCGATGACCTCGGCGCTTATCCCCTCGCCGGCCAGTGTCTCGGCCGCCTTCTGGCTTTCCAGGACCATGCGCGACGTGGCAAAGATGGAGACATCATTCCCCTCGCACACCGTTCTCGCCTTGCCGATGTCGACGATGAAATCAGCGTCGTCAGGAACCTCGTCGCGCAGATTATAAAGCAGCTTGTGCTCGAGGAAGATAACCGGCTGGCTGTCGCGAATGGCTGCCTTGAGCAATCCTTTCGCATCGGCCGGCGTCGCCGGCGCGACGACCTTGACCCCGGGAATATGGGCAACGAGTGAATCCAGAGACTTGGAATGCTGGGCGCCCGCGCCGGCGCCTCCGCCCCCCTGCGTGCGCAGGACGAAAGGCATGGACACGTCCTTCCAGAGATATTCATAGATGGACGCCTGGTTGATCAGCGCGTCCAGGACCAGCGGCATGAAATCCGCATACATGATCTCCAGCACCGGGCGCGTGCCGGTCATCGAAGCGGTCACGGCCATGGCGGCCAGGGCCTGCTCGGAGATAGGCGTGTCCCTGACGCGGCTTTCGCCAAACTCGTCCATGAGTCCGCGCGTCACCTTGAAGACGCCCCCATAGCGAGCAATGTCCTCACCGAAAAGGAAGACCGAAGGGTCGCGCAGCATCTCCTCGCGGAGCGCCTGATTGAGCGCCTCGGCATAACGCATCTTGGCCATGTCAGAGAACCTCTGCGTAAGGGGCGGTTTTTTCGTAGACCGCGAAAGCGGGGAATGGTGCAGCCAGCGCGGCATCGATCGCCGCCTCGACCTCAGCGGATGCTTCGCGTTCGATCTCCTGGAGGCGTTCGGCCCCGACGGCATCGACAAGCGACTGAAAGCTGATCGCTATCGGATCCCGCTCAGCCCAGGTGGCAAGCTCTTCCTCGCCCTGATATCCGCCCATGTCGGACGTCGAGAAGCCCTGCATCCGGTAAGTCTTGGCCTCGATCAGCGACGGACCTTCGCCTCGACGCGCTCGCTCGACCGCCGTGGCGACCGCGCGGTAGACCGCGACCACATCATTGCCGTCGATGATCTCGGACGGAATGCCGTAGCCGGCGCCGCGAATGCTGAGATCCTCGACCGGAGACTGCACCGAATGATGCACGGTCAGACCGTATTGATTGTGTTCGAGCACGAAGACGACAGGCAGCCTCCAGAGCCCAGCCATGTTCATGGACTCGTGGCAGATCCCTGTCTGCGCCGCGCCATCGCCGAAGAAGCACATGGCCACATCGGAGCCGCCGCGTATCTGGATCGACAGGGCCATTCCCGTTGCCGCAGGTATGCTGGCGCCGACGATCGCATTGCCGCCGATCATGCCGTTCGCCTTGTCGCCGATCAGCATGTGGCCGGCGCGCCCTCCGCAATAACCGGTTTCGCGGCCAAGGATCTCGGCCGCGATACCGTGCACGTCGAGGCCCTTGCCTACATAGTGGGCATGGCCGCGATGAGTGCTGGTCACGTAGTCCGAAGAGAACAACATCGCGGTCGCTCCAATTCCGACTGCCTCCTGTCCATCGCAGCGATGGATGGGGCCACGCGTCTTGCCAGCCTTGTGAAGATCGCCGAGGCGCTCCTCCAGCCGCCGCACGAGAATCATCCGGCGATGCATCTCGAGCCTTTCGGGAATCGATGGGGAGTTCTTCATGCGGCTTACCTTCGGGCGACAACAGTGACAGTACGATATTTGTTATAACAAATTAATTATCAAAGTCCGCCCGCCCATGCAAGCCTCATCAGCTCCTCTCCAGAGCCCGCAATACAAGATCGGCCGCGTAGGCATCCTCGGTGGCGATGCCAACCGAAATGAAAACCGTGGTGCTCGATGGATCGGCGACGGCCCGGCCCGCGAGGACTTCGCCGAGCTCGGCATGGATGCGCGCGCCCGACATGAGGATGTTTCCGGACTCCTGATTGGCGGCGTCCCTGGACTCGACCACAATGAGGGATTTCATCACCGTATCGTCCAGTTCGCGCCCATCGAGCCCGTTCCAACCGACCGCGCTCACATGAGCGCCGGGCTTGAGCCACTCGCCTTGGACGATCGGCTCACGCGCCGAGGTGGTCGTGGCGATCACGTCGGCACCGCGCACGGCCGCCTCACTGCTGTCGCAAAGCCGGGCGCCGGTCTTCTCGGCAAAAGCGCGGGCATGGTCGGCATTGCGGCTCCAGACACGGATTTCCTCGAAGGCACGCACCCGCCGCATGGTCTCGAAATGGCCGTGCGCCTGGGCTCCGCTACCCAGGATCGCCAGGACCTTGGCGTCCGGCGACGCCAACCGGCGCGCCGCCATGGCCGACACCGCGGACGTGCGCATCTGGGTGATATAGGTGCCGTCCAGCACGGCGCGCGGCAAGCCCGTCCACCGATCGAAGACTATGACAACGGCGTTGTGACTGTCGATCCCCCGCTCATGATTGCGAGGATAGTTGCCGACAAGCTTGACCGCCAGGATATCGGTCACGGCCGGCATCAGGCAGAGGTCGCCTCCCGCCTCCTCGTCGATGACCCGCATGCGCACCGGCTGGATCACCTTGCCGGTCGAGAAAGCGACCAGTGCTTGTTCCATGGCGTCGATCAGCGCATCGGTGTCCAGCACGGCGGCGATCTTGTCCCTGTCATAGTATGGCAGCATGGCAGGCAACTCCTCAGAAACGCTCGGGCCGGAATGGAGTGAGGTCCACGGGTGGCGTTTCGTCGGCGGCCAGCGCCGCGACTATGCGGCCGGTCACGCAGCCGCTGGACATGCCTACGTGCTGATGGCCGAAAGCGAGGATTATCTCCGGGGTTCGCGGCGATCGGCCAATCACCGGCAGCGCATCCGGCATTGAGGGCCTGAAACCCATCCAGGTCGACGACGGACTTTCTCGCAGGTCGGGCAGGAAACGCCGGGCCGTGCGTTCCAGATAGGCGTGGCAAGCCGGATTGGGACCTTTGTCCAGTCCAGCCAGTTCGACCATGCCTGCGCAGCGGAGCCCCTCATTCATCGGCGTCATGGCAAAGCCGGCCGTGGCGCTGGAACAGGTGCGGCTGATGATACCGCCATGGCCGCCGAAGACGACGTGGTAGCCACGCTCCGTCTCGAGCGGAACAGGCGCAATCGTTGTGCCAAACAGCCGCCTGGAGTGCGCACCGGCGGAAAGCACCGCCTGGTCGACGACATGCGCCCGTACGCCCTTCAGAACCAGCTTGCCGGCCGTATTCTTGTCGATCGACGCAATGTCCTCACGCAGGAAAGTGCCGCCCTCGGCACAGAAATGCCTGGCCAGCGTTGCGCAGACGTCGACCGGGCTGAGATAGTGCAGGGCAGACTTGAAATAGAGCCCCTTGACGAAGACGGGCGCCAGGTTCGGTTCGAGCCGGCCGACCTCGGCGGCATCGATCTCCTCCATGTCGCCGGCAAGGTCCCTGTACATCTGGATTTCAGTGGAAAGATCGCGGCAGTCGGCCTCGTTTTCATAGAGATGCAGGTAGCCACCGCCCCGGATGAGGCTGTCCGCGCCGCTTTCCCTGAAAAGCGGCAAGGCGAATTCGAGATTGCGCGACAACAGCGAATGCAGGGCATGCGAAATCCTGGTCACTTCGTCATGCGAGCAGTGGCGCAGAAAGGATATCAGCCAAGGCATCATCCGCGGCGCATAGGCCCAGTTGATGCTGAGCGGACTGCCGCCGGAGAACATAAGCTTCAACAGGCGTCGCGGTATGGATGGACTGTTGACCGGGACGAAGGCATGCGGGGCGATTGCGCCCGCATTGCCGAAGGACGCGCCGGTGCCAGGCTCGTTGCGATCGAGCAGAGTGACCCTAAACCCTGCCTTCTGAAGATAGAGCGCCGAGGAGATCCCGACGATTCCAGCGCCCACGACGGCAATATGCGTGTCACCTGGTGCAGACATTGGCATGGTCCCTGGCGTCCATCGGTGAAGCGGGCGGCGTCAGGCCGCGGGTAAGCGCTGGAACATCTTGGTGCCGCCAACAACCTGGTGGGTCGGAACCACCTCGATCTGGGCGACGCATACATGCGGCGGGGTCGACAGCACATATTGGATGGCGTCCGCGATGTCCTGAGGCCATAGGCACTCGTAAGGGTCATACAGCATCGCGTCGGACTTGGCGTGATCGCCGTCGAACATCTCGGCGTGCATCCCAGTGCGCACGCGTCCCGGACGAACCTCTGTTACGCGCACATCGGTACCAAAGAGCTCCATCCTGAGGTTGGCGCTCATATTGTGGATGGCCGCCTTGGAAGCGCTGTACATGGGCTGCCCCGCCGACGGATAGGGCCCGGCCAGCGAGCCGATGTTGACGATATGCCCACGATTGCGCTCGACCATTCCCGGCACCACAGCCGACAACGCGTTGTGCACGCCGATGACGTTCACATCGATGATGCGCTGGGCCGAACTGGTCGGCACTGAATAGAGAGTTCCGGTGACCCCGAGAACACCGGCGGCGTTGACCAGGATGTCGATATGCTGTCCCGAGAAGGCCTCCTTGAGCGCGGCCGCGTCGGTGACATCCATGAAGACGGTTTTGACATTATCTATGCCCTTGAGGGCGTCTAGTTTCTCCTGGTTGTTCGACAAAGCGACCGCTTCGACGCCATGGCTGCCCAACATCTTCACCAGAGCCGCGCCAATACCGCCGCTGCCGCCCGTAACGAGCGCCCGCATTCCCTTCTCGAGCATTCCGCGATCCCTTCCCTACATGCCTTTGGTGTGAAAGCAATGTTATTTGTTATATCACATAAACGTCAAGTGCAAATTTTCCGCGGCAGGAGCGTCCCTGACGGCACCGTGGACGAGCACGCCTAGCCGAGGCCGTCCCCAGCAACGCAAGGGGAGGCGTTGGCGGCGACGGGAATGATGAAAAACGCAGCGCGTCGGAGCTACCGCCCTTCGCTCACAGCCTCAAAAAACGCCTGGGAAGAAAATTCAATGTCGTGAGCGATCGCCTTCGCCACGGCTTCGGGATCCGCTTCCCTGATGGCACGGATGATGGCGATGTGATTGAGCACGCCATTGTCCGTCTTGGCGAAGTCCGGATAGATGATCTTGAGGTAGGAGCCGGTCCTCAGCCAGCAGCTTTCGATCATCTTGACCAGGAACGGCATACGGGCCGCTTCATAGATGCTGAAATGGAAGCTCCAGTTCAGCTCCGTCAGCAGCTGGTAGTTCTTTTGTTGATTTGCTTCAATAAGTTGGTCATTCAGCGCACCGATGGCGATGATGTCTTTCGAGGTCAGGTTGGGCATCGCCTCGCGCGCCGCCAGACTCTCCAGCGATATGCGCACCTTGGTCAGCTCGCGGATCTTCTCCGTATCCAACTGCGGGATATAAATCGAGCCGTTGTCGCCCAGTTCGAGCACGCCCTCGGCCGCCAGATTGAACAGCGCTTCGCGGGCCGGTGTCAGGCTCACGCCAAGCGAGGCGGCAACTGCCCGCATCGTCAGCTTTTCGCCTGGCTGGAAGAGACCCGCCATTATGGCGTGCCGCAATTGCTCGCGGACCCGAACGCCGAGCGTCTCGGTACGTGGAAAGGGAGAAAAATTGGCAAGCGCTTCGACCATTGGACCGTCCCTTGGCGTCATTCCCGGTCATGACATATATCGCGCCCGACCTATTGATAAAGAAAATTCGCTTCTTTCCGCCACTTGTCCAGAAATTTGTTCCCGGATTCGTCGGCGGAGTTGCAAAAGTTTTATAACATATTACACTTAGCGGCAACCCGGGAGCAGCGGAGCCGTGACGTGAGAATTTGCTGGATTCATCCAACCACCCGTAATGACGCCCTCGAACCGCTATGGGCTAAGCTCGACGAGGTGGTCCGGCCCGTGCTTAACAAGGAGACGGAACTGGAGTTCCGCTTTCTGCCCAGGAGCGGCAATTTCGTCCGCTCCCTCTATGCCGAGCACATCAACTCTGTCCACATCGTCGAGGCGGCCATGCAGGCCGAACAGGACGGTTTCGACGGCGTCTTCCTGGGCTGCTGGAACGACCCTCTGTGGGAAGCGCGCGAAGTGCTCGATGTCCCCGTTGCCTCCGTCAGCGAGCAGTCCATGCTCGCCGCACTTTCCCTGGGCAGGCGCTTCGCGGTGGTGACCGTCTCCCAGAAGACCTCCGTGTCGATCGAGAATGACCTGCTGGCCTATGGCCTCAGCGATCGTGCGATCACCCGGCCGGTGCGCAGCATAGCCCCCGAATCCGACGGCGATCTGCTGGCGGGAGCGGTCAACGACCCCTACAAGGAATTCATCCCGCGCGTCGAGCAGGTGGCGCAGGAATGCATTCGTGACGGCGCCGACGTCATCCTCATCGGCTGCGCCTATTATGGCCCGCTGCTGCGCGCCGCCGGCTACGCGGAAATTCCTGGGACCGGCGTCCCTGTCGTCGATTCCAGCACCGTGGCGCTGAAGTATCTTGAGACGATGACCGACATCGCGCTGCAGACCGGCCTGGTCAAGAGTAGGCGCCTCCAGCTCAAGCCTCCCGCCAGGGATGCGCTCGACCGGGCCCGTCAAAGCCTGGCACTCGCATAATCTTATCCAGATCGCGCAATTCGAAACGTGAGCGTGCGTGCAATGTCCCTGGCAAGTCCGATCGACAGCGAACTGCAAGGCGTGGTGTGGAAACGCACCCTGAAGGAGCACGTGCATCGCTATCCCGCTCTTTCCGGCACCGAGGAAGCCGACCTGGTCGTTGTCGGCGCGGGATATTGCGGCCTCAACATCGCCATCCATGCCGCGAAGGCGGGGCTGAGCGTCGCGCTGGTCGAGGCCGGCATCGTCGGCAACGGCGCATCGGGCCGCAATGGCGGGTACAATGTCCCCCAATTCCCCGGCGCCATAACGCCATCGGCGGTCCAGGCGATGATCGGCCGAAAGAAAGGCGAGCGCCTTTCCGCCCTTGTCCTTGACGGCGCCGATGCCGTTTTCCGCCAGATCGAGGCCTACCAGATCAACTGCTCGGCGGTTCAGAACGGCTGGGTGCAGCCGGCCCATTCCGAGGCGTCGCTTGGAAAGGTCCGCCGGGTCTTCGACGAATGGAAGGCATGGGGCGCGGATATCTCCTGGCTTTCGGCGGCCGACGTCGCGGACCTCGTGGGAGCCTCCGGCTATCTGGGCGGCTGGTCGAATCCGAGCGGCGGCACGGTCAACCCCTACGGGCTGGCGATAGGCCTGGGCCGCGCCGCAAGCCAGCATGGCGTCAGGATTTTCGAACGCAGCCCGGTCGATGGCATCGACGATACGCCCCAGGGCGCTGTGGTGCGCTGCGGGCCAAACCGCGTGCGCGCGCGCCGCGTGATCGTCGCGACCAACGCCTATACGGGTGACTTCCTGCCCGAGGTGCAGCGTTCGGTGGTGCCGGTCTATCTCTATCACGCCGCGACCAAGCCGCTTAGCCAGAAACTGCGCAAGGAGATATTGCACAGCGGCCTTTGCTTCACGGACCTGCGCAAATCGGGCGGCTTCGGCCGCCTCGACGACGACGGGAGGCTGATCTCGGGTGGCGCTGTCTTTGCCTTCGGCAACAAGCGCGCCTACGGCATTGCCCACGCCCGAAAGAGAATGCGGCTGCTCTTTCCCCAACTCACGGCCGCCGATGTCGAATTCGACGACTATTGGGAAGGGTATTGCGCGGTCACCGACAGCTACCTGCCGCGCATGCAGCGCCTCGGCCGCGAGGTGTTCTCCGTCGTCGGCTTCTCGACGCGAGGTGTAAACCTGGCGCAGAATCTGGGCCGGGTCGTGGGTGAATTCGCGGCCGGCAAGCTGGCGCTCGACGACATCCCGGTCGAGGTAGCCGAAACGCGCCGGGATGTTCCCTTCTGGCGGATCAAGGCGCGCGCCGCGCGGCTGGTCTTCCCTTACTATCAGGCGAAGGACCGGCTCGGACTGAGCTGAACTGGTCCTTCATATTCTCGATCCGGAGCGTGTGATGGCAAACTACGATGTTCTTTTCCAGCCGTTGCGGATTCGCAACCTGACAATCCGCAACCGATTTCTCTCCACCAGCCATGAACCGGGCTACGTGCTGGCCGGCGACATCACCGACCGTTACATCGCCTATCAGGCCGAGAAGGCCAAGGGCGGGGTCGGACTGACCCAGTTTGGCGGAGCCACGGCGGTCTCGGCGGAAAACTCATTCTACTATGGCCAGATCAACGGCTCCGTCGACAAGGTCATCCCTCAGTTCAGGAAGATGGCGGCGGCCATCCATGAACATGGCGCCCTGTGTACCGTGCAGTTGACGCATGGTGGGCGGCGCGAGCGCTGGGACCTGACCAACTGGTTGCCAACCTTCTCGGCCTCGCCACTGCGCGAGATCATCCACGGCACCTTTCCCGCGACCATGGAAGACCACGACATCCGCAGGACCATCGACAACTACGCCGCGGCCGCCGCGCGCGTTCGTGATGGGGACGTCGACGGTGTCGAGATATCCTGTCAGGCCGGTACGCTGATCGAGCAGTTTTGGTCGCCAGCCATGAACAACCGGACCGACGGATACGGCGGCACGTTGGCCAACCGTATGCGCTTTGGACTGGAGATTCTCGAGGCGGTGCGCCGCAGACTCGGCGACGACTACGTCATCGGCATCAGGATGCCGGGAGACGAGATGTTGAAGGGCGGCCTCTCGCAAGATGACTGCATCGAGATCGCCAAGACCTACGCGGGCAGCGGCCTGATCGACTTCATCAGCGTCGTGGCGGCCCAGGCGGTGGACTACCAGTCGGAAGCCAGGATCTGGCCGACCATGTGGGTGCCCTCCGCCGCCTACCTGCCCCTGGCCAAGGCCATTCGCGACGAGGTGAAGGACAAGGTCAAGATTTTCCACGCCGCGCGCATGACCGATGCGGCGACCGCGGAGCATGCGCTGAAGAGCGGCTCGGTGGATATGGTCGGCATGACGCGGGCGCTCATAGCCGACCCCTACCACATCAACAAACTGAAGGCGGGTGATGAAGAAAACATCCGTCCTTGTGTCGGCGTCGGCTACTGCGTGGACCGCGCCATCCGCGGCATCGACGCGCTGTGTGCGCACAATGTCGCGACCTCGCGCGAGGCCACGAT
Organism: Mesorhizobium sp. GW821-FHT07A06; assembly: GCF_059419085.1. NCBI lineage: Bacteria > Pseudomonadati > Pseudomonadota > Alphaproteobacteria > Hyphomicrobiales > Phyllobacteriaceae > Mesorhizobium > Mesorhizobium sp. GW821-FHT07A06. Next base: position 168,670 of record NZ_JBWKRC010000014.1, read on the forward strand.
CCCGCAGATCGTTCGCCCCGCCGAAACCCGCAAGAAGGTGATGGTCGTCGGCGGGGGCCCCGCCGGCATGGAGGCGGCGCGCGTCAATGCGCGGCGTGGCCACGAGGTCGTGCTCATGGAGGCCGCTGGCGAACTCGGCGGACAGCTTCTGCTGGCCGCCCGCGCGACCTGGCGCCGCGACCTCGCCGGCGTCACGACATGGCTGGCACGGCAGATGGATGTCCTGAAGGTCGATGTCAGGCTCAACACCTATGCGGAGGCCGACGAGGTGCTCGGCGAAAAACCAGACGCCGTGATCATCGCTACCGGCGGCCTGCCCAATGTCGGCCGCTTTGTCGGATCGGAACTCGCCGCCTCGGTGTGGGACGTCCTATCCGGCCAGAAGGCCGTTGGCGGCGATGTGCTGCTGGTCGACGAAAACGGAACCGCTTCGGCAGCCTCCTGCGCGGAGTTCGCCGCCGCGCAGGGCGCACGCGTCCGCATCATCACCCCCGACCGCGAATTCGGCCGCGAGATCGGCGGCACTAACCTCGGTGCCCATATGTCCGAACTCTACAAGCGCGACGTCCGTATCGAGACCGACACCCGGCTTCTCTCCTTGCGCAGGCAGGGCAACAAAGTCATCGCCGTCACCCAGAACACCTACAGCGACAAGACACGCGAACTGGAGCTGGACCACGTGATCGGCGACAACGGTACCTTGCCCAATGACGATGTCTATACCACCCTGAAGCCGCTTTCGCGCAATCTGGGCGAGGTGGACCTGCGCGCGCTTGCCGATGCCCGCCCGCAGACCATCCTTACCAACCCCGACGGGCAATTCTCCCTATACAAGGTCGGCGATGCCTGGGCCTGCCGCAACCTGCACGCCGCCATGCTGGACGCCGCCCGCATCAGCCATCCCCTGTGAACCCGTTCCATAGGCCGTCCGGAAGGAAACCGATTCGATGAGCACGATCACCCACGGAAACGTCGACTACCGGGTCGTTCCCCTCGAAAACTGTCTTGAGCTGGTGAAGCAGATTCAAGCGGCGGGTCGGCGCTGGCATTCCCATGTCCTGTCACCGGGGTGCGATTTCAACCCCTACGACGGCCTCTATGCCATAGTCGTAGAGGACGATGCCGACGGCGTGGTCTATATCGCCCCCTCGGACGGCTTTCCCGAGGTCGATAAGGTCTTCGTCAAGATGCTGCATGGCGACGATATTCTGGACGTGCAGGCGACGCTTGGCGAGAACGGCGAACTGGCAAGGACATCGGCGCTGCTTGCCCGCGTTGTCGAGATCAACAGCCAGGGCATTGCCTGGCACCACCACATGAACTTCCCCGACTGCGTTCTCAATCCGCACCGCGGACGTTGGGCGATCACCGTGGAAAGCGCCTCCGGCACGTTCTCGGAAAGTTACGAAGCCGAGCCGAAGTCGGTCCTGCGCGAGATCGAAGTGCTCTATTTCCGCAACTTGGCGAATGCCTGAACAGGCAGTGGCGGTTCCCTTGCCGTTGCCGCGCGTCAGGGCACGTCCCTGGGCACGGTGTCGGCGTCGAGCGGCTCCTGCCTGACGACCTTCCGGTGGAATATGAACAAGCCGGCAAAGACGATGATGCAGGCCCCGGCCAGAATCCGACTGCCCGGCACATCGCCGAAGACCAGGACGCCCAGCACGATGCCCCACAACAGCAGCGTGTATTGGAGCGGAGCTAGCATGGACACCGGCGCCAGCTTGATTGCACGGGTGATCATCAGATGTGCCAGGCAACCGACGATGCCGAGCAGCAGCATTGAGGCCGCCTGAGCCGGTGACGGCGTGATCCAGTCGAAGACCGCGAAGGCCATGCCGCCGATCAGCGCTCCGGTCATCTGGAAAACGCCGAGCGTCGTGTCGCTGGTCCTCGACAGCACCTTGTTGAGCATCAGCGCAACCGAATAGGAAATGCTGCCGGCGATCGGATAGATCGCGTCGGGCGTAAGCGAGGCCGACGAAGGGTCAAGTGCGATGACGACCCCGCCAAAGCCGGCCAGGATGGCGAGCCAGCGCCGCCATCCTAGCCGCTCGCCGAGAAAGACGTGCGACATCGCCGCGACATAGATCGGGCCGGCCATGTAGAAAGTGAGGACGTCGGCCAGCGGAAGGTGCACGACCGCAGCGTAGAAGAGGCCGGAATCGATGGTTGCCAGCGCGACCCGCAACACATGCAGCACTGGCCGGTCGACCTTCCAGAAGATTGGATCACCCTGTTGGTAGAGCATTGGCCCGAGAATGACGAAGGAGCCGATCGCCCTTGATGCCAGCACCTGGCCGACGCTGAAACTGGCAACGAGGATCTTGCCGAGCGCATCGTTCAGGGCGAAGAAGAAATTACCGAGCAGCATCAGTGCGATACCGATCCAGATCGCGTTGGCGTTCGCCGGACTGATCAGTCTGTGGAAGAATGCCGCCATGCCGATTTTACGATCCTCTGGGTTACGCGCTTCACACCCTAGGACGGCAGCTGGAAGCGAACCTCGCAGACGCGGGCGCCGGCGACGAACTCAATGCGCGCCGAGTTCGACCGAGCGGACGCGTGCTGCTTCCACCGTCCGCGCCAGCAGTGTATCGAGCCCGCCCTCACCCATCAGCACGGCGAGAGCAGCGGCGGTCGTCCCATTTGGGCTGGTGACCTGCCGGCGCAGTACGGCGGGGTCGTCGCTGCTTTTCCGAGCGAGCAGCCCTGCGCCATAAATCGTCTGCAGAACGAGATCCCGTGCCAGAGCGTCCGGAAGTCCGCCCGCTGTACCCGCCCGTTCCAAGCATTCGAGGAAGTGGAAGACATAGGCTGGCCCGGAGCCCGACACCGCCGTCACGGTGTGCATCAACGCCTCGTCGTCAATGAAGACGACCTTGCCGGCTGGAGACAAGAGCCGCTCCGCCAGATGCCTTTGCTGCTTGCTCGTCATGACGTTGGCGCAGCAAACGAGCATGCCGGCTCCCACCGCGGCCGCCATATTCGGCATGCAGCGCACGATCGGCACGTCTGTCCCGACAACGTCAGCCATTGCGGCGATCTCGATGCCTGCGGCTACCGAGAGGAAGAAGGCGCCGTCTTGCGCAAAACGGAGATAGGCCGGCAGCAGATCGCACAGATGTTGCGGCTTGACGGCGAAGACGATGGCTGCCGGATCAAACCCGGGCGGTATTCCGCTGATATCGACGGAGGCCGTCGCGCCGATAGCCTCGGCGCGCTCCCGAAGCGCCACCACCGGCTCGACTATATGGGCCTTGACCATCCTTTCCCCTGGAAGCCACCCAGCCAGAAGAGCGTAGCCCATGTTGCCGCAGCCGACGATCAGCACGTCGATCGGTTTATCTGCTTGCCTGACAATTTCGGTCACTAGCCAGACCCTTCCTGAGTGAGCGAAGAAAATGTTATGACGAATTTGTTATAAAATCAACTCGGCAATTCGGGCCGACCACATTCTCACCGCTCGATCAACAGGCACTGTATCGTGAGGTGGTTGCCTCCAACATTTACAGGCTCGTCGGTTCAAGCGAGATCGACGTGGTCAAGGCCGCGATGTACGAAATCGGCGCCAAGCTAGGCGCTGCGAAATTCACCGAGGTCACCTCGCCTTCCATTTTCGGAAAGCTTCGATGCCGCATTCGAATCCAGTCAGTCGGGAACGATGGACGACTGCGTTTCGACTTGTCGCTGCATGAGAGATCGGCGAACGGATTCTTCTGTTCGGGTGAACCGAGATGACGATAGTAGTCGCCATAAAGGGTTCGCAAGTTCCCCATATTTCGGTTTCCAGTCGACGCCGAACGGTCTGGCCTCCCCTTCTCGGGTGCAATTCTGTCCAACCAATATTTATGCACCGCACGCGCGTCGTCGCGTGTGATCTCTCCCATCGGCTTGTCGCCGAAAAGGTGATGAAGACATCGACGCTCATTTGGCGCTTTGCCTTCCATCGTTTCTTCTGATCAGAACTTTTGGTGCGGAGTCCGTCGCGGACGATCTCGTCGAAATAGAGCTTCAGCGCTTCCGAAATCTTGTCGTCAGGACGGGACACAATGCCAGTAACAGCGTCAACCACGGGAGAGCTGGCAGGCTCTCCGATCGTGGCCTCGGCCCGCTGTAGGATGGTATCCAGCGGCTCGGCAACGAGGATGTCGGTGAGCGGCCGACAGACGAACCCTAGCGCCTCTGCACGCTTGATAGCGCGCTGGTAACGAATGTGCGCAGCTTTTGGGTTTCGCCCAACATAAGAGACGACCATAGCGTTGTCGGCGGCTTCGTGGAGATCGCGTGACGTACGCGCCTTCAAACGGTCAGTGGTGTCCAAGGCGCGGCGTACGAAAGCACCGCAACCATCGAGCTCTCGTAGCTCCTTTGGGACTCGTCGGTAGTAGTGGAAGCGGTCGCCCCTCTGTTGCAGAAAGCGATCAGCATGGCGCAAGCGCGAAATCAGATAGCGCTAATTTATGCAGCAGAACCAATAACTTGCGGAAGAAGCCGGTGGTACCGTTGGCTGGGATCAATCCCTTCTGCAAGATCTTGTTTTTATTGCTTTTTTTCTGCCTTCAAGTTCGATTTGTATCACAATAGGTAGCACAATATGTACCACATTCTCGGCGAACGAACGGACCGCAGGCGAGTGTCGAAGCCACGGCATCATCCTAGCACAATATCGGCCTCGACGTTTCGACCTAACAGCTTTGCGGCAGCGATCCGATGCAGCCGTGGTTGCGAACAATGCCATAGATGACCGCCGGCTCACCGGTCCACACCGAGTTCATGATCGCCTAGGCGCGATACTACGTGGCGTCATTATTTGAGTTGGCCGTGGATGTTGTCATTGTCGCGATGAACGAAGGACGATTTGGCAAATGGCTTGATATACTCGACGCCATGGGATTGGACCAAATCCGTGGAATCCAATTCATGTCGAGCCAAAGGCGGTCACGGACCTTTATGACATTGGCAGGGCCACGTTCGGCGATGCTCCGCGCCAAACCTACGCTGATCCGATCCGGTCGTTAATAGCTGTTCGTGCAAAGATAGAGAGCCAAGGAAACGCTGATTTCCTAGCGTATAGCTGGGCGTTCCCGGCAGAGTTCCCAGCAGATGAGAACAGGAGACCTCCGATGTCATCGAGATCTCGCTCGGCTGGAACCGCTGCTGGCGGGGGACTTCCCGCCTTCGACATCTGCAAGGACCGCACCGAAGACCAACATTCCATCGTGATCGCCGATCAGATGCTGGAACATGTCCAGCGTCCACTGGCAGCGGTATAAGACATACACGCCATCACCAAGCCCGGAGGCTGGGCGATGGTGGCGACACCCTTTCTGTTTCGCGTGCATGCCAGGCGCCACGACTACAACAGATGGACGCCCACCGGCCTGAAGCAGCTGATGGTCGAGGTCGGCTTTGCCGATGCCAATGTGAAGGCTTACGGCTGAGGCAACAAGGCCTGCGCCAGGGCCCCACATCGGTGGCCCTGTGCGCACCTATGGCCTCTGTCGAGACCTCAGAAACGACGAACAATACCCGCTAGTGGTGTGGGCCTTCGTAAAGAAGGCGACAGCGGGGCCTCAATAATTGCCGTTGTAATATCGGTCGTCGCAAGGCGCCGTGTAGATGCGACCGTAGCGGTCCTGGTAACGGCACATTTCCTCGCCGCGCCGCTGCGGCGTAGTGGCGGAGCCGACGACGGCGCCGAGCAGCGCGCCGCTGGCCGCGCCGATAACCGTGCTCTTGGTGTTGCCGCCGATTGCCTGGCCGACAAGAGCGCCGCCCGCTCCGCCGATGAGCGCGCCGGTGGTGGCCCGCTGCTGGCCTTCGGTCTGCGTCTCGCAACCGGCAAGTGCGGCGGTCATGAGGACAGCCAAAATCGCTTTCTTGATGTTCATCTGAAGTACCTCCTTTTAGGCCACGCAGGCCGATACCCGGCCAAGTGCGGCCGCATTGCGGCGGAACAGCGGCGGGGCGGGTCACGATGTGAGTCAGGGTTTCCCGGCAGTTGAAGGCCATGGTTTCCAAACAGAAAAGCCGGGCATTCGACATAAACTGGAGAGGTGTTTTGAACCAAACCACAGGCTGGTGTTCGCTAGCATGTCCGATCGGCAGGAGCGCAGGCAATGGACGAGACAGCAACGACCCTGAAGGCCCCTTCCGGTAGGCGTGTTGTGCGTGCGGCCCAATATCTGCGGATGTCGACGGAGCACCAGACCTACTCGATCGACAACCAGAAAGATGCCATCCGCGACTATGCCGAAATCATGGGCTACGACATTGTCGCCACGTACGAGGATGCCGGCCGCAGTGGTCTGAACCTCGGGGGTCGCCCCGGCCTTCAGCGATTGCTGGCCGATGTCGAGAGCGGAAGAGCCGATTTTGAAACGGTCGTGGTGTATGATGTCAGCCGCTGGGGACGTTTCCAGAATATCGATGAAAGTGCCGTTTACGAGTACCGGTGTCAGATGGCGGGCGTCCGGATCGAATTTTGCGCTGAGCAGTTCGCAAACGATGGCAGCATCGGATCCGATGTCCTCAAAGCAATAAAACGTAGCATGGCCGCTGAGCAAAGCAGAATGCTCTCGCAAAAAGTCTTCATTGGCCAGGCGCGGCTGATCCGCATGGGCTTCCGGCAGGGCTCAAAGGCAGGCTTTGGCCTTCGGCGCCTGCTTATCGATCAAAATGGGCGCCCAAAGGGCATCCTCTCGTCCTACGAATACAAGAGCCTGCAGACGGATCGGATAGTTCTAGTGCTCGGGCCGGCTGATGAAATCGCGACAGTGAGATGGATTTTCAGTCACTTTACCAGAACGCGGAAGACAGAACTTGAGATGGCAAGGCTACTAAACAAGCGCGGCGTGCTAAGCGACTTGGGGCGCCCATGGACGCGAGAGTCCGTGCACTCGGTGCTGACCAACGAAAACTACATTGGTAACAGCGTCTGGAACAAGCATTCGTCTAGGCTCAAAAGCCATCAAGTCCGCAATCCCCCCGAGCAGTGGGTGCGGGTGGAAAACGTCCTGGAGCCGATCGTCGACCGCAAGCTTTTCAACCGAGCGCAGACTGTGCTTAAGACCATCTATCGCCACCTGACCAATGACGAGATGCTGGCCGCCTTGAGGGCGCTTCTGGCCCGCCGCGGCGCCTTGTCCATGCGCATTATCAACGCCGCACCCGACTGCCCGCCGGCCGGACGCTACAGGTTGCGTTTTGGAACCGTCGTCAAAGCGTATGAACTGATCGGATATGAGCCGGCCATGAACTACCGTTACATCGGCGTGAACCGGCGCCTGGAGACAATGAGGCTGCAGGTTATCCGGGATCTCGTGGGCGCGATTGAAAGGCAGGGCGGGGTCGCGGGCTACGACATGGCAACGGACCTCTTGCGGATGAACGAGGAGATCGCCGTGGCAATCGCAGTAAGCCGCTGCAAGGTTTCGGGCTTCGGCTATCCACGCTGGTTTGCGAAGGCCGATCGCGATCCGTTGCCGGACATTGTCGTCCGGATCCGGATGAATCCCGGAGACCTTAGTATCCGAGACTATTTGATTGCTCCCGCGCACGAGATCGCAGGCAAGTCGGAACTGCGAGCCATCAACGGGGCGCGGCTGGACACCTATATTTTTCCCACGCTCGACCCGCTTATCAGGCTGGCGGAGCGAGAGTCTGTCGGGAGCGCGGCTTGGTCTTGAAGCGTTTAACCAAGGAAGACGCTTATCGTGCGCTGGAAAACAGCGGCGACAGACATGCGAGCAATATTGCCGCCGGTCGAATCGGATCCAAGAAGAGGTTTCGTGCGTACGAACTTTTGGTGACCTACGACGTGGAATGCAAACGCATGCGCGATTTCGTCACTGAAGCGGCAGAGTCTGAACAGAGCCTGGCCCAGATCGTAGCGGCGCTCCACCTGATAATGAGTGACAGGCAACTTTGCGCCATGCTGGTGTCCGAAGGTCTCGGGACAATGCCGAGGCTACTGGCACGCAGGTTGCGTGGCGGGACCCACGAGCCGCGAGCCCTGGCCAATACAAGCGAAAACCGGATGCCTGTTAACGGAATTTGTCCTGATGTCCTCGACCTGCTTCGCGACGCCCCGGTGAAAGTAAAGACCTTCGGGTTACTGCAGAAGGTGCTTCCAGCCAGGCAATTGGAGATTGCCCTGCTGATGGTGGCGATGGACCGGGTCAGGATCCCCTACGCGAGACTGCTGGTCGCTCTGACACCAGAAGCCCTTCTGGCAAAGGATTTCAATCTCTCAACGATCACGGCACAGGGTGAAAACGAGCGCGGCCCGATGGTGCTTGAGGTCGGCGCGCTGAGCCTTGCGGTTCTAAGCGCCGTGGAACAGCGCGGCCATGTGGGTCTGGAGCTAGTCGCAGCCAGCCGCTATCTTGGCAGGATGATGGATAATTCCAGGGTGGTGCGATATCTCGCCCGCAATTTTCCTGGCCATTTTGAAGAGTTTCACAATTTGTCGGTGCTCTTCCGCACATAGGGGATTCCTTCAGTATTTCTGCAGGAACACAACAACTTATCCCACAAGGTGTTCCTACTTTCGCTGGACTAAGAGCCGATTGGAGTTTGGCGGTGCGCGAGGGAGAAGCTCAGTCATCTCGAATAGAGGAACCATGGTTCTTTCGGATTCAGATGTTCCCTGCTTGGCCTTCAGAGTTGCGATTTCCTCGTCGCGCCTTGCAATCCGGCTCTCCAGATTGGCAATGCGTTCGGTTAGGAAAAAGCGGCCGACGATGAACCCTCCGCCTCCAGAAAGGACAGCGAAAGTAAGGAAGGCTATCGGGTTGGCGATCACCAGAGCCCCATTGGTCTGGAAGAAATTGATTAAGTCGTGCATTGCCATCACCCTCAATTTCTTGGAAGTCTATGTATCTCCAGCCGAACTGGGCCGCCCCTCTGGCAATTCGTGCAGAACAATGCCCGCTCGACTGTGCTGAATAGCGCAGCTTTGCCATACCGGCGGATAAGCCCAGCCGGCTTCACCTCGGCATGATGCGAGCACTTCGTGCACCAGGCCCGCAACGTGTGCCACTCGCGAAGGTCGCCAAGAGCGACATCCAGGCCAGCATGTACGCTGCCGTTGATGATCGTCTGAGGCGGGAGCTTTACCTCGCCAGGCGTCAGGATTTTCTCCATCACATGGCGGCTGTTGTAGTGGATCAGCAGCATCCCGGGGCGACGACGGATGGCGGCTTGCCAGGCGGCCATGCTCACGGTGAAGTCCGAGGAGCGGCTGATGGTTTCGAGAAGGGTCTTTTCCTCCTCGCTGTCCCAAACCTCGATGCGATAGGTGTCCTCATTGCTGGTCATAGCGGCCGCGTCCGGTGCCAGCCACGGGTGAAGCCGCTCGAGACGGCCGCGCGCGACAGGGAAAGCTCGTGCTCAAGCTCGGCGTTTCTGGCGATGGCCTTCAGCAAGGCCACCACGGCGTCGCCGCCGGCCGCCTCAATTGCGCGCTGAGCAGCTCGTTCCAATTCGGACACAGCTTCGCCGTTCGGCGCGTTTTGGCGCTTTCCCATTACCCTTCCTGCTCAGATGCACGTCAGAAATAAGGAACATATTCCTGTGCCGTCAAGCACGGACTTGACTCTATGTTCTCTTTTCGTTCACTATTGGCGCGATAGCCACAGGAGGCAGGCATGGACGTCATCATGCGCGCTCGGGGCGCATCACCCGAAGAAATGCAGCGAGGCTTGGAAGCTGCGAGAGCCGTTTTCAACCGCGCTGGAATGACGGCTGAACGGGCCGCAGGCGGCGCTTTTGCCGTCGAGGGCTGGGATGAGATGGGCTTCCCGCCGGACCAGGAGCCGTCGGAAGCGGAATATGCCGCTGCCGACGTCTGGTACGAAGCCAACAATGCGGCGCTGCAGGCATGCTGCGAAGGCTGGGCGGAGGAAAAGAGGCTGAGAGCGTTTGGGTTGGAATTGCTGTTCGATCCTGCAACCCAATTGGCCGATCGACCGGCGGCGCTGGCAATGCTCCGCGCCTTTACGGCTGCTGAAGACGGCAAACGCGAATTTTGGAACTCCCAGATCGGCATACTGGCGGACAGGTTGGCGGCCGATCTGGACGATTCGCGTGATCTGGTTGCAGCCGTGACCGTTGCCTATACCACACTGGCGCTTTCAGGCTTCAGGCCCGAAGAGCCGATCGAGCCCAAGCGCCAAGCCGTCTATGCCGCCATTGATGCGCTTGAGGCGGCAATAGAGAAACCGACGTCGCACTGATGGTCAAGCGCAACCGCAGGATTCCGGCGCCTTCCGTGATCGATCGCGATTGGCCTCACCAGGTTGCTCTGCCCGACGACATCTGCACCGATCGGAACTTCACGGTGATTACAAGGTTCTGCCAGGATCGCGGGATGGCATTCCAGGTCAGGCAGGTGCAGGCGGTGTGGCCGAACGGCAAATATGAAAGCTATCGGCTGCACTGCTTTGCAGACGCCGCCGCGGCGAAGACGTTCCGCGATCATTTCGCCGGAGAAGCGTTCGATCCGAAGCGCGATCGGGAGAATGGCAAGATACGTGGCTCCTGGCGGCGCACCGATGACTACAGGCGCATCCTCGATCTCGGCCCGCTCCGTGTCCCCGAGATCCTACGCAGCTAGAGGCAGATCATGTGCGGACGATACACCCGATATCTCTCATGGTCGGAAATCCACCGGCTCTACCGGCTGACCGCGCCCGCCGAGACCGGCCGCAACGACGAGCCTCGCTACAACATCGCCCCGACGCAGGACGTGCCTTTCGTCACCGCCAGCGAGAATGGAAACCACCGCCTGAGCGAGGGGAGATGGTGGCTCGTTCCGTTCTGGGCGAAGGAAATTCCAAAGGCGGCCATGTTCAATGCCAGGATCGAGGGCGTCGACACGGCGCCCGCCTTCCGCGACGCCTTCAAGACCAAGCGCTGCCTGATCCCGGCCGATGGCTTCTACGAATGGACGATATCGCCGGCCGACGGCAAAAAGGATCCCTGGCACATCTACCAGCCCGGCCACGCGCCCTTCTCGTTCGCCGGCCTTTGGGCCTACAATTCCAATCTCGACATCACCAGTTGCACCATCATCACCGAGCCCGCCGGCGAGCCGATGATGAACCTGCACGATCGCCAGCCCCTCATTCTCGACCCGGCCTATTACGATGCCTGGCTCGACCCGTCGACGCCGAAGGAATACCTGAAGGACATCCTCAGCCACGACATCGACGGCCAGCTGCAGTTCAATCGCGTCGGTCGTGACGTCAATTCGACCGTCATCAACAAGCAGCCCAACGACCACCCTACCCTGGTCGGGCCAATCAACCCGCTGTGAGTGACGAACCCGCGAGGCTTGCCGAAGGCATGACGCCAGCACCGCGCGACCGCGCCAAGGTGCTGGCCACACATGCGAGCATGATGGCTGCGGGAAGATTGCCGGCTGGGGATTTGCTCGGCCTCGAACGGAATCGCACTGGTTTTGCTTCGCGCACCGCGGCAACGGAGATCGGTATCTTTAGCCGCGCCCTATTCGGACAGGCCCGGGTCGAAATGCACGATCGCGTCGAGGATGGTGCGGTAGAGACTGTCGACGTCTTCGTCGATCTCGCTGCGCTTGATGCCGAGCGCCCTGACGTCGGCGATGAGTTTGTGGGTCAGCTCATCAACGGAAACGACATCCGCCCTTGCGGTCTCGGGAACATTGTTCGCGATCCACTGGTCGAGAAAATTGATGCCGCGCGTGCTCATTGAGCCATAAGCTCGACCGGAGCTTTAGGTTCCTGCCGCCCCGTCGACGGCGTCTTCATCGACTTCAGCCTCCATATCAGGGCCTACAGGCTTCGGCTGTTCGCCGAACGCCACGCCGTCGAAGCCCTGCAACCAGGCGTCGGCATGCTCTTGCCAGAACTCGGGCACGACGCGCTCCTTGCCGTCCTTGCGCGCTTGTGCGCCGTACATCCAGGCGTAGTTCGCGCGCTCCTGGTCCTTCTTTGCGACGGCCATCAGCGTTCCCCTTACCGGCCGAGCGGCTGCTTTGACACAGAGAGCAGCTCGGTCTCGTCTTTGATGCCGGCCATGTAATTGACGATGATGCGGGACGCGAGCGCGTCGCGCTCCTCTGTCCGAAAATCCGTCTTGAGTTGGTCGAAAACACGCCCCAGCAGTTCAACCTCGGATGGATCAAAGTTGCCGGCCTCATGGGCCTTGTGTCGCATTGGCATCGGTCTCTCCTCAGCAACCGGATGCCCAATAAAAGCACAGCGTCTGCCCGAGGCAAGCCCTCTCAATTCTCCTCCCAGTAGTCCAGCAGTCTCGCATGTCGCAGCTTCTCCTCGCTCTTGAGCGTCTTCACGCGCCCTACCAGGCCAGGCTTCAGCCACTCGGCCTTTTCCTTCTTGTGTCCTTTGGGAACGGGACCGCCGACCTTGCCTTGCACACGGTCCCACAGGGCTTGCCTCTTGTCGGCCCTGAAGCTCACGAGCGCGCCGCCTTTGTAGCGGCCCTTGTCAGCCATTATCACCTGGGCGGCTTTGCCGGGATCTCGCTGCACGCCAATGATGTCCATCTGCTTCTCTTCGAAGCACTTGATCTTGCGCCAGGCCATCGTAGGGCCGCTGCGATAGGCGCTGTCCTTCCTCTTGGACACCACGCCCTCAAGGCCGGCCTTGTCGACGAGATAGACCGCCGCGCCAGTGCCCGGCAGCGCCTCGCTGAACTGTATTCGCCCACCCTCCGGGATCATGCCTTGCAGGATCTCGCGTCGATCGACCAGCGGCATGGCTCGCAGATCGTGACCATTGAGAACCATCAGGTCGAACGCGACAAGATACAGATCGGGGGAAGGCCGGCGGCGACCAATGATGCCTTGCAGCGCGTGGAAATCGGACAGCCCGGCCGCATTGATCATGATGGTTTCGCCTTCGAAGATGAAGGTTTCGGCCTTGACCGCGGCGGCTTCCTCGACAAGGTATGGATACCGAGCCGTCCAGTCGAAGCCGTTCTTTGTCAGCATCCGAATCCCGTCTTCGTCCTTGATGACCTGGGTCCGGTAGCCGTCGAATTTTATCTCGTGACTCCAGTCGTCACCCCCCGCCGGGGTGTCGAAAAGCTCCGGCTCCATCGGCTTGATAAAACTCAAACGCATACGCTGACCCGCACAGACCGCGACTCAATAAGCTTGAGCTAAAATAGTTCCCAAACTCGGAAACCAAAATTTCCTTGGGGCGTTCTGGCGCTCGAACGATCGGGAGGTCTTGTCATGGGAACGTTTCTACCGGTTTCCATCAAGCTCGTGGACGCCATAAACATGAGGGTATCGTCCATCTGCGAGGCGGAGATCGCGCTAAAAGGTCGATGGCGAAACAAGGACGCAGCACCTTATAAGGACGCTTGCCGACTAATAGCTGCAGCCAAAGAGGGCACCTGCAAACCAGCTATCGCTTTTGCGGCGTTCAAGGCCGCGGCGATTGATCAAGGACTATCGCTGCCATCTGACAGAAGTGCCGCACTCAAAATGCTCGATGACGTGAGCAAGGACATGCAGACATGACGAAACTATCTGAGTTGGGCCCGCCCATCCCCGGCAAGCTGCACGGCGGCGAGCCAGAACGGGAAGAGGACACCTTCTACCCTTGTCCCTACTGTGGCCAGATAGTCGACCAGCGCGACTTGCGCCAAGTGATGTGGCACGAAGGCCCGGGGCACGAGCCGCTGGCGGCGGAGGATGGGGCAACAATTTTGATGTTCCCGGAGGTCCGGGGTGCCCCCTAGAAACAAAAAAGCCCGCCGGCCGGAGCCAGCGGGCTTTCGAGAAGGAATTTTGCTGTCTCAGCCTGGGGGTATGATGACAATCACCGAAGGGGTGGAAACTGCCGTAACCTTCGAGAGACGTTCGCGCTTCATCAGCGTAGGCTTTTCATATGACTTTTTCATCTGGTTGTCCTCGCTTTTCCCTCGATGCAAAATGTGTTCGAGGTGGCCATTTTTGTCAATCCGGCTCGCCTCTGCTGATGACGGCTCGCCGCCACTGGAAAGCCCGCCACCTTTCGGCAGCGGACACAGACAAGGGTGGAACTCCCACTGCATGGCGGCAGTGCAGCCTAATTTCGTCAGCAGGAAATTGTTCAGCAAAAAAAGCCCGCTGTTCTTTGGGGAGAGCAGCGGGCAAGTTTGGAAGTGCGCTGGGATCATCCAGCGTCGCACAACGAGCGGCGGCAGCGTTGGTTGCGGGAGCTTGATCCGGCACCGGCCGACACTAGGTACCTGCCGTCAGCTAGCCCAGCGCAGCACGGTCGATATGTCCCCTTTGCTTCGTATTTTAGAATATGCCGTGCTCATCGCGATGATCGCATTCGCACTATGGGTCTTCACCAAGATCGGCGAGACAGTAATGATCTGATTTCTGAGGGCCCCTAATCGAAACGCAGGCCTGTGTCTCTAAGGCATTAGCATTCAGGCAAAGGTCATTAATGCCCAATCCACGTCATCTGGGGCCATCCCCTTCGGGCGCCAGATGTCGGATCAATACGCGGTGACGAGCGAAGCGGGGGCAACTTTACTAGTCGGTATTTGCCTTCCACGAGCAGAACGCCAGTGTAGGCCCAGTAATCCACGGAAAGTTGATCCAAGGCAAAATAAAAGGAGTTGCAGAAAAATCACACACTTTCAACAGGGTTCCGGCTATTATCATATGCGAGGGATTATTCTGGGTTGGGAGAAAGTACGTGAACAAATTCTTAGCAGTTCTGGCTGTTGCCGCCCTGTCGGCAAGCACCGCCTCCGCAGCCGACATGGTAGCGCCGATCGCGGGGTCGACCTATGACTGGAGCGGTTTCTACGTCGGCGGCCATGTCGGCTTTGCCAATGGCGACATCACGGCGACGGACGTAACGGAGCCGAATGGTGGTTTTTTCACCGACGCCGTTCCGGCCGGCACGGAAGGCTTTGACTTTAACAAGGGCGGCGTGGCCGGCGGTATCCATGCAGGCGCGCAATGGCAGTGGGGCCAATGGGTTCTGGGCGGCGAGGCCACCTGGACGGCAACGGGTATTCGCAAGACTATCACCAGCCCCTACTTCCCGGACACAGACACAGAGACCGCCAAGATTTCGAATTACGCGACGGTCGTCGGCCGCGTCGGCTATGCCTTCGATCGTGTGCTGATCTACGCCAAGGCAGGTTATGCCGGCGGCAAGGTGGATTTCCGCGCGCGAGACAACGACGCCCTCGTGACCTACGAGAAAAACGAGTGGCAGAACGGGTATGCGCTCGGCGCCGGCATCGACTATGCCGTCACGAACAACCTCTCGTTGGGCGTGGACTACACCCACGTTGACCTCGGCCATAAGACGAGCACGGGTAACAACGTGTTCGATGACGGTCACCTCGGTGACAATCCCGAGACCTATCGCACCAAGGCCAAGGTTGATGCCGTGATGGCCCGGCTGACCTACAAGTTTGGAATGGGTCAGTAATTTTTAGCCACAAAGCCAAGAAGAAGGCCCGGCAGATAGCCGGGCTTTTGCGTTTAAGTGTCGGAAAAACGCCCGCTGCCGCAGCTCGTCCCGCCCACTATGTACCCGCCTTGTAACTATATCTCGTCAAACCGACCTTCGCGGGTCGGATGACGCGCGATGGCGGCCTCCTCTTCATCGTCAGGCAAGGCATCGTCGCTATTCTGATACGCGTTGTCATCGTCTTCCTCGGCAACTCCGCCATCTACTTGAATACCGGCATTGGTCTCGGCTGTTGCGAGGTTCTCGTCGCCTTCGGGTTCGATGCCGATCGTCTCGCCCTCACCGTGGACCTGATCGCGGTCCCAGTCGTTGGTCTTGTCGGGCGTTTTGACGACAGCTTCTCGAGTCTCCCGGTCTGTGTCCTTTCGGGGATCGGTGCCGGGAATATCGCGCGATGATTTGGGTTGCACGGCGTGGTTCTCCTTTGAAGCCAAACCACTTCAGACATTCAAGGTTCCCTCACCCACCGCGCAGCACTCGCCATATATCCGTCCAGTACGCCGTAACCAGCGATGCCAGCGCCGCCGCCGCCATCCCAGTTTCCCCAAGGCGCCAAGCCCCATGAGCTTCCAGCGTGTCACCTCGGCCGTCACTTCCTTGACGCTGGTCATGTCGGCATTGAGCTTGCTCACCGCGCTTTCGGTGGCGCTGACGCGCTCCACCAACTCGTCGGTCTTCTGATACATCTTCGCGCGGCTGGCGGCGGCGCGCTGTTCCGACTGCTCATAGCTTAGGGCGGCGCGGGAATCGCTGTCCTTGATGTCACGACGGATCTCGGTGATGTCGCGTTGCATGTTCTGCGTCGCCTCAAGGAGACCGCCGATCATCATTTCGAGGCTTCTGTTGGATGGTCCCGGCATGTCCCGCCTTTCACTGCGCTATTTCAGTTCGGCACGGCGCGCGGCGCTGGCCTTGGTATGCAGATCACATTCAGCCCTGGTGTAGAGCTTCACGGCGCAGCCGGGCGCCACGGTGCGGTCGATCCTGTTCTGATCGGCCATTGCCCTGTGCTCGGGGAAGGCTGTTACCCGAGGGCCGCGCGTAGCGGCGCCACACCGCTGACGCCCGAAGTCGAACACGCCGCCAGCGTCAATGCACGTCAGAGATATGCGAGCGTCGATGCCCTTGTGAATCGCATCCTGATTTCCTCTCTCGATTTTGGCGCGGACCTCGTCGGCGCCTTTGTACTTGATGAATTCGTAGACCCCGAGCGCTGCGCCCGAAGCGACAAGCCCGATGGCCGCCCAGCCGATGACACCGCCGACCAGGCGCGAGACGCCTAGCTGGTCGCCAAGGAGCGGATGAGAAAGCTCATGCCGGAGCCGTGCCGAGGGCCGCGGCAAGCCGCTTGGCCTTGCGGTTGGCGTACCAGCGATATCCGGCACCGCCGAGCAGCAGCACCGCACTGATGACGGCCAGGACCAAGACAACCTTCATGATGAACTCGCTGCCGTAGGACATCGGGGAAAGCTGGTTCTGGAGATTCTGCAGCGTGCCGGCGATGCCGCCGCTGCCGATGCCGGCGCCGACCGCCGCGTCGGCCGGCGCGGTCGAAGGCGGCGCCTCGGCGTCCTCGACAAAAGCCTTCGCCTGGCCTCCGTCGTAAAAGCTGGCGGCTTGCGGCACCTGGCCGGTTGCCCACGCCTGACCGATCGAGCGGACTTCGGCGACGCGAGCTGTCCAGCCACGGCCAAAAGTAACGAAGGTGCCGAGTCGCTTCAGGAAGTCCATGCGCGCGTTGCAGATGCGATCGATCAGCGCGTCATTGTTCTTGTCGGCTTTCAGCGCAGCCAGCGTGCCGACGCCAAGAACGCCGTCGACCGGCCCGGATCTCGCGCTGACCGCCGGGATGGCGGAATTCCCACATCCATTGCTTTCCCAGCCCGGTGATTTCAAGTGCGTCGAAGGGCGGATGTTCGCGGCGCAGGAAGAGCACGGCGCTCCATCCGAAAATGACGAAGGCAATCAGCAGGCTTGCGACCGTCCAGGCCACTTCCAGCTGCAGGCTGCGGGTCCGTTCGATCGGCCTTGGAGCCGGCCCGATATTTGATGGCGTAGAAGACGACGAGGGTGGCCAGGAAAACGCCCAGCGCAAACGTGAAGGCGAGCAAGTTCAGCGCTCGCAATTAGACCCACAATTAGACTGATAAGGCGTCGGAACTTTGCATCGCCGATCGATTGACGAGCCCGTCATTTCTGGCGAAACGCCGAGTGGAACGACACAACCAACGGGCCTAGTATGTAGTCGAGCGCGGTGCGTTCCTCGGTGACGATCATGACCGCTGCTGGCATGCCCGGATACAGCGCAATCTGTGGAGCCGCCGCCAATTCCGCCGGATCGACCGCCACATCGGCGAGATAGTAGGGAAACCCGGTCTTGCTGTCGGTAATGCGATCCGCCGAGATGCGGGTGACGCGGCCGTGGATTATGGGTATCGAGCGCTGCTTGTAGGATGTGAAACGAACTTCGGCAGCCATGTCGGGTCGCAGGTTTGATATGTCCTCGACGCGAATCTGCGCCTGGACGATCAGCGAATTCTCGGTCGGCACGATGTCGAGGATGGTCTGACCCGGGGCAACGATCGCGCCGATCGAAAAGACGCTGAGATCCATCACCTGGCCGTCATAAGGCGCGCGGACTTCGGCCCGGTCCATCGCAGCCTGGGCGGCAAACATCTTGGGCACAAGGTCGGCAAGGTTCGATTGCGTGTCGATCAGCATCGCCGACAGCTTGGCTCGGCGTTCAAAGGTCAATTGCGCGATTTGGCTCTCAAGTTCGGCTTTGCTCTGTTGGCTGCCGCCGATCGCACCGAGGTTCTCGTCGATCAGGCCTTGCAGATCCGAGGCGGACCTTTCCAGTTCCAGGATGCGCGGGCGGGTCGTCAATCCGGCCTTGAGCAGCTTAGACAGGCTGGCCTTCTCGTCGATCGTCGATTTCAGCTGGGCCTGGTAGGATTCGACCCGAGACTGCTTGCCCTGGATCTGCTCCTCAAGCTCGGCAATTCGCCGATCGAGGATCTGTTTGGCGCCGGCCATCGAGGCACGCTGGCTTTCCAGATCGGCGATCTGGTTTGCCATTGCATCCTTGAGATAATCCTCGTGCTCCTTGAGAATGTCCTTGGGAAAGGCAACCGCCTCGCTGCCGTCCAGTTCGGCCCGGATCCTGGCATCGGTTGCACGCAACAGTGCATATTGCTGGGCATAGAGATTGAATTCGGACCGAATCCTGGTGTCGTCCAGCTTCAGCATGATGTCGCCCTTCTTGACGACGTCGCCATCCTTGACGCGGATCTCCGTTACCGTTCCGCCGTCGAAGTGCTGTACGCTCTTGCGATTGCCTTCCACCTTGACGATGGCATCGGCGAGCACGGCGCCGTTCAGCGGGGCAAAGGCAGCCCAGCCGCCAAGGATGCCGAAAAAGGCGGCGATGATCAGCAGGCCGATATAGGCCGGCACGCGGATCGAATCCGGTGCCAATATGCCGGCCTCGCCAGGCAGGCTTCGGTAGGTAAGGGCGCCGTCGCTCATCGATCTCTCCGGCCACGGCTCATTGGGTTGCCACCGCGATTGGAGCCGCGCGTTGGTTGAGAAGCGCCACGATCTCGTTTCTCATCCCGAAGGCCTCGACGGCGCCATCACGCAACAGAAGGATCTTGTCGACATTCGCCAAGGTCGAGGGCCGGTGCGAGACGATGATCACCGTGCTGCCGCGGCGCTTAAGTTCAAGCGCGCAGTCGCTCAGCGCGCGGTCGCCATCGGCGTCGAGATTGGAGCTCGGCTCGTCGAGAATGATCAAGTTCGGCGTTCCGAACACCGCCCGGGCAAGAGCGATCCGTTGCCGGTATCCTCCTGAAAGAACCGCGCCGCCTTCGCCGATCTGGGTCTCGTAACCCTGCGGCAGGCGGATGATCATCTCGTGCACGCCGGCGAGCCGAGCGGCCTCGATCACGTCCTGGTCGACATTGGTCTTGAAGCGGCCGATGTTGGCGGCAACCGTATCGGAGAAGAGCTCGATATCCTGCGGCAGGTAGCCGATGTGGTCGCCGAGCGCGTCGTGCCCCCATTGCGACAGGTCGGCCCCGTCGAGCCTGACGGTGCCGCGGCTGGGTTGCATGACACCGGCAAGATGACGCGCCAGGGTCGACTTGCCAGCGCCGGAAGGGCCGACGATCCCCAGCGCCTCGCCTGCTTCCAGCCGGAACGATACGTCCCGGAGAAGCACTTTCTGCTGGCTGGCGATTGCAAAGCTGACCTGTTCGACCGAAATCTTGCCGCTGGGCTTGGGCAGGTTGAACGACCTTTCGTTCCGCACGCCACCGTCGACCAGCTTTTCGACCCTTGCCAATGCCGCCCGCGCCAGGATCAGGCTGCGCCAGAGGCCGACGATCTGCTCGACTGGCTGCAGCCCCCTGCCCAGCAGGAGGCTCGCCGCGAACATGGTGCCGCCGGTAATCTGCCGTTCGATGACCAGATAGGCGCCGAGGCCGAGGATCAGCGACTGCATGGTGAGCCGCAGGAAACGGATCAGGCCCGACATCAGGGCGGCACGGTCGCTTGCCTCCGCCTGGCGTCGCAGCGCCAGGTTGCGGTCACGCCCCCAACGGCGGATGAGGCCATCGATCATCCCCATGGCGCGAATGACTTCCGCGTTTCTGAGGCTCATCTCGGTAAAGTTATAGTTGGTCGTCGCCATGTCGTTGGCGTGCTTCAGCGGCGAACGCACGAGATACTCGTTGAGCACGGCCATGGCGATCAACAGCAGTGAGCAGCCCAGCGCGAAGAAGCCGAGCCACGGATGCAGCAGGAAGATGATGCCGATGTAGATGGGCGACCATGGCAGGTCGAACAGGGCGTGGATGCCGCTGCCGGTGATCACCTGCCTGAACGTGTCGAAATCGCGGATCGGCTGGCTTTGCGAGGCGCCCGACGATGGGGTCTCGACAGACGCGGCGAGGATTTTTGCGGAGAGCAGCCGGTCGAGCCGTGCGCTGGCACGCGTCAGGATCCAGGCGCGTACCAGGTCGAGGCCGGCCAGCGAAAGGAAGGCCGCCAGCAACACCAGGGTCAACATGACCAGGGTGGTTTCGCTGCCGCTGGTGACGACCCGGTCGTAGATCTGCAGCATATAAAGTGGGGAGGCCAGGTAGAGCAGATTGATCGCCAGGCTGAATGCCGCCGCGACCAGGAAATAGCGGCGGCATGCCCGAAGCGCATCCTTCACAATTCGAGACTTGCTATCCAATTCCATAACCCCACTCGATACTCGTCAGGCCAGGGAGCCGCCGCGGACGGCGGCCCTTTCGCTCACATCACCAAGTCGCTTGAAACCGCCCCGCCGCCGATGCCCGTCAGCGTGAATTCCGCAGGATTGTACGAAACGACGGTGTGGCCATGGCCGTCATCGGCAAGCTTGAAGCCGTTCGCATCATAGGCGCCCAACAGATGCAGCGCCGTGCCGTGGGTGCCATCCGAAACGGTCAGCGTTCCGCCGCTGCCATCCTGGTTTGCCTGATAGACGGCCGTCGTTCCCGAACCGAACAGGATATCGGCGAGGTCCAGCCTGTCATCATTGGTGATGCCGCCGATCCGTCCGCTGTAATCGAAGGAATCGTTGAGTTGCAGCGTACCGGCAGCGTCGTGCCCGAAGGTGACGTCCGTCGACGAGGCGCCGCCAAACTCCAGCTTCGACAAATTACCGATCGTCGCATCGCCGGTGCCGGTGACCTGGCCGTGAATGACGATATCGCCGCCATTGGCCCAGAGCATGCCTGAATTCGCCAAGCCGCCGGTGATCGTCAGACCGCCGGATCCCGTTGCTTCCAGCGTTCCGGAGTTGATGACGACGCTGCCTCCGGTATCGATGACCAGGGCATTCGAGCCGGAGGCGATGATGGTGCCCCTGTTGTCGAGGCTGAGCATGCCGCCGCCCAACTGGCCGGCGCCCGAGATCGTGTTGTCGACATTGACGAGAGTGACGTCCGGTCCGGTGCCGGAGATGATGTTGGCGGCGCTGTCGGAGAGCAGGATCTGCCCGCCGCCCTGCAGGGTCACGCCGTGCTGGATGACCTGCAGCAGCGTATCGCCACCGGTGGAGTCGAGCGAGATGAGGCCGCTGTTGTTGATTATGCCGCTCAGCGGCAGCAGAGCGCCGTCGCCGATCGTCATGGTGCCTGAATTGTTGACCACCGGCGTCTGGTCGAAGACGAAATTACTTCCAGTCAGCGCGCTCGAGTGCACGCCGTCCAGCGTGATCGACTGTCCGTCGCCGAGCGTTATCACCGCATTGCCATGGGCATCGTCGGCGATATGCGTCTGGAGGTCGGCAAAGTCCGCCAATCCATTATAGCCGATGAGATCGATCTGGTCGGCGGCCGCATCGAAATTGTGCACCGTGTCGGCGCCGATCGGTTGCGAGAAGACGAAGAGATCGTTGCCGTGGGAGCCGGTCAGCACGTCGTCGCCGGACCAGGCAAAGATCGGTGAACCCGGCGCGTAGGCCTCGACATTGTCGGCGACCGACGCTGTGCCCACGGTGCCGTCGGCGTTGATCCAGCTCATCTGGACGTCGAGCACGGCCGCCCCGGTAAAACTGGCCGGTGTCGTGACGGTCAGCCCGTGCAGGTCGTTGGTCTGTATCGTCCAGCTTCCGTCGGCATTATGGGTCGCGCCATCGATGGTCCAGCCCGAAGGCACGTCCTTCACCGTGACGGTAATGAGCGCGCCTTCATGTGATGGGTCGGTCAGGGCGAGATTGATGGGCTCGCCCGAGGTGCCGGCGGGCTTGAGGCCTGACGTGGTTTTCGCTGCGTTTGTATGCCCTGTGGTGTCCGTGAATGCTCCGCTATCAATATTAAGCGTGTAGGACGATCCGTTGTTGCTCCCCGCGCCTTTGTCGACCAGGAACGTGTATTGGGTGTGGGTCGCATTGAAGCTTCCCGACCCCGCAATCACGCTGACATTCGGCAAGCCGGAGACGTGCATCACGTCCGATAGATTCGCAAAATTCGCGTTGACGGCCGATGTGAACGTTATCGTCACGGTGCTTGGGTCAGCATTACTCCCCTGTTTTCCATCCACGACGGAGGAAATTAGAGTCGTACTGGTGTCGTCCGTGCCGTTCACCGTAATGGTCAGGTTGGCGGATGACGTGCCGCCATGGTTGTCGGAGTTGGTGTAGCTGAAGACATCGGTGACGCTGGCGCCTGCGGCCAA
>NZ_JBWKRC010000015.1:0-182603 GCF_059419085.1 Mesorhizobium sp. GW821-FHT07A06
AACCATCGAGGCAGCCGAATGCAGGAACTACTTCGAAAACGCAGGCTACGCTTCCGTCAAAACGTGAAAGGCTCTAGCCGGCCAAGGCGTGGTCTTTTTGCAACTTCAGATAGGAAAACATCCATGGGATACCCGGCCGTATTGCGCCGGAACCGAAGCAGTTTAGACTACAACACAGCTTCGGGGTGCTCCTATGAAATCGATTCTGCTCGCTTCAGCCATTCTTGCCGCCCTTCCGGGCAGCGCTTTTGCCGCGGATGCGCTGTCCTCCGGTCCGGCAGTCTATGAATGGAGCGGCCCCTATGTCGGCGTCCAACTGGGCTATGGCTGGGGCGATGTCGATAGCCACGATTCCCAGATAGGCAACGGCTTTTCGGACTGGGCTGACTCGTGGAGCTCCAACGGCGTGCTCGGCGGTATCCATCTTGGCTACAACCAGGCTTACGGTTCGTTCGTTCTTGGCGCTGAAGGCGACATCGAAGCCTCGGGAATGAGTGGCTCCGTCGATTCCGAATTTGCCGGCAATATCAAGACCAAGATCGACGTCCAAGGTTCTTTGCGGGCACGCCTTGGCTATGCGATGGGGCCGGCCCTGTTGTACGCGACTGGCGGTCTCGCGGTTGCTCACTTCAAGACCAAGTACGACGATGGTGGAACGACTGACGACTCGTCCAATACCAAAGCTGGGTGGACCGTGGGCGCCGGTCTCGAATATGCATTCATGCAGAACTGGACGACGCGCGTCGAATATCGCTACAGCGATTTCGGCAAATTCACCGACAATCCAGCGACCGACAGCGGCTTCCTGTACCCCACCGAGGTGAAGACTCAAGCTGTCCGCGTCGGCTTCAGCTACAAGTTCTGATATCGATTGAAGGCGGCGACATTGTCGCCGCCTTTTCTACTCCGCCGCGGCCCGTGCGCCAGCCTTTGCCGCCGCATGCAGGCGCACCGCATCACCGAAAGCGCGGAAGATCTTGGCCGAGTTGCTGTCCGATTTGACCCAGTATTCGGGGTGCCACTGGACGCCGACGGCGAAGGCGCGGGCTCCCTTGACCGAAACCGCTTCGACCGTGCCGTCGGTGGCGACTGCCTCGATCTCAAGCTTCGACCCCAACCGGTCGATCGCTTGCCGGTGCAACGAATTGACCTTGATGTCTCCGGCACCGAACACGCCGGCCAGGCAGCTGCCGGGCTTGATCGAAATGGTCTGGTGCATGGCGAAGCGCTCGTCTTGTTTGTCGCTCGCGGGAGCGCGATGGTCGAGCGAACCCTCGCGCTCCTGGATCTCGGTGCCCAGCGTGCCGCCGAGCGCGACGTTCAGCTCCTGGATGCCACGGCAAATTGCGAGCAGCGGCACGCCCCGCTCGATGGCCCGGCGGATCAGCGGCAGCGTGGTGGCGTCGCGCGCCGGATCATAAGGGCCGTTGGCTTCGCTGGCATCGCCGCCGTAGAGCGAGGGGTGCACGTTGGATTTCGAGCCGGTGACCATGACGCCGTCGACGGAGGACAAAAGCTCGTCGAAGTCGAGCCTGTCGCCGAACGATGGCACCAGCAGCGGGAACACGCCCGCACCGGCGATTGCGGCTTCGAGATATTGCTGAGGGGCGGCATGCCAGGTGTAGTTGTCGAACTGACGGACGTCGGTCGATATGGCGACGAGCGGCTGCTGCATTTTGGCTCTGGTTTCCATCTGGCAAGGTATGTCCTGGCTTCAAAATAGGCGATCCGCTGTGGTTTTTCCATGGCAAGTTTCGGCGTGTCGCATGGGCCACCAAATCCCTTGTTAGACTATAGTTGCAGGGTCGCATGGCTTGGTTACCAAATCAGGCCGCCGTGCTGGACTAGGCTTCTTGCCCGTGTATTGTTTCAGCCAACCGATATGGGAAGCCGAGGATTTCCCGAATGTCGGTCTGTTGATCCAAAAGGGAGGAACTGCATGGATCGTCGTTCGTTCATTCGCAAGGCCGGCGTGACCGGTGTCGGCGCCGCGGCGGCGGCGGCAACGCTTGCCGCCCCGGCAATCGCCCAGTCCAATCCCAAGATTACATGGCGGCTGGCATCGTCCTTCCCGAAATCGCTCGACACCATCTATGGCGGCGCCGAGGTCTTCTCCAAGATGCTGTCGGAAGCCACGGACGGCAATTTCCAGATCCAGGTCTTTGCCGCCGGCGAGCTCGTGCCCGGCCTGCAGGCGGCCGACGCCACCACGGCCGGCACAGTCGAAGCCTGCCACACGGTGGCATATTATTACTGGGGCAAGGACCCGACATGGGCGCTTGGTGCGGCGGTTCCCTTTTCACTCAACGCGCGCGGCATGAATGCCTGGCATTATCATGGCGGCGGCATTGACCTGTTCAACGAGTTTCTCGCCACGCAAGGTCTTTTCGGGCTGCCGGGCGGCAACACCGGCGTGCAGATGGGCGGCTGGTTCCGCAAGGAGATCAACACGGTCGCCGACCTCTCCGGCCTCAAGATGCGCATTGGCGGGTTTGCCGGCAAGGTGGTGCAGAAACTCGGCGTCGTGCCGCAGCAGATTGCCGGCGGCGACATCTACCCGGCGCTGGAAAAAGGCACCATCGACGCCGCCGAATGGGTCGGTCCCTATGACGACGAGAAGCTCGGCTTCTACAAGGTCGCGCCCTACTACTACTATCCCGGCTGGTGGGAAGGTGGTCCGACCGTCCACCTGATGTTCAACAAAGCGAAATACGAAGAGCTTTCGCCGACCTACAAATCGCTGTTGCACACCGCCGCGCAGGCCACGGATGCCGACATGCTGCAGAAATACGACTATGTGAACCCCGCAGCGGTGAAGCGGTTGGTGGCCGGCGGCGCGAAACTGCGTCCGTTCAGCCAGGAAATCATGGCGGCCTGCTTCGAAAAGGCGAACGAGGTCTATGCCGAAATGGAGGCCTCGAACGCGCCGTTCAAGAAGATCTGGGAATCGATCAAGGGCTTCCGCAAGGAGCACTATCTCTGGGCACAGGTGGCCGAGTACAATTACGACACCTTCATGATGGTCCAGCAGCGCAACGGCAAGCTGTAGAACTATCCGGAAAGACCTCGGGCTCGCGCCAGCTAATGGCTGAAGCCTGCGCCGCCCCTCAACCGCCTGCCGGCACCTTCTCCCCGTTTAGTGACGGGGAGAAGGTGGCTGCCGCACCCTTGGCGCATCTCCTGCAACGTTGGCAACTGGCGAAACCGGCGACGGAGGCGTCCTTCTCCCCGTCGCTATACGGGGAGAAGTGCCCGGCAGGGCGACGAGGGGCAGCGCTAACACTCGTAATTGACAATTTGCGAAGGCAATCGCTTCAGCCAAGGCCTGGCACCACCAGCACCTTGACCTCGCCCGGCGCCGGCGGATTGGCGATCACGTCAGCCGCCTCTTCGAGCGGCACCTGCCTGGAGATGAGACGGTCGATCTCGATCGCACCCGACGCGATCAGCTCGGCGGCGCGGCGGTGCGTGTAGGGGTTGAGGAAGGAGCCAACCACCTTCAATTCCCGGAACAGCAGGTCGAAGGGCTCGAATTCGACCTTCATGCCTTGCGGCGTCACGCCGACGATGACGACTGTGCCGCCGGCCCTTGCCAGCCGCATCGATTGCTCGACGGTCTCGCGCACGCCCGCGCATTCGAACACCACGTCGGCGCCGCCCGGCATCAGGCCCGCCGGTCCGGAAATGGCATCGATGACATCTTCGGCGGTGGGGTCGACCGTCGCCGTCGCACCGAGTTCCTCGGCAAGCGCGCGCCGCGAGGCCTGTCTGGTCGACAGGAGGATGGTCGTGGCGCCGGCCAGCCTTGCCAATTGCACGGTGAGCAGCCCGATGACGCCGCCGCCCAGCACGATCACCGAACTGCCGGGCTTGATCGCGGCAAGATCGATGCCATGCAGGCAGCAGCCGAGCGGCTCGCAGAATGCGCCATGCGTTGGAGGCAAGTCGGCGGGCAGGATGAAGGCCTGCTTCTGCGGCAGAACGACATACTCGGCAAAGCCGCCATCGCGATGGATGCCGATGGCATTGAGATTGCGGCAGAGATTGACCCGGCCGGCATGGCAATGCGGACATCTCCCGCAGGCGATGTTGGGATCGCCGGTGACGCGGTCGCCGACGGCAAAGCCGGAGACGCCGTTGCCGACCGCCTCGATGATGCCCGAAAATTCATGCCCGGGCGTCACCGGTGGCCGGCAGGGGAATTCGCCATGGAAGAGGTGGCGGTCGGTGCCGCAGACGCCGCAGGCTTCGATCCGGACCAGAAGCTCGTCCGGGCCAGGGACAGGTTTGACGACCTCGCGCAGCGCGATGCTGCCCACGGCCTCCAGCCGCACCGCTTTCATGGCATCGTCCCTCTCAATTGAAGCTCGGCGGTTGCGAGAGGTCTGGCGCCGGTGTCGCCGGCTTGGCCGGCGGCGCATCGCCGAAGCTCGGCGGTTGCGACAGGTCTGGCGTGGCGGGCGCGGTCGGTGCGCTGCCGCCACTGGCGGGCGCGCCACCATCCTGCGGGGCGCCGAGCCGCGACAGGCCGGGTACTTCCGGCACCTTGTAGTCGATCGTGCCGGGATCGATCGCCGTGCCCTTGTAGCGCATCACCATTTGCGGGAAGGCGATGGTCAGTCCGATCATCACCACCTGGATCAGGACGAAGGGCACCGCCCCCCAATAGATCTGGCCGGTGGTGACCGGCGCGATCTGCTTGCCGGTGATGCGGTCGAGATAGGGCACGCGCGCGGCGACCGAGCGGAGGTAGAACAGCGCGAAGCCGAAGGGCGGGTGCATGAAGCTGGTCTGCATGTTGACGCCGAGCAGCACGCCGAACCAGATCAGGTCGATGCCGAGCTTGTCGGCGGCTGGCGCCAAGAGCGGCACGATGATGAAGGCCAGTTCGAAGAAGTCGAGGAAGAAGGCCAGGAAGAAGACGAGGATGTTGACGCCGATCAGGAAGCCGACTTCGCCGCCCGGCAGCGAGGTCAGGAGATGCTCGACCCAGATCTGGCCGTTGACGCCGTAGAAGGTCAGCGAGAAGACGCGGGCGCCGATCAGGATGAACAGCACGAAAGACGACAGCCGCGTCGTCGAGGCCAGTGCCTGCTTGATCACGTCCAGCGACAGCCGGCCCTTTGCCGCGGCCATCGCCAGCGCGCCGACCGCGCCCATGGCGCCGCCTTCGGTCGGCGTGGCGATGCCGAGGAAGATGGTGCCCAGAACAAGGAAGATCAGCGCCAGCGGCGGGATCAGCACGACGACGACCTGCTGCGCCAGCCGCGACATCATGTTGATGTTCAACCTTCTGTCGGCGATCGCGACGACATAGATCAGGATCACGCCGACGCAGGCGCCAAGAATATCGGCATTGTCGCCATGGGTCGGTGCCAGATAGCTGTACGCCGCATAGGAGACGGCTACCGCCGCCGCCAGCGCCACCAGCAGCGAAATCACGCCATGGCCGAGCGTGCGCGCTTCGAGCGGCAGCGCCGGCATCATCTTCGGCCGGAAGATCGACACGATGAGAATGTAGAGTGCGTAGAGACCGGTGAGCACGAGGCCCGGGATCAGCGCACCCGCATACATGTCGCCGACCGAACGGCCGAGCTGGTCGGCCAGAACGATCAGCACCAGCGAGGGCGGGATGATCTGGGCGAGCGTACCGGAGGCGGCGATGACACCGGACGCCAGACGGCGGTCGTAGCCATAGCGCAGCATGATCGGCAGCGAGATCAGTCCCATGGCGATGACAGATGCCGCCACCACGCCGGTGGTCGCCGCCAGCAACGCGCCGACGAAGATCACCGCATAGGCGAGGCCGCCGCGGATCGGTCCGAACAGCTGGCCGATCGTGTCGAGCAGGTCCTCGGCCATGCCCGATCGTTCGAGCACGATGCCCATGAAGGTGAAGAACGGAATGGCCAGCAGCGTGTCGTTCGACATCACCCGGCTGCCGTAGAAATTGTCCGGCAACGCATGGAGCAGCGGCCAGGCGAGGTTGATCGCCCCGCCCGAATAGGGCGTCAAAAGCACGCCGATGAAGAAGAACATCAGGCCGTTGGCGGCCAGCGAGAAGGCGACGGGATAGCCGATCAGCATGAACAGGATCAGCGAGGCGAACATGATCGGCGCCATGTTCTGGGCGATGAACTCCATCACGAGCGCACCTCGTCGGCCAGCGCCTTGGCTTCGAGCTCAGCCTGTTCGTGCACGGAAATGAAGGGGTTGGGATCGTCCATGACGCCGCGCATGATGGCGATCTTCTTGATGATTTCGGAAATGCCCTGGAGTGCCAGCAGGAAAAAGCCGACCAGCAGGATCGCCTTGGCCGGCCAGACGATCAGGCCGCCGGCATTGGTCGACATTTCACCGCTGTGGAACGACAGCGACACGTAGGGCACGAAATAGACGACCATCAGCGTCACGAACGGCATCAGGAAGAGGATATGGCCGAGAAGGTCGATCCAGTGCTGCACGCGGCGTGAAAACAGGCCGTAGACGATATCGATGCGGATATGCTCGTTCTGCTTCAGCGTATAGGCGGCCGCCAGCATGAAGGCGGCGCCGAACAGGTACCATTGCAGTTCCAGCCACGCATTCGACGAGGTGTCGAACATCTTGCGGATGACGGCGTTGGCCGCGCTCACCAGGATCGCCAGCAGGATCAGCCAGGATACCGATTTGCCGATGAATTCGTTCAGGCGGTCGATGCCCCGCGACAGAGCGAGCGGCCCTTCCATGCAGTCCTCCCTTGTACCCGAGGCGTGCCGGCTCCCCCTTTTTCTGCCGTCACGCCGCGTGGCCCAACGGTATGCCGCGCGTGGCAGGACGGGTCAACACGGATGGCGGCGGCAAAACGGTATCGGATGAAGGGGGGCGCGGGACAAGGGCGGTCTGCCCCGGCGTCATGCAACCAAAGTCTGATGGGCAACCAAAGTCTGATGGGCTCAGACGACCTTGCCGGTATCGCGGCCGGCGCCGATCAGGATCAGCATGGCCACCAGGAACAGGTACATCCACGCATCGCGCCATTCGACCGGAAAATAGCCGGCCCATAGTGATTCGGCCATGCCGAAGGCGGCCGCGCCCACTGCCGCCCGAGGCGGCGAAAGATAGCCGCCGACCGCTGTCACGAACAGGATCTTCAGGCCGTAGACCAGACCTGAGCCGAAGCTGACATTGCCGTAGTAGAGGCTGGCCATGACGCCGGCCAGCGCGGCGCAGAAGCCGCCGAGCAGCACGGCACGCCGGAACACGCCGCGCACGTCGACGCCGCACAGGGCGGCTGCTCGTGGATCGTCCGAGACAGCGCGCCAGCACCGGCCGAAGTTGGAGTGGGCAAATGCTGAGGTGGCGAGTGCGACCGCCGCCAGCACCACCGCGCAGTCGAGCACCTGGATCAGCGTCAGCGTCGCCTTGAAACCGGAGCCTTCGGCGAAGACGATGGGCTGCGCCAACATTGGCGGCAGCCACAGATCATGCGTGTCGGCCGCGATACGGCTGGCCTCCGAAAGCACGAGCAGGATGCCGAGCGTGGTCACCACGATGGCATTGGGCGAGCGGTCCGCCAGCGGTTCGAAGATGCTGCGCGACAGGACATGGCTGATCAGCGCGGCATAGAGGAACGCCGCGACGACCCCGAACAGCACCGACGCCAGCAGCGTCAGCCACAGAACCTGATAGCCGAAGGCGACGCTCAGGATCATCGCCTGGCCACAGAACGCAAACAGCGCGCCATAGGCGAGGTTGGTGCGGTGCAGGATACCGTTGGTCAGCACGTAGCCGAAGGCGAGCAGCGCATAGAGCGCGCCCGAATGCAGCCCGTTCAGCACCTGCTGGAAAAAATAGAGCATGCTCAACACCAGAAGCGTATCGCCCGGAATGCGCGGTGGTCCGGGACGGCGAAAATGCTCAAGACAAAGCGACGATACCGTGCGCATTGGAGGTTTGCATCGTCGAATCTAACTTGTCAAACGCGATTTATCGGTTAGATTTTGCGATATGACAGTTGCCTGGACCCCGCACCGCTTCACCGGCGGCCTGCTCGCGCTCGACACGGCGAACACCGTCGTGCTGCGCGGCGATCCCCAACGCACATTCGACCGCTTCGACGATCAGGTCGAAATCGCCCGCTTTGCCGATGCGGCCAGCGGCTTCCGCGCCGCCGAGCTTGGCGACAGGCGGCTGGCTGTGTCCTCACCGGCGGCAATCGCGCCTGTCGTGCTGTCGATCCGCGAGGCGACCGACCGGCTGTTTCGCGGCGCGGTGTCGAAGGGCGCGCTCGCCACCGCTGACCTGCCGGATTTCCTGCGGGCCTGTGCCGAGGGCCTGGCCGGCAGCCGCACGGAGATCGGTGTACCGGGAAAGCCGTTCGGGAATCCCTCGACGCCGATCGCTTTCGAGGCGGCGCTGGCGGTTTCGGCGCTCTCGCTGCTGCGTGACGACACGATCGCGAGGCTCAGGATATGTCCCAACTGCACCTGGCTGTTTGTCGACAGAAGCCGCAATTCCAGCCGTCTTTGGTGCGACATGTCGGTGTGCGGCAACCGGCAGAAGGCAAGTCGTCACTATCGCCGCCGCCGCTTGGCGGCCCATGAGGTCAAGGATGCCTAGGGGATTTTCACGCGCGCTCGTTGCCGGCGCCATCTTGATCGCCGCCGCGGCGCTCGGCGGCTGCCGCGATACCGGCGGCGAGGGCAAGCTGTTCGAGGTTTCCGGCAAGATATTCGTCTTCAACTACCGTCTCGCCAGGGCAACCTACGTCGTGACGCTGCGGCCCTTGCAGCCGATGGGTGAGGGCCAGGTGGCGGTTGCCAGCTTCCAGAACCCTGCCGGCGGTGCGCCGTTGGTGGTCGAACAGAAGGTCTGGCCGAAGCTCGACAAGGTGAGCCTGGAGAGCCCGGCGCTGACCTGCATCGTCAAGAACAAGCCCTATGCCATCGCCATCAGCATCAAGGGCGCCGACGGTACCGTTTTGCAGACGATCGACACCACGCTGATGTCGACGGAGGACCAGTCGATCCTGCCCGACCGGCCGCTGGTCATCGACCAGCTCTATACGGCCAATCCCGACCTCGCCGGCCATCCCGACGGCAAGCTGCCGGGCGAGCCGAAGCCGGACTGCTCGAAAGCCGGCTGACAGCTTCCGACCGCACCGGTTTCGTCTGGAATTTTCGTGCGCCGTGGCGCTGTCGGCGCACGGTTTCATGCGTGGTCCGGTGCCCGCCGGACTGTTTGTTGCGCGTGGCCTGGCCCCTTCGATTTTGTTTGACCTGCCTTGCAAGGGGAGAAAGGATGCGCCATCCGATCCCGACGTTGGCTGCTGGCCGCGGCCTTCGCAGAGGAAATGCCCGATGACGCTGCATGATGTCGCGCTCGACGACAAGTTCGACCTTGGAAAGGAGCGCATCTTCCTGTCCGGCGCACAGGCGGTCATCCGCATGCTCCTGATGCAGCGCGAGCGCGACCGCCGCGCCGGCCTGAACACGGCTGGTTTCGTCTCCGGCTATCGCGGCTCGCCGCTCGGCGGGCTCGACATGCAGTTGTGGAAGGCGAAGAAGCAGCTCGCTGGGGCCGACATCGTCTTCCAGCCCGGCCTCAACGAGGAGCTTGCCGCCACCGCCTGCTGGGGATCGCAGCAGACGGAGCTGCTGGGCGAGGGCACTCATGACGGGGTCTTTTCGGTCTGGTACGGCAAGGGGCCGGGCGTCGATCGTTCGGGCGACGTGTTCCGTCACGCCAATCTCGCCGGCTCGTCCAGGCACGGCGGCGTGCTCGCGCTCATGGGCGACGACCACATGGCCGAATCCTCGACCAATGCGCACGCCACCGAATTCCTCTTCGTCGACACCATGGTGCCGATCCTCAATCCGGCCGGCGTCCAGGAGATCATCGACTACGGGCTGTATGGCTTTGCCATGTCGCGTTTCGCTGGCACCTGGGCGGCGATCAAATGCGTCAAGGACAACATCGAATCGACGGCCTCGGTCGACGCCTCGCTCGAACGGCTCAACATCGTCCTGCCGGAGTTCGACATGCCGCCGGGCGGCCTCAACATCCGCCACGAGATCGACATGCTCGGCCAGGAAGAGCGGCTGCACGAGTACAAGCGTGCCGCGGCCTCCGCTTTCATCCATGCCAACGGGCTGAACCACATCGTCTATTCGGGTGGCCGCAATCCGAAGCTCGGCATCATCACGCTGGGCAAGAGCTATCTCGATGTCCGCCAGGCGCTGGAGGATATCGGCATCGACGAGGCGGCCGCCAACCGCATCGGCGTGCGGCTGTTCAAGGTCGGCTGCCCCTGGCCGCTCGACCTGCAGCACATCGCGGACTTTGCCCGTGGCCTCGACGCCATCGTCGTCGTCGAGGAGAAGCGCTCGCTGATCGAGGTGCAACTGCGCGAGAACCTCTACGGTACCGCCATCCAGCCGGTCATCGTCGGCAAGAAGGACGAGCGCGGCGACTGGCTGTTTCCCGCCAAGGGCGCGCTCGACCCCAACGAGATCGCCATTGCCCTGGGCGAGCGCATCGTGAAAACCATCGGCCCTTCGGAAGAGATTTCGGCGCGGGTGGCGAAGCTGCGCCAGTTCCAGGCGATGCTGGCGGACGCCACCGACATCGGTTCGCGCACGCCCTTCTTCTGTTCGGGCTGTCCGCACAACTCCTCGACCAAGGTGCCGGACGGCTCGATCGCCGCCGCCGGCATAGGCTGCCATTTCATGGCGCTGTGGATGGACCGCAATACGCTGGGCTTCACGGCCATGGGCGGCGAAGGCGCGCAATGGGTCGGCCAGGCGCCTTTCTCCAAGCGCGATCATATCTTCCAGAACCTCGGCGACGGCACCTACAACCATTCCGGCACGCTGGCGATCCGCTTCGCGCTGTCGAGCGGAGCCAACATCACCTACAAGATCCTCTACAACGATGCCGTGGCCATGACCGGCGGCCAGCCGCACGAGGGCGGCCTGACGGTGGACATGATCGCCAGGCAGGTGCGGGCAGAGGGCGTCGACCGGATCGCCATCGTCACCGACGAACCCGACAAATATGCCGGCAAGGCCGAATTCCCCGCCGGCGCCACCATCCACCACCGCGACGACCTCGACCTCGTCCAGCGCGAGTTGCGCGACGTCAAGGGCGTGTCGATCCTGCTCTACGACCAGACCTGTGCGGCCGAGAAGCGCCGGCGCCGCAAGCGCGGCACCTTTCCCGATCCCGACAAGCGCGTCTTCATCAACGAACTGGTCTGCGAAGGCTGCGGCGATTGCGGCGTGCAGTCGAACTGCGTCTCGATCCAGCCGGTCGAGACCGAATTCGGCCGTAAGCGCAAGATCGACCAGTCGAGTTGCAACAAGGACTTCTCCTGCGTCAACGGTTTCTGCCCGTCTTTCGTCACCGTGCATGGCGCCAAGATCAGGAAAGCCGAGGGCCTGGCCGGCAAGACCGATCCGCTCGACGGCGTGCCGGCACCGGCCGAATTTCCTCTGGGTGCCGAGGGCTGGGCGGCGATCATCGATGGCGTCGGCGGCACCGGCGTCGTCACCGTCGGTGCCGTGCTCGGCATGGCGGCTCATCTCGAGAGCAAGGGGTGCGGCATGATCGACATGGCCGGTCTCGCCCAGAAGGGCGGCTCGGTGTTCACCCATGTCCGCATCGCCCGCACGCCGGACGATATCCATGCCATCCGCGTTTCGGCGGGGAAGGCCGACCTCGTGCTTGGCTGCGACCTCGTCGTGTCGGGCGCCAAGAAGGTGCTGACGGCGGTACGCGAGGGCCATACCATCTTCCTCGCCAACACCGCTGAGATCATGCCCGGCGAGTTTGCCCGCTCGGCGGATTTCTCGCTGCCCATAGAACGCCTGAAGAAAGCGATCCGCACCGCCGCCGGCGAGGACAAGGCGCATTTTTTCGACGCCACCCGCACCGCCACATCGCTGTTCGGCAATTCGCTGGGCGCCAACATGTTCATGCTCGGCTTTGCCTTCCAGCATGGCGGCCTGCCGCTGTCGGCCGAGGCCGTCGAAAAGGCCATCGAGCTCAATGGCGAAGCGGTGGCGATGAACATCGCCGCCTTCCGCTGGGGCCGCCGCGCGGCACACCAGCCGGATTTCGTGCGCGGCCTTGTCTCCCAGCAAGGCAAGGCGGGACAGACCGCCCCGGTCGCGCAGACGCTGGACGAGATCATTGCCCGCCGTGTCGCCTTCCTGACCTCCTATCAGAACGCCGCCTACGGCAAGCGCTATGCCGACAGGCTGGCGCAGCTGCGCGCCGCCGAGGCCAAGGCCGTGCCCGGCTCGACCGCCGTGACCGAGGCGGCGGCGAGGAACCTGTTCAAGCTGATGGCGATCAAGGACGAATACGAGGTGGCTCGGCTCTACACCGACGGCTCCTTTGCCGCCGAGCTTGGAAAGCAGTTCCAGAGCTACGAGAAGCTCGAATTCCATCTCGCGCCGCCGCTCATGGGACGTCGCGGCAATGATGGCAAACCGAGGAAGTCGAGCTTCGGCCCCTGGATGATGAAGGGTTTTCGGCTGCTGGCGGCGCTGAAGGGCTTGCGCGGCACTGCTTTCGACCTTTTTGGCTACACCGCCGAACGGCGTGCGGAGCGGCAGCTTTTGGCACAGTACGAGGGTGATCTGCAGCTCGTCGCCAAGTCGCTGGCACCCGATAAGGCCGATGCGGCGGTCGCTCTCGTTTCGGTTCCCGCGCTCATCCGCGGTTATGGCCATGTCCGGCAGGCCACCGCCGAAAAGGCCCTGGGCGAGCGCCAAAGGCTGCTCGATCGCTTGGCAAAAGCATCCGCAAGGCCGGAACTTCAGGCCGCCGAATGATCCAAAAAGCGCCTAAAATCAGGCGTTTCAGCCCAGGCTAAAGGTTTTTTAATGGGACTATGCCAAGGCTGGGGCTCATTGGGCGCCAGTAATGGGCAAAACAAAGACCGATAACATCCCAGTGGATGTTTATATCCAGTTTGTGCGCTCGTTGTTCGACAACGCGCATATGCTGGTTATCGGCGCGCTTTGCCACGCCACGATCAGCCTCATGGTCTACTGGCGCCACGGCCAGCCTATTTTCCTGGTTCTCGCCGGCGCTCTGCTCGGCATCGGCGTCTGGCGTTACTTCAGCCTGCGGCGATTCCACCGCTCGGGCGGCGAGATTCGCGACGCCGCCGATGCAACGAAGTGGGAGCGCGAATACATCCTGAAGGGTAGCCTTCAGGGGTTGTTGCTCGGGTTCTTTTGCTTCATTTCCATCTACGTCTATTCGGACTCCTATGCCGAGATCGGGGCGCTGTCGGTGACGATGGCCTCCCTGGTGACCGTCGTCGGCCGAAATTACGGCTCGCCGCGCATGGTCATGATCTTTGCGATCACCTTCGTCGGGCCGATCGCCGCGGCGCTCATCCTCAGGTTCGACTTACCCTATGTCGTGCTGGGCCTGCTGATCATCCCCTTCATGTTCATCATCAAGGGCAGCGCCGACCACGTCCGCAATGTGCTGTTTTCGGCCGTTGTCGGACACAAGCAGGCGAGACAGATCGCGCAGCGCTTCAACCGCGCCCTCAACACCATGTCGCATGGCCTGGTCATGCTCGGTCCGGACGGCAAGGTGGTCGTCGGCAACGCCGAGGCCGCCCGTCTGATGTCGCTGAAATCGCCCGACCAGTTGCTCGGGCGGTCGATCCATTCACTGTTGTTGCGCGGCGTTGCCGGCGGCATGCTGGCACCGAAGGACTGCCGCTATATCGAGGCGCAGCTGACGCGCGCCTTGCGCGAAGGCCGCGACCGCAAGGTGCTGGTTTCCTTTTCCAATGGCCAGCACTTTGAATTCTCCGCCCGCGAGGGCAACCAGGAATTGGGCGTCATCACCTTTGAAGACGTGACGGCGCGTGTCGAGACGGAGGAAAAAATCCGTTTCATGGCGCGCTACGACAACCTCACCGGCCTGCCGAACCGCGCCTATTTCCACGAACTGGTCGGCGAATTGATGGCCTCCGGCGAGCGTGACCGCCTGTGCGGCCTGGCGGTGATCGACCTCGACGATTTCAAGAGCGTCAACGACACGCTCGGCCATCCTGTCGGCGATGGCCTGATCTATGCCGTCGCGGAACGGCTCTCGGCGATCGCTGGGCAAGGCATTGCCGTCAGCCGCTTCGGCGGCGACGAATTCATGATGTTCTTCGATCGCATAGAGGACGAAAGCCATCTCGCCAGCCTGCTCGACCAGATTTTCGCCGACCTGCAGGGTGAGGTCGACGTCGCCGGCCACGGCTTGCGGATCCAGGCCAGCGCCGGCGCGGTGCTGTCGAAGGTCGAGGGAACCGACGTCGACGCCATGATCGTCAAGGCCGACCTGGCGCTCTACAAGGCCAAGGAACTCGGCAAGAACGGCTGGCGGCTGTTCGAGGCGGCGATGGACGCCGCGTTCCGCAACCGTCAGCTGATGAAGGCGGATCTGCGCACCGCCGTGGAAAGCAAGAACCTGCGGGTTGTCTATCAGCCGATCGTGGCGATGAAGACCATGCGCATCGCCAGCTGCGAGGCACTCTGCCGTTGGGACCATCCCGATCTCGGGCCGATTTCCCCCGGCATCTTCATCCCGCTGGCCGAGGAGATGGGAATCATTTCCGAGATCAGCACTTTCGTGCTCCAGGCGGCCTGCGCCGAATGCGCCAAATGGCCTGACCAGACTAGCGTCTCGGTCAACCTTTCCGCCAGGGATTTCCGCAATGGCGATGTCATCCAGAAGGTCCGCGATGCGTTGGCCAGTTCAGGCCTCGCCGCCGGCCGGCTGGAGATCGAAGTCACCGAAACCGCGCTGCTCGACGACAAGTCGCAGACGCGTCAATATATCGAGGAACTGAAGCGGCTTGGCGTGCGCATCGCCCTCGACGATTTCGGCACCGGCTATTCCAGCCTGAGCTATCTCCACAAGCTGCCTCTCGACAAGATCAAGATCGACCGCTCATTCGTGATGGATGTTACCCAGAATCCGCGCTCGCTGGAATTGTTGAAGGGCGTCGTCGACCTGACCCGTATCCTGGGTCTCACCGTCACCATCGAAGGCGTCGAGACATTCGAGCAGCTCAAGATACTGCTGCATTCGGTGAAACCGGATCTTGTCCAGGGCTTCCTGTTCGGTGCCGCACTCAGCGCGTCGGGCATCGAAACCATGTCCAATGTAACCTGGCCCTTCGCCGCCGAATTGCAGCCGATCGCCAAGCGCGCCGCCCCCTGAAATCCAGTCATCAAGACCCGGATCTTCCTGTGCCCGCAATTTACCATTTGTTAACGTTAATTTAGAGTAAACGCAAAAGCTCGGAATTTTGCTTCTGGTTCCTCCTGTGCTTCGCTATTGTCGTTATGCGGCGGTGCGAGGACAGAATGGAAAACAAGTTGTTGGGTACGCCCGTTGCGGCGGCTGCGGGCAAGGGCAAGAACAGCCCCTCAGTGTTTTCAGATCACGTCATGGATGTTCTGGAGCATGTGGAGTATCGCCTTTGCGATGGCGCCGAGGATCTAGAGGCGATCTATAGGCTTCGCTACAATTCCTATCTTCACGCCGGCATGGTCAAGCCAGATGCCTCCCGCATGGTGAAGGACGACTTCGACGACCTGCCCAATTCATACCGCTTCGGCGTCTTCTTCGACGGCGCGCTCGTCAGCACCATCAGAATCCACTACGCCAGCGCAAGATATCCTGTGTCGCCCAGCACCGATGTTTTCGGCGACGTGCTGGCGCGGCGACTGGCGACTGGCGAGACTTTCGTCGATCCGAGCCGGTTCGCGGCCGATCTCGAGTGGTCGAGCAGCTTGCGCGTGCTGCCGTATGTCACTCTCAGGCTGGCGGTGGTTGCTTGCAGCCATTTCAAGCCGACCTATTGCCTGACGGCGATCAAGGAAGAACACTCCGCCTTCTATCATCGCATCTTCCGATCGGAGCAGGCGGTGCCTCCGCGAAATTATCCCGGCCTCACCGTCCCCGTGCATCTCTTCCAGTCGAAGTGCTCCGAGAACATGCAGGCGACGCTGGATCGCTTTCCGTTCTTCAACTCGACGGCATTCGAGCAACGCATGCTCTTCCAACGTCCCAACAGGGGCGAGCTGGCACCGCTGACCATCTTGCCCACCGCCAAGTATTTCGAAGCAGCCTGAGCCAAAGCGGTCCTTGGTCGCCTCCTCGGGCATGTCCTCCGCTCTGAACCGGCCTCGGCTTTTGGGCAACGTGCATCACGATGGAGCCTTCCTGGCGTGACGGCGTTGTATAGGGCGACATAGCCGCAAGTTGGTGGCATCGCTTCTGGAAAGGATCCCGACATGCATATTTCCCAGCTCGCGCTCACGCCGCTTATCTCGCTGATCGCCGGCGTGCTGATCCTCATCATGCCACGGCTGCTGAACTACATCGTCGCGCTCTATCTGATCGTCGTTGGATTGCTCGGTCTTTTCCCGCACCTCGCCGGCTGAGGCTGACGATCAAGCCTGGCGCGAAGGCTGTCCCTGGCCGGAATATGCCTGCAGGTTCAATTTTCCGCAGTTTCAATGTTCCCTTGAGGCAGTTGTCGGCAGCGATGCGGCAATAGCGCCATTGCCCTCGGCCCGGCTTTTCGCTATGTGCCTGAAAGATGTCTTCGAAGGGGTATTCCTATGGCTGATCACTCGCCGACCGGTCCTGTCGAACTGGGCGCGAAGATGGACTATGCCGAACATGACCGCACCTATGCGGGCTTTCTCGCGCTGGCCAAATACGGGTCGCTTTTCTGCGGCGCGCTTCTTCTGGCGATGGCTTTCGGCTTCTTCGCTGGCGGCTTCTTCTCGGCGCTTATCCTGTTCTTCCTGATTATGGCCGCCGGCGCCTTCATTCTGCGATAGACCTTCCAAAACCCCGTTGCCGTTGACGTCGCCGGATGTTCCGGCCGACACTTTGCGCAAACAGGTTCCAGCCGAAAGGATCATGCGGTGGGACAGACGGTTTTCATCCCTCGTGAGCTTGACACGAACGAGCCGCGTGTCGCGGCCTCGCCCGATACGGTCAAGCGGCTTGCGGGGCTTGGCTTCGATGTGGTTGTCGAAACCGGTGCCGGCACAAGGTCGCGCATCCCCGACGAGGAGTTTGCCAAGGCAGGTGCCGCCATCGGCAAGGCCTCCGATGTCGCCAAGGCCGATGTCGTGCTGAAGGTGCGCCGGCCGACGGAAGCCGAACTGAAGAGCTACAAATCCGGCGCCGCCGTGATCGCCATCATGGATCCTTACGGTAATGACGCCGCCGTAGCGGCCCTGGCCAAGGCCGGTGTCACCGCCTTCTCGATGGAATTCATGCCGCGTATCACCCGCGCGCAATCGATGGATGTTTTGTCCTCGCAGGCCAACCTTGCCGGCTACCAGGCGGTGATCGACGGCGCTTCGGAATATGATCGCGCATTGCCGATGATGATGACGGCGGCGGGCACCGTGCCGGCGGCCAAGGTGTTCATCATGGGTGTCGGCGTCGCCGGCCTGCAGGCGATCGCCACGGCGCGCCGCCTCGGCGCGGTCGTCACCGCCACCGACGTGCGCCCCGCCGCCAAGGAACAGGTCGCTTCGCTCGGCGCGAAATTCCTGGCCGTCGAGGATGACGAGTTCAAGGCCGCGGAAACCGCGGGCGGCTACGCCAAGGAAATGTCGAAGGAATACCAGGCCAAGCAGGCGGCGCTCACATCAGAGCACATCGCCAAGCAGGACATCGTCATCACCACGGCGCTGATCCCCGGCCGTCCGGCGCCGAAGCTGGTCTCGGCCGCCATGGTCGCCTCGATGAAGCCGGGCTCGGTGCTCGTCGATCTCGCCGTCGAGCGCGGCGGCAATGTCGAAGGTTCCGAGCCGGGCAAGGTCGTCACCACGGCCAACAATGTGAAGATCGTCGGCCACCTCAATGTGCCGGGCCGCGTCGCCGCATCCGCCTCGCTGCTCTATGCCAAGAACCTGTTCGCTTTCCTCGAGACGCTGGTCGACAAGAACACCAAGACACTTGCCATCAACCGAGACGACGACCTGGTCAAGGCAACGATGCTGACCGACGGCGGCAAGGTTGTTCATCCCGCTTTCGCCAAGGCCGACCAGCAGCCTCGTGTCGAGCCGGCCGCGATCCCGGCCACGACCATGGTCGCCGATGCTTCCACGCCTGCCGCGCCGAAAAAGGCCGCGCCCAGGAAAACCGCCGCATCCAAGTCGTCCTCGCCCAAGTCGAAAGGCACCGCGTGATGGATCAGACCCTGCAGAAAGCCCTCGACCAGCTCGATCAGGCAAGTGCCGCCGTCCGGCTGGCGGTGCAGAACCTGGCAAATGCGCCGGGCGGTGCCGAAGCGGCGGGTGATGCCGCGCACGCACTTTCCGGCGGCGCCATCGATCCCTTCGTCTTCCGTTTCGCCATCTTCGTGCTGGCGATCTTCGTCGGCTACTACGTGGTCTGGTCGGTCACCCCCGCTTTGCACACGCCGCTGATGGCCGTCACCAACGCCATCTCGTCGGTCATCGTCGTCGGCGCGCTGCTGGCTGTCGGCATTGCTGCCTCCGGCGTTGCCGCCGGTTTCGGCTTCGTCGCCCTGATGCTGGTTTCGGTCAACATCTTCGGCGGCTTCCTCGTCACCCAGCGCATGCTGGCCATGTACAAGAAGAAGGAAAAGTGACGTGACCGTCAATCTCGCTTCCTTCCTCTATCTGGTCTCCGGCATCCTGTTCATCCTGGCGCTGCGCGGCCTGTCGCATCCGACCACCAGCCGCCAGGGCAATCTCTACGGCATGATCGGCATGGGCATCGCCATCGCCACCACATTGGCGCTGGCAACCCCGTCGGCCGGCCGCTTCGGCCTGATCGTGCTCGGCCTCGCCATTGGCGGTGGTGTCGGCGCCGTCACCGCGCGCCGCATCGCCATGACCTCGATGCCGCAGCTGGTTGCGGCCTTCCACTCGCTGGTCGGCCTTGCCGCCGTCATGGTGGCGGCCGCGGCCATCTATGCGCCGGAAAGCTTCGGCATCGGCACGGCGGGCGACATCCATGCCCAGGCCCTGGTCGAAATGAGCCTTGGCGTCGCCATCGGTGCCATCACCTTCACCGGCTCGGTCATCGCCTTTTTGAAGCTCGATGGCCGCATGTCGGGCAAGCCGATCATGATCGGCGGCCGCCATTTCATCAACGCCGCCCTCGGCATCGCGCTGGTCGTGCTGATCGTGCTGCTGGTCACGACCGAATCGAAACTGGTCTTCTGGCTGATCGTCGCCGCCTCGCTGGTGCTCGGCATCCTCTTGATCATCCCGATCGGCGGCGCCGACATGCCGGTCGTCGTCTCGATGCTGAATTC
This sequence comes from Mesorhizobium sp. GW821-FHT07A06, assembly GCF_059419085.1. Lineage (NCBI taxonomy): Bacteria > Pseudomonadati > Pseudomonadota > Alphaproteobacteria > Hyphomicrobiales > Phyllobacteriaceae > Mesorhizobium > Mesorhizobium sp. GW821-FHT07A06. The sequence continues at coordinate 19,328 of NZ_JBWKRC010000015.1, forward strand.
CTATTCGGGCTGGGCCGCCGCGGCACTCGGCTTCACGCTAGGCAATCTGGCGCTGATCATCACCGGCGCGCTGGTCGGCTCGTCGGGCGCCATCCTGTCCTACATCATGTGCAAGGGCATGAACCGAAGCTTCATCTCGGTCATCCTCGGCGGCTTCGGCGGCGAGACGGCCGCAGCGGCTGATGACGGCATCGAGCGCACGGTCAAGCAGGGCTCGGCCGATGACGCCGCCTATCTGATGATGAACGCGCAGAAGGTCATCATCGTGCCGGGCTACGGCATGGCGGTCGCCCAGGCCCAGCACGCGCTGCGCGAAATGGCCGACAAGCTCAAGGCCAATGGCGTCGACGTCAAATACGCCATCCATCCCGTTGCCGGCCGCATGCCTGGTCACATGAACGTGCTCTTGGCCGAAGCCAATGTGCCTTACGACGAGGTCTTCGAACTGGAGGACATCAACTCCGAGTTCGCGCAGGCCGACGTCGCCTATGTCATCGGCGCCAACGACGTCACTAACCCGTCCGCGCGCGACGACAAGTCCTCGCCGATCTACGGCATGCCGATCCTCGACGTCGACAAGGCGCGCACCTGCCTGTTCGTCAAGCGCTCGCTCGGCTCCGGCTATGCCGGCATCGACAACACGCTGTTCTACAAGGACGGCACCATGATGCTGCTCGGCGACGCCAAGAAGATGACGGAAGAGATCGTCAAGGCCATGGATCACTGATCCGGCCGATCGCACAAACGCCGCTATCAGAATAGCAAAGAGCCCGGCTTTAGCGAAACACCGGGCTCTTTCATTTTCGGGAGCGTGCCTGGGTTCAGCGGCTGGTCAGGAACACTGCTTCCTCTTCGTCGCGCTGCCTGCCGCCGAGGGCCGCGGCGGCGCTGGCGATGAAGGCGCCGATGGCAAGCGACAAGGCGCCGAGCAAGGCAAAGGTCGCGCTGGCCTTCCGGGCGGTGTCGGCGGCTTGCTTGGCCTTCACCTTGGCGTCTTCCACCTTGGCGACCATTGCATCGACACGCGCCTTGGCGTCGGCCTCCGAAAGACCGGTGCGGGCGGCAACCAGTTGCGACAGATAGGCCTTGTCGTCGGCCGAAATCTCGCCCGCCGCGGCGCTGGCGACCAGGATGCGCGAGGCCTGCCCGACCGCGGCGGCGTCGCTGTCCGGATTGGTTCCTGCGAGCTTGGCCGGATCGGCCGGACGGAAGAGCGAATCCACCAGATAGGAAGTCGCATTGTTGGCCGACGCGCCGCCGGCATTGGCGGAGGCGCCAGCCGAGGCACCCATGGCAGCGCCCGACGCCACTGTGGAAACCGCCTGCACGCCGGAACCAAGTGCAGCGGAGAGCGCCGAGCCCAGCACGCCAACCACAAGCAAGGTGGCCAATGCCCAGGCGAGGAAGCCATGAGCGGTGTCACGGAAATAGACCTCGTCGGTATGGATCCCGACCCATTTGGTGCGCAGGCGTCCGGCAAGATAGCCACCGACGCCGGAGGAGAGCCACTGCACGACGATCAGCCAGATCGCCGTCGATACCGCGAAGGTGGTAACCGACGCACCCGAGCCTGACCATGGCGAAACCATGCTGAGGCCCAGACCCGAGCCGAGCAGCATCAGGACGAAGGTTAATGTCGAGGCCGCGAAGGCGCCGGCAATGATCGGTCCCCAGCTGACGGCTGTAGCGGAGGATTCTTCTGACGCGGATAGGTCGATGGCCGATACGGTGGGCTGCATCAATGCCCCCTACCGTACGAACAGCATGATGAGGATGATGATCGGAATCGGAATGCCGAGCAACCAGAGCAAAATGCCACGTCCCATGAAGGCCTCCTGTGAGAAATTGTGATCGATGTTGTCACAATGTCCCGAGAGGACTTCCGTTCCGGCGGGCTATAAAATGATTTGGTTGCCGGCGATGGAACAATTCGGAGCGCCGCTTCGCACAAATAGCTCAAGCGATCATGGTGTTGGGATTTGGCCCATAGGTCCAGACAGGCGGAATCCGGGGCTTCGTCCCTGCCTGCCAATGGTGCCGGCCAGCCTAGCTAAGCCGGCTGGATCGATTCCATGCTGGAAGGACTGGCAGGGGAGCGCGCCTGAACGCCGCCCTGGCAAGCTTCTTCAGCGCATCGCTACAGTCTCGAAGCGCGTCGCACTGAAGCGGATTCAGGCGACGCGGCTTTAAGTTCTTGTGCATCTCGTTCCGCCAAAACCGCCGTGCGGTTTTGGGCAACATGCATCAAATATCCAGATTGGCCACCGACAGCGCATTGTCCTGGATGAATTCGCGCCGTGGCTCGACCTCGTCGCCCATCAGCCGCGAGAACAGGCTGTCGGCATCGGTCGCATCGTTGACCTTGACCTGGAGCAGCGAACGCACATTCGGATCGAGCGTTGTCTCCCAGAGCTGCTCGGCATTCATCTCGCCGAGACCCTTGTAGCGCTGCATGGTCAGGCCCTTGCGGCCGGTCGCAAAGACGGCGTTGAGCAGTGCCAGCGGCCCCGAAACGGTTTCGGCCACATCCTTGCGCCGCAACACCGGCGGCGTCCCGTAGACTTCGCTGAGGCGCTGCGCGTAGCGGTCGAGCTGGCGGGCATCGGCCGAATTGATCAGCCCCATGTCGAGATGGGCGTATTCCTTGACGCTGCGCACGGTGCGCTCGAAGACATAGCCGCCGCTGCCGTCGTTCGAGGTCGACATGCGGCCGGTCCAGCCGCGCTCGGTGTCCTCGGCGATGATGTCGAGGCGTTGTGCGATCCGCTCCGCCATGGCATTGGCGCGGCCGAGATCGCCGAAGACCTCGGGGTTGAGACCGCCAGCGATCGCCGCCTGCTCGACGACATTGCGGTTGTAGCGCGTGTGCAGGCCGTTGATCAGCTGGCGGACAGCCAGCGCATCGTCAACGGCACTGTGCAGGTCCTGTCCGGTCCGCACTTCACCCGAGCCCAGCGTGAGCGAGGCTTCCTCCAGCCCTGAATCGATCAGGAATTCCTCGAAGGCGCTCTCATTCTTGATGTATTGCGAACTCTTGCCGCGCGTCACCTTGTAGAGCGGCGGCTGGGCTATGTAGAGATGGCCGCGCTCGATCAGCTCCGGCATCTGCCGGAAAAAGAAGGTGAGAAGCAACGTTCTGATATGGGCGCCGTCGACGTCGGCGTCGGTCATCAGGATGATCTTGTGATAGCGCAGCTTGTCGGCGTTGAACTCGTCCTTGCCGATAGACGTGCCGAGCGCGGTGATCAGCGTGCCGATCATGTCGGACGAGAGCATGCGGTCGAAGCGGGCGCGCTCGACATTGAGGATCTTGCCGCGCAGCGGCAGGATGGCCTGGTTCTGGCGAGAGCGGCCGCCCTTGGCCGAGCCACCGGCCGAGTCACCCTCGACGATGAAGATTTCCGATTTTGCCGGGTCGCGCTCCTGGCAGTCGGCCAGCTTGCCCGGCAGCGAAGTGACGCCGAGCGAGGTCTTGCGGGTGATGTCGCGCGCCTTGCGCGCGGCTTCGCGCGCCGCCGCGGCCTGGATCACCTTCTCGATGACGACCTTGCCTTCGGTCGGATGCTCTTCCAACCAGGTGCCGAGCGCCTCGTTGACCAGCCCCTCTACCACCGGCCGCACTTCCGACGAGACCAGCTTGTCCTTGGTCTGCGAGGAGAATTTCGGGTCTGGAACCTTGACCGACAGCACCGCCGTCAGGCCCTCGCGGCAATCGTCGCCGATCAGCGAGACCTTTTCCTTCTTGGTCTGACCCGAGGATTCGCCATAGCCGGTGATCTGGCGCGTCAGCGCGCCGCGGAAGCCGGCCAGATGGGTACCGCCATCGCGTTGCGGTATGTTGTTGGTGAAGGCCAGCACGTTCTCGTGGTAGCTGTCGTTCCACCACATTGCCACTTCGACGGTGATGCCGTCGCGCTCGGCCTTGATGGCGATCGGCTTCTCGATCAGCGGTTTCTTGACCCGGTCGAGATATTTGACGAACTCTTCGAGGCCTCCATCATAGTGCAGTTCATGCCGCACGATGTCGGCGTGACGGGCATCGGTCAGAACGATGCGCACGCCGGAATTGAGGAAGGCGAGTTCGCGCAGCCGGTGCTCCAGCGTGCCGAAGTCGAACTCGACCATTGTGAAGGTCTCGGCCGACGGAAAGAAGGTGATCGAGCTGCCGCTGCGGCCCTCATAGGTGCCTGGCTGCTTGTCCTGCTCGTAGCTGCCCGTCGCCTTCAGCGGCGCATCGGCATTGCCGTGCGTGAAGCTCATTTCATAAATCTGGCCGTTGCGGCGGATCTTGAGCTTCAGCCATGCCGAAAGGGCGTTGACCACCGAGACGCCGACGCCATGCAGGCCGCCCGACACCTTGTAGGAGTTCTGGTCGAACTTGCCGCCGGCATGCAGCTGCGTCATGATCACTTCGGCGGCCGAAATGCCTTCGCCGGTGTGAATATCGGTCGGAATGCCGCGGCCATTGTCGATTACCGTCACCGAACCATCGGGGTTGAGCGTCACGGTGACGAGGTCGGCGTGGCCTGCCAGCGCCTCGTCGATGGCGTTGTCGACCACCTCATAGACCATGTGATGCAGGCCGGAACCGTCGTCGGTGTCGCCGATATACATGCCAGGGCGTTTGCGGACAGCATCCAACCCCTTCAAAACCTTGATGGAATCGGCGCCGTATTCGGCCTCGGCGCCGTTGGTGTTCTCGGTCTGGTCGCTCATGAAAACCTATTGTCTAGATGCCGCTTGTACAGCGCGAAAAAATCGGCCCCGAATCGCGCGTCTGATATGCACTAGATATAGGCGCTAAAGGCGGTTTTTCCAAGGTTTGCGGGCATTTCCCCGGGGATGAGCCGGCTGTCCAGGGCTGGCTCCCGACGGGCGCTATTTCGCCTTGGCCACGCGCTCCCTGAGAAACTTGATCATGAACTTGTATCGCGGGGCCAGCCGCCCGGTCCGCTCGAGTTCCAGCGTCATGTCGAGCGCCTGGGAGAGAACCACCTTGGGGTTCCTGGCGACCTGGGCGTAGTCGACCATGGCGACCACCAGGTCGCGCTGCCATGTCGCGTTGTCAGGGTCGGACCGGGCAAGCTGCTGGCGGATGGCGAGGCTGTCCTGAAAGGCCTGCCGTGCACCTTTGACGTCGCGCTGCTTGACCTTGAGCATGCCGATCTCGGACAGCGTGATCGACAGGTCGCGTTGCCAGTCGGCATTGCCGGGATCGAGCTTCGCCAGCCTGTCGGCGATGGCGAAACTGTCCATATAGGCTTTCAGCGCCCCGTTCTGATCGCCCTGAATGGCGAGAACCCCCGCGACCTTTTCAATGGATACCGAAAGGTCGCGCTGCCAGTCGGTGTTGTTCGGATCGCTCCCTGCCAGCACGCGGGATATTCGGAGCGCTTCTTGATAGGCGGCGAGTGCGTCCGGCCACTTCTCCTGGTCGCTCAGCGCATTGCCGATCTTGGCGTTGCCGACCGACAGGTCGCGTTTCAGCTCGCTGTTGTCGGGATCGCGGCCAACCAGTTGGTCGACGATGACGTGGCTCGCCTGGTAGGCCGCGAGCGCACCGGCGGCATCGCCGCGTTCGCGCTTGAGATCGCCGATCGTCTCATGGCTGACGGAGACGTCGCGCTGGCGCTCGGCATCCTGCGGCTTCTTCCCGGCCAGCGCCAGCCGGATCTTCAGGCTCTCCTCATAGGCCGCCTCGGCATTGTCGAACTGGCCGGCGCTGTGCGCCAGATTGCCGATCTCGTCATAGGTAATGGTGAGGTCGCGTTGCAGTTCGGCGCGTTCGGGTTCGTTGGCGGCGAGCTGTTTCTTGATCGACAGGCTTTCCTGATAGACCTGCGAGGCGCCCGCCAGATCGCCTTGCGTCACCAGCACGTTGCCGATCTTGTCGTCGGCCATGGCGAAATCGCCGAACCATGGCAGGCGGCCGGGCTCGGCCGCGGTCAAATCCATGAGCATGGATCTGGCGGTCCGGTAATTCTCCAGCGCGGCCGGCAGGTCGCCTTGCGCCATCCTGATATTGCCGAGCTTGATATGGCTGACGGCAAAGTCGCGCTTGACGCTCGGATCGGTTTCCCGGGCGGAGCGCAATTCGAGATTGGATACCAGCGCCGAAAAGGCGCGGCCCGCGGCGTCGGTGTTGCCGACGAGGGTGTAGAGCTTGCCGAGTTCGTCCAGGGTGCGGATCTGACGGTCGGCATCCTCCAGCGCCAATGAGGACTGCCCAGCCTCGCCATAGAGCGAGAGCACCGTTTCATAGTCCTTGATGGCGGTGGCGTAGTCGAAGTCGGCGCGCGCCGCACCGCCGGACAGATAAAGCGTCGCGGCCTCGGACAGGGTGCGGCTGACGAAATTGACCTTCAGCGCCTGGCGCGAAATATTGTCTATGTCGGCTGCCTTGGCGAGAAGGGCGCGGGCGCCATCGAAGGCGCCGAGCGAAAGCTGTTCCTCGGCCTGCCGGCGCAACTCCGCCACCTGCGGATCGTCGGAGGCGAGCGCCTTCATTTCGCTGCGCACCTTGACGAAGGCGTCGGCAGCCTCGCGCAGCCGGGCGTTCAGGCTGCCGGCGGAGAGATGGCTGGCGTCGGCGCTGATCAGCGCGCCATAGAGCGGCGCCAGCGGCATGTCGGCGTCGTTGGCGATCTGCTCGACCTCGCCGCGCATTTGCGGAGTCACATCGGCCATGGCCAGCAGCAGGCGTTCGCGCTCCGGCAGTTGCTCCTTGGCCTCAGCGGCAAAGAACAGCTTCGGCAGGCCGCTTTCGACATAGGGCAGCTGTTTGCCGCGTGTGAGGTCATAGACCTCCTGCTGCACCAAGGTCAGCACCGAGCGGATCTCGAGCCCGTCCGTGCCGAGATATTTGGTCAGCGCCGTCGTGAAGGGTGAGTTTTGCCCGGTGCCGTCGGCGGCCGCCTCGCCGGGTGCGGCCGAAAAGGCGAACAGGATGTTTTCCGCTCGCCCGACGCGGCCGAGGCCTGGCTTGACCTTGTTGACGACTTCCTTCGCCAGCGAGGTCGCGCCGCGACCGTTGCCACTGCTCCCCGAGAACGGATCGCTGCGGCAGGCGTCGAGCACGATCAGCCCGACCTTGGCGGTGGCGGCGACGGCGTCGCGCACCTCTTCCAGCGGCAGGCTGGTCTTGTCCAGTTGATCGAGCGAGGAGGAGTCGGCATCGACCGGCAGCAGCCGGTTGTCGCCGGAGATTTCGACACCATGGCCGGAGAAATAGACCAAGGCCACATCGGCGCCCTTGGCATCCTCGCGGAAATCGTCGAGGGCGCGCCGCATGCGCCTGAGGTCGCGATTGGTTTCGAGCACGACCTCGAAGCCGAGTTTCTTCAGCACCGCTTGCATGGCCTCGCCATCATGCAGGGGATTGGCAAGCGGCCGGACCAGCCGGTAGTCATCCTCGGCGATGACCAGCGCCACGCGCCGTTCCGCCGCAGCGGTGACGATGGTCGCGAGCATCAGCAGCAAGGCAAACAGCAAACGCAAGTCGAACCGCCCCCGGCTCAGTCCCTTGCCGACCATTCCACCTCTTTATGGCGCGAGCAAGCGAGGCACTCGGCCAAACCTGCTCTTTCAGCCGGCGCGCATCGGTTTCAACGCCTCGCTCCAGCGCAACAGCTCGTCCAGCATGGTCCTGGCGCCACCCGCCACCTGGTCGCTGGCGCTGAAGGCACCGTTCTCGTCGAGCAGCTTCTGGTACATCGGCAGCGCGACGCCCTCGGGGATCGGCATGATCCCCACGGCGGCCAACAGAGGCTTCAGCGCCTGCGCCGCGCGCAGGCCGCCGGAGACGCCGCCATAGCTGAAAATGGCGGCGGGCTTGTACTTCCATTCGCGCGCGAGGTAGTCGATCGCGTTGATGATCGCGGGCGCCGCGAAATAATTGTACTCGGGCGCCACGAAGACAAAGGCGTCGGCGGCGTCGATCGCCTTCGACCACGCCTTGGTGTGGTCGTTCTGATAGTTGCCCAGCCTCGGATGATGCGGCTCGTCGAGCACCGGCAGGTGGAACGCGGCGATGTCGGCCAGCACTGGCTCGAATTTCCCGTGCTCGCGCGCGAACGTCTCAAGCCATTCCGCAAAAACAGGACCGGCGCGGCCTGGCCGCGTGCTGCCGATGATGATGTTCAACTGGTGCTTCAAGACAGGCTCCTTTGTCGGCGGTATCTCTTGGTGACTGTCACTACGGCAGAGCGTCCTGTCGGACAAGGTTTGAACGCCAGGCGGAGCGGTCACGATCGGATGAACAGACTGTCTGCTTCGTGCCGCGCATTGCCTGCCGTTCGGTCACATGGACGTCCGGGGCGCCAGCCACTACATTCAAGCATCAGCGGAGCACTTCATGGACACTCAGCCCGCCCCCTTTGTTCCTCCCGCCCCGAAGCCGCGTACATCGCCGCCTTCGACGCTGGAGATGATCCGTATCGTCTACCGCAATCCGCTCGAACTCTGGGGCGAGCCGACCTACAACGAACCCTGGATTTCGGCCAAGGGCGCGGGCGGACCGCTGGTCATCGCCAACGATCCTGGTCTCATCCGCCATGTTCTGGTCGACAATGCCAAGAACTACAAGATGGCGACGGTGCGCCAGAAGATCCTGCGCCCGATCCTGCGCGATGGCCTGCTGACCGCCGAGGGCGAGGTCTGGAAGCGGTCGCGCAAGGCGATGGCACCGGTTTTCACGCCGCGCCACATCTTCGGCTTTGCCCAGCCGATGCTGAAACGCACGCTCGAGTTCGTCACCCGCTACGAGCAGGGCGGCACATCCGACATCGCCCATGACATGACGCTGCTCACCTATGACATCCTGGCCGAGACCCTGTTCTCTGGCGAGATCGCCGGCGAGCCGGGCAGTTTCGCCAACGAGATCGACCGTTTGTTCGAAACCATGGGCCGTGTTGATCCGCTCGACCTGTTGCGGGCGCCCGATTGGCTGCCGCGGCTCACCCGCATCCGCGGCCGCAAGACCATGGCCTATTTCCGCAAGATCGTGACCGATACCGTCAAGATGCGCGAAGAGAGATTCAGGCGTGATCCCGATGCCGTACCACAGGATTTCCTGACGCTGCTGCTCAAGGCCGAAGGCCCGGAGGGGCTGACGCGCCCGGAAGTCGAGGACAACATCATCACCTTCATCGGCGCCGGCCATGAGACGACGGCGCGGGCGCTTGGCTGGACGCTTTATTGCCTCGCCGAATCGCCATGGGAGCGCAACCGGGTCGAGCAGGAAATCGACCAGGTGCTGGCGCGCGAACCCGATCCGACGAAGTGGCTCGACGCCATGCCGTTGACCCGCGCCGCCTTCGACGAGGCGCTCCGGCTCTATCCGCCGGCGCCATCGATCAACCGCGAGCCGATCGTGCCTGAGATGTGGAAGAATCTCTATATCCCCAAGCACGCGGCCGTGCTGGTGATGCCGTGGGTCGTCCATCGTCATCGGAAGCTGTGGGACCGGCCAGATGCCTTCCTGCCCGAGCGTTTCCACCCGGGGAACCGTGAAAAGATCGACCGTTTCCAGTACCTGCCGTTCGGAGCAGGTCCGCGCGTCTGCATCGGCGCCAGTTTCGCCATGCAGGAGGCGATCATCGCGCTCGCCATCCTTTTGTCGCGCTTCCGCTTCGACACCACGGCCGAAACGAAACCCTGGCCGGTGCAGAAATTGACGACCCAGCCGCAAGGCGGGCTGCCGATGCGGGTCACGCCTCGCTAGGCATGCCGATATTCTGGTGATGCCCGAATGCGAACGGTGGCGGCCTGACCTGAATCTCAACGCACCTTGGGCTTACGCCGCGGGCTTGCGCTGCTGGAACTGGCCGGCGGCGCGGAAGCGCCAGAGGTAGCTCGGCAGGATCGTTGCGATCGACTGCGGCTGGATGCCAAGCCCGGCAAGTGTCCGGTTGGCCTTGGCGGCGGCGTCCGAAACGATGTTGTGCTCGCGCAACAGCATCACCTGGTCCCTGGTCAAGAGCGGATTGGGCAGCAGGCCGAGGACCGAGGCCTGGATGTTGGCCACCCACCACGGTACCGGGACCAGCAGGCGCTTGCGCTCGATCACCGCGAGCAACTCTTCCATGCACTCCTTGAAGGTGAGCACGTTGGGGCCGCCAAGCTCATAGATCTGGCCGCGATTGATCTTGCCATCGACCGAGCGTGCCACCGCTTCGGCGACGTCGCCGACATAGACCGGCTGGAACTTGGTCTGGCCGCCGCCGATCAGCGGCAGAACCGGCGAATAGCGAGCCATGTTGGCAAAGCGGTTGAAGAAGCTATCCTCGGGTCCGAAGTTGATCGACGGCCGGAAGATCACGGCGTCGTTGATCGTCTCCAGCACGGCCTTCTCGCCTAGCGCCTTGGTGCGCGCGTAATCCGATTCGGAGTCCGCGTCGGCGCCAAGCGCCGAAACATGCGTCAGCCCGGCGCCAACGGAGCGCGCGGCTTCGGCGACGGCGCGGGCGCCGAATTCATGCACGGCGGAGAATTTCTGCCGGCCGCTCTCATGCAAGACGGCAACGAGATTGACGACATGGTCGGCCCCTTGCACGGCGCGGTCGACCGACCAGCGCACCCGCACATTGGCCTGCACCGGCTGGATCTGGCCGACATTGCCGAGCGGCTGCAAATGGCCGGCAAGGTCGGGCCGCCGGCAGGCGACCCGGATGCGATAGCCGCGCTTGGCCAGCGCGCGCACCACGTGGCGGCCGACAAAACCTGACCCGCCAAAGACGACGACGAGCTTTGGGGTCTGCAGGATTTCGGTCATGGCGGGCTCCGGCGCACTTTCCAGATGGCTTGGCTGAAGCCGTTTCATAGTCCGTTTTGCGCCAAAGGCAAAGGGTGACGCGTCGTCGCGTCACCGCTCTCGAAAGCTTGTTAGAATGCCTTGCCGATACGGGCGTCGACCGAGTGCCGGTTGCCGCCGCGAATGACGAAGAAGAGCAGGATCGCGGCCCACAAAAGCGACTTTTCAGCACCCGAATAACCCTGGCCCATGGTCACCCAGTGGAACCAGACGGTCACCAGCAGCACGAACAGGCCGGCAAAAGCGGCCGGACGCGTCAAGAAGCCGATGGCGATGAAAATGCCACCGAAAAATTCGGTGCAGGCCAGAAGCAACGACCAGAAGGCGCCGGGATAGAAGCCGAGGCCTTCGACCATCTCGGCGGCGCCGAACGGATTGGTGATCTTCTGCGAACCGTGGATGGTAAGAAACCCGCCGGCGATGACGCGAAGAAGGGTTTCTCCGGCATCATGCAGCGACGAATACAGGCGGCCAAGCGCCGGAATGATCAGCTTGCCGTGGGAAGCGTCGGTGGTTGCGGACATCGTGGCTCCTGTTGTTGCGATGATCCCCTTGCAAACGCCCGATGGTCCCCGTCAAGTCAAGTTACCAAAAGTTAACTTTTATAATCACGTTTGTGCGCGCGAGATGAAAAAGCAGAAAACCCCGCCGAAGCGGGGTTTTCCGGGTGAAGCTCTTGTCGAAACCAGGGTCCAACGAGGCGGCATGACCTGAGACGGTATCAGCTGGCGTGAAGCAAGCACGCCCGCCCCAGCCCTGGACGCATCCGACAGAAGACACCGGCCGGGCACCCCAACCCGGACAGTCATGGGTCGCGGCGACGCGCGCGAAGGTTCACGAAGGCGCGGAAAAATCGTCGATTTCTTCAGGCCGAATAGCGTTCGGCGAATTCGGAAATACGCTGCACCACAGCCTTGGGCGCGGTGATGCCGCGCGCCTGCGCCTTCTCGGCCGCCTCGGCCCGGGCGCGGCCCGGCACATGCACGCCAAAGCGGCGGCGCAGGCGGTCAAGCTGGTCCTTCATGCGCTGCTCGAAATCCGGGTCGAGCAGCTTGGGCTCGATGGCCAGCACGAACAGGCCGGTTCCGGGGTTGTCCGGCCCACCGGTGAACCATGGCGCGTCGAGCGACCAATTGGCCCCGGAAATCCCCGCCGCCAGCACTTCGACCATCAGCGCGATGTTGGCTCCGCGCTGGCCGCCAAAGGCAAGCATGGCGCCTTTCATGGCCGCTGCCGGATCGGTGGTCGGGTTGCCGCTGGCGTCCAGCGCCCAGCCTTCGGGAATTTTCTTTCCGTCCTCGGCCGCCTTGCGGATGTTGACGAAGGCGGTGGCGCTCGAGGACTGGTCGATGACAAGCGGCGCGCCGTCGGCGGCCGGCGCGGCAAACGACATCGGGTTGGTGCAATAGACCGGCTTGACCGAGCCCGAGCCGGCAAGCACGGCCGGACCGTTGGTGGCGGCGAACGATACCAGTCCCTGTGCCGCCAGCCTTCCGGTGAAATAGCCAAGCGCGCCGCATGTGTAGGCATTCTTCTGCGAGAAGATGGCAACGCCGAACAGCCTTGCCGCCTTGGCGAGATCGTCGATCGTCCGGTCGAAGCCGGTATGCGCCAGACCGCCGCGTGCGTCGGAGAGATAGACGGCCAGCGCCGGCCTGGTGATAAGCGGATCGGCATTGCCGTCGATGCGGCCGGCCTCGAGGGCCTCGAGATAGTCGATGAAATGCGAAAGCCCGACGGTCGAAAGCCCTTCCGCCTCGGCTGCGATGATGGAGGCCGTGAGCGATTGCGCGGCCTCCTCATTGGCGCCTGCGCCGAGTGCCGCCATCCGGCACAGTCCTCTTGCCTGGTCGAGACTGAGTTGCATCATAGCCGTCCTGGGGTCGCGAGAACTGGTTGAGGTGGTCGGGTCCGTGCGTAGCAGCAGATGAGCCGGCGTTTGTGTTGAAAATCGTCCGCAACTGCAAGAAAAGCGGCGGATGTCTCCATCGAGCCGTGCGCGATCGGTGCGCCTCTAGCCGACCTTGACCGGTATCCGCGCTTCGATCCGGCTGAAGGCCAGGACGAGAATGCCGGTGATCGCCATATAGATCAACGCCAGCAGCAGCAAGGGCTCGTAGGTGAGGTAGGTATCCTGTCGCACCTTGGACGAGACGGCGAAGATATCGATCACGCTGATAGTCGCCACCAGCGGTGTCGACTTCAACTGCAGCACGGTCTCACCGGTCAGCGTTGGCAGTGCCCGGTAGAAGGCCTGCGGCAGCCAGACGCGCTGGAAGATCTTCCAGCGGCTCATGCCGAAGGCGCGGGCGGCTTCCAGCTGTCCCTTGGGCACGCCGGCAAAGGCACCGCGCATCACCTCGCCCTCGTAACCAGCGAAGGACAGGGTCAGCGCCAGCACGCCATACGGCCAGGCCTGTCTGAGATAGGGCCACATCCAGGATTCGCGGATCCATGGATATTGCGGGAACAGCGAGCCCAGCCCGTAATAGAGCAGCCACAGTTGCAAGAGCAGCGGTGTGCCGCGGATGATGGTGCAGAAAACCTTCGCCGGCGCCGCAACCCAGATTGAACCGGCGGCCTGCGCCAGCCCGACCGGCACGGCGATCAGGAAGCCGAGCACGCAGGTGACGGCCAGGATCCACAGGGAGCGCCAGATGCCCATCAGGCCCAGTGCCCAATATTGCGGCAGCCAGTCCCAGCGCATGAAAAAGGCGGCTGACAGCACCAGCCCCAGAGCGATCAGGATGAGGACGATGCGGTGCGGCTGCAGCCATAGCGAGGCGCGCGCCGCGGTGTTGATGATGGCGGCCTCGCCCACCATCAGCGTGCATCCTTGATCGAAGGCATGCCGCGCCGCGCCCATTTCTCGGCGCGGCCAAGCAGGAGGTTGGAAAACAGCGTCACCGCGAGATAGAGCACGCCGGCGGCGAGATAGAATATCAGATAGGCCTTTGTGACGCCTGCCGCCTGCCGTGTCGCAAGCGTCAGTTCGAAGAAGCCGACGACGGCCAGCAGGGCGGTGTCCTTGGTCGCGATCAGCCACAGATTGGCGAGACCCGGAATGGCAAAGGGCAGCATTGCCGGCAGCGTGATGCGCCGCAGGAGAAGGCCGGGAGACATGCCGTAGGCACGGGCGGCTTCGATCTGGCCCTGCGGGATGGCGAGAATCGCGCCGCGCATGACTTCCGTCGAGTAGGCGCCCTGGACGAAGCCAAGCACGGCTATGCCGGCCACCAGTCCGTTGATATCGACACGCTGGTAGCCGATCGCGGTGAGCACCTGGTTTATCAGGTCGGTGCCGGCGTAGTAGAGCAACAGGATCAGCACCAGTTCAGGCACGGCGCGCACCACGGTGGTGTAGACCGCAAGCAGGTCGCGCACGACAGGCCCGCCATAGAGCTTGCCATAGGCACCGCAGGTTCCGATGAACAGGCCGACAATCGTGGCGCCGACGGCGATCTCGATCGAATGCAGCAGCCCGAGCATGAGTGTCCCGCCCCAGCCGACGGGCGCGGGCGAGAGGAGTTCGATGATACCGGCCGCCGAGGCCGGAAGAAACGCGTCGATCAGCTTCGCCCCCGGATTGCTGGCGCTATTCGCCGACGTCAGTGGCCGACGGCAAGCATGCGTGGGAAGGGTCGGCCGGAGAGCATGACACTGGCGTCATGCCCTCCGGCTCGTGCGAGGGGCGTCAGTTCGACTGCGTCGAGCCGCCGTAAATGTCGAAATCGAAGTACTTCTTCGAGATTTCGTCATACTTGCCGTTGGCGCGGATCGCCTTGATGCCGGCGTTGATCTTTTCCTTCAGGGCGGTGTCTTCCTTGCGCACGCCGGCGCCGACGCCGGGTCCGAGCACTTCGTCGTCCGGAGCCACCATGCCCTTCAGGTCGCAGCAGGCCTTGCCCTGGTCGGACTTGAGGAATTCGCCAAGCGCGATGGAGTCTGCCTGCACCGCATCGAGGCGGCCGGCGGCGAGATCCTGGTTGGCTTCGTCCTGGGTCTGGTATTCCTTGATCTCGGAGGCCGTCGCGCCGAAGTGCTTCTTGGCGTAGACGGCGTGCACGGTCGACACCTGGACGCCGACGACCTTGCCCTTGAGGTCATCCGGCGTCGAGCCGAACTTCTGGTCCTTCGGTCCGATGATCGCCGTCGGCGTGTTGTAATACTTGTCCGAGAAGTCGATCGTCTTCTTGCGTTCGTCGGTGATCGACATCGACGAGACGATGAGATCGATCTTCTTGGTGGTCAGCGCCGGAATGATGCCGTCCCAGGCAACCGGCGTGATGACGCAGTCGAGTTTCTCCTCGGCGCAGACGGCGTCGATGAAGTCGATCTCCCAGCCGACCCATTTGCCCGAAGCATCCGGCGAGGTGAAGGGCGGATAGGGCTCGGCGGCGACGCCGATCTTGACCGGGTCGGCCTTGGCCACGCCCATGGCGGCGACGCCGAGCAGCAGTGCCGCGGCGAATGTCTTCAGAACAGTCTTCATTTCGTGACTCCCAGTTTGTTGTTGGTTCCCGGTTTTCTTCCGTCCCGGCCTGTCCCTAGCCGATGTTGCGGATGAACTGCTTGAGCCTTTCGGATTTCGGCGCGCCGAAGATCTGTTCCGGCGGGCCTTCTTCCTCGACCAGCCCGTTGTAGAGATAGACGACATGGGTCGCGACCTCGCGGGCGAATTTCATCTCGTGGGTGACCAGCACCATGGTGCGGCCCTCGCGCGCCAGGTCGCCGATCACCTTCAGCACCTCGCCGACCAGTTCGGGGTCGAGCGCCGAGGTCGGCTCGTCGAACAGCATGACGCGCGGATTGATGGCCAAGGCGCGCGCGATGGCGGCGCGCTGCTGCTGGCCGCCCGACAGATAGGCGGGATAGACGTCGCGCTTTTCGGCAAGTCCGACGCGTGCCAGCAGCTTTTCGGCCTGGGCGATCGCCTCGTCGCGCCTGACGCCAAGCACATGCACCGGAACCTCGATGACGTTTTCGATCAGCGTCATGTGGCTCCACAGATTGAAATTCTGGAACACCATGCCGAGCTTGGAGCGGATGCGCTCGATCTGCTTGCGGTCGGCCGGAACGGTGTGGCCGTGGCTGTCCGCCTTCAGCTTGATCTCCTCGCCATTGACGCGGATGATGCCGCTGGTCGGATTTTCGAGGCAGTTGATGCAGCGCAGCAGCGTCGATTTGCCCGAGCCTGAGCCACCGATGATGGCGATCACCTCACCATCGCGTGCCGACAGAGACACGCCCTTCAGCACATGCAGTTCGCCGAATTTCTTGTGCAGGTTTTCGACATGGATGGCTTCGGCGGCGCCGTCCTGCGCCGTTCTTTCGAGGACGGATGCAGCGCCCTGCGCCATCATCCCTTCGACGCTCCGCGGAGCGGTCGAGCCCATCGCTGCTGGATTGTTTTACCCATTACCCATCACTGGACAGAGTTCCCCTTCTCAAGATGGACCGTTCCGCTTGCCTCCGTCAACCATGGTTTTTGGACCATTGATCACGGCTTGCTGTAGTGGTTAGTGGCGGCAGGGATGTTTCGGGAGAATTTAGTGGGCAAAACATACGGTTCGCAGTCCATGGCAGGACCGCTCAAACGCGTGCTGATGCGGTCCGCGTCGAGTGCCATGCGCCACGCCAAGGCGCGGGAATGGCACTATGGCCCGGGCTTTGACCCGCAGAAAGCCGCCGCCCAGCATGAACGGCTCACGCAGCTGGTCGCGGCTTCAGGGGCCGAGATCGAATGGCTGACGGACGCCGATGACGGGTTGGCCGATTCCGTCTTCACCCACGACCCTTCGCTGATGACCGATCACGGCGCCGTCATCCTGTCCATGGGCAAGGCACTGCGCCGGCCGGAGCCCGGCCTGCACGAGGCCGCCTACACCAGCATGGGCATTCCGATCCTCGGCCGCATCGAGCATCCCGGCCAGGTGGAAGGCGGTGACTGCGTCTGGGTCGATGCCGGCACGCTGGCCATCGGCCGCGGCGTACGCACCAACCAGGACGGCATCCAGCAGCTCGCCAACCTGCTCTCCCCCAAGGGCATCCAGGTCTTTGGCTTCGATCTGCCGCTGTGGCATGGCGAGGAAGCCTGCCTGCATCTGATGTCGGTGATCAGTCCGCTCGCCGACGATCTGGCTTTGGTCTATTCGCCGCTCCTGCCGGCGGCCTTCTACCAGATGCTGCGGGCACGCGGCATCAAGCTGGTCGAGGGCGATGCCGATGAGTTCATGGCCTCCAACGGGCTCAGCCTCAACGTGCTGCCGACCGCGCCGCATCAGGTGATCGCCGTCGCCGGCTTTCCCAAGACGGCGGCGGCCATGGAAGCGGCCGGCTGCACGGTTTCCACCTTCGAGGCGGATGCGCTGTGCATCGCTTGCGAGGGCGGTCCGACCTGCCTGACACGTCCGGTGCTGCGCCAATGACGACCACCAAGACGATCACGGGGCCGACCATCGGCGAAGCCCTCATCACGCTGCTCGAAGCCCATGGCGTCGACACTGTCTTCGGCATTCCGGGCGTCCACACGGTCGAGCTCTACCGTGGCCTGGCGCGCTCGAAAATCCGCCATGTCACACCGCGCCACGAACAGGGCGCCGGTTTCATGGCCGACGGCTATGCCCGCGCCAGCGGCAGGCCGGGTGTCGCCTTCGTCATCACCGGACCGGGGCTGACCAACACCATCACCGCCATGGGCCAGGCGCGAGCCGATTCGGTGCCGATGCTGGTCATCTCGGGTGTCAACGCCACGCCGACGCTGGGCAAGGGGCTTGGCTTCCTGCATGAGTTGCCGGATCAGCGCGGCATGATGGAAAAGGTGGCGCTGTTGTCGCGGCGTGTCGCCGAGGCCAGTGAGTTGCCCGGGGCATTGGCACAGGCCTTTGCCCTGTTCTCGTCCTCGCGGCCAGGCCCGGTGCATATCGAGATCCCGACCGATGTCATGGTCAAGCCGGCTGACAATATCACGGCACTGCTGAGCAATGCGGCACCGCCGGCGCCGGACGGCGCGGCAATTGCCGGTGCAGCCAAACTCATCGCCGCCGCGCACCGCCCGCTGATCCTGGCCGGCGGCGGCGCCAAGGGTGCCGAAACGCCATTGCGGCGCCTTGCCGAGAAACTGGGTGCGCCGGTCGTCGAGACCACCAATGCGCGGGGTCTGTTGCACCACCACCCGCTCTGCGTGCCGGCAAGCCCCAGCCTGAAGGCGGTCCGCGCGCTGATGGCCGAGGCCGATCTGGTGATTGCCGCCGGCACTGAATTCGGCCCGACCGATTATGACGGCTACGGTGATGGCGGCTTCGTTCTGCCTTCCAACCTGATCCGCATCGACATCGGCGCCGACCAGCTCGCGCGCCGCCCGGTGACGATCGGCATCCAGGCCGACTGCGCCGAGGCGATCGAGGCCTTGCTTGCCGTGATCGGCTCCGCTTATCCTGCGGCGCCAGACGGCGAGGCACGCGCCGCCACGGCAAGAAAGGCGGCGTTCGCCGAGCTCAGCCCGGCCTATGTGGCGCAGGTGCGTGCGGTGGAGATGATCCGCGACGCATTGCCGGGCGCCATTGTCGTCGGCGATTCGACGCAGCCGGTCTATGCCGCCAACCTTTATTACGACCACGACCGGCCAGGCGGCTGGTTCAATGCCGCCACCGGCTTCGGCGCGCTTGGTTACGGCCCACCGGCCGCGATCGGCGCGGCACTAGCCGTGCCCGATGCACCGGTTGTCTGCCTGACCGGAGACGGTGGTTTCCAGTTCACGCTGCCCGAACTTGGCGCGGCGCTCGATGCCCAGGCCCCGGTTATCTTCGTGGTCTGGAACAACAGGGGCTATCGCGAGATCGAGACCTCGATGCTCGATGTCGGTGTCGAACCTGTGGGGGTCTCGCCGGCGCCGCCGGATTTCTGCAAGCTGGCCGAAGCCTATGGCATCGGTGCCGAGCGGCTGGCCGATATCGGCGCCTTGCCGCAGGCGCTGAGGCGGGCCCGGGCGACAGGGTTGCCGCGTGTCATCGAAATCACGGTCGATTGAGCGCCAAGGCCGGCGTTGATTTTTCAACCTGTACCGGCCATTCGCCGGCTTGCCTATCGCACGGCGCGAGCCGCGGGGCCGGCAAATCGCGGTGGCCGGCGAACTGACACATGCAAAGACGCAACAACTGCCATGTCGAGATATCAGTTGAGTGATTGCCCGAAAGGCGCGACGCTTCGCGTCGGCGCGGCGCAACAAGCGAAATAACCATAAGAATACGACAGGAGCGATCCAGGATGACGGAAACACTTCAAGGCAGGCATATCGTCGTGACCGGTGGAACCGGCGCGCTCGGCGGCGCGGTGGTTGGCCGGCTGCTGGAGCAGGGCGCGATCTGCCATGTGCCGAACGCACATGCCGCGGCACCCCACCATTTTCCATTCGCCGCGCACGAGAACGTCAAGCTGGCGCACAATGTCGACCTGTCGGATTCCGCCAAGGTTGAAGGCTTCTATACCCAGGTTCCCGCCTTGTGGGGATCGATCCATCTCGCCGGCGGTTTCGCCATGGCGCCGGTGGAAAAGATCGAATCGGCGTCCTTTGCCGAGATGATGGACACCAACGCCCGCACCACCTTCCTGTGCAGCCGAGCGGCTATCCGTTCGATGCTGGCTTCGGGCACATCAGGCCGCATCGTCAATGTCACCGCGCGCGCCGGGCTTGACCCCAGGCGCGGCGCCGGCATGGTCGCCTACACGGCCAGCAAGGCGGCGGTCGCGGCCATGACGGTGGCGATGGCCGAAGAGCTCAAGGCCAAGGGCATCCTGGTCAATGCCGTGGCGCCGTCGACGCTCGACACGCCGGCAAACCGCGCCGACATGCCGGATGCCGATTTCACCAAATGGGTCAGCCTCGAAGCGGCTGCCGAGGCCATCGCCTATCTCGCCTCGCCCGCCAACCAGGCGATGAGCGGAACGCTGGTGCCGCTCTACGGTCGGGCGTAGCTCCGCTATCGAACGACCTGGCTCTCGCCAAAGAAAAACCCCGCCGGATCGCTCCGGCGGGGTTTTTTCTTTGGGTGGAAGAAGAGGCTTAGTTGCCCTGCTTCTTCAGCGCGGCACCCAGGATATCGCCCAGCGAAGCGCCGGAATCGGTCGAGCCGTACTGGGCGACCGCTTCCTTCTCTTCGGCGATTTCCAGCGCCTTGATCGAGACCTGCAGCTTGCGGGTCTTCTTGTCGAAGGCGATGACGCGGGCATCGACCTTCTGGCCGACGGTGAAGCGCTCGGGGCGCTGCTCGTCGCGGTCGCGGCTCAGGTCCGAGCGCTTGATGAAGGTCTCGATGCCGCTGTCGACCAGCCGCACTTCCAGACCGCCATCCTTGACGCCGATGACCTCACAGGTGACGACGGCGTTCTTGCGCAGTTCGCCTGAAGTCGCCGCTTCGCCGACCGTGTCGCGGGCCAGCTGCTTGATGCCGAGCGAGATGCGCTCCTTCTCGATGTCGACGTCGAGCACCTGCGCCTTGACGATGTCGCCGCGATTGTACTCTTCGATGACCTGCTCGCCCGGACGGGTCCAGTCGAGGTCGGAGAGGTGCACCATGCCGTCCACGTCGCCTTCCAGGCCGATGAACAGGCCGAACTCGGTCTTGTTCTTGACCTCGCCCTCGACCTGGCTGCCGACCGGATGGTTGCGCGCGAAGGCTTCCCACGGATTCTCAAGCGTCTGCTTGAGGCCGAGCGAGATGCGGCGCTTGGCCGGATCGACCTCGAGCACCACCACGTCGACTTCCTGCGTCGTCGACAGGATCTTGCCGGGATGCACGTTCTTCTTCGTCCACGACATTTCCGAAACGTGGATGAGGCCTTCGATGCCCGGCTCCAGCTCGACGAACGCGCCGTAGTCGGTGATGTTGGTGACGGTGCCCTTGATCTTCTTGCCGATCGGGAACTTCGTGCCGATCTCGGACCACGGATCGCTCTCGAGCTGCTTCATGCCGAGCGAGATGCGGTGGGTTTCCTGGTTGATGCGGATGATCTGCACCTTGACCGTCTGACCGATGTTGAGGATTTCGGTCGGGTGGTTGACGCGGCGCCATGCCATGTCGGTGACATGCAGCAGGCCGTCGATGCCGCCGAGGTCGACGAACGCACCGTAGTCGGTGATGTTCTTGACGACGCCTTCGACAACCTGGCCTTCTTCGAGGTTCTGCACGATTTCCGAACGCTGTTCGGCGCGGCTTTCCTCGAGTACGGTGCGGCGCGACACCACGATGTTGCCGCGGCGGCGATCCATCTTGAGGATCTCGAAGGGCTGCGGGTTGTGCATCAGCGGGGAGACGTCGCGGATCGGGCGGATATCGACCTGGCTGCGCGGCAGGAAGGCCACGGCGCCGTCGAGGTCGACGGTGAAGCCGCCCTTGACCTGGTTGAAGATGACGCCTTCGACGCGCTCACCCTTGGTGAACTTCTCTTCGAGGCGGACCCAGCTCTCTTCGCGGCGGGCCTTCTCACGCGAAAGCATCGCTTCGCCAAGCGCGTTCTCGATGCGCTCGACATAGACTTCGACGGTGTCACCGACCTTGAGGGTGGTGTCCTTGCCCTTGACGCCGAATTCCTTCAGCGGCACGCGGCCTTCGACCTTGAGGCCGACGTCGATGATGGCCATGTCCTTTTCGATCGCGGTGATCGTGCCCTTGACGACCTGACCTTCACCGGAATGGCCGGTGGTGAATGATTCTTCGAGCAGGCTCGCGAAATCGTCGCGAGTGGGATTTGCAGCTGACATTGTTTCTCCTGGAGTGCCCCGCATCTCTGAGCGGGACGGCGCCGTGGGTTAGCGTTGCGTTGGCCTGCCGGCGTTCCGGGCTTTAAAAAGCCCTGGGCCGCTTTGAAGCGGCAATTCCGGCGCATGAAGAATGCTGGCAGGCTGGTTCGTGCCCGATATGGGTATTTTCTTCGCTTCCGGCAACGGAAACAGCATGAAAACCCGGATCAGGCCTTGTTTCTCTTGGCCAGCACGTCGTCGATGACAGCCATGGCCGCGAGAAACGCGGCTTCTATAGCCATTTCGCTGGTATCAAGCAAGTGCGCGTCTGCGGCCGGCTTCAAGGGCGAGTCGGCGCGGCCCATGTCGCGCTCGTCGCGGCGCACGATGTCGGCGAGGATTTCGGCGAAATTGGCGGTACCGCCGATGCTTTCGATCTCGGCCAGCCGGCGTCGTGCCCGCACTTCGGCGCTCGCCGTCACATAGAGTTTGATGTCGGCGTCGGGGCAGACGACCGTGCCGATGTCGCGCCCGTCCAGCACCGCGCCTGGCGGCGTCTTGGCGAACGCGCGCTGCTTCTCGACGAGGATGCGCCGCACCGTCGGGAACACCGCGACCTTCGAGGCCGCCTCGCCAACGGCATGCGCTGACAGCACCGCGCGGTCGAGCTTTGCCAGGTCGACCTGGCGGGCGGCGGTTTCGGCCGCCGAGACATTGTCGAGCGGCAGCGCGTGCTGGATCAGCGCATAGGCGACCGCGCGATAGGTGAGGCCGGTGTCGAGCAGGTTCAGCCGGTAGTGGTCGGCGAGCCGCCGGGCCAGCGTGCCCTTGCCGGCGCCGGCGGGACCGTCGATGGCTATGGTGAAGGTATGGGTCATTGGCAGGCCAACGCTTCGCAAGGCTTGGCGCCCGGCCCACGCGCCTTCGTCATCCCAAGGCGGAGCAGGAGCGCAGCTCCGTCGCGGAGACCCTGGGATCCATGCCGTGACATCAGTCGAAGAGTGCCGCGGTCCAAAACTCTGCACCGTCGAGACGCTTTGGCGTCACGGCATGGATCCTCGGGTCTGCGCGTCCGCTTCGCTCCCGCTCCGCCCGTGGATGACGAAGGGAAGGATGTCGGCCCCCATTCTCCAAAGTTCGTGATTGCCACGACTGTCACCCGATCTCCGCGCCGAGCTCCGTCATCAGGCCCATGAACTCCGGGAAACTCGTCGCGATCATGGCCTGGTCGTCGATGGTGACAGGCTTTTCCGTCGCCAGTCCCATGACCAGAAAGCTCATGGCGATGCGGTGGTCGAGATGGGTTTGCACCGTCGTGTCCAGGCCGTTGGGATGGCCGCCCAGCCCCTTGCCGCCCGGCCTGCCGCGCACCGCGAGCGTTGCTTCGCCCTCGGTGCAGTCGACGCCGTTGAGCTTCAGCCCGTTGGCGACGGCCGACAGCCGGTCGGATTCCTTCACCCGCAGCTCTTCCAGGCCCTGCATCAGCGTCTCGCCTTCGGCGAAGCTCGCGGCAACGGCCAGCACCGGGTACTCGTCGATCATCGACGGTGCCCGCTCCGGCGGGACGGCGACGCCCTTCAATTCGGAATAACGCACGCGCAGGTCGGCGACATCCTCGCCCCCGGCATTGCGCGGGTTGAGGATGTCGATCTTGCCGCCCATTTCCTGCAGCGTCAGAAGCAGGCCGGTCCGGGTCGGGTTCATCAGCACGTTTTCGATTGTTATGTCGGAACCCGGCACGATGAGTGCCGCGACCAGCGGGAAGCCGGCCGAGGACGGGTCGCCGGGCACAGCGATCGTCTGGCCCGTCAGCTTGCCCTGACCCTCGATGAAGATGTGGCGCACGCCGCGCTCGTCGGTCTCGACCGACAGGTTGGCGCCGAACCCCTTCAGCATCTTTTCGGTGTGGTCGCGCGTCATCACCGGTTCGATCACCGTGGTGATGCCTGGCGTATTGAGGCCGGCGAGCAGCACGGCCGACTTCACCTGCGCCGAGGCCATCGGCACGCGGTAGGTGATGGGTGCGGCGTGCTTGGGACCATGCAGCGTGATCGGCATGCGGTCGCCCGGCGTCGCCTTCAGCACCTGCACGCCCATCTGGCGCAGGGGCTCGAGCACGCGACCCATCGGCCGGCCGGACAGCGAGGCGTCGCCTATGAAGGTGGTTTCCATGTCGTAAGTGCCGACCAGGCCCATGGTCAGCCGTGAGCCGGTGCCGGCATTGCCGAAGTCGAGCGGGCCTTCCGGCTGCAGGAGCGCGCCATTGCCGGTGCCGCGGATCACCCACTCGGCGCCGCGCTTCTCGATATGCGCGCCCATCGCCTTCATGGCCGCGCCCGTGCGCATCACGTCCTCGCCCTCCAGCAGGCCGGTGATGCGGGTTTCGCCGGAGGCGAGACCGCCGAACATGAAGGAGCGGTGCGATATCGACTTGTCGCCCGGCACGCGTGCCGTGCCGGAAAGTGCTTGAGATTTGCGGGCGGTGGCCGGCTTGGCAGCGGCGGCGTGAGACATGGAATTTCCCTGGACGGAATGCCGGCGGGCCGGCGCTTTTCATTTGTTGCGGCGGTCTCGTATCACGGCGGGGCGAAATGGTCATCCCCATGGTCGTCACTTGCCGCGAGGCCTTTTACTGCTTGGTTTTGTGACGCCGGCTTTTGGCTTTGACAGCGCCGCAAACAGTGGTTAAGGGGACCACTCTTTTATTCACGAGGCTTGCCGTGGCAAAAACCGAACTTGGCACAAAGCGTATCGACCCCGAAACGGGTCGAAAATTCTACGACCTGAACAAGGACCCGATCGTCTCGCCCTACACCGGGAAGACCTATCCACGTTCCTATTTCGAGGAAGGCAAGATCGCCGCCCTCGAGGAGGAAGAGGAAGTGGCCGAGAAGGAAGTGGACGCCGAGGACGAAGAGGGCGTTGAAGTCGTCTCGCTCGAAGAGGCCGACGAGGACGTCAAGGGCGACGACCTGCCGGATCTCGGCGACGACGAGGACGTTGATCTCGGCGACGACGAGGACGACACCTTCCTCGCCGACGAAGAGGAAGAAGACGACGACGTTGCCGACATGATCGGCGTCGGCGACGACGACGACGAGGTCTGATCGACCCGAGAGACAAGCGTTTGCAGGCTTTCTTGGCCTGTGAACAAAAAGCCGGCATTGAAGGCTTGATATCTGGGAAAGGCGGGGTTAGAAGCCGCCTGCACTAACGGCGCGGTGTTCCAACCCGCGCTGATCTCTTCGCCGGAAACGGCGCCGGTTGACTGCCGGAAGTGGGGCCATAGCTCAGTTGGGAGAGCGCTTGAATGGCATTCAAGAGGTCGTCGGTTCGATTCCGATTGGCTCCACCATCAGTCTCTATGTGAATAAAATCAAGTAGTTAGATGGGTCAGAAATGACCCCATGATCCCTATTTCTGACCCCGCCGCGAGCGGGGCGCAGCATAGAGCATAGACGGCGACCCCTGCCGCGCGTACGCGCATGTCTGCTTTGGCTCTGTGCTGCTATCATGTTGCCATGGAATCAAACGGCCAAAGGACACCTACTCGGAACAGCCCGTGCCCTTGCGGGAGCGGGAAGCGGTACAAGCACTGTCACGGGCGGCTCCAGCGTCCGGGCGTAGAACGCGACAGTGAGGAGCAGCTTCGTAACGATTTGCGGCTCATAGAGGCGCGGGAAATGCTGCGTCGACGGCATCAAGGGTATGGGCGCCCAATCATCACACTGGTCGTTGGTGGGGCCCGGATAGTGGTCTGCGGCAAACGGCTCCTGTCATCGCCGACTTGGCGTTTCTTCCCGGACTTTCTCATTGAGAATCTGAAGGACGTGCTGGGCCGACAATGGGGTGCAACTGCGTCGAAAGTGATGCCGGATCATCCCATTTTCCGCTGGCTGAAACTTTTACAGGACGCTCGCAGCCGACAGCCGCTTCCAGCAGCCCTTCCCATGACCGGCGGCCTTTCAGCCCTCAACCGGCTTTCCTACGCGCTTTACCTCATCGAGCATAACGACAAGCCTCCCAAGAGCCTTATCAAGAGATTGCGAAGACCGTCCGAGTTCCTCCCAGCGTGCCAGGAGGCGCTCGTGGCCTCGGCCTTCGCTCTGGCCGGTGCCACGATTGAAGGGGCGGAGGAGGTCAAGAGCCGAGGAAGCAAGCCGGAGTTTTTCGCGTCGTTCGCAGCAGGACCTAAGTACGCTGTCGAGGCCAAACGCAAGAGCGATTGGAAAACCCCTTGTGATCCCGATAACGCCGATTTCGTGTTGGAGCTTCGCGCGTGGCTGCGCCACAGGCTTTATTCGGCCTCGGTCAAGAAATTGTCTAAGCCGGTGTTCTGGTTCGAGTTGGGGATCAGCCATGGCCTCACTGAGGAAAAGGGTGAGAAGGTCGGGAATCTAATTACCGAAGCTGTGAGAGATTCTGAAAGCTTGACCATCGACGGTCAGCCGGTTCGGCCAGCTTACGTTGTGGTGACGAACAATGCGGACTTCGCCGACGATCATTCCCCAGCAGGGCTGCAATTTGGCCTGTTGATGGGCTTCGCAATGCCAGACTTTCGCGGTGGTAAGCTCGATTTGGAGACGGCGATGCAGCGCCACGACAAGCACCGGCCCATACGGCGCGTAGTCGAGTGCCTTGTGGAGGTGCAGCAAGTTCCCAACAGTTTCGATAACGTTCCTGATGAGTTGCTAGACGACAGCGGGCGACCTATCGACCCGCCAAAGATCGGGAGACGGATAGAGTATCCGGCCCAGGACGGTTCCATTAGGACCGGTGTTATTGAGGAGATAACCTCGGCCTGGAACGGGACAGCGATGGCGGCCGTGTGCGGCGATGAAGACGGAGAACGGGTGGTCATTTCCATTCCCCTCACGCCGCAGGAAGTCAAAGCGGCAAAGAAGCTTGGCGATGCTGTTTTTGGAAAGCCGGAGGGGCCGCGAAGTGAAGGTACGTCCGACCCCCTCAAGCTTTATGACCGCATGCTCGAAATCTACCGCGACTATCCGCAAGAGTCGCTTCTGCTGCATCTCGAAAGGCATCCACAGGCGGATGAATTTAGGAATATGCCCCTTGCCGACCTTCGCGTGAGGACCGCCCGTGAGATGGTCAAAACCATAGTTTACGCCAGCGAGCGGGACGAGAAAAAGGACCCCGGTGGTTAGCCGGGGCCACCCCAGCCCAACCCATCGATAGGGCGGACAAGAGACAAAGCTCGTGATGGAGAGGGCCCGGCCCGATCTTGACCGGGGCCTCGGTAGCTCAGCTACTATTCGCCAACGCCCGTTGCGGGATACGGCAGTGGCACCTTGGGGGTCCCGTCTCCCGGTTTCGGACCGAAGTCTGGGATGACGATCCCCTCCTCCTCCATCGGCCCCTTTCGGCGACCCGCTTGAATGTCGCGCACCCGCTTCTCGCTGGCCGCACGGTGCGCCGCTTCGCGATCGGCAGCGCTGCGCTCGAAATATTCCTGGTCGCGGCGGTCTTCGAGCATGCCGGCGAACACAGCCGACAGGCCGCCGCTGCGCTTGAGGCTTTCGATGCGGCGGGCGCGGGAGGCATCCATGATGCGGTAGTCGGCAAGGGCCTTCTCTCGCTTCGCCTGATCTGCGGCGCGCATCCCCTCATAGATTTCGTGCCGCTTCCTCTCCATCTTGCTCCGCACGATTGCCAAATCGTTCAGAGACACGGAAGCGCCCCCGCCGATAGGCATGCCCCCGAGCGACTTACTGAGGATCACCCAACGGCCACTATCGGATATCTCCGACACGTAGAGGTCATCCGCTGACGGCAAGTTGTACTGCTTCCCGAACACATCGAATGCATCCTGCAATGCCGAGAGCATCAAATCAGGGAAGTCCTTCGGCAGTCCTCGGCGGTCCGGGACCAACGCGCCGTTGATCACAAACGCCTTGGTGCGCACTTCTTCGGCCACACGGTCGGTCGCTTTGTCGATTGTCAGCCCGCGTCTGGTGTATCGTGCAATACGCTCTTGGACGAATTCGACGTTCTCCGGCGACACCGCCGCGCCCTCATCAAGCGAGACACCGCCGAAGCCGAGGAAGCCAGGGCCGCCCGCTGCCTCCTTGAGTACCTTCTTGGACGCCTCCATAGCCTCGGTCGTGCTAAGGGTGCTCCAGGCTCTCTCGAATGGCGACCGGTTGGATATCTTGGCCCCAAGGATTAGCGCCTCGTTCTTATCCGCACCATCCGCCACCGCGTCCGCATATGCCTCGAAGAATTCGTGCGACCGCTCGTCCCTAACCAACTTGTCGGCATAGGCAGGATTGGCGGTCCTCAACTGTCGATAGGTTTCTGCCGAAGCCGCTAGATAGTCGCTGGAGTCTCCCTTCTCCAGTATGCGGGCGACGGAGGCCGACACGTTCGTGGAGTTCAGCCGGTCATCCCATTCCGGGTTCATGATGCCGTTGCCGTCGAACCAAGCGAGCTTCGCCTTCATGACTTGCTCGTCCGCGTCCTCTTTGCTCGCACCCTGGGTGATCAACCTGTCGTGTACGTCCTCGAACTGCGACAGCTTGCGCTTTACCACCTCGTCCTGCTGGTCCTTGGCCGTAAGGGTCCTCATGTTGCCCTCTGGCCCCATGTACTCCACGTCCTTGAGCCGCTGGGCGCCCCCAAGGGTCTCCAGTTCGGCAAAGGCGTTAGCGTAGGCTTGCGTACGCTGTCCCGTGGACTGGAAAGCCAGCCGACGCTTCTCTTCCTCTCGCTGCTGTCCCGCGAGCAGTTCGGCCTTGTTGCGCTTAGAGGTTTCCAGGTAGTCGGCGGCCCTGCTGTCAGTCAGCCACTCGTTACCCTTGGCCTGCTGGACCGCCTTGATCTGCTCCTCGGTCAAGCGGCCGTACATGGCGTCCTCGTCCAGTTTGGTCCGCGCCGTGAAGCTTTTGGCGTTCGACGCCTGTTGCTGCTCCGTCTCGGCCTGCTGAATGAGTTGAAGGCCGCGATCGGTGTACCCCGTGACTTCGAGAAGGGGGCCTATGCCGCCCCGCTTGTTGCCGAGAAGGGCTTTCACCAACTCGGGCTGACCCTTCAGGGCATACTCCTGCGCGAGGCGGAACAGCGTGTCGTTCTGCGACTTGCCGTCCAGGCCCCGGAAGGTGCGGTTCTCGCTCGACTGTTTGATGATTGCGTCGGCGATCTCCTCCGCGGACTTGCCACCGCTTAGACCGTCGTCAGCAATCATACGGAACTCGTCCACGACAGCGGTGTCCCGCTGCATCGCGGCATTTTCAAGCTTCCGCTTCATATCAGCTTCGCCGAATTGCTGCGCCCAATCGTCGGTGCCCCGATAGAACGCGGCTTGCATGGCGGGATCTTGGAGGCGAGCGGCGTACTGCTTTCGGTGCCCCTCAACCCACGAGTTGAAATCCCCCTGGTTCTGATCAAAGCCGCCGTTGTTGTACTGCTCTGTGACGAACTTGCGGAACTCATAGGCCGCCTTCGACCCCACGAGCGAGAGAACGCCGTCCTTCTGGATGCGGTTCTTAGCGTTAGGGTACTTTTTCATGGCATCCTCCAGCGACATGCCGGCGATGCTGTCAGCGAAGGCCCGATTGGCTTCGCTGTCGGGGTCCTTGTCAGCGCGAGCCGAGGCGGCACCATAGTTCTGAAGGGCGCTGTTGAGCCCGCCCAAGGCGTCCGCGAGGCGTGAGAGATTGCCTCCCGCTTCCTTCTGTTGGGGGCGGACGAATGTGTTACCGGGAATGCCAGCGGGGGTGGTTGCGATGGGGCGGATGCTGGGTGCAGCTACGCCGGTTCCAAATAGGCCATCAGCCATTAAGAGGTGGTCTCCGTTTTGAATTGACGATTTGATGGGAAACCTCGGCACATCGCTGCACCCGAGGCTCAAGTTTCAGTAAGGTTGTTCAGGCGAAGTCGGGGAAGCCTTCGAGCAGCCATTCGTCGTGGCGTTTCTGGTCCGGGCGGGACGGCTCCGAGCGCGGCGCGGGCTCCGGCGCATTGGCGACAACAGGTTCGGCCGCCGGTGCCGGGGTGTCCTGGTCGGCGGGGAAGTGGATGGGCTTGTCTTTGTAGGCGCTTGGACATGTCACGGTCCAGTTGCCGCGCCCGTCGTGAGCGGCTCGATAAAGGTGTGCATCCTTCGTCCCTGCAACCCGCGCCTGCCAATTGAGGAAAGCGCGGGGGTAGTGGATAGCCGATGGCACTGTCAGGCTTTGCGGGCTGCAAGCGTGGCGGCGTGAATGGCTGCACCACGTTCGGCGGCGCTAAGGCCGGGCGCGTCGGCTGCCCTGATTAATTCGTTCAGTTCGAGCGATGCTATCATAGCGGCATACGCAGCCGCCTCTCTGGCCTGCTTCTCGTGTTTGTTTTCCATAAGGGATGGTCCTTTGCGTTGGTGGTTTGCGCTTAGCCGACTTGCGGCATGGCACAGCGTCTCGCCCTATAGGCCGCCGCATGTCGCCGAGCGGTCTCCCGAGAGGCTTCTCTGTCGGCGTCCCTGCGGGCTTGCTGTTCCGCTAGCAGCCGATCACGGTTGGCGACGTAGTGGCGACGTAGTGGCGACGGCGGGCGGCCTTGCGGGCTAAAGGGCTGGCGTAAGGCATATGCTCAACCGACGCGGACAATACCGGCGCGGACGGCAGAGCCGAAGGACATGGCCGCCTTGCCCGGAAGCTTGACCATCCACTCGCGCCGCCCCTCGTCAAAGGACAGAGCCTTGCGTTCGGCTGCGGGCATGTCGGCGATAAGGGCCTCGAAGCTCTGCGCGTTCTGGTAGGGCATCGTTTCCATGCGGCCGAGCGCGACCTTGCCAAGGTGAGCGAGCTTCTCCCTGTCGTTGTAGATGGTTGCCATGCGGGCTTCTCGAAGCTCCGCGTTGTCCAGGGTCTCCTGGAGCATGGCGACGGAGGCGGAACCCGCCGGGAGTGTTCCAAGAATGGCGTTAGCCTGTGTGGTGAAGCCTTCCACAATGGAGGTCATCGCGTCTTCGGTCACACCGGTCGGAGTGCTTGCATCAAAGTCACCGGTCTCGGCGGCCTGCCAGATACCGCTCTCCACCGCATCGGCACCCAAGGCACCCGCAAGGCTGTCCATCACGGCGGCGGCAAGGTCTGTTGCGTCACCTGTAGTGGCCTTGGGGGTATCGTCTTTCGACTGCTGCTGCTTGTCGCCCTGTTCGTTGCCTGCCGGGTTGGCGTTCGTATTCCCGACAGGCCCGTCAAAACCCAGGGGGAGCAGTCCTGCGGCGCGGGCGGCCTCGATAGAGGTCTCAACGCCTCCAATAAGGACGTTGCCAGGGCGGACTTGTCGCTCAACCATTACGCTGCGGGCGCTCTGGTTTTTCACGACCTGTCTACCGTCGCCGAAGGTGTCAATCTGCACTTTTTGGTGGCGCTCGACAGTCGCCGGCGTGGAGCCGGAATTGAGGTGTGCCTGTAGGGCTTGGTCGGATGCGGCCATCGTATCGACGGCGGTGTCTCCGGTAACCTGGAAGTTGAATGAATTGCCCATAGTGGTGTGTCTCGCTTGTTCGTTGGTGTTGATGATTGATGGTGGATGCGTGGGCGCTAGCCCATATGGATTTCAGGGAGCCGCTCGATGGCCCCAATGAAACCCTTGTCAGGCAGGTCGCCCAAGTCGCGGAGGAGTGAAGTCTTGCGCCTGTAGTAGGCTTGCGACCGCCAACGACCGCCTGCGATGTCTCGGCGCTGGACAATCCATTGGATGCCGTCTTTGCAGTTGATCACGCGGTAGCGGCGGTCGGCGGTTACGGCCAGGACGGCCCGGTAGGCTTCGTCGGTTTCCCGACAGGAGGATGGTGGCATTGCTGCTCGTGTTTGTGGGGTGAAGGATGCGGGCCAATATGGTCGCCCCTTGGGTCGCCGAGCGTGGCTGGAGCGGCTTGGGGCATGTGGATGGCGTACGACACCGGGCGCAACGAACGCCTCTCCAGCCACGGCCTTTATGTGAGGCTGTGAGCCGTCTTGTAGGAGGTTGGGACAGGATGCGGCGACGGTGGCCGAGTGTTGACCACTAGGCTGTCGAAGGTGGGCTGGGGTGAGAACTGTTCGGGCAGATGGGCCAGGGCGTCGTCTATTGCCTGCTGGGTGATGCCGTGGTCGCGGACATAGCCGCTGTGCATCAGGGGCAGAGTGACGTTAGACAGGTTCTTGCGGGATTGGATTATAGCAGCGACAGCGAACCAACGCCCATGACCTCCCCCACGCGCTCGGCGCTGCTGGAGGGACCAACCGAATCCCCTACGATCCACTATGACGCGGTAACGGGGGCCTATTGTGGCGATTACAGCGCCATAGTCATCCGACCACTCACATGTCTGTAGGAGGCTCATCGCGAGAAACCCTCTTTGATTAGAGCGAGATCGTGCCGCCGACAGTTCTTGCCCATGCCGCCGGTCTTGAGCCGGAGATTGGTCTTGCGGATGTCAAGGCGATTGCCGTTGATGTTCTGGACATACTCTCCCGCCTTCGCGTTCATGATGAGCCGTGGAATGGTCACGAGCCGGCCACCGATCATGGCGCGGACAGAGACCTGCAAGTCGTCGGAGGCGGCGCCGTCCTTCACGACCACCCAACGAGCCCTTTGGACACGCTCGGGAAGGCTATCAAAGGACCGCTGGTCCACCTTAGCGGTAAGCACTCGGCCACGCTTCGGATCATTGATCGGCACTAGAACGAGCTGGCTGGATACGCCCCACTTGCGGTGGTCGTTTGGGGCCTTGAGATAGGTTTCGGGGCGCCCTGGGATAGGGCCGCCACCCTGAGTGGTAATGGTCATTGTTACGGGGTCCAAAAATATAGAGGGAGGGGTTCGCTCGCGTGGGCCTGAAGTGGGATTGAGGGGCCTTACGGGCGCCGGGAAAATAGATAGTCTTGCACATAGACAGAAAGCCCCCCCGGACCACTGCCCCGCCTTGAGCCCCACCAGCGATGCGAACAACGGCGCCTGGAGACAAAGAGCGCCGAAGCTCGTGCGGTGGGGAGTGGAACAAATGAGCCGGAGAACGCCTGTATTTGGATGCGGTAGGGGTTCGATCTGGCTGCGGGATGGTGGTCCGGGGAGAAAGGAGCCGTATGTGGAAGACGCTTTCGGCAACCTCATTACGGGAAAGAAAACGATAGATCGCAGCACGACCGGAGAGCGCATAGCTTCAACCCGCAATGGGGAAGCCTTGGCTCATCTGCGATGAGGGAGTGGTGGGAGATGTCCGCTACGGAAAGCAAAAAAGGAAGCGGACGGAACACGATCAGGAAAGCGATCACATTCAACGTCCAATACACGTTAGGGCAGCGGGAGGGGTCGGTTCCTGAAGGGAGTGGTAATCACCCGACAGGCCACGCCTATCAACGTGTATATGAAACCGGAGGAACTGTTTCCTAGGGCGTGTCGCAATCAAATCGGTAGGCCGAACAGGCCACGCCCATGAACATGTTTAAGCACGACCGTGACCGACTGTTCCTAGGGTGGCCCCCAATCGATCATCACAATCACGTATATGAAACCGGGGGCCGGCATTCCTGGGTGAAGTCGTAATCACGTTTAGACCCACAACCGGGGCCGCCATTCCTAAGGGGAGGGGTAATCGATCTTGTATGCCGTCAGGCCTTTTAAAGCCGTTCGGGTCCGGACGGTACATTCTACCTCCCGAACCCGAAGCTACTGAAACAGGCCCACGGCTGACGAATGAAAGCCTATCGCAGCCGAACGGGCATCGCCTCTCGGCCCCACACTTCGCGAACGGTTCCCGTATACTCGTCCGCAGGGATCATGCGGACAAGGCCGGTGAGCTGCCCGTCCGCCATGATGATATGCCGGAGGGTGTCCGCCGAGCCTATGGGTGCCCCAGCGGCGAGAACCTCCAGCGCCTGGGCGAGAGTTTCCACCACCGTGGACAGCCGACCTACGGCTTCCCGCGTCAAGGTGTGCCCCTCTCCGGCTGCTGTCTGGTCGATGTCGCGCCCAGCCTTCTCCCCGCGACTACGCTCCCGCTCTCGGGATGCCCTGGCAAGCTTGTCGTACTCGGAAAGGCTCTCTCCGGTCCACCCAAGGGGCTCAAGGGTGAAAGGCGTGTGAAGCTCTCGGCCCCCCGCCACGGCCCGAAGGGTGGTCGTAAGGCCGCCCATGGCTCGTGCTAGGTGCCTAACGGCGTTCCCTTCATGGTCCGAAAGGGGCCGAGCGGTGGCTGGCGTGGTGGTCGGGGCTTCGTCGGTGGTGTCTACTTCATGATTGGGCATGTTGGAGTCCTCGTGGTGTTGAATGACACTCACGGGATGCAGCACGGTTCCCCGTCAATCAAGCAATATAAAGCTCCCGTGGACGGGCCAATAATCTGATAGTCCCGTTGACGGGCCAAATATATCCACGGTGCAATCTGGTGAAGTGCTCCCGGGGCCAAAGTCTGTCCCGTGGACGGGAGCATCTGATACAAGGTATTTTTCTTCTGGACCAACGGCCTACTAGTTCGATAATATCTTCTGGACCGCAGATGACGAACAGCCGGCCTCTTTAGCGATCTTCCGGACTGACAGTCCCTCGGCCTTCAAACGCTTGATCAAGTCGTGGTCTAGCGTCACGGGCCTCCCACCGATCGTCCTACCCTCAGCCTTCGCCCTGGCGATACCTTCCAGCTGCCGCTCCTTGCGCAGTGCTGTCTCAAACTCCGCGATGCTGGCGAGGATGCCAAAGACAAGGCGTCCAGTTCGCGTGGTGGTGTCCAACGACTGGTCGTCTAGCACCTTGAAGCCCACACCCTTGGCGTTCAGCCTCTCAACAATCTCGTGTAGGTGCGATGCAGAGCGGGCCAGCCGATCAAGCTTGGTGATCAGCAAGGTGTCGCCTTCCCGCACGTAGTCCAGGCACTTGGTGAGCTCGGAGCGATCACGGTCCAATCCGGACTGCTTCTCCTCGAACAGCTTCGTTGCCCCCGCCGCTTTGAGCTTCTCTATCTGTGTGGCGTGATCCTGCCCTGTCGAGCTAACCCGCGCATATCCGACTACCGCCATGCTGTATCCTTTCCTCTGAGACATTTGGTGCGCATTAGATAGTGGACGCCTAGTGCACATGTCAATAGCGATGTTCACCAACGTAAACCTTTGTGGACACCCCAAGGCCTGGACCTGTGGCTGGAGTGGCATTCATGTCGGGACGATCCATTCCACCTCCCGCACCCACCAAGCTCCTCCAGCCGCACTGCCGGACAGGAAGGTGAGCCATCCGGTGCCCTAGTGTGGTCGGAAGGCGGCACGAGCGCAGAGGCGGGACGCGCGGACCCACGCGGGGGGTTTTCTTAGCCGAGACTTTCGAGTCCGACCCCTCGGATTTTTCCGTCAGTTTTAGTCAGCCACAAGGGCTGTCCGCTAATGGCCATCTGGCTTATCTTTGCGCGACCAGCCCCTCAAACCAAAGACCGCGAACACAGCCGCGCCAACTAAATCAAAGACGGCCCAGACCTCGCGAGCGAGATAAACGGGAGCGATAGGGTTGAACAGTGCCGCCACAGCCGCGAAAGAAATGACCCACGGCGTCCACCGCTTGGCGCTTTGATATTGATCCCACGCGATGGCCACGGCCCAAACCGTGACGACAACCCGAAGCAATTGATAGTAAGCATAGGGCCACGTGGCCAGCGCCAGAACGAGGGCGACAGCCGGGATAAACGCGGCTTGATACTTGGTCATCTTCGGGTCACGCCCTCGGTTTTATGGGTGAACAGATGGGGGCCGTTAATGCCCCGCTAGCGGGTCGGGTCCGTGCCGGTTCGGTCCCACAGTTCCAGGCACGACACATAGCACGAGAATGAACGCCAACGTCGCGGCGCCCCCGATGTAGTTGTCGGCGATCCCAACAGGTAGCCACAAAAGAGCTAGCCAGCCGGTAAGCCCCATGTCTCGAAGACGCTGGCCTGTAAGGAAGTATTGGCAGAGAACAAACGGCACGAAAAAAGCGAGCAAGATGAGATAGCCGTTTCGCTTCGAGGGTGCGAAGACCCACAGCACCAAGACGACGCATGCGAGGACGCCGACAAGAAGCAGGTTTGCCACTACGAAGCTCTGCCTATTTCTCCGGATTGATGTGGAGAACCATTCCTCATGCGCCGCCACTGCCATCAGCGGCCAACCACAGCTTGGACAATGGAAGCGATGACGGCGACTATCACGTACCAGAAGAACAAAATAAGGGCCTGCCAGATCGGCCACCCCCACGCCGTCACGGCTCCGTAAACTCCGAAACCGGCTCCAACAATTGGAATGTACGTAAGCAGCCCCGCGACAATGAAACTCGCGAATCCTCCTACTCCAAAGGCGTGTCCTGCGCCGTCCGCAATGGCGAAAAGCTGTATGAACCCTATGATGAAATAAGCTATTACAAAAAATACTTGCATGTCCTGCCCCCGTCATCCCGCGACGAATGTATCACCGCGATACGTTTAGGCATCAAGTGCCGCCACCAAGATGCCTTTGGATATCACAGCTTTTTCTAGGGGGAGCTGAAGTGGTCTAACTGGTATCCGAAGTGGTCCAGCGCCTCGGTCTTGGGCAATTATTGCTCCTGCTACCATTGTGGGAGATAAAAAGCCGCCAGGGAAAAAAGGGGTGGTGGGATGTCCAAGTATCGTGGATTTGCAAGTGCAGCGCTCGGAGTGGTCCTCGGTCTAGGGCTCGCACTTCTTTTCCTAGTTTGGACCGTGCCCGAGTTTCGGACCCCCTCCAACACCGAAGCTAGGCAGCAGCACAACAGCGTGCAGGGCAGCATTGACCAACCAGCCGAAGCGCTTGGCTTCTGGAAGACCTACACAACGCCTTCTGATACGTACGCACAGTGGATAGCGGCTGTTTCCGCAGCGCTCGGCTTGGGTGTCAGCATAGCTGCCGTAGCGCTTGTTTGGCGTACACTCGCACTCAATAGGGAGGCCACTAATGCCGCCGTGGAAGCGGCGAAGGCTACCTTCGTCGCCAATGAGATTTCCGAGCAAACCTCCGTCGCCCAGCTACGTCCCTACGTCGTGGTCGATGGCATTGACTGCAAGTTCGAGCCCGCCCCCAGGCACATCGGGATGGATGTTCGCGTCTTCGTATGGTGGAAGAATTGCGGGCAAACTCCTACTCGGGCAATGCGGTGGGATTTGAACTACAAGAGGACCATAGCCAAAAGGGGATTGCCAGACGGCTTCGATTTTCCACCTGCCGACATTCAATACACGACACTTGGCCCCGGCCAAACGACAAGAGACGTATCTATGCTCATCAAAGTTGGCGATTACCTAGCCGCCGTTAAAGGTGCGGTCCAACTTCACCTATGGGGTTGGGTTGAGTACAGCGACGGCTTTCCGGGAAGCGCGAGACACAGGAGCGAAGTCTGCGTCACATTGGTCCCCAGTACGGGGGACGATATTTTCCAACCTCACACACACGCCCAACACAACGGGGCGGATGCAGACTGCCTCAAGCAGCCTATGACGACAGTCTAAAATCGGGCCGGCTACTGCTTCGCGGTGGGGAGTTTCACTGCCTCGACACAGGCCCGCATTTGCACATCAGATGGCCCCCGCGAGTAGACCCCGAAGGTCATCCCTTTGCGGCCTTCCTCGTGGCCTACGACAGCCGCGATGGTGCTCTCTGGAATGTCGCCGCGCTCCGCTTCGGTGATGAACCACCTGCGGAAGCTGTGGAAGTTGACCAAGCTCCGGCGCTTCCCCTCCCGCTTGTCGTCAACCTTAAGCCGTTCCCTGTAGCGGGCGAAACGCTTGCCGAAGGTGTCGCCGGGGTCCCGCTCATCTTTCAGCTCCTCAAAGAGCCAGTCCTTCGGCTGCTTGCCCTTAGTGCGCCGCTCCACGATCTTCGCAAGATCAGGATGAATGGGAACACGCCGCACCGCCGCACTGGTCTTGCCGTGGCCGATAGAGAAGAACCCCTCGTCCACCTCCTCGCACCAGAGCGTGACAACCTCGGCAAGCCGCATTCCGGTAAGCGCCGCGATGCACATGGCGTCGTCAATGAGCGGGGCAGGGGTCCGCCCCAGTGCTGTGGCCTTGTCCTCGGCCGAGGGATAGAGGAGGGCTTGCATTTCCTTCGTGGTAAATGGCCGTTCGTCATTGTCCCGCGCCCCACGCTCGACCCTGCGGCTCCGGTCAGGCAACTGCTGGCCCTCCCAAGGATTGTTGGTAGCCTTCCCCCTGACCACGGACCCGGCGACATGGCCGCGCACGGTTAGCCAGTCCCAATATCCCCGCAAACTTGACAGATGCTTGATCACGGTCCCTCGGTCCCTGCCGGCAAGCTCCGACGTGAAGTACCTCCCTGCAGTCCTGCGGTCGATGTCTGCCAGTCGTAGCCCCTCGGCGTCCGCCCACCTCGCGAACCTGTTGAGATGCCCTGTTCGGTCGAGGCGGGTCTTTCGGGCAACCTTCACTTCGCCAAGGTAGTCGTCGCGGAAGCGGTCAACATCAACACGGCCAAACGCCTCATTTAGGAACCTGGCCTTGGCGTCCTCCCCATGCTCCCGTTCGACCTTCTCGGCCTGTTCCATCACATGGCCGTATGCGTCGTGTACGTCCTCGTCGGTGGCGGGGGTCCTACCGGTCAGCTTCTCGGTCCACCTCACCGGGTCCGCTCGGCTCAACGCAAGCTCCCTTGCCCATACCTCACCAAGCTCTCGAATGGTGTCACGGACCGGAGCGGTCATCCCGCCGCGCCGAAGCTCGACAAAGAGCTTGTCCATCTCTCGTTCCGCTTCGTCCCGACGCAGCTTGGCCTCCGGAACGTCACCCGTTTTGAGGGACCTGACATAGAACTTGTTGTCCCCGAAGTGCCGTTGAAGCTCGGCCGGAATGGCCCTCCGGTAACGATAGGTGTTGCCCTTCAACTGAAGGTGCCGCATCGGTCCGTTGTTCCTTCGTCCCTCTGTCCGCTTCCGCCTGCTCGTCACTTCTGACCCCATATTCTGACCCCTTTGAAAGGCCGATTATCATGGGATATCAAGGTTTGCAACGGGTGCAGGAGACGTGGTGTCTAGTCCGATTGGCTCCACCAAACAGTCTCTCAGCCAACCATAAACGATGAATGGGCGCCACGGCCCTGTTCACGCTCGCCCCGGGCAGTCCGGAACAAGCTCGCTCGCCAGAGGGGCGCGCCGACAATCCAGGGCGGCACCGCCTAACTGTCGCGCCGACTCCCAAACAGGGCTCGCCGTCTGTTGCCCATTTCGGCGACAAGATCGATGACCACGCCTCGCTCCGGGCTCTCCTCGGCCTGCTTCTCGGCTCCGGTCAGATTCTCGGCATCGCGGCCGCCGTGCCCGACGGCGCGCTCGAAATCGTGTCGAGGCAGGCACCGGCCATCAACCTGCCGGCCGGCGGCTGACGCCGCCAGGTGCCGCGCGGAAGTTCTATCTCGATCAGTAGGTCGTGCGTCCACCCGACAGATCGAAGGTCGAGGCCGTGGTGAAGCTGTTTTCCTTCGAGACGAGCCAGGCGACCATGGCGGCGGCCTCGTCGACCTCCAGCAGGCGGCCGCGCGGAATGCGCGAACGCATATATTCGATGTGCTCGGCCGTCAGTTGCTCGAGGATGCGCGTCTGCGCCGTCGCCGGCGAGATGCAGTTGACCGCGATGTCGTACTGCGCCAGCTCCTTGCCAAGCGACTTG
This sequence comes from Mesorhizobium sp. GW821-FHT07A06, assembly GCF_059419085.1. Lineage (NCBI taxonomy): Bacteria > Pseudomonadati > Pseudomonadota > Alphaproteobacteria > Hyphomicrobiales > Phyllobacteriaceae > Mesorhizobium > Mesorhizobium sp. GW821-FHT07A06. The sequence continues at coordinate 58,517 of NZ_JBWKRC010000015.1, forward strand.
GTCATGCCGATGACCGCGGCTTTCGAGGCCGAATAGGCGGCGGCATTGGGATTGCCTTCCTTGCCGGCGACCGAGGCGATGTTGACGATACGCCCGTAATTGCGCTCCTTCATCCCGGGAACCACGGCGCGGTTGACGTAGAAGGTGCCGTTGACGTTGATGTCGATGACCTTCTTCCAGACATCTATGTCGTAGCTGTCGAGCGGCGCGGCCGGGCCGGCAATGCCCGCCGAGTTGACCAGGATGGAGACCTTGTTGGCGATCTCCTCCGTTCGGGCGCGGGCGGCGTCCACCGCTTCCCAACTGGCTATGTCGACGGCCAGCGTCGTGGCGGCCTTGCCGAGCTCCCGCTTGGCCGCATCGAGACGTGCTTCGTCGATGTCCCACAAGGTGACCGTCGCGCCGGAGGCGACAAAACGCTTGGCCATCGCGAAGCCGAGGCCTTGCGCACCGCCGGTGACGACGGCGTGCTGGCCGTCAAGATCGATCCTGTTCATGTCGAGCGGTTCTTTCCGTTTGAGATGCTGGAGGGCTGCCCGGGGAAGCGGGCGGTATTGCTACATCGTCGCGCCGAGACTCCAGGGCACGAACTCGTTGTCGCCATAGCCGAGCGATTCCGACTTGGTGCGCCCGCCCGATGCCACGCGCAGGATCTCGGTGAAGATCTCCTCGCCCTTCTCGGCCAGCGTCACGCCGTCCAGTATGTCGCCGCAGTTTATGTCCATGTCCTCGCGCATCTGCTCGAAGATGAAGGAGTTGGAGGCGAGCTTGATCGAGGGCGTCGGCTTGCAGCCGAAGGCCGAGCCGCGTCCGGTGGTGAAGCACAATATGTTGGCGCCGCCGGCAACCTGTCCGGTGGCCGAGACCGGGTCGTAGCCCGGCGTGTCCATGAAGACGAGGCCGCGCTCGTTGATCGGCTCGGCATACTCGAGCACGGCGCGCAGATTGGTCGTACCGCCCTTGGCGGAGGCGCCGAGCGATTTCTCCAGTATGGTCGTAAGCCCGCCCAGCTTGTTGCCGGGAGACGGGTTGTTGTTCATTTCCATATCGTGCCTGGTGGTATAGGCCTCCCACCAGCGGATGCGCTCGATCAGCTTCTCGCCCACTTCGCGGGTCTCGGCGCGCAAGGTGAGAAGATGCTCCGCGCCATAGATCTCGGGCGTCTCCGAGAGAACGGCCGTCCCGCCTTGCGCGACCAGCAGGTCCACCGCCGCACCGAGCGCCGGGTTGGCGCTGATGCCGGAGTAACCGTCCGACCCGCCGCATTGCAGCGCCAGCACCAGTTCGGAAGCCGGCTGCAGCGTTCTTTCCGCGGCATTCACGGTCGGCAACATGTCGAGGATCGCCTTGACGCCGGCCTCGACGGTCTTGCGGGTACCGCCGGTCTCCTGGATCGTCATCGTGCGGAAGGTGGTGCTCTCCTCGATGTCGTAGGACTGCATCCAGCGCGGGATCTGGAACGCTTCGCAGCCGAGCCCGACCATCAGCACGCCGCCGACATTGGGGTTGGTGGCATACCCCCATTGCGTGCGTTTCAGGAGATCGTAGGCGGGGCCTTGGGTGTCGATGCCGCAGCCTGTGCCGTGGACTAGCGAAATGACCCCGTCGACATTGGGATAGTCGCGCAGGATGCCCGACCGGTTGACCTCTTCCACGATGAAGCGGGCGACGCTGGCCGAACAATTCACCGAAGTCAGGACGGCGATGAAGTTGCGCGTGCCGACCTTGCCGCTCGGCCTGCGGTAACCCAGGAAGGTGGCGCGCTCGGCCTCTGGAAGAACAGGCGAGTGCCTGGCATTTGTGCCGAACAGGTAGTCGCGCTCGAAATTGCGCAGATACACATTGTGCTCGTGCACCCAGTCGCCGGCGACGATTGGTTCGCGTGCGAAGCCGATGGTCTGGCCGTATTTCACGATCGGTTCGTCCGACGCGATGTCGCGCACGGCCATCTTGTGGCCGCGCGGTATCCGTGCCCTGGCCGCGACGTCACCGGCCTTGTCGCCGACCTTTAGCGGGTCGACCGCCAGAAGAATGTTGTCGGCGTGCGAAAGCTGGATGAACCGCGTCATTACACAAACTCTGAAAGGAGCTCTCCCCGACGAAGCCAGGGATGGATGATGAAAAATACTAATATAATAGAATGTCAATGGTCAAGCAGCGACGGTGACAGCCGCGTGGTCAGGACTGGGCACGTCTTGGCGTGGAGGGAGTGAATTCGATCCCTGTCCGCCGCGCCCGGATCAAGCCTGACCGAAACCGGGCATCTGGCCGGGCAAGTGACCTGGCATGATCGGCCCGCGGTCAGTCCAGATGGAAGACGTCTTCCATGGCTGCCCACCATTCCCCGTCGGCGCGGGTCGGCAATGGCTTCTGCATGGGATCGCAAAGCTCCCACCATTTGCGCATGGCGGAGGATTCGCCCATTCGCGCGGCATCTTGGGCGAAATCGCTGCCGTGATACTCCCAATAAGCGAAAAGCAGGTTCTCGGGCTCACGCAGGAAGATGGAGTAGTTGCGGATGTTGGCGTGGCTGATGACTTCGAGCACGTCAGGCCAGACGGCGGCGTGGACGCGCTTGTACTCGGCGATCGCCTCGGCCTTCAGGCCGATGCAAAGTCCCATTCTCCGCATGTGCGGGTCGTCTCCGGTGCGGGTTCAGCCGAGAAGATCGGCGGCGACTTCGAGCGTGTTGCGGAACGACGTCTCGAGATGGTGCTCCATTGCCTTCGCGGCGCCTTCGGCATCGTGTCGCTTCAGCGCGTCAAGGATGGCCTCGTGCTGCTCGATCGTCTGTTCGCCGTAGCCGGGCTTGGGAATGGCCAGATAACGGCCACGATCCATCTGCGCCTTGGAAATGTCGACGGCCCGCCAGATCATTGGCAGGCCACAGATCTCGGCAATGGTACGATGGAAGACGTCGTCGAGCTGGATCGCGGTGGCGTACCGGCCGCGCGATATGGCAAGCCGGTGCGCCGCCATGTTGTCCTCAAGCAGCTCGGCGGCTGCCGGCGTCAGCTTCACGGCCGCACGCCTGGCGCTCTCCATCTCGAGTGCCCGGCGGATCACATAGGCCTCTTCCAGGTCGGCGCGGCTGATCGGCGCGACATAGGTGCCGGTCTGCGCCAGGATCTTGACCAGGCCCTCGTCGCTGATGCGCTTGACAGCTTCCCGAACCGGCGTGCGTGAAACACCGAGTGCCTCCGCGATGGCAACCTCGTTGATCACTTCCCCCGGCTTCATCTGTCCGACGACAATCAGATTACGGATCTTCTGATAGATCTGATCGCGGAGCGGCAGAGCCCGATTGAGGGTCGTAGGGTCCAGGTCCATGGCAAATCCGTAGCTTCGTTCACCAGAAATGATCAGATTATATTAGAATGTAAATTGGAATGCACCCAATGCGCGTGGCGATCCCCCGCCGGCAACGGAGCGGTTCCAGGCAGATCGGAATCCAGCTTGTCAGAACTGTTATATTAGTGCAATAGTCCGGCATCCGCACTGAGGAATTCGATCCGCAGACGAAGGCCTGAACCAATTCGCACACCCGGAGGTGAGCATTCAGGTCAGAGGTGGCTCGCGCTCCAATAGGGTATTATACTAAAATAATACACCATCCGGTGCCGAGGACAACGGGATAGGCCGCCAGGGAGGAACCTAGCCAGACATGAGTGCCGTCGCCGCCGATTTCGCCTTGGACATGAAAGGCATCAGCAAGACGTTTCCGGGCGTGAGGGCTCTGTCCAACGTCAATTTCGCTGTCAGGTTCGGCACCGTCCACGCTGTTGTGGGCGAAAACGGCGCTGGCAAATCGACGCTGATGAAGGTGCTCAACGGCTCCTACGCACCCACCAGCGGCACCATCGAGGTCGGCGGTGCCGAGGTTCGCATGCGCCGGCCGGCCGACGCCCAGGCGCTCGGCATCCGCATGGTGCATCAGGAGATCAATCTGGTGCCGGATCTGACGGTCGCGGAAAACGTCTATCTGGGCCGAATGCCCGGCAAATGGAGTTTTCTGCGCAAGGGCGAGATGGTCAGGAAGGCCGCCGCCGTCCTCGACGAGCTGGGAGCGGCCATCAACCCGCGCGAACGGCTCGGCAATTTGTCGATCAGCCAGCAGCAGCTCGTCGAGATCGCCAAGGCCTACGCGGCCCAGCCCCGCATCATCGTCCTGGACGAGCCGACATCGAGCCTCAGCGAGCATGAGACGGCGGCACTGTTCCGGATCCTGCGCAAGATGCGCGACGACGGCATCGCCATCATCTACATCAGCCACCGGCTGAAAGAGGTGCTCGAGATCGCCGATGAGGTGACCGTGCTGCGCGACGGCTCAATGATCGAGACCCGTCCGATCCAAGGCATAAATGCCGCCCAGATGATCCGGCTGATGGTCGGCCGCGAGGTCAGCAACGTCTTCCCCAAAAGCCAGGCCGAGATCGGCAGGTCCGTGCTGCGCGTCGAGCGCATCAGCGACGGCAAGCACTTCCGCGATATCAGCTTCGATGTGCGGGCCGGCGAGATACTGGGCCTGACCGGTCTGGTCGGCGCCGGCCGCACCGAGGTGGCGCGCGCCATTTTCGGCCTGTCGCGGCTGGTCGAAGGCACGGTCAGCGTCAACGGCCGCAAGGTCTCGATCAATTCCCCGTCCCAGGCGGTCAAGGCGGGAATTGCCTATGTTCCGGAAGACCGCAAGGGCGACGGCATCGTGCCGGGCATGTCGATCCGGGAAAATATCAGCCTGCCCATACTGCGCCGCCTCAGCCGTTTCGGGCGTATCAGCCGCGGTGCCGATCGCGCGCTGGCGGCGGACTATGTGAAGCAGTTTTCCATTTCGCCGCCCGACGGCGAACGCCGCATCAATCTCCTTTCAGGCGGCAACCAGCAGAAGGCGGTGATCGCCAAATGGCTTGCCGCCAAGCCGTCGGCGCTGATCCTCGACGAGCCGACGCGCGGCGTCGATGTCGGCGCCAAGGCCGAGATCCATCACATTATCGGCCAGCTCGTCGCGGGCGGCATGGCGGTGGTCATGATCTCCTCGGAACTGCCCGAAATCCTCGGCGTCTGCGACCGCGTCGTGGTGATGCGCGACGGGCACGCTTGCGAACCGCTGATGCGTGCCGACCTCAGCGAGGAACGCATCATGGCGCTGGCGACGGGGGAGGAAATGGCGTGACCGACGTGGCCATGGAGATCACCGGCGTGAACCGCAACGACCGTTTTACGCGCGGCGGCAGGCTTGTCGGCGCTCTGTCGAAAGCGGGGCTCGCCTTCGCCATTTTGGCCGTCCTGCTCTACGGCTCCTTTGTCAGCCCTGCCTTTTTCACCACAGGCAATCTGCTCAATGTCCTGACCTCGATGTCCATCGTCGGCATCGTCGTCGTCGGCATGACCTTCGTGCTGGTGGTCGGCGGCCTTGCCGATCTGTCGGTGCCTGCGACGATCGCCTGCGGCGCCATCCTGTCGCTCGGGCTGCAGCCGCTGATCGGGCCGCTGCCCGCCTTCGTTTTGGCCGTCGGCCTCGCCGGCCTGATCGGCCTGCTCAACGGCGTGCTGGTCGGCTATGTCGGCATCAATCCCATCATCGCCACGCTCGGCATCGGCACCATCGGCCTGGGCATCGTCCAGGCGGCGGTCGGCGGGGTCATCGTCTATGGCAGCAACCCGGCCTCGGCCGAATTCGCCAAGGGCCGCCTGTTCGGCATTCCGGTCGTGGTGCTGATCTTCCTGGCCATCGCCCTCATCGGCCATTTCGTGCTGTCGCGTTCCTTCTGGGGCCGGTGGACGCTCGCCACCGGCGGCAATTACAAAGCCGCCGAGGCAAGCGCCGTTCCCGTGCAGGCAGTGAAGGCCGGCGCCTTCGTGATCACGGCGCTCGCCTCCGGCATCAGCGGTGGCCTGCTCGGGCTGACATTGCAAAGCGCGCGGCCGCTCATCGGGGCCGGTTACGAATTCAGCGCCATCACCGCGGTGGTGGTCGGCGGTGTGTCGATCATCGGCGGTTTCGGCTCGGTGCCGCGGGCGATCGCCGGCCTCATCTTCGTGCAGCTTCTGACCAATGTCATGGTTCTCGATGGCGTGCGCACGCCGATCCAGGGCTTTGTGCTCGGCATCCTGATCGTCGGCGCAGTCGGCATGGATGCGGCGTTGCGCAAGCGGGGGGTGGCATGATGATTCGGTTCCTGTCGCTTGCCTCGCGGCACCGGGTCGTGATCATCCTCGGCCTGACGCTCCTCATTTCCGCTCTGGTGGTTCCGGGCTACTTCTCCGCCTCGACCCTCGGCCTAGGCCTCGACCGCGCGGCGACGATCGGCCTGATCGCCATCGGCCTGACGGTGCTGTTGATATCGGGCCAGATCGATCTCTCCGGCGGCGCGGTGTTCGCGCTGGCCGGCATCGTGTCGGTCATCCTCCAGCGCGAGATCGGCATCCTCCCAGCCGCGATCGCCGGCATCCTGGTCGGCACGCTGGCCGGCGCCATCAACGGCGCGCTGGTCGTCGGCCTGAAGGTGAATTCGCTCGTCCTGACGCTGGCGACGATGCTGATCTTCCGTTCGCTGGCGCACTGGATCACCAACAGCCAGCCGGTGACAGGCACCGACATCATGCTCTCGCTGGCGCTGGCCAAGATCTATCTCGAAGTCTTCACCATTCGCAGCGCGCTGTTCATCATCCTGATCGTGCTGCTGCATTTATGGCTGACGCGCACCATTCCGGGCCGCAATGTCTTTGCCGTCGGCTCCAACCCGGCGGCCGCCAAGGAAAGCGGCATTGCTTCGGACCGCATCGTCTGTCTCGGCTTTGTCTTCGCCGGCACGCTTGCCGGCCTGGCGGGGGTTCTGCAGAGCCTCGTCACCAACACCGGTTCGCCCGTCTTCGGCTCGGAACTGACGGTTGCCGTCATCGCCGCCGTCGTCGTCGGCGGAACCCGTCTCGAAGGCGGCAGGGGATCCGCGCTCGGCACGCTCGGCGGCGTGCTGACCATCGGCTCGCTGACCATCGCCATGGAGTTCCAGTCCGTTCCCGCATACGTCCAGCAGGTCGTATCGGGGCTCATCCTGATCCTGCTCGTCGTGCTTGATCGGGCCATTACCACCAAGGGGAGGGCTACGGGCACGCGCCCCGCGCTCATTCGCGACAATCCAATCACTCAAGGAGGAAAAACATGATCGGCAAGACAAGCATGCTCCAGATCGCCGCCATTGCGGTGCTGGCATCGACAGGCTGGGCCAGCGCCAAGACGGTTTGCTATGTGACGGCGGCGGATTCGCATGCCTATGCCACGCCGGCCAACAAGGCGCTTGAAGCCCGTGCCAAGGAACTCGACATCGAGATCCTCAGCCTCAGCCAGGATTTCGACGTCCAGAAGGGCACCGAGCAGCTCAACACCTGCGTGGCGCGCAAGGTCGACGGCATCATCCTGTGGCCGCTCGATCCGCAGGCCTACATACCGGGCCTCGCCCGCGCGCAGCAGGCCAACATCCCGGCGATCCTTATCAATTCACCGATGAGCGACGATGCCAAGCCGTTCATCAAGTCCTTCACCGGGCCCGACGTCTACGAGGAAGGCAAGCTCGCCGCCGATTCGCTCAGCAAGGCGCTCGGTGGCAAGGGCTCGGTCGTCATCATCGCCGGCCAGGCCGGCAACGGCACCACGATCGGCCGCGTGACCGGCTTCACGGATCGCCTCAAGGAAACCAATGCCGACATCAAGGTGCTCGACACCGTCAATGCCGACTTCGACCAGCAGAAGGCGCTGGTGGTAAGCCGCGACCTGATCACCCGCTTCGGCGACCAGATCAGCGGCGTCTACGCCAATGACGACACCATGGCGCGCGGCTTCATCGACGCCTGGAAGGAGGCCAACCCGTCCAAGGCGGCACCGCCGATCGTCGGCATCAACGGCCAGAAGGACGCGTTCGAATCGATCCGTACCAACGAGATGTATTCGACCATCGTGCAGTCCCCGGTCGAGGACGGCCGCCTGGCCATCAACACGATGGCTGAGATCATCGACGGCAAGGAGGTCAAGGACCGGCTGCCGATCCCGCTGACCGTCGTTACCAAGGACAACGTCAACTCGGTCGAGCCGGCGTTCTGATCGGTCAAGGCCGGCTCGGCACGGCGCCGGGCCGGCCTTCGCTTGATTTTGATGGACTTGCATCTCGCTCGCGTCGGGAAAACGCTGTTGGCCTGAAGGAGAGAATTTCCAGTTTTGGCGGCGGATTTGGAATAAACTAACTCTACAGAATTTATATAATAAGCAAAGTGCGCGGGCGATCTGGTTTTCCAGGACAGGACTCCGCCATGCCCGCCCTTCCGCGCCCGCTTTCAACCTCGTCAGGCACAGGCCGCCGCCGCATTGCCGGAGGCCAGCCATGACCAAGGACATTCCTGATCGCATCAAGGTTCTCTGGTTCCTGCCGACGCATGGCGACAGCCGCTATCTCGGCACGACGGAAGGCGGCAGGGCCGTCGACCTACCCTATCTGACGCAGGTGGCGAAGGCGGCCGACACGTTGGGCTATTACGGCGTGCTGCTGCCGACCGGCCGTGCTTGCGAGGATTCCTGGGTGATCGCCTCGGCGCTGGCGCCGTTGACCGAGCGGCTGCGTTTCCTCGTCGCCGTCCGGCCCGGCCTGCAATCGCCGACACTCGCCGCGCGCATGACCGCCACGCTCGACCGCATCTCCAATGGCCGGCTGCTGATCAATGTCGTCACCGGCGGTGATCCGCTGGAAAACAAGGGCGACGGCATCTTCCTCTCGCATGCCGAGCGCTATGAAGTGACGCAGGAATTCCTCCAGATCTACAAGCGCGTGCTGAGCGGCGAGACGGTCGAGCATCAGGGCAAGCATTTCCGCATCGAGGACGGCAGGCTGCTGTTCCCGCCGGTGCAGACGCCCTATCCGCCGCTCTACTTCGGCGGCTCGTCGGATGTCGGATCGGCGGTGGCGGCGCAGGAGATCGACAAGTACCTGACCTGGGGCGAACCGCCTGCCGATGTCGAGCGCAAGCTGGACGCCGTGCGCGAACTGGCCGAGAAGGCCGGTCGCAAACTCTCCTTCGGCATTCGCCTGCATGTCATCGCGCGTGAAACCACCGAACAGGCCTGGGCCGCGGCGGAGAGCCTGATCAGCCGGCTCGACGATGCGACGATAGCCTCGGCTCAGAAAGTCTTTGCCCGCATGGACTCCGTCGGCCAGGCGCGCATGAGCGCGCTGCATGGCGGCAGCCGCGACAAGCTCGAAATCGCGCCCAACCTGTGGGCCGGCGTCGGCCTGGTGCGCGGCGGCGCAGGCACCGCCCTTGTCGGCGATCCCGACACGGTCGCGGAGCGGATCGACGAATACCGACGCCTCGGCATCGATACCTTCATCCTGTCCGGCTACCCGCATCTGGAGGAAGCCTATCGTTTCGGCGAACTGGTGCTGCCGAAACTGCCGACCGATCATCCCATCAAAGCTGCCGGCACCTCGGTCAACACCGGACCGTTTGGCGAAACCATCGCCGGCGACCATCGGCCGAAGTCGCTCGCCAGCGCCTCGTGAACGCGCTGCCTCCGGCCCGCCGATCGCGCGTCGCCATCATCGGCGGCGGCTTTTCCGGTGCTGCCGTAGCCTGGCATCTGGCGCGGGCGCATCGGCCGGAGCGCCTGTCGATTTCGGTGATCGAGCCTCGGCCGGCGATCGGCGGCGGCCTTGCCTATTCCAGCGAGGAGCCGTCGCACCGGGTCAATGTCCCGGCTGTCAGAATGAGCATGGCGCCCGACGACCCGCATCACTTTGCGCACTGGTTGGCCGGCAGTGGGGAAATTGAGAGCGACACGGACGCCGTCTGGCAAAACGGCGACATCTATCCGCGCCGGCGGGTCTTCGGCCGCTATGTCGCCGAGCAACTGGCCCCTTATCTTGCTTCAGGTGCGGTTCGGCACGTGGAAGGAAACGCCACCGGCGTGATCCGCGACGGTGATGGCCCGGGTTGGAACGTGCAGACTTCCGCCGGGCCTGTCTCAGCCGACATCATGATCCTGGCGGCGACGCATCCTCAACCTGGGGTTCCCAATGCGCTGGAGTCCTTGACGGAAGCGCCGGGTTTTATCGCCAACCCTTATGCCGCGTCAGCTCTTGCCGCGATCGGACCACAAGCCTCGGTGCTGATCGTCGGCTCCGGGCTAACGTCGGCCGACATGGTGGCCGAGCTTGATCGCCGTGGCCATCGCGGCCGCATCCTGGCGCTGTCGCGCCGCGGGCTGCGCTCGCGTGGCCATCCCGATGTCAGGGGGGAGCCCTTTGGTGACTTTGCGTCGGCGCCGGCCACATCGGCGCTTGGCCTGCTGAGGAACATTCGCGCGACGCTGGCAGTGGCGCGCGAGGCCAACGTCAACTGGCAATCTGTCTTCGACCAGTTGCGCCTGCAGGGGCCGGTGCTGTGGGCGGCCCTTGCTCCGCCGGAGCGGGCAAGGCTGGTGCGTCAGCTGCGCGTGTTCTGGGACGTGCATCGCTTCAGGATCGCGCCACAAGTCGCTTCCGTGCTCGACCGCCGCCAGAGCGCCGGCACGTTCGACACCATCGCCGCCAGACTTGTCGCGTCGAACGATGAGGGCGACAGCCTCGCGGTCAGCTTTCAACGGCGCGGGCAGACACGGATCGAGACTGCCCGCTTCGATGCCGTCATCAACACGACAGGACCGGCTCATGGACAGTCGCTGCAGCTCAATCCGGCACTGCGCTCCCTGGCCGGGGCCGGGCTGGTCAGGACCGACCGATACGGACTGGGCATCGAGACGAATCTCGACAGTCGTGCCGTCGGCCGGGATGGCAAGGCGGCCGCCAGTCTCTTCGTCGCCGGCCCATTGGCGCGAGGGACCTTTGGCGAACTCATGGGCCTCCCCGAGGTCGCCCGCCATGCCCAGGCAGTCGCCGGCGAAATCGCAAAATTGCTCGAAGCATCCCTGCCAGCCGAGGCAGTCGGTGCCAATACCGCGCACAGTCCGGTCGGGCGCTGACAGGCACAAGCCGGCTTGGCCGGGCAAAATTGGTATTTCCGACCCTAGAGGGCGCCAAAAACGGAAAATACTACTTTGTATATATAATCAGTAGACATAATAAATGTTGGCGAAATCCGGCATCGACCGGACCGATCAACGACACGGCCTGAATGGGAGACAGTTCATGGCACAGACAGGAAATGACGCGGTCAAGTTCGCCTACTGGGTGCCGAATGTTTCGGGCGGCCTGGTGATTTCCAACATCGAGCAGCGCACCAACCATTCGGCCGAGTACAACCGCAAGCTGGCACAGATCGCCGAAAAAGCCGGCTTCGACTATGCGCTCAGCCAGATCCGTTTCACCGCCGGCTACGGCGCTGACGAACAGCATGAATCCGTGGCGTTCAGCCATGATCTGCTGGCCGCCACGACGACGCTCAAGGTCATCGCGGCGATCCTGCCTGGCCCCTGGAATCCGGCACTGGCGGCAAAGCAACTCGCCACCATCAGCTACCTGACCAATGGCCGTGTCGCCATCAACCTCGTCTCCGGCTGGTTCCGTGGCGAATTCCACGCCATCGGCGAGCATTGGCTCGACCACGACGAGCGCTACCGCCGTTCGGAGGAATTCATTCGTGCGCTGCGTGGAATATGGACCGAAGACAGCTTCACCTTCCGTGGCGATTTCTATCGCTTCAACGAATATTCGCTGAAGCCGAAACCGCCGCAGGTGCCCGAAATCTTCCAGGGCGGCTCATCGCGTGCAGCGCGCGACATGGCCGCGCGCGTTTCGGACTGGTACTTCACCAACGGCAACACGCCGGCCGAGATCGCCAAGCAGGTCGACGACCTCAAGTCGAAGGCCAAGGCCAACAATCATTCCGTCAAGGTCGGCGTCAACGCCTTTGCCATCGTCCGCGAGACCGAGGATGAAGCCAAGGCGGTGCTCGCCGAGATCATCGGCAAGGCCAACCCGGAAGCGGTCAACGCTTTTGGCCACGAGGTCAAGAATGCCGGCAAGGCATCGCCGGAAGGCGAGGGCAATTGGGCAAAGTCCTCCTTCGAGGATCTGGTGCAGTACAATGACGGGTTCCGCTCGAACCTGATCGGCACGCCAAGGCAGGTCGCCGAGCGCATTGTCGATCTCAAGCGTGCCGGCGCCGATCTCATCCTGCTCGGCTTCCTGCACTTCCAGGAAGAGGTCGAGTATTTCGGCAAGCACGTCATCCCGCTCGTTCGCGAGCTGGAGGATGCTGAACAGGCAGCGTCGCTGGCAGCGGAATAGCCCTTTTCAAAAAAGGCAGGCCGGGCGGTCCGACCTGCACATCGATCAAGGTTTCCAGGCACGCTCGATCCATCGAGCGTCAACGAGGCTTTGCGCCTGCTGAGCAATCGAGGACGATTGGAATGCTGTTGGCTGGATATGCCCTTGGAATGATGGAGGCCTCGGTCTATGCGCCGGAGGTCTTTGCGCGCGGCTTGCCGGCGGCATTCAGCCCCGCGCAGCAATCTGAAGGCAACACCGAACCCAGAGGGGCTGCCACGGTCGCCGCCGCTCCGCTGCTCTCGCTTCACGGCATCAGCCTGTCCTTTGGCGGTGTCGTCGCGCTGGCCGATATCGACCTGTCGGTTCGCCCGGGCGAAATTCGCGCCATCATCGGCCCGAACGGCGCCGGCAAGAGCTCGCTGATCAACGTGATCAGCGGAGTCTATCGGTCCGACCGCGGCCACGTCCAGCTCGATGGCATCAGTTATGCCCAGGTGCCGACGCAGCGGCTGGCGCCTCTCGGCGTCGCCAGGACCTTTCAGAACCTTGCCCTGTTCAAGGGCCTCAGCGTTCTCGACAATGTGGCGTCCGGCCTTGCCTACAGGGTGCGCTCCAATTTTGCCGGCCAGGTGCTGGGCATTGGCCGCTCGCGCGGCGAGCAGCGCGACTCCTTGAGCCGCGCCGGCCAGATCCTCGAATTCCTCGATCTCACGGCTGTCCGCGATCGTCTTGCCGGCACGTTGCCCTACGGGCTGCAGAAGCGTGTCGAACTGGCCCGCGCATTGGTCGCGCAACCGCGCCTGCTTTTGCTGGACGAACCGATGGCCGGCATGACCGCCGGCGAGAAGAGCGAGATGGCAGGTTTCGTGCGTGCCGCGCGGGATCGCTTCGCAACGACGGTCATCCTGATCGAGCATGATGTCGGTGTCGTCATGGGTCTGTCCGATCGCATTGCCGTTCTCGACTACGGCCGCAAGATCGCCGACGCCACGCCCGATGAAGTCAGGAACGACCAGCGCGTCATCGACGCCTATCTCGGCGTCGCCTCCGACAACGAGGACGGGGCAGGCATATGATCGCCGACTTTGACTACCAGTTCTTCATCGAAGTGCTCGTCGGCGGCCTGCTCTCCGGCGTCATGTACTCGCTGGTCGCGATCGGCTTCGTGCTGATCTACAAGACATCGGGCGTGCTCAACTTCGCGCAAGGCGCGATGCTGCTGTTCGCCGCCCTCACCTTCGTCAGCCTCGTCGAGCGCGGCATTCCGTTCGCGCTGGCGCTGGTGGTCACCTTCGCCATCATGGTGGCGATGGGTGTCGTCATCGAGCGTACGGTGCTGCGGCCTCTGACCAACAAGCCGCCGATCACGCTGTTCATGGCGACGCTCGGCCTGTCCTACATCATCGAGGGCGCCGCCCAACTGATCTGGGGCACGCAGGTCCATGGTCTCGACCTCGGCATCGAGGACGTGCCGCTGGAAGTCGGCGGCGTGCTGATCAGCCAGTTCGACATTTTCGCGGCGGTGGTGGCTGCCGGCATGGTTCTGCTCTTGTCGCTGTTCTTCCGCTACACCCGCATCGGGCTCTCGTTCCGCGCCGTCGCCGACGATCAGTTCGCCGCGCTCGCCGTCGGTCTGCGGCTGCCGTTGATCTGGGGCACCGTCTGGGCCGCGGCCGGCCTTGTCGCCCTTGTCGCCGGACTGCTCTGGGGCGCCCGCCTAGGCGTGCAGTTCTCGCTGTCGCTGGTGGTGCTGAAGGCGCTGCCGGTGCTGGTGCTCGGCGGCTTCGATTCCATTCTCGGCGCCATTGTCGGCGGGCTGTTGATCGGCGCCAGCGAGAAGCTCGCCGAGGTCTATATCGGCGATTATTTCGGCGGCGGCATCGAGAGCTGGTTCGCCTATGTCGTGGCCCTCGTCTTCCTCCTGATCCGTCCCTCCGGCCTGTTCGGCCAGAAGCTCGTGGAAAGGGTCTGAGCCATGGCCGCGATCACAAGCGATTTCTCCGAGGCGCCGGTCCTGCCGAAATGGATCGTGCCCGTGCTGCTGCTCGCCTTCGCCTATGGCGTCGTGCCGCTGATCGGCTCGAGCTATCTTTTCGAGGCCATCCTGCTGCCGTTCCTGGCGCTCAGCCTCGCCGGCGTGGGCCTGAACATCCTTACCGGCTATGCCGGCCAGGTTTCGCTTGGAAGTGCTGCCTTCATGGCGGCCGGCGCCTTCGCCGCCTACAATTTCAACCTGCGTGTCGAGGGCCTGCCGCTGATCGGCAGCATCTTTCTGGCCGGCATTGTCGCCGCCGCGATCGGCATCGTCTTCGGCCTGCCCAGCCTGCGGCTGAAGGGTTTTTACCTCGCCGTCTCGACGCTCGCCGCGCAGTTCTTCGTGCAATGGGCGCTGACCAAGTTCAGTTGGTTCTCCAACGACTCGGCGTCCGGCGTCATCGACGCGCCGAAGCTGTCGATTTCAGGCTTCGCTTTCGACGGCGCCGTCGGCCGCTATCTCTTCGCGCTCACCATCGTCAGCGTTCTCACCTTCCTCGCCTATCGGCTGGTCTCGTCGCAGACCGGGCGCAACTTCATCGCCGTCCGCGACAATGAGACCGCCGCCCGCATCATCGGCATACCGGTGTTGAAGACCAAGCTTCTGGCCTTCGCCATCTCCTCCTTCATCATCGGCGTCGCCGGCGTCATCTGGGCCTTCGCCTATCTCAGGACCGTTGAGCCGGATGGCTTCGATCTCGACCGCTCGTTCCAGATCCTGTTCATCATCATCATCGGGGGCCTGGCTTCGATCCGTGGCGCTTTTTTCGGCGCCGCGCTCATCGTCGTCTTCCCGCTTGGCTTATCGCGCCTCGGCGGCTTCCTGCTTGGCGATGTCTTTGACTCGGGCGTGCTCGACATGAGCCAGCGCATCGTGCTTGGCGCGCTCATCATCCTGTTTCTGATCCTTGAACCCGATGGGCTGGTGGCCCTGTGGGACAGGGTCCGAAGACGGCTCCTGTTCGCCTGGCAGTCGACCTGAGCCGCGCGTCTGAAGTGAATTGCATTTGAAAATGAGCCAAAGGCCGAACCCGACACGGCCCACACCGGGAGTACCCTGACAATGACCTTTCTCAGCACAATCAAGGCGGCGGCGCTGTCCGCGGCGATGATCGTGTCGGTGGCCTTGCCCGCCGCCCACGCCGATGAACAATATTTCCCGTTGCAGAGCTACCGCGTCGGACCCTATGCGGCCGGCGGCACCGGCTTCTTCGGTGGCTTCATCGACTATCTCAACCTCATCAACATCCGCGATGGCGGCGTCAACGGCGTCAAGCTGACCTGGGATGAATGCGAGACGCAGTACGAGGTCGAGCGCGGCGTCGAATGCTACGAGCGGCAGAAGAGCCATGCCGGTGCCGCCGCCTGGAACCCGCTTTCGGTAGGCATCGCCTATGCGATGATCGACCGCATCACCGCAGACAAGGTGCCGCTGATCACGGTCAACCATGGCCGCACGGACTCCACCGATGGACGCGTCTTCCCTTATGTCTTCCCGCTGCTGCTCAACCCCTACAGCGAGACTTCGGGAATCGTGAACTACATCGCCTCCAAGGAAGGCGGCATCGACAAGCTCAAGGGCAAGAAGATCGTCGTGCTCTATCACGGCTCGCCCTACGGCAAGGAAACCATCCCGATCTATGAATTGTTGGCGCAGAAATACGGCTTCACCGTGCAGCAGATCGAGGTGCCGCATCCCGGCAACGAGCAGCAGTCGCAGTGGCTGACCATCCGCCGCGCCAAGCCGGACTTCGTCGTCCTGCGCGGCTGGGGCGTGATGAACCCGGTGGCGCTGAAGACGGCGGTCAAGGTCGGCTATCCCGTCGACCACATCGTCGGCAATGTCTGGTCGAATTCGGAAGAGGATGTCATCCCCGCCGGTGACGCCGCCAAGGGCTACACCGCCATCACCACCCAGGCTTCCGGCAACACCTATCCGGTGGTGCAGGAGATCGTGAAGACCGTCTACGGCGCCGGCAAGGGCAATCTGGAAGACAAGTCGCGCATCGGCTCGGTCTACCACAATCTCGGCATCGTCAACGGCATCCTCAATGTCGAGGCGATCCGCGTCGCGCAGGAGAAGTTTGGTCATCGCACGCTGACCGGAGACGAAGTCCGTTGGGGCTTTGAACACCTCAAGCTCGATCCGGCCAAGGTCGAGGCGCTCGGCGCGAAGGACCTGTTCCACTCGATCAACGTCAGCTGGGACAATCACGAAGGCGAGGGCTACGTGACCTTCCAGCAGTGGGACGGCAAGAAGTGGAACGTCGTCTCCGACTGGATCGCTCCGGACTGGGCGCTGCTGCGGCCGATCATCGAAAAGTCCGCCGAGGCCTATGCCAAGGAGAAGGGCATCAAGCTGCGCACCGCCGATGATGCCAACGCCGTGACCACCAACTGATCAGCCAATGCCGGGCCCCACGGACAGGGCGCCCGGCCCTTTACGGTTCCTCGAACCGCGAAAGAAGAGCTCATGCCGGACAATGACGTCATCCTTGCGGTGGACACGATCCATGCCACCTACAACCACGCCATCACGGCGCTGCACGGTGTCAGTTTTGAGATCCGGCGCGGTGAGATCCTGGCGCTGCTCGGTGCCAATGGTGCCGGCAAGACCACGACGCTGAAGGCTGTCTCCAACCTGCTGCCCGCCGAGCGCGGCCAGGTCAATGCCGGCACCATCCGCTATGAAGGCTCGGATGTCTCGCGCCGCAAGCCGGGCGAGCTCGTGCGCGCCGGCCTGGTCCCGGTGCTCGAGGGCCGCCACTGCTTCAAGAGCCTCACCGTCGAGGAAAACCTGGTCGCCGGCGGCATCGGCCGCAGCGGCCGCCGGGCCGAGATCAACGCGGACCTCGAACGCATCTATGGCTGTTTTCCCCGTCTCCGGGAAAAGCGCCGGACTTTGTCCGGCCTGACCTCCGGCGGCGAGCAGCAGATGACGGCCATCGGCCGGGCGCTGATGTCGCGGCCGCGTCTGCTGGTTCTCGATGAGCCGTCAATGGGGCTCGCGCCGCTCATCGTCCAGGACATCTTTCAGACGCTGAGAAAACTCAACCGCGAGACCGGTCTGTCGATCCTGGTCGCCGAGCAGAACTCGGCGGTGGCTCTCAAATACGCCGACCACGCCACGGTGCTCGAGAACGGCGTCTCCGTTCTTTCCGGCGCTGCTGCCGATCTTCGCCAGCGCGAGGATGTGCGCGCCTTCTATCTCGGTCAATCGACCACCGGCCAACCGCCGTCGCCGGCTGCCAAACCAGCCCATCTCCATGCCGTTGCCTGAAACGAAATTCGAAGGAGCAGTGAAATGACCGTCTCGACCGTCAAGACAGACCACGCCTCCGCCGCCGTGCCGCCGGTCGCAAGGCCGTCGGAGCCGGCACACATCATAAGGGATGACGCCGAGGCGGTCGCGGTCGCCCATGCGCTCGCCGCCGAATTCCTCAAGGAGTCCTCCAAGCGCGACCGTGAGCGCATCTGGCCGGTCGCCGAACTCGACGCCTTTTCGCAAAGCGGCCTGTGGTCGATCAATGTGCCCAAGGCATTCGGCGGGCCGGAAGTGTCCTACGTCACGCTGGCCAAGGTGATCGAGATCATCTCGGCGGCCGATTCCTCGATCGGCCAGATCGCGCAGAACCATCTCGGCGTCGTTGCGGCTATCCGCACCGTGTCGGATGCGGAACAGCAGAAACTGCTGTTTGCCGAAGCGCTGAAGGGCACGCGGTTCGGCAACGCCTTTTCCGAATTCGGCTCCAAGCGCGCCGCCGATTTCGAGACCCGCTTCACCGATGCCGGCGACCATGTCGTCGTCAATGGCCGTAAATTCTATTCCTCGGGCGCGCTGCTCGCCCATCTGGTGCCGATCGTGGCGCTCGATGACGAGGGCCGCGCCTGGTACGCGATAGCCGATCGTGGCACGCCTGGCCTGACGGTCATCGACGACTGGTCGAGCTTCGGCCAGCGCACGACGTTGTCGGGCACGGTGATCATCGACAACGTCAAGGTGCCGAAGACGCATCTCGTGCCCGGCTACAAGGGCTATGACAGACCGACGGCTGACGGCGCCATCTTCCAGATCATTCAGGTGGCGGTCGACACGGGCATCGCGCAAGCCGCGATCGACGAGACCGTTCACTTCGTCAGGACCAGAAGCCGCGCCTGGATCGACAGCGGCGTCGACAATGCCTGGGACGATCCCTACACCATCCAGGCGGTCGGCGACCTGACGCTGCGCCTGCACGCCGCGCAGGCGCTGCTCGAAAAAGCCGGCCTGGCAATCGACCGCGCGGTGGCCGAGCCGACCGCCGAGACGGTGGCGCATGCGCAGATCGTCACCGCCGAGGCGAAAATCCTGTCGACCGAGATCGCCATCGCCGCGACGAACAAGCTGTTCGAACTGGCCGGCACGCGTTCGACGCTGGCCGAGCACAATCTCGACCGGCACTGGCGCAATGCCCGCACCCACACGCTGCACGATCCGGTACGCTGGAAGTACTCGATCCTCGGCAAATACTTCCTCAACGGCGAAAACCCGCCGCTGCATGCCTGGAGCTGATTCCCACCGGGGGGCAGGCCGCTGCCCTCCAAGATTTCGACCATCAAGACCAAAGAGAGCCCAGTCACCATGTCAAACCGAACAGTCGTCGGCTTCTCCGGCAACATCACCCGGCCGTCAAAGACGCGCGCCTTCGTCGATTTCGTGGCCAAGGACATCGCCGCGCGCCATGGCTTGTCGGCCAGCACCTACGACATCGAGGATGTCGGCCCATCGCTGGGCACGGCAAGATGGGCACGCGACCTCGACGGCCAGGCGCAACCGATCCTGGCCCAGATCCTCGCCGCCGACGTGCTGGTGGTTGGCTCGCCGACCTACAAGGGCAGCTACACCGGCCTGTTCAAGCACTTCTTCGACCTGATCGATCCGGCGGCGCTGCGGGGCAAACCCATCCTGCTGACCGCGACCGGCGGCGGCGAGCGCCATGCCTTGATCGTCGAGCATCAGTTGCGGCCGCTGTTCGGCTTCTTCGAGGCCTTCACGCTGCCGACCGCAGTCTACGCCACCGACAAGGATTTCACCGACGGCGTGCTGCGCTCCGATGCCATCCTGAAGCGCGCGGCGCAGGCGGTGGACGAGGTCGGCTTTGTGCTTGCCAACCGCTCGGCAGGCAGGATCGCTGCTGAGTAGCAGCCGCGAAGAGGGTTGCGCGAAGGTCGAAATCCGCATGGGCGACACCGCCGCTTACGTGCAATTTACGACCGCCCGCTACAAGGTTCCTGTCTGATTCGTCCGGGACAGGAACACCATGAGCAAAGCCCTCACGACCTTCGCACTCGTCGCGGTGCTGACCGCCTTGCTGATGGCGTTGAGCCTGGCGGTGGCGCGGCATGGCTATCCCTATGGTGCGATCGGCGTCAGGCGCCTCGACGGCATCGCCGATGCCGGGACGTTCATTCCGCTCGCGGCCGTCTATTTCTTCAGCGCGCTGTTGATGATGATCCTGCCGATCCGCGCGGCCAGCATCGTTCTCACCCATGCCGCCGACGCGATCTTCTGGACGGTGATCGTGCTGTTCGCCACCATCGTAGGCGGCCTTCTCGCCCGATGGGCTTTCGGTCAGGGCAGCGCCTTGTGGGCACTGCTGAACTGGCGGTTCCTGTTTGCCGTGGCGGTCGTCGGCTGCCACTTCGTCATGAACGAACTGCGCCGCAACGTGCTGTTGCGCAGCCTGTTCTTCGTGGTCTTCGCCGCCGCGACGCTGGCCTGCCTGTTCTGGTCGTTCACGCTCTGAGCGTGATCATGGCTGGCTGGTTTCCGCCGCGATGTGGCCGGCAGCCTGCTCCGTCCACGTCCAGAGATAGGCCGCGAGACCGCGGTCGACATGGATGCGCAGCTTGCTTTCATGGCGATAGACGATGGCGTTGATGCCGGCGAAGGACAGTGCCGCACTGGCGCTCGGTTGTCCGGGATCGAGCGTCGTTCCACGCGCGATGAAAGCGTCAAGCGCCGCGCCTTCTGCCTCGAACACCTGTAGCCCGGCGCTGATTTCTGTCACTCCGAACCCTTGGCTGAACCACCCCGTGGCCATGCCGATAGGGGTGGCCGACACGGCAAGCAATCGGTCGCGTGCCAGACGAACCGAATAGCGTGCGCCCTCGGCCAGGCCGAACGCACCGGCGGCCGCTCCATCGAAGCCGGATGCCTCGGCCCACGCCGCGAGGTCGCCGCTGACCAGACGTTGGTGCAATCCGGCAATCGCGCCTATCTTGAGCCCCGGCACCTCGATCGTGGCGCTCTGCCAGTCCGGCGCGACAGACCATTTTTCCGCGAGATCACGCATGGAGCCGCTCTCCTGCCGGGTCGAAGGCGCAAGGCGCGGCAATCGTTGCCGACCGAACCTTGCCGAGATGCTGGATTTCGATCGTCTCGCCGTGGCGGGCCGCGCCGCGCTCGATCAGGCCGAGCGCGATGGGCCGGCCAAGCGTCGGGCTCTGGTAGCTCGAGGTGACGAAGCCCTGGCTGTGCAGTCTGCCGTCGCTCCGCTTGATGCCGTGGGCGCCGGTCGGTAGCGGCGCTTCGCCAGACGGCACTGTCAGTCCGACAAGCTGCAGGCGGTCGCCGCGCGAGGCCTCCTCGGTGAACAGCGAGCGACGGCCGACATATTCGGTCCGGCGTTTGGTGCGGGGCGCTTCGCTGCCGAGATCGTGCGGCAGCGTGGTGCCGTCGGTATCCTTGCCGATGACGATGA
This sequence comes from Mesorhizobium sp. GW821-FHT07A06, assembly GCF_059419085.1. Taxonomy (NCBI): domain Bacteria; kingdom Pseudomonadati; phylum Pseudomonadota; class Alphaproteobacteria; order Hyphomicrobiales; family Phyllobacteriaceae; genus Mesorhizobium; species Mesorhizobium sp. GW821-FHT07A06. The sequence continues at coordinate 79,545 of NZ_JBWKRC010000015.1, forward strand.
AACCTTTTTCGGCACGCAGGATCATCAGCGCTTCGAGGCCGATGGTGACGGCGTCGAACGCCTGGCCGGCCTGGCGCAGATGTGCCCACAAGGGCTCGGCGCGGTCAGCCCGGATCGAAATCTCGTAGCTCCTGTCGCCGGTGAAGCTGACGCGGGCGACGCGGACCTCGTCACCGCCATAGCTGCCATGGCCGATCGCCATGTGGGGCAGGTCGGCCTCGTCGAGCGAGAGGCCGAGGTTGAGTGCTTGGAGCAGCTTGCGGGCGTTCGGCCCCGAAACGGTCAGCGTCGCCATGTCCGATGTGGCGTTGTGGATATAGACCGCGTCGCGGCCAAATCGGTCCTGGCGCCATTCCTCCAGCCGCGCGTGCACGGCAGCGACATGCGAGGATGAACACGACACGACGAAGCGATGCTCGTCCAGCCGAACCAGCACGCCGTCATCGAAGACTACGCCGTTCTCCGACAGCATGAACCCGTAGCGGCAGCGGCCCGGCTTCAGCGTCGACATGGTGTTGTAGTAGAGGAAATCGACGAATTCGGCCGCCTTGGGGCCGATCACCTCGATCTTGCCCAGCGTCGAACCGTCGAACAGCGCGACCGACTGGCGCGCGCGCCACGCCTCGTCCTGGATGGCGCGATCCGCGTCGGCGCCGCGGCCGCCATAATGGGCCGGCCGCAGCCAGCCGCCATATTCCTGGAAGACGGCGCCGCCGGCGCGGTGCATGGCCTCCAGCGGCAGCCTGCGCACGGGTGCCATCAGCTCGCCGACGCGCGCGCCGGCAAAGCTTGCCAGCGGCACCGGCGTGAAGGGCGGACGGTAGGTGGTGGTGCCGACTTCCGGCACCGTGCGGCCGGTGATGCCGGCCATCAAGGCCAGGCCGGGCAGGTTGGAGGTCTTGCCCTGGTCGGTTGCCATGCCGAGCGTGGTGTAGCGTTTCAGGTGCTCGACCGAGACGAAGTTTTCGCGCGCCGCCAGTTCAACGTCCTTTACCGTCACGTCGTTCTGGTAGTCGATCCAGATGCGCCCTTTCGAACCGGGCACCGGCCAGGCGGCGGCAACGCCGCCCGTTGCTTCCGGTCCCGTGCTGCGCGGCACGGCTGCTTTCGCCTGGCCCGGCAAGCCAACGGCTTTCTCCAAGCCGGCGAACACTTCCGACAAGGAGATCGCGCCAGCCGCGGCGCCGACCACCGAAATGCCGTCGACCGGATCGCCTGGCAGGAAGGCGGCGCGTGCGTCGCTCCAGGCCAGCTTGCCCTTGGCCTGGCCGAAGAGATGAATGGTCGGCGTCCAGCCGCCCGAGACCAGCACGCAATCGGCATCGAGCCTGGTGCCGTCATCCAGTGTCACGCCCTCGACCCGCAGTCTGCCCCTGGCGGAAGCAAGCGCCCTCCCTTTGACCAGCCGTACCTTGGCCGGGGCGTCGGGCATGCCGTCACGCCTGATGTCGACGAGCGTTACCTCTGCGCCGGCGTCGGCCAGCGCGCCAGCGACCTCGTAAGCGCTGTCATTGTTGGTGGCGGTGACGATGCGCCGTCCAACCAGCACCGCATGGCGCCTGAGATAGGCAAGTGCCGCGTCCGCCGACAGGATGCCCGGAAGGTCATTGTTGGCAAAGGGCAGCGGTCGTTCGATGGCGCCGGTCGCCAGCACGATCTGGCGCGGCCGGACCCGCCACAGCGTGTCGCGCCGGCCATCGAAATGCCGCTGGTTCAGCCCGACCAGATTGTGGTCGTAAATGCCGAAGGCGGTGGTCGCTGCCAGGATCAGGTGACCGCCCGTGCCAAGCTGCGCAACCGTCTCCTCGACCCAGACGGAGGCCGGCTTGCCGTCGATCTCGCCGGCGCGGTGGCCAAGGGATCCTCCCGGCGTCTGCTGGTCGTCGACCAGCGTGACGGAGAGGCCAGCGCCTGCCGCCAGCCTGGCCGCCGCCAACCCGGCCGGTCCCGCGCCGACAACCAGCACGTCGCAATGATGGTTGATCTGGTCAGCCGTGCCCGGCGATGTCCAGTCGGTGTCGGCCTTGCCCAGTCCGGCCATGGCGCGGATGCGCGGCTCGAACATGTGCCAGTCCGGCCACATGAAGGTCTTGTAGTAAAACGCCGCCGGAATGAAACGGGAGAAGCGGTCGAGGAAGGCGTTACGGTCGGCCAGCGCATTGGGCGTCGCGTTGACGCTTTTCGCCACCAGCCCGTTGCGTGCCGGCTCGGTCGTGGCGCGCGTGTTCGGTTTCGCCTGGGGGCCGCCGATGTCGACCAGCGCGTTCGGCTCCTCGACGCCGGCGCCCCAGATGCCGCGCGGCCGGTGATATTTGAAGCTGCGGCCGACGACCGCGACATCGCCGGCCAGCAGCGCCGAGGCGATGGTGTCGCCGGCAAAGCTGTCCACGGTTGCGCCGTCGAAGCTGAATCGGATCGGGCGCGACCGGTCGATGGCGCTGCCGCCGGTGGGAAGACGCGAGGCGGTCACGCGGCGTGCTCCCCGCCAAGGGCGGTCGAGGACAGCACCTTGTGCGTGACCGTGTCACGTTCCATGACGAAGAACTCGCCGCAATTCATGTGCACCCAGATTTCGCGTGCCGCGCCCTTCGGGTTGCCGCGCAGATAGAGGTAATTTGCCCAGCGATCGATCGGCACGTCGGCGCCATCGGGCCTGGCATTGCCGGCATCGCCGCCATAGTGGAATTCGGTCTCGTCGCGCGGGCCGCAGAACGGACATGGGAAAAGCTGCATGATTGCCTCTAGTCTTTGTCTTTATGCGTGATGCATGTCGTTGCCCAAAACCGCTGCACACTTTTGGGCGACATGCATTAGTGCGCGATGCCGGAGCCGGCCGCTTCGTCGATCAGCCGCCCGCTGGCGAAACGGTCGAGGTCGAAGGGGCGGCTGACGTCGTTGTGCTTGCCTGTGGCCAGCAGGTTTGCCAGCAGCGTGCCGCCGGCGGGGATGGCTTTGAATCCGCCCGTGCCCCAGCCGCAATTGAGGAACAAATTGGGTAGTGGCGAAGGACCGATGATCGGCGAGGAATCCGGCACGACGTCGACAATGCCGGCCCATTGCCGCATCAGCTTCAACTGGCCGAAGATCGGGAACATCTCCAGCAGTCCGGCAATGACGGCTTCCAGCGTCGGCAAATTGCCGCGCTGCGCGTAGGAGGGGATGCGGTCGAGCCCGCCGCCAATGACGATCTCGCCCTTGTCCGATTGGCTGACATAGACGCCGCAGCCGGGCGACAGCACCACCGTGTCGAGGATCGGCTTCACAGGTTCGGAAACGCAGGCCTGCAGGGCGTAGGAATTGATCGGCAGCCGGAAACCGGCCTTGGCCGCCAGCACCGAGGAATGGCCGGCCACGGCCATGCCGATGCGCTCGGAACGGATCGCGCCGCGTGTCGTCTGGACGCCGCGGCAGCGGCCGCCCTCGACGATGAAATCGGTTATCTCGCAATTCTGGATGATATCGACGCCGAGCCGGTTCGCCGCCCGGGCATAGCCCCAAGCGACGGCGTCATGGCGGGCCGTGCCGGCGCGGCCCTGCCAGATGCCGCCGAACACGGGAAAGCGCGCATCCGGGGAAAAATTGTAGATCGGCGCTACGCGACGCACATCCTCCGGTGAAAACAGCTCCGCATCGATGCCGTTGATCTGCATGGCGTTGACGGTGCGGGCGCCGATCTCCATTTCGGCGGTCGAATGGCAGAGATTGACCATGCCGCGCTGCGACAGCATGACGTTGTAGTTCAGGTCCTTCGACAGGCCTTCATAGAGCCGGTGCGCCAGCCCGTAGAGCTCGACGCTTTCCGGATAGTAGTAGTTGGAGCGTACCACCGTGGTGTTGCGGCCGGTGTTGCCGCCGCCGATCCAGCCTTTTTCCAACACGGCCACCCGGGCGATGCCGTGATTCTTGGCCAGGTAATAGGCCGTAGCCAACCCATGGCCGCCGCCGCCGATGACGATCGCATCGTAGGACGGCTTCGGCTCGGGTGAGCGCCAGGCCTGCTTCCAGCCGGTCTGGCCGGCCAGGCCTTCCTTGAACAGCGAGAGAGCGGAATAGCGTCTGGTCATGGCGTGCCGGACAGGCCTGATTTCGGGGAGCGAGCGTGGTTCATGGCATGGTCTTCCGCATGGACGGCACCGGTTCGATCGGTCATGCCCGCATCGCCTTGCCCAGTGGATCGTAAGGCGACGAAGCGATGACGCGCGCACCTCTTTCGACGCCGACGATATGGGTTGTCAACTCAGTATCGACATCGGTGACATCGCCATCGACAAGCGCCATGGCGAGGCTCTTGCCGACCGTATGGCCATGGCCGCCGGACGTGACGAAGCCGGCAAGCTTGCCTCCGCCCCAGACCGGTTCGTAGCCGCTGGCGTCCGCATCCGCGGCGTCGATCTCGAGCGTCACCAGCGTGCGCCTGGCGCCGGCCTGCTGCTCTTTCAGCGCCGCTTCGCGGCCGATGAAGTCGCCCTTGTCGAAAGCGATCCAGCGGTCCATGCCGGTCTCGGCCGGTGTGTAATCCTGCGTGAACTCACGCGACCAGATGCCGAAACTCTTTTCGAGCCGCAGCGAATTGACCGCGCCGAAGCCGTATTCGGTGACGCCGAGGTCGCTGCCTGCCGCAAGCAGCGCCCGGCGTAGCCCCGCATGCTCATTGGCCTGGCAATGGATTTCGTAGCCGAGCTCGCCGATGACCGAGAGCCGCCCGACCTTGGCTCGAACCAGGCCGACATCCAGCGCCTTGCAGGTGAGGAAACCGAAGCCCTGGTGCGAGACATCCTGGTGCGTCAGCCGTTCGAGCAGACGGCGCGCATTGGGGCCGGCGAGCGAAAAGCCGACGACCGCGTCCGAAATGTCGCGTACGGCGACGCCCTCGCCGAGATGCTGTTCGAACCAGCGCATGTGCCATTGCCGCAGATAGTAGGACCCCATGATCCACCAGCTGCCGTCACCCCAGTTGAAAACTGTGAGGTCGCCCTTGAGCTTGCCGTTTTCGCCCAGCATAGGCGCGAGTTTCGCGCGGCCCGGCTTGGGAAGGGCGCAGGCAAGCAACCGGTCGAGCCAGGCTTGCGCTTGCGGTCCGGTGACTTCGTAGCGCGAGAAGGCGGTGATATCGAGCAGGCCGACGCCTTCGCGTACCTTGCGGCATTCCCGGGCGACGATGTCGAAGGCATTCGAGCGCTTCAGCGTCGGTGTTTCGACGAAACCTTGCGGCGCGAAATAGAGCGGCGCTTCCATGCCCCAGGAATTGCCCCAGCGCGCGCCGGCGGCATCCATGGCGTCATGCGCGCCTGCTGTCTTCAACGGCCGCCCCACGGGCAGTTGCTCGTTGGGATAACTCATGACGAAGCGGCGCGAATAGAATTGCCCGGTCGTCTGCTTGATGTATTCGCGATTGGAGGCGAAATCACCGTAGCGGGCGATGTCCATGCCGAAGACGTCGGCCTCCGGCTCGCCATGGATCATCCATTCGGCCAGCGACTTGCCGACGCCGCCGCCTTGCAGGAAGCCGGCCATGACACCGCAGGCCACCCAGTAGTTGGGGACCCCTCGCACCGGGCCGACCAGCGGATTGCCGTCCGGCGAGAAGGTGAAGGCGCCGTTCACCCAGCGCTTGATGCCTGCCGTCTCCAGGCAGGGATAGCGGCTGAAGCCGAGCGCCAGCTCGTTGGCGATGCGGTCGGTGTCCTCCTGGATCAGCTCGATGCCGTAGTCCCAGGGTGCGCCGTCCATGTTCCAGTGCTTGTGGTTGATCTCGTAGATGCCGAGCAGCAGCCCCTTCTGCTCCTGGCGCATATAGGTGAAGCCCTCGAGGTCGACGATCAGCGGCAATTCCCGGTCGAGCGCCTGGATCTCCGGCAGCGCTTCGGTGACGAGATAGTGATGCTCCATTGGCGAAACTGGCAGATCGATGCCGGCCATCCGGCCGACCTGTTTGGCCCACAGGCCGCCGGCGTTGACGACGTGCTCGGCAATGAGAGTGCCTTTCTCCGTGACCACGTCCCAGCTGCCGTCGGCGCGACGATTGAGCTCCAGAACGCGGTTGTGCTCGATGATGTCGGCGCCGCGCTTCCTCGCCGCCTTGGCATAGGCGTGGACGACGCCCGAGGGGTCGATATGGCCTTCGCGTGCCGCATAAAGGCCGCCCAGCATGCCGTCGGTGTTGAGGATCGGGCAGCGTTGCTTGATCTCGTCGACGCCGACCAGATGGACATCGTCTATGCCCATGGTCTGGAAGATGCGGTAGGAGGCTTTCAGCCATTCCCAGCGCTCCGGCGCCGAGGCAACCGAGATGCCGCCGGTCATGTGCATGCCGATGTTCTGGCCCGATTCCTTTTCGACCTCCGACAGAAGGTCGATCGTATAGGCCTGCAGCGCGGCGATGTTGGGGTCGGCGTTCAGCGCGTGGAAGCCGCCGGCCGCGTGCCAGCTCGACCCGGCTGTCAGCACCTCGCGTTCGATCAGCGCGACATCACTCCAGCCGAACTTCGCCAGGTGATAGAGCACCGAGGCTCCAACCACGCCACCGCCGATAACGATCGCCCTGTACTGGGATTTCATCCTGCTGCACTCCACCTGGTATGGCGGCGCACCCTACTGGCATTGTACATATGTGTCTAGTACATTGTAGCGCATAATCCAGGGGGCTGCGCATGGGGCATGGCGTCATGAAGGCTAAAGGGCCGCTCGGCCGATGGTTGCGCGCCTACCGTTTGCCGGAAAGCGTTTTCTCGACATAGAGCGCGAACTCCTCGACGTCTTCCGCCGGAGGCTCCTGGCCCGTGAAGCTGCGCAGATAGGAGGCGACGTGGGTAAGGCGGGTGCTCATCGGTTCGTTGAGCTCGAGCGAGTAATAGCCGATCTGCATGAAATAGAGGACGCGGGCCCGCACGAATGCGTCTTCTTCCTCGTAGCCATGGCGCTTGAACATGTCGCGTATGGCATTGACGCGCTCTTCGTCGGCCTCGTCGAGCGCGCGCCGGATTGCGGGCGAGCGGCGGGCCCAGGCCCTGATCGCGAAGTCCAGCCGGGGGTCGAACAGCTTTTCATCCACCCAGCATTCGAAAATGCTCATCACCCCGCGAATGACGGTCGCCGACGGCCGCGAGGCGCGTTCGACGATGAACCTCGTGTTGGTCTGCCGCCAGTAGCCCAGCAATTGATCGAGCAGATCCTGCCGGCTCTTGAAATACCAGTAGAAACTGGAGCGTGAGACGTCGAGCTGCTGGCCAAGCGTCAGCACGCGGACGCGTTCGACACCGTCGGATATCAGTGTTTCAAGCGCCAGCTTCAGCCAGTCTTCACGAGTGGCCTTGATGTTGCCGGTGGCGCCGGCGCGCTGGATCGTCGTTTCGATTGCTGCCATCACCACGACGCATGACATGCCGGATCAGGCAAATCAAGGTCGTGGACACTTGTGTGCAGGGCAATTCGTTTGAGCCGTGATGACATCCGGCCGATGTTAGCCGGATTGCGGGTTCACGGGTGCTGGCCGCTGCCGTCCCATCAAAGCCGGGATGATAAGCTCGGGGATTTTTGTCGCGGCGGCTCGGCCAGTGCGTGCTTTCCCGCAACGCAATTGTCTGGCAAATACCAGTCTGGACAGATGCCGCCGTGCGGCCAACCAGCAGGAAAGACCAGGACATGGCTCAGTTTCGAAAAAACCTCATCGATGGCGAATGGGTCGGCGACGCCGGGTCGCGCAACATCAATCCCTCGAATACCGGCGACATTGTCGGCGAGTATGCCTCGGCGGGCGTCGAACAGGCTAGCCAAGCGATCGCCGCGGCCAAGGCGGCGTTCCCGGCATGGTCACGCTCCGGTCCGCTGGCGCGCCACGCGGTGCTGAAGAAGGCGTCCGACGAGATCATGGCGCGCAAGGACGAGATCGGCCGCAACCTGGCGCGCGAGGAAGGCAAGACGCTGGCCGAAGGCATTGGCGAGACCATCCGCGCCGCCCAGATCTTCGATTTCTTTGCTGGCGAAACATTGCGCCTGACCGGAGAGATGGTTCCGAGCGTGCGGCCGGGCGTCGGCGTCGAGATCACGCGCGAAGCGGTCGGTGTCGTCGGCATCATCACGCCATGGAATTTCCCCATCGCCATTCCGGCCTGGAAGATCGCGCCGGCGCTGGCTCATGGCAACACCATCGTCTTCAAGCCGGCCGAACTCGTTCCTGAAAGCGCCTGGTCGATCGTCGACATCCTGCATCGCGCCGGCCTGCCCAAGGGCGTGCTCAACCTCGTCATGGGCAAGGGCTCGGTGGTCGGCCAGGCCATGCTCGACAGCCCCGACGTCAATGCCATCACCTTCACCGGCTCGGTCGGCACGGGCAAGCGCGTCGCCACCGCAAGCGTGGAACACATGCGCAAGTTCCAGCTCGAGATGGGAGGCAAGAACCCGCTGGTCGTGCTTGACGATGCCGATCTTGCGGTCGCCGTCGATTGCGCGCTCAACGGCGCCTTCTTCTCGACCGGCCAGCGCTGCACGGCCTCGTCCAGGCTGATCGTGACCGAAGGTATCCACGACCGTTTCGTCGATGCGCTGAAGGAGCGGATGGGCAAGCTGGTGATCGGCGATGCGCTCGATGCGCAGACCCAGATCGGCCCGGTGGTCGACGCCACGCAGCTGAAGCAGGACGAGGATTATATCGCCATCGGCGTCAGGGAAGGCGCAACGCTCGCCTTCGGCGGCGACCGGCTCGACCGCAAGACGCCGGGCTTCTACCTCAGCCCCGCGCTGCTGACCGAGGCAACCAACGCCATGCGCAGTTCGCGCGAGGAGATTTTTGGCCCGGTCGCCAGCGTCATCCGCGTCAAGGACTACGACGAGGCGCTTGCCGTCGCCAACGACACGCCCTTCGGGCTGACGTCGGGCATCTGCACGTCGAGCCTCAAGCACGCGACCCACTTCAAGCGCAATTCGGAAGCGGGCATGGTCATGGTCAACTTGCCGACGGCGGGTGTCGATTTCCATGTTCCCTTCGGCGGCCGCAAGGGCTCGAGCTACGGCCCGCGCGAACAGGGCCGTTATGCCACGGAGTTCTACACCACGGTGAAGACCGCCTATACATTCGCGGGCTGATGATGCGCCGGCCTGTCGGGCCGGCGCACCTTCACCACGGAACCGGCACGAGGCAATGGCATTGCAGGACCTGACCTGGCTCAATCCCCCGCCGCATCACGCCATCGACGGCGATGCGGTGCGCGTGCGCACCGGCAAGGAGACCGATTTCTGGCGCGAGACCTTCTACGGTTTCTGGCGCGACAATGGCCACTTCCTGCATCGGCAAGTCGAGGGCGATTTCACCGCCGAAGTCACCGTCAAGGGCGACTACAAGGTGCTGTATGACCAGGCCGGCCTGATGGTCCGGCTGAGCGAGACGCACTGGATCAAGGCCGGCATCGAATACACCGACGGCCTCGCCTATTTCTCCGTCGTGGTCACCAACGACACATCGGACTGGTCGCTGGTGGCCATTCATGCCGGTTCCAATGGCGTCAGCATCCGCCTGACCCGCCATGGCGAGGCGATCCGCGTCCAGTATCTGGATGCTTCGGACGGTCGCTGGAAGCCGGTGCGGCTCGCCTATTTCCCGATCTCGAAGACGGTCGATGTCGGCATGATGTGCTGCTCGCCACAGCGCGAGGGTTTCGAAGTCACATTCTCCGGATTTTCGGTCGGCCCGCCGATTTCGCGGGAATTGCACGCCTGAGGACTGGTGTGTCCAAGGGGTGAAGCGCGGGCCCTCGCATGGCTTGTGGGTATGGAGCGGCAGGACATTGCAGCCGCCACCGCGTCTGAGCTAAGCGTTCCCGATGGGCATGAAGCGTTGGTGGGCAAAACGCAAAAAGGCTGTGTATTCCAAGGCGCTGAGATTCTTCAGCGTTCCTCCCGTGCTGTGGTCGCAAGGGATCGCGCATTTCTGTGACTTCGCCGGGCCCGACTGGTATCGCTGCGCATCGACCGAATCGACCCAGGGCGAGGCCTTTTTCCGCGACCACTATGGCGGCGCGTACGGCATCGTCTGGGTTCGGCTGAGCACCTTGGCCAGGGTTTCGCGAACCTGCGATCTCGACACGTTCACCCGGGTTGCCCTGCCGACCATCAAGGCGCCCTTCATCCTGCTGACCACCGACGGCGATGCCTCGGTGCCATCGGACCTGGCAAGAGATACCGTCGAGCGGCTTCTCGCCAGCCCCTATCTGGTGTCCTGGTACAGCCAGAATTGCGACAGCGACCATCCGAGGATCAAGCCGTTTCCGATCGGGCTGGACCTTCATACGCCACGTTCCCTTGCCACGCCCGCCGGCATGGTGCGGTATTTGCAGACCCTGCGCGGCCGGCAGGGGGATGCGGAGCGCCGTCCACCCAGGGTGTTCTGCGATTTCAGCATCAGCAGGGGCTCCAGCGAGCGTCGAGAGGTGCTTGATGCCCTGGATGGATGCCCACATGTCGATTTCCTCGGGAAACGCGTGTCGCAGCGCGCGATCTGGGAGCTGTATGCGCAATACCCGCTCGTGCTCTCGACCACGGGAAACGGCCTGGACTGCCACCGGACATGGGAACTGCTCTATCTCGGCTGCATCGTGGTAACCAAGACATCGCCGATGGACCCCCTCTACGAAGGCCTGCCTGTCATCATTGTCGAGGATTGGCACGAGGTCAGGGATCCAGAAGCGCCGCAACGCTGGATCGACAAGGTCGCTCATCTGACGGACCCGAACCATGTCTGGGAGCGCTTGCGCCCGCAAACCTGTCTGGAGCCGCTCAGGCAGGCGCTTCGGCAGGCCGCCGCTTCACCAGGGGACGTGTAGTATCTCCAGCTTCGGCAGGCCGACCGGCCTGATGCCGAGATCGTTGGCGAGCACGCCAAAAGCTTCGGTCTCGATCAGGTCGCGATAGGGAATTTCAGGGAAGCGAAGGCCGCCGCGATGCAAGGCGGCGTCGACCAGCAGCATCGTTCCGCCGACCGCGTCCAGGCCGATGATGTCGAGATGCCTGACATCACTGAGATGATATCGACTTGGTGTCTGCGCCGGAGGCTGGTGAAGGCCGCCGCGTATCTCGCGGTAGTAGCGATAATCCTTGATCTGCCGCCTGATGATGAAGCTGTTCAGGTCGAAGCTGCCGCCATTGGCGACCTTCACGCAGTTGGGCACCGCGATGCGATGCCGGGTGGCGATCAACTGGTTCAGCGCATCGCGGGGAAAACGCCAGACGTCGATATCGATCCACAACGCCCAGTCGTCGTCTTCCTTCAGCCCGTGATCGATCAGGTAGTTCCGCACCTTGGCGATCGCGCCGCGCCTGACGCGTTGCATGCGAGGCTTTGCCCGCTTTGCCCTGTCGAGCCTGGTGCCGACCTGTCGCTGCAGAAGCACGATGTCGCGATATTTGCCGGCCAGTCCCGCCGTCGCGGCCTGTAGCCGCTCCCAACTCCCGTCCAGGCTGTCGCCTTCGCAGAAGACCAGCTTGATCCTGTCCTTGGGATAGTCGAGCCCGTCCAGCGTATCGAGAAAAGGTTGGATAAGGTCGGCGGCATCGCGAAGCGGCACCAGAACGGCAATATTGCCGCCCGGGGGCGGCGGTGCCGAGAGGACAGCCTTGTCGACGCTGGCTTTTGCCGCGGCCTCATCCAGATACGCACCGCGCGTCAGGTGATATCGAAGCCGATAGGCCCGGTTGCGAAGCTTGGTTGTCCATCTCGGCGGCGGCTCCGGGGTCCACCATGTGCCGGCCCAATGATGGATCGAAAGCGGCGCCGTATCGTCGCCGGCCTCGCGCTCCGTGTTGCCAACAGACGTCACCGGCGCGAACAGTCCGGAAGGGTGGATGGCGAAGGCCGCCTGATCGCTGTAGCCGCGCTGGGCGGAGGTCAAAAGGCAAGGACCGGTCGCGTCGAGCACGTCCTTGGCGCCGGCGAGCCCGGGCATCATCGACAGGAGATGCATCCAGAACGGATGACGGGGCGGGCTCGCCATCGTCCCGTTGAACAGGAGATAGGGCAGGCCCCGGAAATCCGCCTGGACGGCCGCATGCGAGGCCGGCTCCTTGCACAGCACGACACGGCTCTCGTCCATGATCGGATCGAAGGCCGCGACGCATTCGCAGTCGATGTCGGCATAGACCCCGCCAAAATGATGCAGCAGCATGTAGCGGGCCGCATCCGAGCGCTGCACGCCGTTCGTGTAGCCGCAGAACATTGGCAGGAAATCAGGGTAGTTCCCGGCCACGAATTCGAGCAGCATCCGGTCGCTCCAGAACATCACCGTCCAGTGCGGATTGTACCGTTTCCAGCTCTCGGCATACGCCTGGAAGCGTGCGGGAACGCTGTCGGTCTTCCAAGTCTGGTGCAGGATCGGCGGGATCATATGGTCGCACCGTTTAGTCCAAGCCCGTCGCGAACGGCATCGGCTATCGCTTGCGGGCCGAACCTTGCCCATACGGCCTGATACGCGCGAAGGCGTTGCCGTGCTCTGCGTTCGGGGTCGAGACAGAGTTCGATGGCCGTCTCGGCAAGCGTTTCGTCGGAGTGAGACAGCAGCACCTCGTCATTTTCCACCAGGTCCAGACCTTCGGCCGCGATCGGCGTGGCGACCACCGGCACGCCCGCGGCCATTGCTTCCAGTATCTTGATGCGTGTGCCGCCGCCGGCCGTCAGCGGGACGATGGTGAGATGCGCGCTGGACAACAGTGGCGCGACATCCGCGGGATCCTCGATGAGCTCCACACCAGGCAATCCGGCCAGTGCCCGCACCTCCGGTCTTGGGGTGCGTCCAGCCAGGACGAGCCTGGCACCCGGCAGTGCGTTTCGGATGCGAGGCAATATGACATTGGCCAATCGCTGCGCGGCATCGACGTTTGGGGGATAGGCGAGATGGCCGATGAAAACGATCACCGGAAAGCCGTTGCCGGTTGACGGCTCGGCAGGCAGGTGCCCGGGACCATTGCCGGCTTGCGGAATTCCGTTCGGAACGACGTCGATCGGGATTTTGTGCCGGCAAAGCGCCATCAGCTTCCGGCGATCCAGGTTCGAGCAGACCCATACCCTGTCGACAAGGGATAGTGCCTTCCTCTCAAGGAGCCTGACGCCGAATGCAGCCGCGGTTCGCTTGGTGCTGAGATGCCTGATCTGCCCGGCCAGGTCGGATTCGACATTGTGCATGTCGAGAATGAGCTGCTCCGCCAGCGGTCTTAGAGGCCGCATCAGCTTGAACAGGCTGATGCTCTCGATGACGATAGTGTCCGGGCGGCATTCACCGATGAGCGTCTCAAGCCGCGTCAGGGCGGAACGCGGAATGCGATTCTCCGCCCTTGAGCGCCACCAACCGATCGAGGCCGTGCGGGGCTCTCCCTCTGCCGACAGGGCCTCTACGCGGATCAATGGATCTGGCACGTTCCCTTCTGTCTTCGGTCGTACCGAGACCAGGCAGACCGGGCCGAACCTGGCGGCCGCTTCAGCGTTGCGGTAGTTTCTCAGATCCGCACCCGAAGCCGGTGGAAAGGCCGGGTCATGCGACACGATCAGCGTACGCTTCGGGGCCGCCCGCTCGGGCGAGCCGACAGCCGGCCGCGCGCCTGAGCCGCTCAAAGCGGACGCCCGGGGCGTTGTTCCGGGCAGAGGCCCCAATTCAGACGGCATTCACAACGATTCCGTGACCACAAGCATCGGCGCCACCTTGTTTAGCTGAACAAGGCTTTCGTCAAGCACCGTATATTTCTGAATACTTCCGCCCCGAGCCCTCGGTGGCCGCGAGGTTCAACGCCTGGACCAAGCCAGCCAGCGCACCGCCAGGCGCCTGCGCAAGGAGGTGAACCGGGTCCGCCTGTAGGCATCGCCCGCCATCTTGATACCTTGCGCCTGCGTCGGGAAGGGATGAATGACATCGGCCAGGGCGTGCAATCCCATGCCCGACCTGATGGCGAGCGTCACTGCGTTGATCATCTCGCCGGCATGGCTGGCGACGACAGTCGCTCCCAGTATACGGTCGGATCCTTCCCTGACATGGATCTTGACGAACCCCTCTTCTTCCCCGTCCATAACGGCACGGGCGACGTCATGCATCAGCACCGTATAGGTCTTGACCGGAATGCCGTTGCGGCGCGCTTCGATCGGATAGAGACCGACATGGGCGATCTCCGGGTCGGTATAGGTGCACCAGGGAACGACGAGTTCGCTCAGCCTTTCGCGCCCGCGAAACAGCGCATTGCGCACGACAATGCGCGCCGTCGCTTCGGCGGTATGGGTGAACTTGTATTCGAGGCACACATCGCCCGCCGCGTAGATGTTCGGATTCGTGGTTCTCAGGTGATCGTCCACCTTGATGCCGTTGGCGTCATACGCCACCCCGGCGTGTGCCAGGCCGAGGCCTTCGACATTGGGCGAACGGCCGACGCCGGTGATGATCTCGTCGACGGAAATCGTCGTCGTGTCACCATCCCGCATCAGGTCGGCGAGCTTCTTGCCGCCCTCTGTCCGCACCGCCACCACTTCGGTGTTCAGGCGCACCTCGATCCCCTCGCGCGCCAGCGCGTCCGAAAGGATCTGCGCGGCGTCTCGTTCCTCGCCGGGCAGAAACATCGGATCGCTCTGCGCCAGGATAACGTTCGCGCCGAGCAGGCAAAAGGCCTGCGCCGTCTCGCAGCCAAGCGGCCCGCCGCCGATGACCAGCAGCCGCTCAGGACGTTGCGTGAGGTTGAACATGCTCTCATTGTCGAGGTAGCCGGCCTCGGCGAGTCCTGGAATCGCCGGCCCGCTCGGATGCGCGCCTGTCGCGACCAATGCCTTCTTGAAATGCAGCGTCCTGTCCGCGACCGCCACCGTATCCGGCCCTGCGAAGCGGGCCTCGCCGAAATAGAGGTCGATGCCTTCGGCCGCGATGGCCGCGGCCGAATCCGCGCCGCTTATCCGCTGCCGGATCTGCCGCATCCGCGTCATGGCCCGCTCGAAGTCGGCCTGAAGATGCTCGGGCGTGTCGCCGCCGAAATTCTCGGCATCGCGCATGTCGGCATAGAGCCTGGCCGTGCGGATGATCGACTTTGACGGAATGCCGCCGACATTGACGCACGCACCGCCGATCAGCCAGCGCTCGATCAGCGCGACTTTCGCGCCGAGGCTTGCCGCGTCACGCGCCGCGGTCAGCCCCGCCGGCCCGGCGCCGATGACGACGAGATTGTAGGGACCGTCGGGGGTAGGGTTCTTCCAATGCGGCGGATGCGCGCTCCGGATCAACTCGACGTCGTTGCGGTCGACCGGGAAGCTGGCGGCCTTTGTCCGTTCACGCGGCATCGTAGGCCCCTGAGGCGGAGCCTGCCGACCGCGCCAGCCAGCCGCCGGTGAAGCCTGCTTTTCCCAGGCCGCGGCGAATGTGCGGATTGGACCGCATCAGTTCCCAGATCAGGCGCGAGCGGTGGTTCTCGATCATCATCACCACGATGCCCTGGTCCAGCCCGTAATGGCCTTCCGATACCCAGCCGTTGCGGCCGAATTTTCGCCGGTTGGCCAAGGTCGGATTGAATCCGCTGGGCAGCCGGAAATTCTCGATCACCTCGGGATAGCGCTCACCGAGATGACGCATCGCTGCCAGGCAGATGTCCGGCGCGAAAGGCAGCGATGCCGGATAGGACCAGGGCGCGATCGTGCCATCATCCGGCCCGAAGGGAGCGCCGCGTGCGGCATAGCCGGAAAACCGATGCCTCCGTCGCTCGACACTGGCGCGAAAGCCCCCGGGCCCGTCTCCCGCCGAGAGGCCCCAAAGGTTCTCGCCGTAGCCGTCGAAACCATAGGGGTTGTGGCGGGCATAGTCCCGATGGAGGTATGTCGAGCGGCGGCTGTTTTCGAAATAGTCGGAATTCTTCTCGCGCATGAAGGCGTCGCGGATGCCGGCGAAATCGATCCAGGCGTGCGAGAACTGGTGCATGAACAACGGCCCGCCATAGAGCACGTCATGGCCGTAGATGTTCTCCCACTGGTAGGTCGCCGTCCAGGCCTCGTAGCTGTCGTCGGAGGTTGGGTTGTCCGGCGAGGCCATGGACAGCACGTAAAGGATGGTCGCCTCGTTGTAGCCCTCCCAGCCATAATGCAGAAAACCGCTCTTCGGCTTCCAGCCCTGCCGCAGGGTCGGACTGCTGCCTTGCGCCCACCGCCAATCGACGCGCCGGTAGAGCGCTTCGGCCAGGTGCCGGATTTCGGCTTCCTGTTCATTATCGCCGGAGAAATAGGCGCCGGCCACCAGGATACCGGCCATCAGCAGGGCGGTGTCCACCATCGACAGTTCGCAGCGCCAGACGCGCAGCCCGGTCCGCATGTCGAGAAAATGGTAGTAGAAACCCTTGTGGCCGGTGACGTCGTCGCCGCCGCCTTGCGGGCTGGCCGAGAAGAAACGCAGCGCCGCGAGCGTCAGCTCCGCTGCCGCCATGCGCGACATCCAGCCGCGCTCGACGCCGATCGGATAACAGGACAGGGCGAAACCAACGACGGCGATGCTGGCCGGCGAGTTCGGCCGCGACGTATCGGCGACCAAACCGTTGTCGGAGTTCACATGCTCCAGGAAATAGCCGAAGGCGGCGCGCTGGTAGCGGTCCAGAAGCTCGTCATCGGACAATGCGGCAGGATCTGCGTCAGGCAAACGATGCAAACTCCAGCCTGATGGTCAATGTTTCCGTCGATCGCACGGTGCCGGTATGGCGGCAATGGCTGATCGGCCTTGCCGGGCTGTCTCGTCGTGTCATGGCTTTCCCGCAAACCCTGTTGTGTCACCGCCCCGTTCAGTCGTCAGCTACTATACGCCTGTCCGGTTCCGATCGTTGCCTCGTCACGCGGAATTGTAGTCGCACCGGCCAGGGCCGGGATGTTTTCGATCAGGCTCAATAGGTGGCGCGGCCGCCGGAGACGTCGAACACGGCGGCCGTCGTGAACGAGCACTCCTCCGAGGCGATCCAGCAGATCAGTGCCGCCACCTCCTCGACCTCGCCGAAGCGCGCCATCGGTATCTTGGACAGCATGAAGTCGATGTGCTCCTGGCTCATCTGCTTGAAGATCGCGGTGCGCACGGCCGCCGGCGTCACGCAATTCACAGTCACCTTGGTCTTGGCCAGTTCCTTGCCGAGCGACTTGGTCAGGCCGATCACCGCCGCCTTTGAAGTGCTGTAGGCGGAGGCATTGGGATTGCCTTCCTTACCGGCGATCGAGGCGATGTTGACGATGCGGCCATAATTGCGCTCGAGCATGTGCGGCACCAGCGCCTTGTTGCAGTAGAAGACGCCATTGATGTTGATGTCGATGACCTTCTGCCAATCCTCGGCCGAATAGGCCCAGGTCGTCATGTTCGGCCCGGTGATGGCCGCGCTGGTGACCAGGATGTCGACGCCGCCAAGAGCCTCGATGGTCCGTGCGGCGGCGCCTTCGACGCCGGTGGCATCGGCGACGTCAATGGCAACGCCATGCAGGCCAGGGATGATGATCTTCGCCTGTTCGATCTGGGCCGGATCGCGGTCCCAGACGCTGGCGCGTCCGCCTTCCGCGACGATCCTTTGCGCGACCGCCAGGCCGATGCCCGAGGCACCGCCCGTGATGACAGCCGTCCGACCGTCGAAGCGCCCCGCGAAGTTCATTTGCTTCTCCCTTGTCCGCAACCGGCTTGATCGGCCGCGGCGACTGTGAGGTCACGGCCAGGCAAGTTCAAGCCGGCATGGAGGCCCCATTCTCTGGGCCAATGCGGATCAGGCCGGAGTTCCCTCAAGCTCTCGGCGCAGCGCTTCCACCATCGCCACCAGCGCCGGTCCTATTTCGGCATGTGCGCGTTGCTCGGTGATGATCTCGCCGATACCGCCGCAAGTGATGGCGACCAGCGGCGAGCCGTCTCGCGGGCGAAACGGCACGCCGACCGCGTGGATATAGCTGTGCCAGGCGCCGAACGAGGTCACGTAGCCAAGCCGGGCGTACTGGTCGATCGCCTCCTCGATCGCCGTGGCGATCATCGCTGCCTTGTCGGGCTCGGCCTCTTGCAGCGCCCGTACCAGGCTGGGCCGCTCCTCGGGCAGAAGTCCCGCCGCATAGGCCAGCCCCATCGAGGTCTTCCAGATCGGCAGATAGGAACCCGGATTGAGCCGCAGCGTGACCAGGCTCTCCGACCGGCAATTGGCGAGATAGACCATGTTGAGGCTGTCGCGCGTGCCGATCGCCACCGCCGCACCGGTCAGTTCGGCCAGCGGCTGCATCAGCGGCCTTGCTATGTGCACGACGGCGCTGGAGCTCAGTGCCGAATAGCCCAGCGCCACGGTCGCCGGACCCAGGCTGTAACGGCCGAGCTCCTTGTCATAGAGCAGGTAACCCAGTGCGCTGAGTGTGTAGGTGATGCGCGAGACCGTGGCCTTGGGCAGTCCGGTGCGCGCGATGATGTCCTGGTTGCCAAGCGAGGTGTCGCCTGGCCGGAAGGCGCGCAGGATGCCGAGCCCACGCACCAGCGACGTCGAAAGCTGCGCGCCTTCGCCGTCAACTTCCGTCTCGTCCCGGGTCGCTCGCTTGCGCACGCTGGCGGTCTTTCTGGCGGAGTGCCCACCTGTCGGGCCGGTTTCGCCGGCGCGGTGCAGTCAAAAATGAAATTAAATTCCATTTATATTGACAGCGGCTTTTGCAGCCTGTCAATATGCCCCCTCGATGGCATCTTCCAGCGCCTTGTGCCATCTTACGAAGCCCGTCCTTGTGAAGGTAGCCACGTGTCCCGCTATATTTTGCGCCGGCTTATCGCGATGCCGTTCCTGGTGCTTGGCATCGTCACCATCGCTTTTCTGATCACCACGGTGACCAAGGGCGATCCGCTGACGGCAATCGTCGCCGAACAGCAGATGAGCAATCCCGAAGTGGTCGCCGCCGCCAAGGCGCGCTGGGGTTTGGATCGTCCTCTGCCCGAGCGCTATATGATATATCTCGGCAATCTGATGAGCGGCGACCTCGGCACATCCTTCATCACCAAGCGCAATGTCGGCACTGATATTCTCTACCGCCTGCCGGCAACGCTGGAACTGGTCTTCGCCGCCATGATCTTCGGCACCACGCTCGGCATCGTGCTTGGCGTGCTGGCCGCCTATTTCCGCAACAGCCTGATCGACCATGGCGCGCGGCTGTTCGCCTTGTTCGGCTCTTCACTGCCGGTGTTCTGGTCCGGCCTTGGCCTGCTGTTCATCTTCTCGGTCATGCTCAACTGGCTGCCGGGGCCTGGCCGGCTCGACGCCCGGCTGCCGCTGCCGCCCGGCGTCACCGGATTCCTGACCATCGATTCGCTGCTGGCCGGCGACCTCGCCGTCTTCAAGGACGCGGTGTGGCACCTGCTGTTGCCGGCTTTCGTGCTCGGCTGGACGGTGTCTGGAACCATCTCCCGGCTGGTGCGCGCCAACATGCTCGATGTGATGAGCCGCGAATTCGTGCTCACCGCACGCGCCAAGGGCGCAAGCGAATTCCGCGTCGTCATCGTGCATGCGCTGCGCAACACCATGGTGCCGACCCTCACCGTCATCGGCTATTCCTTCGCCTATCTGATCACCGGCGCGGTGCTGACCGAGACCATCTTTTCCTGGCCCGGCATGGGCTCCTATGCCGTGGAGGCGGCCCGCGCGCTCGACTTCCCGGCGATCATCGGCGTCACCATCGTCGGCGGCCTCGCCTTCCTGGTCACCAACCTCGTCACCGACATCCTCTATGTCGTGGCCAATCCGCGGGTGAGGTTGAGCTGATGTCGGCCGTCGTCACCAAATCACGCTCCGCCGGCATTCCCGAATGGCTGACCGCGCCGCTGGTCATCGGCACGGTCGTCATCCTGTTCTGGCTGTTCATGACCGTGTTCGCCAATCTGGTGGTGCGGTTCGATCCACTCGAAATGGTCGCGCGCCGCCTGCAGCCGCCGAGCTGGGCGCACTGGCTGGGCACCGATGCGCTCGGCCGCGACGTGTTGGCCCGCACCTTGCACGGAGCGGCGCATTCGCTGCCGATCGCGTTTCTGGTCGTCGTCTCCGCCGTGGTCATAGGCTCGCTGCTCGGCGCCATTTCCGGCTTCGTCGGCGGCCTGACGGGCGCGGCGATTATGCGGCTTGTCGACATCACCTTGTCCTTCCCGCCAATGCTGCTCGCCATGGCCGTCGCGGCCTCGCTCGGGCCGGGCCTCGGCAATGCGGCCATCGCCATGGTGCTGGTCTGGTGGCCAGTCTATGCCCGGCTGATGCGGGCGCAGGTGCTGGAGGTTAAGGAGCGCGAGCATGTCGAAGCGGCGATCGCCGCCGGCGCCAGGCCAAGCCGCGTCCTGTTCACGCATATATTGCCGCTCTGCTGGACGCCGGTGCTGATCAGCGCGACCATGGATCTCGGCCAGGTCGTGCTGCTTGCCGCATCGCTCAGCTTCATCGGCCTCGGCGCCACGCCGCCGACGCCCGAATGGGGATCGATGATCTCCGACGGCGCCGTGCATTTCTATCAGTGGTGGATCGCCTTCGGCCCCGGCGTCGCCATCCTCACCATCGTGCTCGGCTTCAACTTCATCGGCGACGGCCTGCGCGACATTCTCGATCCAAGGTCGGACTAGGCGATGAGCGCACAGCTATCTTCAGCACGCTCCGGCGCGGTCGACAAGCCAGGCGAGCGCGAGCCGCTGCTCTCCATTCGCGGCCTGCGGGTCGGGTTCCGCAAGGCGGGCAGCCAGTTCGAGGCGGTGCGCGGCATCGACCTCGACGTCGCCAAGGGCGAGGTGGTCGGCATTGTCGGCGAGTCCGGTTCGGGAAAATCGGTCGGCATGCTTGCCGCTCTCGGCCTGACCTCGAAAAACGCGGTCGTCACCGGCTCCGTCCGGTTCAAGGGGGAAGAACTGGTCGGCAAGCCGGCTCGCGAAATGCGCAAGATCAGGGGCGCGCGCATCGCCATGATCTTCCAGGACCCGCTGTCCTCGCTCAATCCGGTCATGACGGTCGGCGCCCAGATCGCCGAGGCGGTCAGGCTGCATCAGCGCCTGACCCACAAGCAGGCCATGGCGCGCGCGGTCGAATTGCTCAATCTTGTGTCGATCCCGCAGCCGGAGCGCCGGGTCAACCAGTATCCGCATGAATTCTCCGGCGGCATGCGCCAGCGTGCCGTCATCGCCATGGCCGTGGCCAACGATCCTGATCTCTTGATCGCCGACGAGCCGACCACGGCGCTCGACGTGACCGTGCAGGCGCAGATCCTGGCGGTACTGCGTTCGCTGCAGGAGCGGCTCGGCCTCGGCCTGGTGCTGATCACCCATGATCTCGGCGTCGTCGCCGGCCATGCCGACCGGGTCGCGGTGGTCTATTCCGGCCGTGTCGTCGAGCAGGCTGATGTGTCGGATCTGTTCGCCGATCCGCGCCACCCCTACACGCGCGGCCTCATCGCCTCGATCCCCAATCTTGAGGAAAGCCGCGAGCGGCTGTTTTCGATCGACGGATCGCCGCCTGCACTCGGCCGTCTGCCCGGCGGCTGCGCCTTCCATCCGCGCTGCATCCATGCCGAGGCGCGCTGCCGGATCGAGGATCCGCCGCTGCACGATATTGGCGGCCGCTTCTCGGCCTGCCATTTCGCTACCACCTTGCCGCCCTTCCACAGCGCTGCGCTGGGGGCGGCAAGCCTGGAGACTGGAAGCGTGGCCCCATGAGCGCAGCAGCGGAACAAATTCAAACCGAAACCAAGCCAGCGCCTGAAGCTGCGCTGTCGGTTCGTCATCTGGTCAAGGATTTCCCGGTTCGCGGCGGCCTCGTCTTCGACCGTGCAATTGCCCATGTGCGGGCGGTTGCCGATGTCTCCTTCGACGTGGCCCCCGGCGAAACGCTGGGCCTAGTAGGCGAATCCGGTTGCGGCAAGTCGACGCTCGGGCGCTGCCTGATGCGGCTGATCGAGCCGACCAGCGGCGAAAGCTGGTTCCGCGGCCAGAACCTTCTGACGCTGAACCACGAGGACATGCGCCTGATGCGGCGCTACATCCAACTCGTCTTCCAGGATCCGTACGGTTCGCTGCATCCGCGCATGCGCATCGCCGACAACATCGCCGAGCCGCTGCGCATGAGCGACATGTCGAAGGCTGACCGTCGCGCGCGCGTCGCCGAACTGCTCGAACTGGTGCGGCTCAATCCCGAGCACGGCCGCCGCTATCCGCATGAGCTCTCCGGCGGCCAGCGCCAGCGTGTCGTCATCGCCCGCGCGCTCGCGCTCAACCCGCAGGTTGTGATCCTTGACGAGCCTGTCTCGGCGCTCGATGTTTCGGTGCAGGCCGGCGTGCTCAATTTGCTCAGGGATATCCAGCAATCCTTCGGCACGTCCTATTTGTTCATCGCCCACGATCTTTCGGTCGTGCGTCATATTTCGCATCATGTCGCCGTGATGTATCTCGGCAAGATCGTCGAGATCGCGCCGGCGGCCGAGCTCTACTCCCGGTCGCTGCATCCCTACACACAGGCGCTTCTGTCGGCGGTGCCGCTCGCCGACCCGCAGAAGGAGCGCAAGCGCGAGCGGATCGTGCTGTCGGGCGACGTCCCGAGCCCGCTCAATCCGCCATCGGGCTGCCGTTTCCGCACACGCTGCTTCAAGGCGCAGGCGATTTGCGCGTCCGTCGAACCGCCGCTCGGACCATCAGGCGAAAAGCACCGCGTCGCCTGCCATTTTCCGGAACCCGTCAACGCCTTCAAGGCTGTCTGACGGGTCGTAAGGCCAGCCGCCGCCGCAAAGGATTTTGATCGTGACTGAAGACCACTCCAGGGATGCCGGCCAGGCAAGCCGTCCGCGCCTGCCACTCGAAGGCATCAAGGTGCTCGACCTCTCGCGTGTGCTTGCCGGTCCGTGGGCAACGATGAGCCTTGCCGATCTCGGCGCCGAGGTCTGGAAGATCGAGAACATCGATGGCGGCGACGACACCAGGGCGTGGTCGGTGCCAAGCTACAAGGGCGTCTCGACCTATTATCTCTGCGCCAATCGCGGCAAGCAGAGCATCGCGCTCGACATGAAAAGCCCTGAAGGACTGGCGATCGTACGTGAACTGGCGGCCAAGGCCGACATCGTCGTCGAGAATTTCCGCTCCGGCACGGCGGACCGTCTTGGCGTCGGCTTCCAGGAGCTCAGCGCGTCCAATCCGCGCCTGATCTACTGCTCGATCTCCGGCTATGGCCAGACTGGGCCCGACGCCGGCCGGCCCGGCTATGACTTCGTCATGCAGGCCGAAAGCGGCCTGATGGCCATCACCGGCGAGAGCGACGGCGAGCCGATGCGCGTCGGCGTCGCCATCACCGACGTCGTCTGCGGCATGGTCGCGACGCAGTCGATCCTGGCTGCCCTTTATGAACGCACCACCACGGGCAAGGGCCAGTTCCTCGACCTGTCGCTGATCGACTGCGCGCTCAGCCTCTTGATCAATGTCGGCAGCGGCTACCTCAACACCGGCCGCGAGGTCGCCCGCTACGGCAACGCGCATCCGACTGTTGTGCCCTACCAGATATTCGAAGCCTCCGATGGCGGCTTTGCGTTGGCGGTCGGCAATGACAAGCAATTCACCGCGCTGTGCGAAAAGGTCGTCGGCTTGCCGCATCTGGCAAAGGACCCGCGCTTCATCAAGGCAGGAGCGCGGGCCACCAATCGCGAAGCGCTGATCCCCGAATTGGCGAAGGTCTTCAGAGCCAAACCGCGCGACCATTGGATGGCGGCCTGTGCCGCGGCCAGCGTGCCGGCCGGCACGGTGAAGTCGATACCGGAAGTTTTCGACAGCCCAAATGTCCGCGAGCGCGGCCTCGTCCAGACCTTGCCGCATCCGCATCTGGGTTCCGTCGCCATGGTGCGCCCGGCGCAAGGACTGGCGGCACAGCTGACGGCCGACTTCACGGCGCCGCCGATGCTCGGCCAGAACACAGCCTCTGTACTGGCCGACATCCTCGGCTACGGCCCCGAGGCCATCGACCAACTGGCCGGCTCCGGTGCCATAGGCATCTACACGCCCGCCGCCGAGCCTGTTCCCGCCTGACCTTTCACGGAGCCTGCCATGTATCCTGACGTCCATCTCCACATAGACGGCTCGTGGCGCCCGGCTCGCGGCGGCCGCACAATGCCCGTGATCAATCCGGCGACGGAGGCCGAGCTTGGTTCGCTCGCCCATGCAGGCATCGACGATCTCGACGAAGCGCTCGCCGCCGCCGCGAAGGGGTTCGACGCCTGGCGGCGTGTCTCGCCTTTCGACCGCTCCAGGCTGATGCGCAAGGCCGCGGACATCCTGCGCGAGCGCAACGAACATATCGCGACGCTGATGACCCTGGAGCAAGGCAAGCCGATTGCCGAATCGCGCATGGAAGCGTTCGCCGCCGCCGACATCATCGACTGGTTCGCCGAGGAAGCGCGCCGCGCCTATGGCCGCATCGTGCCGGCGCGCCTCGAGGGTGTCAGCCAGTCGGTGGTCAAGGAGCCTGTCGGCCCGGTCGCCGCCTTCACGCCGTGGAATTTCCCGCTCAACCAGGCGGTGCGCAAACTGTCCGCCGCTCTTGCCGCCGGTTGCTCGATCATCATCAAGGGACCGGAAGAAACGCCGGCTTCGCCCGCCGAACTGGTGCGCGCCTTTGTCGATGCCGGCCTGCCCGACGGGGTCTTGAACCTCGTCTACGGCACGCCGTCGGAAATCTCGGCCTATCTCATCCCGCATCCGGTGATCCGCAAGATCTCCTTCACCGGTTCGACGCCTGTCGGCAAGCAACTGGCGTCGCTCGCCGGCCTGCACATGAAACGCGCGACGATGGAATTGGGCGGTCACGCGCCGGTCATCGTCCTGCCCGACGCCGACCTCGACCGCGCCGCCCGCGTGATGGTGGCGTCGAAATTCCGCAATGCCGGCCAGATCTGCGTCGCGCCGACACGCTTCCTCGTCGATCGCGCCGTCTATGACGATTTCGTCGGCCGCTTCGCCGAGGCGACAAGCCGGATCAAGGTCGGCGATGGCTTCGCCGAAGGCACGACCATGGGGCCGCTCGCCAATCCTCGCCGTGTCCAGGCGATGGAAGAACTGGTCCACGACGCCGTGCAGAAAGGCGCCGAACTCGTCACCGGCGGCAAGCGCATCGGCAATTCAGGCTATTTCTTCGAGCCGACCATCCTGTCTGGCGTCGGCACCGACGCCCGAGCCATGAACGAGGAGCCGTTCGGCCCGCTGGCGCTGATGACGCCGGTGAGTGGACTGGACGAGGCTCTGGCCGAAGCCAACCGGCTGAATTATGGGCTCGCCGCCTATGGCTTCACCCGCTCGGCGGCAAGTGCCGCGAAGATGTCGTCGGGCATTGCCAGCGGCATGGTGTCGATCAACCATTATGGCCTGGCGCTGCCGGAGGTGCCGTTCGGCGGCATCAACGATTCCGGCAACGGCACCGAAGGCGGCGCCGATGCTGTGGAGAGCTATCTGAACTCGAAGTTCGTCTCGCATCTGCAGGTCGACTGAGCAATTACAGGAAAGACCGGACCGGTTACTTCTGCTGGCCGTACGTCTTGTAGCGCCCACGAATGGCGGCAAGCTCGCTGCCCTCGATCAGCACCGGCGTGCCGGCGCCGCGTGCGAGCAGATATTGCCGTGCCAGGGTTTCGAGCTTGATGGTGCGGATCAGCGCCGTGTCGAGATCGCCGGCGAAGGCGATCATGCCGTGATTGGCGAGCAGGCAGGCATTGCGGTCCTTGAGCGCCACAACAGCCACCTTGGCCAGTTCGCTTGACGCAAACAGCGCATAGTCCGAACAGCGCACATCGTCGCCGCCGAAACCCGCCACCATGTAGTGGAACAGCGGCAGTCCCTCGCGCAGGCAGGACAGCGCCACGCAATGGTCGGGATGGGCATGCACCACGGCGCCGGCCTCCGGGAAGGCCTTGTAGATCTCGGCATGCATCTCCCATTCGCTCGACGGCTTGAAGGCGCCGTCCCAGGATCCGTCGAGCCGCATCGCCACCATCTGTTCCGGCCGCAGCGCGCTCGTGGCAATTCCCGTCGGCGTGATCAGCATGCCGCCTGTCGTGCGCACGCTGATATTGCCCGTGGTGCCGACATTCATCCCGCTGGCGTCCAGCGTCTCGGTCGCGGCGATCAGTTTGGCGCGTGCGGTCTCGGTATCCATCACGAAGTCTTTCCAGTCCTTGGCTCGATGGTTGGCTTTGCCGGCGGCCATGTGTCGATCGCGGGCGCGATGGTGGTGGCTCGCGTCATGTCCCGCAACACGTCGGCGAAGATGTCGGTGCCGCCGAGCTTCCCGGATTTCAGCATCAGCGCCAGCGGATCGTCGGGCAGGCCGGGGATGTCGGCGATGGCGCGCGACAGGCCGGGGCCTTCATAGGCGCCCATGGCGATGCCGATGATGCCGAGCGCCTTGACCACCGAGCCGGCCGTCTCGCCGCCGGCAACGACCAGCCGTCGCACGCCGAGATCGCGCACCAGGATTTGCGCAATCCCGGCCAGTATCTCTTCCGCCCGCGCCGCCACCACGTCGCGGCCATGCGCCTGCTGCAGCGTCTCGACCGTCGCCTGCGGTGCGGTCGTGGCGATCGCGATCATCGCACCGGGCAGATGCCGTCCTGCAAAGGCGCGCGCTTGCGCGATGACATCCTTGCCGCGAAAAGCCTCGGCGAGATCGATCGTCAGCACCGGATTGTTTTGCGCGAAGCGTTCGAGCTGTTCGATGGTGCGATCGGCGACACTGCCGGCCAGCACCGCCGCCGGACCATTGACTGCCGGCAGGCTGGCCGCAACGAGATCGTCTCGGCTCAGCAGCCCGTGTGACATCCAGGCCGGTGGCAGATGCGCCACGACCGAGGAGTTGCCGGTCATCAGCGGCAAGTCGAAGGCGGCTTGCGCGATCGCCGCCAGGTCGCGCTCGCGGAGCGTGTCGGTGACCAGCAGCGTCTCGCCGCGCGCGCTTTTCTCCCGCACGGCGTCGCGGATGGCTTCCGGGCCGGCATCGACGGTGAGCCAGGGCACCAGTCCTGCCTTGCCCCTGCTTTGCGCCTGCAGCACGCGGACCAGGTTGGAATCCGTCATCGGTGTCAGCGGATCGAAGCGCTTGGGCGATTCGGCCAGCAATTGCGCACCGCCGAACATATTCCCCTGGTAGACCGTGCGGCCGGTCTCGCACAACGCCGGTGCAAACAACGTCACGCCGCCGCCCAGCCGTTCGAGCAGCGCTTCCGCGCAGGGGCCGATATTGCCGGCCGGCGTGGAATCGAAGGTGGCGCAATATTTGAAGAAGATCTGCCGCGCGCCCGCTTCGGCCAGTCGGTCGGCGGCCTCGAGCACCTGGCGCACCGCGTCGCCGGCCGCGATGACGCGGGTTTTCAGCAGGATCACATGGGCAAGATTGCCCGACGGGATCGCCGCTTCGAGCCCGACCGTGCAGCCGGTCGGAATGCCCCTGGCCACCAGCATCGACGCCAGTTCGGTGCCGCCGGTCAGATCGTCGGCAATGGCGCCGAACAACAGGGAAGGCGTCGAGGCGGTCATGCGCTTCGTCTCATTTTTGCGTGTCCGACGTCGATGGTCAGGCGGCTTGTGATATCATATACACAGCCCGCTCGACTCAGGCGACGCCTGCAGCCCTGCAAGGACGGAGACTGGATGTGACTGCTTCCATCGCGCCGATCGCGCGCGACAATCTGACGACACGCGTCTACGAAGAGCTGCGCCGCGCCATGATGGAGGGCCGTTTCTGGCCCGGCCATCGCTTCAAGATCCGCGACCTCGCCGCCAGTCTTCAGGTTTCCGAAACGCCGGTGCGCGAGGCGTTGATGCAACTGGTCCGTGAAAAGGGCCTGGAGATGGAGGCGGGCCGGTCGATCACCGTCGCCCAGCTGTCGCTCGCCCAATATCTGGAGCTGCGCAGCATCCGCCTGCATCTCGAAGGCATGGCCGGCGCCGCAGCGACAACGCGCATCGAGCCGCGCGAGATCGACCGTCTGACGGCGGTGCATGAGAGGCTGATCGACGACGAGGACAATGGCCGCTGGTTCGAGGCCGTCCGCGACAATTGGGAATTCCACCACTCGATCTACCAGGCGGCGGGCATGCCGGAACTGCTCGCCATCATCGAGGGCATCTGGCTGCGCAACGGCCCGCTGGTCAACTACCAGTACCCGAACGCCAGGCCGACCTATGACGGCCGGCACCGTCATCTCGACATACTCGACGCGCTGCGCGCACGCGACGAGAACGGTGTGCGCAAGGGCATCCAGCAGGACATGATCGAAGGCGGCCGGCTGCTGGTCAAGGTTCTGGAAAGGCTGAACGACGGTTCGGTCACGCCTGAGGAACTGCGTCGCGCCGCGCAGAACGGCCGCCTGGTCTCGGCGGCCGGCTGAGCGATCCTTTCTCCCCAAACGCATCGGCACCGGCTCATGCCACCTGCGCGGCCGCGGCCATGCCGGCATCGGCGGCGTGAAGCGCAAGGTCGACGTCCCCGGCGGTGTGCGCGGCGCTCAGGAACATATTGTGCCGGGGATGGAAATAGGCGCCTTCGCGCAAGGCCGCCGAGCAGAAGGCATCGGCCTTCCTGAATTCGGCATCGCCGTCGAACAGCACCATCGGCATCGACACTGGCCCGGTCTGCCGAAGCGCAAGGCCATGCTTCCTGGCGGCCGCGTCGAGGCCGGAGCGCAACCTCTCACCGGCGGCATTCATGCTGGCGATCGCATTGGTGTCGCGCAGCGTCTTGATGGTGGCGATCGCCGCGGCCATGGCGACGGCGCCATACCAGAACGAGCCCGTCACATAGACTTTTGTCGCGGCCTCGCGGAACCGGTCCGTGCCGGTGATGGCGGCCAGCGGATAGCCATTGGCGATAGCCTTCGAGAAGGCGGAAAGATCCGGCCGCACGCCGAGGGGCTCCCAGCTCCCGGCGAGATCGATGCGGAACCCGGCACGGACGTCGTCGACGATCAGTGCCGCGTCGGCGGCCGTGGTGAGTTCCCGCGCGCGCTTGGCGAAGGCGGCGGTCGGCAGTTCCTGGTCGCGGGCGATATCGTGCCGGAAGGCGGTGACGACAACGGCGGCAAGATCGTTGCCGGCCTGCTCGACGGCGGCTTCCAGGCCGGCAACGTCATTGTAGTCGAAATGGATCAGGTGGGCGCGATCCTCGGCGGTGACGCCGGCGAGCGACGGCGTGCACCACGGCACCGCGCCGTGATAGGAGCCGCGCGCCACCAGCACCTTGCGCCGGCCAGTGCCGGCGCGCGCGATGGTGACGCAGGCCGTGGTGGCGTCGGTGCCGTTCTTCTGCAGCATCGCCCAGTCGGCATGCGCCACGGTCTTGACCAGCAGTTCGGCGAGTTCGACCAGCACTTCGCCCGGGCCGTTCATGGCGTCGCCCAGGCTGCGTTGCCGCGCCGCCGCTTCCTCGACCACGCGATGGTGATGGCCGAGGATGTTGGGACCCCAACTGCACATCAGGTCGATGTATTCGCGCCCGTCGACATCCCAGACCCTGCAGCCGTCGGCGCGCTCGAAGAATTGCGGATAGGCGGAGCCGAGATAGCGCGTGGACATGTGCCCCCACATGCCGCCCGGAATGACCGAGGCCGCGCGCTCGCGCAGCAGCTGGTCCTTGGAGTTGATCAGGGAAGGCATGGCGAGGTCTCCGCTCATTGATATATCATATATTAATTCTGGATACTGGAAGCGCAGGATGTTCCGATCTTCCAGGGTGGAGAAACGGGGAGGCGACCATGCGCCTCCCCGTCATCTTTTCGCTCAGTGGCTGAGTTCGGCCAGCGGCAGGTTGCAGCAGGCGCTGTAGCGCACGCCCTTGACGTCGGACTTGTAGGCCAGGATCAGGTTCGGGCTGACCAGCGGCAGGATGACCCTGTCCTTGATCATCTCCTCGCCGGCTTGGTGCCAGAGCTTGGCGGCCTCGTCGCCGCTCGCGGCGAGCGCCGCCTTGTAGAGCTCGGACTCCTTCGGGTTGAGCACCGAAGGCTCGCGTTCCGCGCCGGCGCGCCGCGCCCACGGGCTGCCCTTGGTCATGGCGAAATACTCGATGTACTGCGAGGTGCCGTAATAGTCCGGCGCGTAGAACACCGCGGTCATCGGGATGCCGTCGCCGTTGATCCGCTCGCGCCAGTTGGCGAAGGGGATCGGCTGCAGATCGAGCTTGATGTTGACCTTGGCCAGGTCCTGCTGGACCTTCTGCATCAGGAGCGACAGGTCGACGCCATAGACGTTCATGCCCGGGAACGCCGCTTCCATCTCGAAGCCGTCGGCATGGCCGGCCTTGGCCAGCAGCTCCTTTGCCTTGGCAAGATCATAGGGCTGCGCCTCGAAGCCCGAGCCGCCGGGGAAGCCGAGCGGGATCGGTGCACTGATCAGCTGGCCCTCGGAGCCGATGGTGAAGTCGAGGATGCTCGGGCGGTCGAGCGCAAGCGAGATCGCCTCGCGCACCTCGGGCGTCAACGGCACCTTGTTGGCCTTGGCGCCAGGTGACAGCGCGACATAGATGAAGTTGTAGGACGGCACGGTCTCGATCTTGACGTCGCTGCCCGTCATCGTCTTGGCGGTATCCGGGTCGATCTGCATGGCGATGTCGGCGGTGCCGCTCTGCAGCATCTGCGCCTGCGCCACAGCGTCCTTGGTCTGGCGGATGACGACTTCGCTCAGTGCCGGCGCCTTGCGCCAGTACTTGTCGTTGCGCACCAGGCGCACTTCCGAGTTGGGCTCATAGGATTTCAGCACGAACGGCGCGCTGCCGGCCGAATGCGCCAGGAACCAGGCCTCGGCATTGTCCGTGGTCGAGGCGTCCGCGCCGGCCTTGGCACCGGCTTCTGAAGCGACCTTGCTGTTGACGACAGCCGTATAGGGCGCTGCCGCGATATTGAGGAATTCCGAGCTCGGCGCGACCATCTTGACGACGACCGTATGCGCGTCCGGCGTCTCGATCGAGGCGACATTGTCCATCAGGAACGAGGCGCTGCCCTTGAGGTTCTTCAGCCGCTCCCACGACCATTTCACGTCCTTGGCTTCGACCGGCGAACCGTCTGAGAACTTGGCGGCCGGGTCGAGCGTGAAGGTGAAGCTGGTCTGGTCGGCATTGCCTTCCCACTTGGAAGCCAAGAGCGGGACCAGCTTGTTGTCCTTGTCTAGGGTCAGCAGCGATTCATAGACGCTGGAATTGTAGATCTGGCAGGTATCGCAGAAGGCGCGGTGCGGATCGAGTGAGTTGAGGTCGATGTTGCGCGCTATGACCAGCGGCTTCTGGTCCTGAGCGAAGGTCGACGGCGCCCAGAAGGCGCTGGTGGCCATAAGCACGGCCGCCAGCATCGTCGCCCTGGTCTTGGTTCTCGGTAGGATGTTCATGTCAGTTCTCCCATTTTCTTGTCGGATCTTTGTGGCAATGCATCAGCTCTACCCGCTCACGCCAGTGAGGGATCGAAGAGCGGCCTTGAGCTTGTTGGCGCCGCCCAGTGCGGCCCTGTTGAGCGGGGCCGATACGACGGGAGCCGAAAGGCTGCCCGTCACATGCAGGACCTCGTGGTCGAGATAGTCGAACACGCGGTCCTGAATCTCCTGTGTCAGCCGTCCGCCGAGCGACAGCCCGCGCTGTACCTGCTCGACGACGGCGACGCGGTTGGTCTTGCGGATGGAGGCTTCCACCAGCTTCCAGTCGAGCCCGGTCGGGTCGAGGCTGCGCAGGTCGATGATCTCGGCATCGACGCCGGTCTCCTCGGCCACCTGCCTGGCAACGGACACCATGCTGGCCGAGGTGAGCAAAGTGCAGGCACTGCCTGGCCTGACGATCTTCGCCTTGCCGAGCCGAACGCAATAGTCTCGGTCATCGGTCGGAACGGGCCCCTCGCTCGGGAACAGTTCGACATGCTCGATGACGACGACCGGGTCATCGCATTTCAGCGCCGAATTCATCAGGCCGACATAGTCGAAGGGCGTCGTCGGCGCGACGATGCGCCAACCGGGATAGAGTGCGAACAGCCCGGACGGATCGCCCGAATGCTGCGAGCCGTAGCCGGTGTGCGGCGAGACGCGCACCCTGACCACGATCGGTACCGGGAAGCCGCCGCCGAACATGTGCCGCACCTTGCTGACCGCATTGAAAAGCTGGTCGGCGGCGACCAGGCAGAAGTCGCCGAACATGATCTCGACGATCGGCCGCAGGCCGCACAGGGCCGCGCCCAGCGCCACGCCGACGAAACCGTTCTCGGCGATCGGCATCGCCAGCACGCGCTCAGGCCACCGCTCCAGCGCGCCCTTGGTGGCGCCCGAGACGCCGCCGCGCAGCCGATGCACATCCTCGCCCATGATGATGATGCGCGGGTCCTGCTCCATGGCGCGCGCGATCACGTCCGATGCGGCAACCATGAACTTGACCGGCCTGGTCTCGGCCGGCGGCACATCCTCGATCTCCAGGAAGCGTTCGTCCCTGAGTTCCGAAAGGTCGCCGCGGATCTGGTCGTCGACTTCATCGGGGCTTGGCCACAGATGGTCGGGAATGCGCAGCGCGTTGCCGCTCATTTCGGTCAGCGAGTCGGCGGCGGTGTTGACCACCTCCATGACGCGCTGGTCGAGCGTGGCGAGGTCGGAGGCATCGAGGATGCCCATCGTCTTCAGCCGCGCGGCCATCGTCGCGAGCGGGTCGCGCGCTTTCCAGACGTCCTCCTCGGCGCGTGTGCGATAGCCGAACTCGCTGCCCGGCCGCGCGCCGCTCTGGTGCAGGAAACGGTAGCAAATCGCCTCGACCAGCACAGGCCCGCCGTCTTCCTCGATCACCCGGCGCGCCTCGCGCATGGCGTGATGGACCGCCACCACATCCATGCCGTCGCATTCGATGCCGCGAAAGCCCAGCATCGGGCCACGTGACGCCAGCCGCGTCTCGCGCGTCTGTTCGTTGACATGGGTGGAGACGGCATAAAAGTTGTTCTCGGCGAAGAAGATCACCGGCAGCCGGTAGAGCGCGGCGATGTTCATCGCCTCATAGGCCGGTCCGGCCATCATCGTTCCGTCGCCGAAGAAGGCGACCGAAATGTTGCCGGTGCCGAGCAGCTTGTCGGCCAGCGCATAGCCCGCCGCATGTGGCAGGTTGCCGCCGATGATGGCGCTGGTGCCGGGAATGCCGGAAGCATCGTCGCGCATATGCATCGAGCCGCCGCGGCCGCCGCAGTAACCCGCGTTGAGCCCCATGATCTCGGCCATCAGGCCCCGCACGGATCCCTGCATGTCCGCACTGAAAGCGTCGTGCAGCGGGTTGAACCCGGCCGGTGTCTGTGCGTTGACGAGCTTGGCCAGCACCTGATGATGGGCGCGATGCGTACCGTTGATGCGGTCGCCGGTGCCAAGCATCGACATGGCGCCGACCGCCGTCGCTTCCTGCCCGATGCTTGCGTGTGCGGGACCGTGCACCAGTCCGGCATTGGCGAGGTCGAGCACCTTTTCCTCGAAACGGCGGATGAGCAGCATCTGGTGATACCAGCGCACGAGGTTCGAGACCTCGGCGGCGTTCCAGTCGGACTCGTCGACGTCGAGCCGCAACCAGGGCGCTGATGGCTGGATCGCTGTCTGCTGAACCATGTATGCTAGTTCCGTTTCGGTAGATGATATATCAAATATTGTCTCAGTCGATCGTATCAGGCGATTTTCTCGGCACGACACTGGCCTTTGGGGTTCGACAGGTAAATGGAATTAAATTTCATTTTCTGCGCAACGCCGAGACTAAGCCGGGACGGCGCGGTTCCGCAAGTGGAATTTTGAGGCGCGTGCTCGGATCGTTTCGGCGGCACCGGAGGCCACTTGGCGCAGACATTGGAGGCTGGCTACCGGTCGGCCCGGTGCTGGAAAAACTGCAGGAACAATTCCCGCTCGGTGGTGATGTCGAGCTTCTCATAGATGCGCCGGCGGTGGTTCTTGACGGTGCCGACGGTGATGCCGAGGCGCTCGGCGATGTTGGCCGTCGGATGGCCGGCCAGGATCAGCTGCACCAGCTCGCGCTCGCGCAGCGACAGTTCCGGCCAAAGGCTCGTCGGGATGGTCGGCTCCTGCCTGGGTGAGGCGCCTGGACCGGTTGGCGCCGACGTGCGAAGGAACGCTCGTCCGCGCGCCTTGATGTCGAGCGCGTGCAGTGCCTCGAACACCGGCAGCCGCTCGTCCAGAAGGGCGATCTCGCTTTCCTTGAACGCGCTGGTCGATCGGTCGAGGAAGATGCCGAGGCACCAGTCGCCGCCATCGGCGAGCATGATGCCGACCTCGTCGCAGATCTCCGATTGCGTCAGGAAGCCGGCTATGTACTGGCCGCGCTTGGCCTCGTCGTCGGCAAACCGCTTCAACGGCATGATGCCCAATCGGCGCTCGCGTCGCCAGGAGGCATAGAACGGGTCGAAGACGTAGTAGCTGGCGAGATAGCGTTGGACCATCTCGTCGGAGAAGCGCCGGTGCTTGACGAATTCCGGTGTCCGGGTCGTCGAGTAGCGCGTCACCGTGACAAGGTCGTGATCGATGTCGGCGCCGATCAGATCGATCAGGCAGTCGACATGCTTGTCCGTGCCGGTGGCGGCGATCGCCCTTGCGAGCGGCGCCCAGATATTGCCCATGCGCATGCCTCTTTGTCGGTGACGAGTCCCCGCCCGTCATTGTGCCTTTAGGCATATGGCGCGATCCGCGCGATCGAATCTAGCCTGCGGTCATTCTCGAAGAGGGAAGGCGACCCGTGGACCAGATCACTACCAACCCCATCGTCATCGGCATCGACGCCGGCGGCACCATGACCGACACCATCCTTGTCGATCAGGACGGCCACTTCAAGATCGGCAAATCCGCGACCACGCCGAAGAACGAGGCCGAGGGTTTCCTCGCCTCGGCGGAAGATGCGGCCGATGCCTGGGGCATCTCGCTGGAACAGCTGTTTTCGGGCGTGAACGTGGTGCTCTATTCCGGTACCGGCATGCTCAACACGCTGTTGTCGCGCACCGGCCGCCGGCTTGGCCTGATCACCACCAAGGGCCTCGAGGACATGATCCTGATGGGCCGCGGCCTGCAGGCCTGGGCCGACTATTCCTACGCCGACCGCCTCCATGCGGTGACCCACCAGCATCCCGATCCGCTTGTGCCGCGCCGCCGCACCCATGGCGTTACCGAGCGCATCGACCAGTTCGGCGATATCATCCTGCCGCTCTACGAACATGAGGTCGTTGCCGCCGCCAGGAAGCTCATCGCCGACAAGGTCGAGGGCATCTGCATCATGACGATCTTCTCGCATGTCAATCCGGTGCACGAGAAGCGCATCGCCGAGATATGTCGTGAGGAGGTCGCTGCCGCCGGTGCCGATATCCGCGTCTACACCAGCCACGAGGTCCGCCCCGTCATCCGCGAGCAGTCGCGGCTGAACTCGGTGCTGATCGAGGCCTATGCCACCTCGCGCGGCCGTCAACAGCTCAAGGGCATCGAGGACGTCGCGAAGAAATACGGCTTCAAATACGGCGTGCAGACGCTGCTCTCCTTCGGCGGTCTGACCTCCATCAACCACCCGCGCCTGCATGAAACCATGATCTCCGGTCCGATCGGCGGCATCCTCGGCGCGGCCTATGTCGGCAAGCTGATCGGCAACGACTCGTTGATCTGCTCGGATATGGGGGGCACCTCCTTCGACATGGGCGTCATCACCCGCGGCCAGACGCGGATCGAGAACGAGCCGCTGATGGACCGCTTCAAGCTCAACGTCCCGACGCTGCATCTCGACACGATCGGCGCCGGCGCCGGCATGATCCTCAAGGTCGATCCGCTGACCAAGAAAGTCTCGCTCGGGCCGGAAAGCGCCGGGTCCGACCCCGGCCCGATCTGCTTCGCCAAGGGTGGCACGGAGCCGACCATCGCCGATTGCGACGCCATACTCGGCCGCCTCAACCCCCACTATTTCCTCGGCGGCAAGGTCGTGCTGCAGGTCGAGAAGGCCCGGGCCGCCTTCGAGGAAAAGTGCTCACGCCTGCTCGGCGTCGGTGTCGAGGAGGCCGCGGAAGGCATGATCGACATGCTGGAGGCCGACGCCAACAATGCGTTGCGCCGCGTCATCTCCGGCCAGGGCATCCATCCCTCGGAATTCACGCTGCTCTCCTATGGCGGCTCGGGTCCGCTGCATCTGGCCGGTTGCTCCAGGGGCATCGGCTTCAAGGATATCATCACCTTCCAGTTCGCCGCCGCCTTCTCGGCCTTTGGCTGCACCACCGCCGATTTCATGCGCCGGCATTCGGTGTCGACACAGCACGACATCGGCGCACGCGCCGGCGACGACGAACTGCTCGCCTTCGGCAGGAAGGTCACCAATGTCTGGGACGACCTCACCAAGGCGGCGGTCGACGAGATGATCGAGGACGGCCATGCGCGCGAAAAGATCAGGACCGTGCCGTTCCTGATGATGCGCTACACCGGCCAGCTCGAGGACGTCGAGGTGATGGCGCCGCTGTCGGCCATCCATTCGGCCGAAGACATGCGCAGGGTCATCGACGAGTTCGAAGCGGTCTATGCCAAGGTCAACCATCGCGTCTCGCGCTATGGCGAGGCCGGCTTCTCGATCACCGAACTCGGCCTCATCGCCACCGCCGACAAGGTCAAGCCGGTGCTGCTCAAGCGCCCGCTCGGCAAGTCGGATCCGGCGTCCGCCCACAAGGGCGTTCGCGATGCCTATATTGGCGGACGCTGGCACAAGGCCAATCTCTACGAGATGGACCTTCTGCAGCCGGGCCACGAGGTCATCGGCCCGGCCATCATCGAACACCCGGCGACAACGCTCGTCGTTCACCCGCAAGACCGTGTCCATGTCGATGAATGGACGCTGCTGCACTACACCCACGCTTGAGAAGGGCGAACGCCATGCTGGACAAACCCGCCTCCGCGCTGCGCATCCGCGAGCGGCTGATCGAATCCGAACGGCTCATGGAAGAGACCGGCTGCTATGACGGCATCACCGAGCTCGAGCTGCGCAACCAGGACCCGCTGAAGTTCGAGACATTGCACACCAAGCTGCGCGCCTACTGCGTCTCGGCACGCGAGATGGCCCGCCGCATCTCCGCTTCGCCCGGCGTGCGCGAAGTCGGTGAAATGGTCGTCGCGATCTACACGCCGGAAGGCGATGCGATCGCGCTCTCCAACGGCATCATGGTGCATGTGCACACGATGAGCCGCTTCATCAAATGGATGATCCGCAACGGCTACGAAGAGAACCCTTGCATCCGCGACGGTGATATCTTCGCCAACAACGATGCCTTCATCGGCACGGTGCAGGTGCCCGACGTGATGGACGTCGTGCCGATCTTCCATTCGGGCAAGCTGGTTGGCTGGGCCGGCGCGGTCTGCCACGAACTCGAGGCTGGCGGCATCACGCCCGGCGGCGACGTGGCGCTGGCGCAGGAGCGCTTCACCGAGGGTCTTTTCGTCTGCGCCGAAAAGGTCGGCGAGAACGACGAGATCCGCCGCGACTATGTCATCCGCTGCGAGCGCAATTTGCGCATGCCGATCTACTGGGTGCTCGACGAGAAGGCCAAGGTCGCCTCTTGCATCGACATGCGCGAAAGCGTCAAGGCGCTGATCGACGAGATCGGCCTCGACTACTGGATGCAGGTGTCGAAGGAGTTCATCGAAGAAGGGCGCCGTGCCCAGCTCGCCCGCACGCGCCAGCTGACGGTGCCCGGCATCTATCGCGGCCACACCTTCTACGGCCACGTCACCAAGGGCAAGCCGGGCTACCAGCCGCTCGGCGATCCCGACTGGCTCTACAACATACCGATCGAGATGGAGATCACCACCGACGGCAAGATTATCATGGACTTCGAAGGCACGCAGCCCTGGGGCTACCATTCGATGAACTGCACGCCGGCCGGCATGGATGGCGGCATGTTCGTGACGCTCACCCAGCACATGAATTTCGAGGGCCTGGTCAATGACGGCGCGTGGATGGCGACCGAACTGAAACTGCCGCACGGCACCTGGACCAACCCCGACAACGAGATGGTTGCGACCGCCACTTCATGGGCCTTGCTGCTTCCTGCCTATGGCGTGTTCCAGCGACTTTTGTCGCGTTCCTTCATCGGCCGCGGTTTTGTCGAGGAAGCCTTCGTCGGCCAGGTCAACAGCCCGATGATCGAAATGGGCGGCACCAGCCAGTACGGCAAGCTGTTCGGCATGGCGCATTTCGAATGTGCCGCCGCCGGTTCCGGCGCGCTGGCGATCAAGGATGGGCTGGACACCGCCTATGTCGGCTGGAACCCTGAATCCGACATGGGAAACATCGAGATCTGGGAACAAAGCATGCCGATGGTCTATATCGGCCGCTCCATCGTTCCCAATTCCGGCGGCGCCGGCAAATATCGCGGCGGCTGCTCCTTTCTGTCGACATGGCTGGTCAACAAGACTGACCATCTCAGGCTGGTTACATCGGAGCATTCCTCCCGTGTGTTCGACAATGGCGGCATGTGCGGCGGCTATCCGGCGCCGACCTGCCAGAAGCATCGCGCGGTGCGCGACTCAAACATCTTCGAACTCGCCGAAAAGCGGGCGCCGCTCGCCCACCACACCGGCACCAACCCGCATCGGTCGGAACTCGAACTGCGGCTGCAGGGCGAACACGTGACGGTGGAAGGGCCTTACATCACCGCCCCGCACAAGACCGGCGATGTCTTCACCCATTCCTACAATGGTGGCGGCGGCTATGGCGACGTGCTGGAGCGCGATCCGCTCAAGACGGCGATGGATGTCGAGAACGGCTATCTGACCAAGGAAGCGGCCGAGGGCATCTTCGGCATCATGCTGGATGAGGATGAGGAGGGTTATCCTGTCGCCAACCTGGAGGCCACCAAGCGTCATCGCGCCGAGATGCGCGCCAGGCGGCTCGCGCAGGCAAGGCCGGTCTCGGAGTGGATCGCGGCCGAACGCGACCGTGTCGAAAAGGCCGACTTCGCACCCGAGGTGAAGAAAATGTATGCCAGCGCGATCAAGCTGTCGTCGCGCTTCACCAGGGAATTCAGCGATTTCTGGAACGTCGACGCCAAATCGATCTTCATGCCGGGAGCAAAGCCATGACCTCGTACAGCAAGGAAGTCATTGCCGATCTGGTCGCGGGCACGCTGCCCTGGCCGCAGACGCGCCGCGTCATGAGCGCCTACAAGGACGACGACCGCTTCTTCAAATATGTCGCGGTGCTGCAGGACCGTGTCGGCTGGAAGGATCCGATCTTGTTGCCGGTCTCGGATCATCTCTTCATCTGCCAGAGCGGCGACGAGAGGGTGACACGCTGCGAATGCGGCCATTCCTTCGGCGACTATCGCAAGAACTGGAAGCTGAAGGCTTCGATCATCGTACGCAACACCGAGGAATCGCTTCGTGAAATCTATCCCAACAGCGATATCCCCGATCCGCAATGGATGGAGATTCGCGAATTCATCTGCCCTGAGTGCGGCACAATGCACGAGGTCGAAGCGGCGGCACCCGGCTATCCCATCGTGCACGATTTCGAACCGGATCTTGAAGGCTTCTATCGCGAATGGCTGGGCAAGCCTCTTTGAAGCGAGGTGAAGCCGCGAACCGCGTCGACAAATACTCCCGGGCCTGATTGCCTGCCCAAACCAACGGAGAACCACGCGATGACAAACCTTTCCGGCCGCGGCGCGATCGTCACCGGCGGGTTTTCGGGCATGGGTTTCGCCATCGCGACGGCCTTGGCCCAAGCCGGCGCCAATGTTGCCGTCGGCTCCTACATAGCGCCAGCGGACATCGGCAGATCCGACGCCGCCTATTATCCGGGCGCCGACGAAATCGAGCGTGTGCGATCGGCCCTGTCAGCCCATGGCACCAGGGTTCAGGCCGCTCATCTCGATGTTCGCGACAGTGAGATCACCAACCGTTTCGTGGCCGAAGCCGAAGCCGCCATCGGCCCTGCCGACATACTGGTCAACGCCGCCGGCACCACCGCCGAACAGCCGGTCTGCGGCCATTCCGATGCGCTGTGGGACAAGATCGTCGACACCAACCTGACCGGCGCCTTCCGCGCTACCCGCGCTGTTCTTCCCGGCATGATCGGGCGCGGCTGGGGGCGCATCGTCAACATCGGCTCGACCGCCGCTTCCGTCGGCTGGAAGGATAACCCAGCCTATTGCGCCTCGAAGGCCGGACTTCTCGGCCTCACCCGCTGCGTGGCCCTGGAAGGGGCCGCGCACGGCGTCACCTGCGTCATGATCAGCCCGACCTGGGTCGAGACCGAACTGATGCGCCGCAATGTGGCGCAAGTCGTCGAGCGCGAGGGCAAGGGGCGCACGGCCGAAGAAGCAATGGCCGAGATTGCCAGGGGCAACCCGCAGCAGCGCATGCTGCAGCCTCAGGAGATAGCCGCTCTGGCGGTATTCCTGTGCTCGGATCTCGCCAAAGGCATCACCATGGAAAACATACAGGTCACCGGCGGAGCCCTGTGGTAGCGTTCTCCTCGCCTGATCAGGGCGAGCGTGCTGTGTGCCGGCTGACCTCTCCCCATTCGCGCCGATGTAAGACAAGGTGACCGGATTTGCCATTGAGCATGCGGTGCGATAGTTTATATTGCACTGCACAATGGAGATGCCGTTTATTGCACGCCCCTGTTCGCGGATATGCCGGCTGGCTTGCGGCCTGCCGGGCTTGGGTCGCGTCGACGGGACTCTGAGATGAAAATTCCAAAGTCCCTGCTGGTCGATCCCGAGAAGAACTCGGTCTACGGCGCGTTTGCCGTTGCCGTCTCGATCTGGGCGTTCTCCTATTCCGTCATTTTCGGCCAGGTGCTGATCCTGGCCTACTATGCCGTCTGGCTTCCTCTTATCCTGGTCGACTACCGGCGCTTCCTGCGGCAGCTGTCCAGCGCCTGGCTGCCGCTGCTGTTCGCGGCCTATGTCTGCTTCTCCGTCTTCTGGTCGCAGGCACCCGGCATCACCGCCAGGACGGCGGTCCAGTACCTTTCCCACATTGCCTGTGCCTATGTCGCCGCGCGCACCGTCAGCGTGCGGACCCTGACGCTCGGTGCGCTGATCGGCATATTCGTCGTCATGCTCTACTCGCTCAAGGTAGGAGCCTATTCCGAGGACGTTCTCGACGGCAGCTATAATTTCGTCGGCGCCTTCGCCTCCAAGAACCAGATCGGGTTTGTCGCCTCGCTGGGTATCTATTTCAGCGTCGTATATCTTGTCTTCTACCGGCGCGGCCGTCTGAGCCTGATCCTGGCTTTGCCTGTCGTGATCTTGTCGGCATATCTTCTGGCGCTCTCCCATTCCGCCACGTCGATAGCCTCGATCCCTGCGGTGTTGGCGCTGGTGGCCCTTCTCGCCGCCACCAAGCTGTTGTCGAGACGGTATCGCCGGGTCATTTTCGTCGTTGGCGCGGGTCTGCTGGTCGTGGCGGTCTTTGCCGCCCTTAATCTCGGTCTGATGGATTTCGTGCTTGGCATCTTCGGCAAGGATTCGACGCTTACGGGGCGGACCTATCTCTGGGAGCAGGGTTGGACCACCGCGCAGCGATCTCCGATCCTTGGTGTCGGCTATGGCGCCTACTGGGTACAGGGTTTTGCCGAAGCAGAGCGGCTGTGGAATGAATTCTACATCACCTCGCGCACGGGCTTTCATTTCCACAACACCTATATCGAGGCCCTCGTCGAACTTGGCTTCGTTGGCGCGGTGATGATTTCGCTGATTATCCTGCGCACGCTGGTCGGCCACGTCACCGCGGTGATCTTCAGGACATGGCAGACCGAGCCGGTGATCCTTGCCGGCGTGATGGTGCTGTTGGTGATCCGGTCATTCGTCGAGGTCGATATCCTCAACCCCTATATCATGGGCTCGTTCTTGCTGTACTACAGTCACTTCAAGCTGGCGCGCGTGCCTGTTACCCGCACGCGTTGGGCTCAGGCCGGCTTCGTGGAGCCCGGTGGCGCGCAGAAGCCGGCATTGCCCGGCTAGAGCAATTCCAGGAAAAGTGTGTAACGGTTTTCCTGGAATTGCGTAAAAACAAATAGTTAGAGCGGTTCTGCGATTCCGTGAAACGCCGAACCGCTCTACCCGGCTTCGACCAGCGCGCGCAGCGGCTGTCGGCTATAGGGATCAGGTACGGATGTAATCCGGGGATGCCACGACCTCGCGCAAGATCCGGGCAGGATTTCCTGCCGCCAGGCTTCGCGGGGGAACGCTCTTGGTGACGACCGATCCGGCGCCAATGACGCTGTGGTCGCCAACTTCGACACCGGGCAGAATGATGGAATTTCGACCGATCCAGACATTATCGCCGATGAGAACGGCTTTGGTCTTGACGCCCGAGCCTTCGTCGATCTCGTGATAGTTCGAATCCTGGATGACGACGCAATCGCCAATAAGGCAGTTTTTCCCGATGCTTACACGGAGCGCGGCATCAATCATGACGCCACTGTTGATGAACGATCTCGAACCGATAGACAGCTTGCCTTTGCTCGACACGTGAAACCAGGAACGCGATCCGAAGCCCCGAAATGAAACAAGCGAGCCAAATTCTATTCGGCCTTTTCCGGCGATGTGAGGCGGCGTTCCCAGCACGGAAATCCGATCGGCGATTTTTATGCCTCTCATCTTCCAGACGAGCGTGAAGATCGAACCCTTCACATATCTTCGAATGCGGTAGACGTTCACGACGCCATCTCTTCGTTCGCCCGCGACGGTATCGTCACGCGGGCAGGATTGTCAGCGAGGGTAATGTTGGTCTTCGATGGACAGCAGGTTTGCGCGCCCAGCGAGAACAGTCTTCTTTCAAAACGCCTGCAACCGCTCGATGCTCTTTGTCGAAATCCTATTGGCTGGCCAGTGGCGCCAGCTTGACCTTGATTACATCGCCGGGCAGCACCAGCGTGTCTTCCTTGGCGGCGATTTCGCTGGTTTTGCCGTCGACACTGCGCACCAGCGAATAGAGCAGGGTAGGCTGCTGGTCGTTGGTGATGGCGGCCGTCGTCGCGGGATCGCTGGCCTGGGCTATCAGGCCTCTCTGCATATTCACCTTCAACGCGGCCTCGTTCAGGTCGGCTTCGGTCTGCTGCCGGTCGGCGGCGAGGCTCGAGCTCAACGTGTTCTGGGCATCGATGGCGTCCTGCGTCGCCTTGCTGATCGCCTGCTTGGCGGTGAGGATGGCCGTCTCGTAGTCGAGGATCTTGCCCTGCAGGTCGGTAACGGACTGCTGCGAATCCAGAAGCCGCGCATTGGCGACCAGGCCCTTCTGCGCCAGCGGACCGATGCTGGCGAGCTGCTGCTGCGCCAGATCGACCTGCTTCTGCTGGTTGACGATCTTCTTCTGCAGCGATTCGATTTCGGCCTGCAGGACACCCTTGAGATCGTCGAGCGCCTCGAGCTTCAGCTTCAGCGCCTTCTGGTCGGCGGTCAGGATCGTCATCTCGTCATTGACGATGGTCGGCAGCCTTGGGTCGCCCTCGACCTCCTTCGGCGCTTCGAAGCTCGTCTTGCCGGCCAGATCCGCATCGATGCGGGCGCGCCTGACGAGCAGCCGCACGCGCTGGTCGTCGGAAATATCGAAATTGCCCTTGGCGGTGACCAGGTCCTTGCCGAGCTGGGGACCGTAGTCGGCGTTGCGCCTGATGCCGCCGGCGACGCTGAGCGCTTTCAGCACCGTCAGATCGGGCACATAGGGGAATTGGCCGGGATTCTGCACTTCGCCCGAGATGTAGAATGGCCGGAACTGCGCCATTTCGACCGAGGCTTCGGGCTTGTCCGACAGGGCGAGCTTGTGCTGCAGCGCCTCGCCGATCGCC
Source organism: Mesorhizobium sp. GW821-FHT07A06 (assembly GCF_059419085.1). Lineage (NCBI taxonomy): Bacteria > Pseudomonadati > Pseudomonadota > Alphaproteobacteria > Hyphomicrobiales > Phyllobacteriaceae > Mesorhizobium > Mesorhizobium sp. GW821-FHT07A06. The sequence goes on from NZ_JBWKRC010000015.1 coordinate 123,315, forward strand.
GCCGCCACTTCCGCCGTGGTCTTGCCCGCCGCCGGCAACTCGCCGACGAAAGGCACCGACAGCGTTCCGCCCGGTCCGACCGTGTATTCGCCGTTCACCGCCGACCAGTCGCGGAACGTGCCTTCCACGGTCTGCCATTCGGCGATGCGGATGGTGAGCTTGTCCTGCGAGCCGAGATGGTATTCCTCTGCTGCCGCGATCCGGGGAAGAAAAGCGAGCGACGCCGCAAGGCATGTGGCCATGAGCCGATAGCGGCCGGAAAAGCGGCCGCTGCCAAAGGCTTCGAACATGTCTGTTTTCAACTGAACGTTCCGATCCGTTTTAGCCCCATCGCCCGATGAGCTTGCCGCCGGATGCCTTGTGCCGGCGGCCGGTCAGTAAGAGCCGCGTGACATCCAGACGGCCGGCACGGTTTTGATGATGATGCGCACGTCGCCGAACAGCGACCAGTTCTCGACATAGTGGCGGTCGAAGGCGACGCGGCTGTCATAGGAGACGTCGTTGCGGCCGCTGACCTGCCACAGGCCGGTCAGGCCGGGCCGGGATTTCAGATAGTATACCGCGGCACTGCCATAGATTTCCAACTCGTCACGCACCACGGGGCGAGGTCCTACAAGGCTCATGTCGCCCTGCAGGATGTTGATGATCTGCGGCAGTTCATCAAGGCTGAGCTTCCGCAACACCGCTCCGACACGGGTGACGCGCGGATCGTTCTTCAGTTTGCGGGTGGCTATCCACTCCGCATTGGCATCCGGATTGGTGGCCAGGTAGGCGGCCAGCACCTTGTCGCCGTCCGGGACCATGGTGCGGAATTTCAGGCACGGAAAGATCCGTCCGCCGCGCCCGATTCGCCGATGGCCATAGAAAATCGATCCACCGTCGGAAAACTTGACGAGCAGCGCAATCATCACGAACAGTGGGCTGAGAGCGATCAGGCCGACCAGCGAACCGGCGATATCGAAGCTGCGCTTGATGAGGCCGCCGATCGGCGGCGGAAAATCGGTGTCAGCCTGCGAAAAGCCCGCCGTGGCCGACTTGGCAATGTCCCTCATGCGGAAACTCCATGCGTTGAACGAATGGTTCACCACACGATATCAAAAAAATGTTGCAGCGCAACACACAATTTCCCGGCACATTGAAATAGTCACGTCATGAATTGACTAAATAATAAGCTAGCAATGCACATTTTTCGGGATATTTAGCACATTTGTGACAATAAATGGGCAAATGAAAAAAAATACGGACCTTTTTGGGGCGATTTTTGGGCAGGGCGTACTCGTTCGCTCAACGCGGCGCATATTAGTGCTTTAGAAAGGTGCGACCCTCACGACTATTAACATAAAATACTACTTAATATTGTGAATTGTACTGAAAAAGCTCGTCGGCTGCAGGTTGAGTGAAATGCCGCCGTGTGCGTTGCAGCATGAAGGAGTCGAAGGCGCAAGTTCGTTCAAAAATATGTGCGGTTGCCCTTGCCGCCTCCTGCTCGCCTTAATAGAATTGCAAATTATACCTGTCACAGTGGCGACAGGTTAAAAGGTCGGAAGCAACCGGCCGAGAGCGGGTGATTTTAACAAGCCCGCATGACAAGGGACGGCGCTCGGGTGGGGCAATTATTGGATATGACCCGAGCCGGTTTATGGGCTGTTGGGTAATGTCGCTTCCAAAATTCATTGTTGGGATGCTTTTCGCTCTTGCGATCGTCGTCGCCTGGTCCTGGCTTGGCGGCGCCTCGCTGGGCACCACGCTGCTGCGCCTCATCATCTGCGCGGCGGTTATCCAGGCCGGCTATTTCATCCTTGTCTATGCCATGATCGCCAGGAGCGCGCCGACGCCTGCGGACAGGCTACGCGAAGCCGAAAGAAAGCTGAGCTCGCCCGACGTGCCCGAAGGCGAGAAGCTGGGCAGCGCCCGGCGCAGCCTGCATTAGGGCGGGTAACGCCGGCCTGACCTGAATTCTCGACACCTCGATCGAGCCTCAGGCCACATTGGCGGGTTCGGTTTCCGATTGTTCCCCCGACAGCATCCTGGACAGTCGGCTCGCCGGCTTCGCCTTCAGCCGCTGATACTGTCCGACCTCCACCACACGGCCGTCTTCCATTGCCACCACCCAATCGGCGAAGGCGATCATCGATGGCCGGTGCGCTATGGTCAGGATGGTCATTGCGCCGCGCAATCCATCGATCGATTTGGCGATCAGCGCCTGGTTCTGCCAATCGAGCGCGCTGGTTGCCTCGTCGAGGATGAGCAGCGACGGCTTGCGCAGCAGCGCGCGCGCCAGTGCAATGCGCTGGCGCTCGCCACCCGAGAGGCGCGCGCCACGGTCGCCGACCACGGTCTCGAGCCGCTGGGCGAGCTGTTCGACGAACTCGCCCGCATGTGCGGCGCGCAGCGCGGTCCATAACGCGTCGTCGCTGGCCTGTGGCGCGGCAAGCCGCAAGTTCGCCGCGATCGTGTCATGCAGCAGGAACACGTCCTGCGGCACATAGGCCACCTGATCGCGCCAGCGCCGGCGATTGCCGGCATTGATCTCGACACCGTCGACCAGGATCTTGCCGGTGGTCGGCTCGAGCAGGCCAAGCAACATGTCGGCGATCGTGCTCTTGCCTGATCCCGAAGGCCCGATCAGGGCGGTGACCTTGCCGGCCGGAAGCCCGAAGGTGATGTCGCTCACCACCGCCTTGCCGGCGCCGTCATCGTAGCCGAACGAGACGCCGCGAATGTTCAGCCCGGTGTCGAGCGACAGTTTTTCGGCATCGTCGAAGTCGGCATGACCCGGCTCTTGCTCGGCGTCGAAGCGTGCCTGCAGGCCGCGCATGGCCATATAGGCGGGCAGGTTGATCAGCACCTGCTGGGCCTGCGTCTGCATATCCATGAAGCGTGGCGCGATACGCATGAAAACCAGGAGCAGCACGACAATCTCGGCCAGCGACAGGTTGAAGCGGACCAGCGCCACGTAGATGAACAGGCTGAGGCCCACGACACTCGTCACCTGGAACACGGCGGTACCGATCGAGCTGTTGCGCACATAGTCGATGTTGTCGGCCTTCATCCTTTCCAGGGTTGCCTGCAGCTGCGCGAAGTAGCTGGCCTCGACATTCAGGCTCTTGGCCACCTTGATGCCGCCCAGGAATTCCGAGACTGTCCGGTACTGATCCTGGCGATTGCTGGTCAGGACACGTCCGAAGGCTGTGGCGCGCGAGCGAAACGGCTGCAGCGCTATGAACATCACGATGCCGATGCCGATCGCAAACGCCGTCATGACCGGCGAAATGAACATGGAGATCACGAGATAGCCCACCAAAAGCACCGCGATCTGCACCAGCATGAGCAGCGAGAAGGCGGCGCCCTGGACGCGATCGATGTCGCCGGTCAGGGCATGGTCGAGGTCTGAGCTGCGCATGCGCGAGAACACGCCCCAGCGCGCCTTGCCGATGCTCTCGAACAGGTTCATGCGCAGGCGGTTGATGAAATCGAACAGAAGCCTGGCCATGTAGACCGACTTGAAGCGGTTGAATGCTGCCTGCACGGCAACGAGTCCAACCAGCGCGCACAGCACCGTCGTCAGCTGCAGCGTTCCGTCCGGCACCAGCCAGCGCACGAAATCGTTGTTCGGCAACCGCACCGCGAAATCCTGGTCGGCGCGCCCGACCAGGTGCAGCAGCGGCACAAGCAGCAGGATCGAGATGCCTTCCGTCAGGCTGCCGAGGATGAGGAACAGAAGCGCCGTCCAGGTCCGCCGCCCGCCGATCTGGGCAATAACGGCCCCGAACGCGGCGACATCACGAAACAGCGACAGGCGAAGGACCGAGGACTTCGACATGATTGCCCTCACCGCCGCCGATGGCCGGCCGCCGGCTCCCCGGCGGCTAAATTACCAACCGAAAGGTCGGCTTCGATCAGCTCCACCGCCTCGCCAATCCTGTCGAGGCCGGTCGGAACTTCCAGCCGGAACACGCCGACATGGTTAGCGATTGCTGAACATTGGCGAAAATGCAGCGCCGCGAAATCGCCGGACAGCGCCGCGCGGCCGAACCGCGTCACATAGGAGAATTTGATGATGGCCGGCAGGGCGGCGATACCGGGCAAGGGCATGATCCCGGCCTTTTGGCCGCGCTCGAGGACATAGATCCTGGTCGCGGGCACCAAGCCGCCGGAGAAGGCGCCGTGCAGGCGATGTTGCATCTTACCGATCGCCGGATGCACTTGCGGCCGCACTTCCGCCTGGCCAAGCGAAATCGCGGCGGCGGCATCCGCGGCAAGCTTGATCTGGGGAAAGCCCGCAACGATCATCGGCGCGACCGGGTTGGCCAGGTCCATAGCCACGACATCATCGGTAAGCAAATCATGCCCGGCGCGGATCAGTGCGCTTGCCGTCGTCGACTTGCCGGCGCCCTTGTCGCCCATGAAGATGGCGCCCCTCCCAGCCACCGCGATGGCGCTGGCATGCAGGACGAGCAGGCCGCGCTGGTGCAGCAACAATGCCATCACCGGCCCGAGCAGCGGGAAGGCAAGCAGCGCGTCGTCGACGCCGGGCGCCGGCTCGATATCGATGCGGTTGGAACCGCTGATCAGGAAGGCGCCGACGGCATGCCACGCCAGATATTGCCGGTCCGGCTCGAAGCGGAAGATCGTCGCGGTCTCGGCCGAAGGCTTCGGCATGTCGATCATGCCGATGGCGATCAGGATATCCGGCGCCGCCGGTTCCGCCGGCTGCAGTTCGGGCAACGCCACGTCGGATGCGACGATCAGGCCATAGGCCCGGTAGTAACGTCGCTCCCTCATCATCTCGTCATGGGGAGGATGCTCACCAAGGCAGGTGGCGAACGGCTGGTTACGGGGCATCATGCGGGGCTCCCGCTGTGCTGGACCTGCCGCAGCCAGAGCGACAGCGAGGCCGAACGCCAGACATACTGGACATCGAGAGGGGCCGCCCGATCCGGCTGGCGCATCAGTCGACCATATGCGGCGCTCACCTGTGGCAGGTTGACATAGGGCGCGATGCGCCCGGCGTCCGAGACCAGCAACTGCTCCAGCAGGTCGCGATGGTTGCGCACCATGCCATTGACCAGATTGGCGGTGAAATCGATCTTGTCGCGCCGCCACTGCACCGCCGGCGGCAGGATGCCCTCCATCGCCCTGCGCAACACATGGCGGCCAAAGCCGTGGCTGAGTTTCTCCTCGCCCGGCAGCGCCAGGCAGAATTCGACCAGCGGCTTGTCCCAGAAGGGATACCGTGGCTCGATGCCGAAATTGGCGGCCGCCTTGTCGAGCACTTCGAAAGAGTGGGGCACATAGCCGTTCAACAGGATCCAGCGATGGCTCAAGGCGTCGCTGGCCTGGACGCCCGGCGGCATGTATCCGGCCCGGTGGAAACGGTCGACGATCTCGGTGCGCCTGGCCAGGTCCGGATTGATCAGGTCGCGCCAACTGCGGCCGCGCTGTATCCGCGCGGGCTTGCGTATCCTGTTCAGCGCCCGGTTCGCCAGCTGTCTCAGCCTGGCGATCCGCCATGCCGGCCCATAGAGGGTCAGGAACTGGAAATAGAGGCCGAGCGTGCTGTCGCCATAGGTGTTGGAGGCACTGCGAACCTCGCGCCAAAGGTCCAGCCACCTGCGGCCATTGGCAAGCTCGTGCAGATGGCCATGGCCCTGTGAAACGACCTCGTCGCCGCCATGGCCGTCGAGCAGCACTTTCACGCCCTTGGCTCCCGCGGTCCTGTATATGCCGCGGGTGAGCGTCAAGCCCGGCGCCAGGAAGGTGCCTTCCTGCTCCTCCAGCACCCGCTCGAACTCGGCGAAGGGTGCATAATTGCCAACAGGGATCAGCGTCGGATCGGTTTTCTGCTGGTCAAGCACGGCATCGATGAACGCCCGCTCATCCATTGGCGAGCCCTTCTCGAAAATCAGCGAGAAGGTCGGCAACCTGGGTCTCCGCTCGGCGGCATTCTGCAGGCCGGCGACACAGGCGATGGAGGAGGAGTCGAGGCCGCCGCTCAGCATCGCGCCGGTCGACTGACTGCCGCGCATACGGTTGCGCACCGATTGCGCGAACAGATGGCCGAATTCCTCCGCCGCATCCGATCGCAGCGGCCGCGTCGATGGCTCGATCTGCCAGTATCGGCGCAGCATAACATGTTGCGCGGTGACGGTGAGGCTGTGACGCGCCGGCAGGCTGAAGATATCGCTGTAGGGGGTGGATTGCGGGTCGTCGGGAAGTCCAGCCAGGAATCCCGAAATGCGGTGCTCGCTGATGCGCGCATCGACCCCGTCGAGGCCAAGCATCGGCCCGATCTCGGAGGCAAAGGCAAAACGCCGGTCCGCGGCGTGGTAGTAGAATGGCTTGACCCCGAAATGGTCGCGCACGCAAAACAGCAGCCGCCGCTCGGCATCCCAGATGGCAAAGGCGAAATCGCCCTGCAGGTGGACGGGGCAGGATTCGCCCCAGCGCAGGTAGGCCCGCATCAGCAGTACTGCGTCAGCGACCGATCTGTCGCGCACACCCAGCCTCGCCATCAGCTCGTCGCGATTGTCCAGCCGGCAATCGGCGGTGATGGCGAGCTTGCCGCCGGCCATGGTGAGCGGGCCGGGACCGGCCTCATCCGTGGTGTTGAGCCAGGCGTGGCCAAGCGCGATGCCGCCGTCCAGCCACCACGAGTTTCCGTCCGGCCCGCGGTGGCGCATGCGTGCCAGCATCTGCTGGATATCGGTCGCCGCGTCCTCGGGCGCAAATTCCCGGCCCGCGATCGTGTGTCCTCGGACCGCAATCGCGTGTCCCTGTCGCAGCAGGATTCCGGCCACGCCGCTCATCGGCTGCCGTGGTCCACCAGATGGGCGAAGCCATCGACAGAGCCGCCAAGCACGACATGGTTGTCGCTGACCAGCCAGGCATGCGCCTTCAATTGCTCGCCCGTGCCGCGTTCGACGCCGATGCGGATGCTGGAGGCATTGCCCTGGCGTGCGAGAATGTATTGACCCGAGAGTGCCTGGGTAAGGCAAGTGGCACGCGGCACGAACCGTGCAGCTGCGCCGACGCCCCAGGCGACGAGCCGCAATTCGCCCATACTGGCGCACTGGCGCGCGTTGAGCCGGGTCACCATGCCACGAACACGGTTGTAGGAGAACAAGGTCAGCCCCAGCCGGATGGCGGCGACAACCAGCAGGCAGTGGCAGAGAAAAAGGGCCTCGGAGCCGCTCAGCGACAGAACCCTGGCCAAACTACGCCGGCGGGGCGTCCGCCTGGGTCTTTGTTCCGTCGCAGGTCTTTGCCGCGGGATCATGGCCTTTTGCGGAGCCTGCCTAGACGAGTGCCTCATGCTGCAGCCTCGCAAGTCCGTTTTCGGTCAGGCCTTGCAGCAATGCGTCGACGTCGGCCTTGCAGCGCTCGGCGTCGACATTGTAGCGCGCAAGCACGGCGCCGCGGATATCGGCGATCGACTTCGGCTCCTGGATCAACTCCCAGATAAAAGCGCCGACGCCGTTGAGGCTGTAGTAGATATTGGATTTGAGATTGAGAAGCGCGAGGCCTTCGCCAAATTCGCAAGCCACGGCATCCCCGGTGGCACTTACGCAATCGTGTTCAGATGGGTTCCAGTTCATCCCAAAACCTCGTTTGCAACACACGGTCCACGCGTCGTCAGTTCAAAAGGGAAAGTCGGGGATTTTCATCCCCGGCTCCATTTATTGTCTTGAATCCCGGAAGCCCAACGTCACTCCTCCGGGATCAGGTTGGTCTCAGGAGAACGTCAGGTCGCCGATTGGGGTGTGCGCGGGAAACGACGCGTCGGTTGCCGTGCTGCCACCACCGCCCTGGGTGATGGTTTCAATGGAACCATGTACCGTCAGGCTTGGCGTTTCGTACTCGTGCTTTTCAACATTCTGTTCCATTTTACTCTCCAAAATGAGGACTGGAAACGGCCTGTCGAGTGCCGTCAGCACTTTCATGCTGCGTTGCAATAGCTGCATGGCAACATTTATGAGTCAAGCCTGATTTACCTCTGGTTAATCAATTAAGGGTTGCGGGCGTCACCATGTGTGCGTGGGCTGCTCAAAATTTCGCCTCTTTTTGACTGAAGCTCGAATGATCCGCCTCCTGCGATGACAAGTCTTTAAACCGTTGATTTTGTTATGATAAAAAGTTGGTGGGGTTGATGATATTTTAGGCATCCCTAAATAAGGATATGTTTCCATTAGCCGGCCCGCGGTGACGATCGACCGCAAGGCCCCGCTGGCGGTTGCAATTCCAATCGTATCTTTCACGGTCTTCGGGAGGCTAGGCAACCGCTCTGGTTGCAAAATTTCGCACTGCGAAAGGAAAGACTTTACGCAGCCGAGGTTTTTGAGGATGCTTTGCTTCGCACTTGCAGCATACGTGTCGCGCAAACCGCGTTTTGGAGACCATGCGCTCAATGGCCTTGCCGGAAAGTTCCTATGAACGACTGCGCGCAGCCGACTGCGCCGACGAGATTGCCTATGTGCAGGCCTGTCTGCGGTTGTATTTCTCGGGCGCGGCGGCCTCGGCTGGCGATCTGTCGCAGCCGGGCCTTTCCGTTGCCGCCGTCGCCGATATCGCCAGGCTGAACAAAGTCGCCACCTTCGTTCTGAAGGCGCTGTCGCGCGCGCCCGCGGGCGACAGGCCGGCTGAGCTTTTCCGATGGCTCGACACCTATCGCCGGCAGACGGTTTCGATGAACGCCGCCTGCCTCATGGATTCGATGGCGATCCACCAGGCGCTGCGCGACAGGCAAATCGATTTCGTCTTCCTGAAGGGCCCGTTTCAGCAGCATCTGCTCTACGACGACCATTTCATGAAGCCTTCGGGCGATGTCGATATCCTGGTTTCGCCTGCGGGGTTCTCGAGGGCGCGCGACGCGCTGCGTTCGATCGGCTACGAGGTATCAGGCAAGTCGCGCTCGGTCTGGTGGGTTCGCTTCCTTGGCGAACAGCACATGATTCGTGGAAGCGGGTCGAAATCCTCCACGGTCGACCTTCACTATCGGCTCCAGCAGCCCGGCTCGCCCAGTCCACGCGATGCCGACGGGTTCCTGCGACGCAAACGGCTGGTCGAGATCACCGGCACCGGAGTGCCGTTCACGTCGGTCGCCGACACGCTGATGCTGTCCTGCATCAGCGTCGCCAAGGCCCTGTTCAACCGCGAGCCCTGCGCCGGCTATGTCTGCGATATCAGGGCCAGCGCCAACCGTCTCGACGAGGCCGATCAGCGTCGTGTTCTCGATGCGGCGGTGAGCCAGGGGCTGGACGATACGCTGCTGCTCGGCCTGCGTGCCGCCGACGTGCTGTTGGGCGGCACCGATACGCTCTTGTCGGAGCGGGCCAAGCCGATCCTGTCGCGCATCGGCAACCAGGATCTGCTCAACATGGTCATCGCGCCATGGCTGTCGTCACTGCGATGGCCGCAGCGGCGAACCGTTTTGTGGGAATTGTGCGGCCGGGCTCCCGTCCGCTATCTGGCGGAAGCCGGCTGGGCGGCATCGGCGGACATCAGCCGCCGCATCTTCGAACGGCCGGCCAGTCCGTAATGGCGATAGGCATCGAATACGTACAGGGCGAGGGCAGATCGAAACCTGTGCAAGAGGCAAAACCCATGTCGATGACGAAATCCGAGGTCTGCGTGATCATCGCGGCCAAAAACGCGGCACGCACGATCGCGGTAGCCATCGCATCCGCGTTGCGCGAACCGGAAGTGGCGGAGGTCGTCGTCGTCGACGACGGTTCCACCGACAACACCGCCGAGGTGGCCCGCTCCGCCGACGACGGCAGCGGCCGGCTTGCGGTGATGCGCCTCGACGTCAATCGCGGCCCGTCCTTCGCCCGCAATGCCGCGATCGCCGGCTCGAAGGCGCCGTTCATCAGCATTCTGGATGCCGACGACTTCTTCCTCGAGGGCCGGTTCCGCAACCTGTTTGCCGGCGCTGATTGGGATTTCGCGGCCGACAACATCATGTTGATCAGGGACGACGCGACCAGCGACGCGACGAAAATCGTCGCCCCGGATTTTGCCGCCGAGCCGGAATTCCTCGACTTCGAGCGCTTCGTCGAAGGCAATATCTCCAGGCGCCGCGTGCAAAGAGGCGAGCTTGGCTTCCTGAAACCCGTGATCAGCCGCGCCTTCCTCGACCGGCACCGATTGCGCTACGATGAGAGCCTGCGGCTGGGCGAGGATTACGAACTTTACGCCCGCGCGGTCGCCCACGGGGCGCGGTTCAAGGTCATCCGCTCCTGCGGCTACGGTGCCATCGTGCGCGCCGATTCGCTCAGCGGCCGCCACAAGACGCAGGACCTGAAGCGATTGGCCGATGCGGATCTGGCGCTGTTGGCGATCGACAGCTTGCCGGAAGGCTCCAAGGCGGTGCTGCGGCGGCACGAGCGGCACGTGCGCGACAAATACCGGCTGCGCAACTTCCTCGACGTGAAGGCCGAGCGCGGGCTGGCTTCGGCCGCGGCCTACGCCTTATCAAGCCAATCCAACCTGGTCCCGATCGTCCAGGGCGTGGCTTCCGACAAGCTCGAGGCGCTGTTTCGTCGCGTTGGTCTTGCCTCCGGGCAAAGGCAGGTGCCGCCGTTGCGTTTCCTGATGGCCGGAACCAGCGCCGGCAAGGAACGGTAAGGCACTGGGACTGCTCGCTTTATCCCGGCGACAACACGTCGCCGCGCAAACCATTTCCACGGGATTTATGAGTTTACGAATTGGGTGGTTGCCTCACGGCTCCGACGATGGCAGTCTATGTTGCGGTGCAGCAAATAGACGACCAACCGAACTGGCCCCCGATCGGATTGGTCTGTCTCTCCCTCAGTGGAGTAGGACAATGCTGTGCGAGTTTTTCAGCCCCTGTTGCGGGGATTGGCCAGCAGCCCGGCACGCAAGCCGGCGATGACAGGAATTTAAGCCATGGCCTCGATATTCGGCTTCAGATCAAGGGATCCTGCCCGCGACCGGCAGGCCGACGTGTCGCGGCTCGACCGGCTGGCGAAGCTCTTCGAGCAGATTGCAGCCGAGATCGAAGCCGAGAAAACCGGCCTGGAGAGCCGCTACCGCAAGACGGCCACCAACGCTGCCTTTCTTGTCGAGGCCATGGAGAACGGCTCTGCCTCGCGCAGGCGCTCATCCGAAGTTACCGCGCTGACGGAGTCGATCCTGAACAGCGAGCGTCGCATCGCGGCGTTGTCGCGCCAGAACGGCATGATGAAGGAGCTCCGTCATTCGCTGGATATGGTCTTCGACGAGGGTGGGACGTCCGATTCGGCCGCCGTCGATGTCTCCAGGCCCGCCGGCGCCGGCCGAGCGTGATCGCGGAGACAGGGGACTGCCGCAAGGATGCGACGCAAGACAGGAGAGGTAATTCGGGAGGGTCAATGAGGAGGTCAAGGTTGGCCCGTTTGGAAGCGGTTCAAACGTCGACTTTGGGTTGGGGACACAGCACAAAGGTGAGTTTGGTATGAATTCGGGTTCGAAATCCACATCCACGACTGCAATTGACGCATCGGCCATCGCGCACCAGGCCGGGCGGACCGACCTATGGCTGCTTGGTCCGGCCGGGGCGCTGCTGTTGGCCGCTCTTGCCAGTCTCCCGGCAATTCCCGCCCGTGCACAGAATATCGAGACGGCTCCCTCTTTCGTCGACGATTTCACCAGTTTCAACCGAGAACGCTGGTACGTTTCCGACGGCTGGACGAACGGCAGTCACCAGAATTGCACCTGGTCGAAGGGGCAGGTCAGCGTATCCGACGGCGTATTGTCACTGGGGTTCGAGAAGCAGAAGACGAAGGATCGCGAGTTCGCCTGCGGCGAGATCCAGACCAAGCAGCGCTTCGGCTACGGCACCTATGAGGCGCGGATGAAGACCGACACCGGGCCCGGCCTGAACGCGGCTTTCTTTTCCTATATCGGCCCGTCCGACAAGCAGCCTTGGGACGAGATCGACTTCGAGATCCTGACCAAGGACACATCCAAGGTGCAGGTCAACGCCTATATCGACGGCAAGGGCAAGAACGAGAAGCTGGTCGAGGTGCCCGGCGGCACCGACAAGGCCTTCAACGACTACGCCTTCGTCTGGGAGAAAGACAGTTTGCGTTGGTACGTGAACGGCCAGCTGGTCAACACCATCACCGATCCGGCGAAGCTGCCCAGCCATGCGCAGAAGATTTTCTTCAGCTTTTGGGGCAGCGACACGATGAAAAGCTGGATGGGCGCGTTCGCGGATCCGGGCCGCAAGCTTTCGCTGCAGGTCGAACGCGTCGCCTTCACCGCGCTCGGCGAACCCTGTCAATTTCCTGAATCGCTCGCATGCACTATAAAACAGCTGGGAACGTCGAATTGAACCGGCCGTACCGAAAGCGGTTCGCGGCCCTGCACAGGAACGAAATCGAATGAATTTGACGGTGTTTGGAATTGGCTATGTCGGCCTCGTGCAGGCGGCGGTGCTTGCCGAGGTCGGCCACCAGGTTGTGTGCGTCGACATCGATGCACACAAGGTGGAACGGCTCAACCAGGGCTTCGTCCCGATCTTCGAGCCGGGCCTTGAAAGCATCGTCAGGGAGAATCACGCCGCCGGCCGCATCAAATTCACCACTGATGCCGCCGCCGCCGTGAGGCATGGGGAAATCCAGATGATCGCGGTCGGCACGCCACCCGGCGAGGATGGTTCGGCCGACCTGAAATATGTGCTGGCGGTCGCCGAGACCATCGGCCGCGAGATGGACACCGCCAAGATCATCGTCGGCAAGTCGACAGTGCCGGTCGGCACCTGTGAAAAGGTAAAGGCCAGGATCGCCGAAACGCTGAAGGCAAGAGGGCGCGAGGACCTGAGCTTCGACGTTGCCTCCAATCCCGAATTCCTCAAGGAAGGCTCGGCCGTTTCCGACTGCATGAAGCCCGACCGCATCATCGTCGGCACGTCCAGCGAGGACACCGAGGCGGTGATGCGCGAGCTCTACGCGCCCTTCAACCGAAACCACGAAAAGATGATCGTGATGGACGTTCGCAGCGCCGAATTCACGAAGTACGCCGCCAACTGCATGCTGGCGACCAAGATCAGCTTCATGAACGAGATGGCCAATCTGGCCGAGCAGCTCGGAGCCGACATCGAGGAGGTGCGCAAGGGCATCGGCAGCGACCCGCGCATCGGCTATCACTTCATCTATCCGGGCCTCGGCTATGGCGGATCGTGCTTTCCCAAGGACGTCCGCGCCCTGATCAAGACCGCCGAAGGCGTCAAATTCGACGCCAAGCTGCTGCGTGCCGTAGAGGAGCGCAACAACGACCAGAAATCCGTCCTGTTCGACAAGGTGAACCGCTACTTCAAGGGTGATCTTGCGGGCAAGACTTTCGCGCTGTGGGGCCTGGCCTTCAAACCCAACACCGACGACATGCGCGAGGCGCCGGCGCGCGTCCTGATGGAGGCGCTGTGGAAGGCCGGTGCGACCGTGCAGGCCTATGATCCCGAGGCGATGCAGGAATGCCAGGCCATCTACGGGCTGCGCGACGACCTGATGCTGTGCGGCACCAAGGAAGCGGCACTGCGCGGCGCCGATGCGCTGCTCATCGCCACCGAATGGAAGAGCTTCCGCGCGCCGTCCTTCGACGCGCTCAAGGACGCGCTGGCCACACCGGTGATCTTCGACGGGCGCAACCTCTATGATCCCAAGGTCGTGGCGCGCCATGGCATCGAATATCACTCGATCGGCAGAATGGCGGCATGAGGCTGGAGTGGTGAGACTGGTCTCGGACACGAAGAACGGTCGCGAGGACCCGATGGGTGCGTATTTCTGTGCGGAGTTGTAGCTGATGGTGCTGGACGTGAAGCCCGAGCAAATCACCAGGGATCATTTCGATCTTGTCGCGATCGGTTCCGGCTTCGGTTCGGCCTTCTTCCTGCACGAGTTCGCCAAGCGGCGTAAGGCGCGCATCCTGGTGCTGGAGTGGGGCCGCCACAACACGCATGAATGGCAGCTCGACCAGAACGCCAACACCGACGTCGACGACGAGGCGACCTACAAGACCGACAATGCCGACAAGCCGTGGAATTATACGATCGGGCTGGGCGGCGGGACCAACTGCTGGTTCGCGCAGACGCCACGGTTCCATCCCAATGATTTCAGGCTGAAAAGCACCTACGGCATCGGCAATGACTGGCCGATCGGCTATGACGATGTCGAGCCGTTCTACTGCGATGCCGAAGAGATCATGTCGATCTCGGGCGACCCCGACATGGCAGCGATGCTGCCGCGCTCAAAACCGTTTCCGCAACCACCGCATCGCATGTCGACGCCGGACAAGATGATGAAGGCGGCCCAGCCCGACCAGCACTTCGTCATGCCGACCGCCCGTGCCCGGGTCCCGACCTCGCAACGCACCTCGTGCTGTGCCAACCTACGCTGCTGGCTGTGCCCGGTCGACGCGAAATTCACCGCCAATAACGGCCTGATGCACGTCTTCGAGCATCCAGACGTTTCGGTCTGCCTCGGTGCGGAAGTGCGGCGGCTCGACCATGTCGGCGGTACGGTCCGTTCGGTCACCTTCGTCCATGACGGCAAGCAATATCAGGTCAGCGGCGACCTCTTCATTCTCGGCGCCAATGCCATCCAGAGCGCCGCGATCATGCTGCGCTCCGGCCTGGGCGATGAATTCGTCGGGCGCGGCCTGCACGAATCCTATGGCTGGAATTTCGAGGTCTATCTCGACGGCGTCGACAATTTCGACGGCAGCACAATTACCACCGGCCTGAATTTCGGCCTCTATGACGGTCCGCACCGGTCCGAGCACGCGGCGGCCCTGGTCTATTTCGAGAACCGCTGGCAGCACGGGATGCGCGCCGAGAAGGGACGTCTGCGGCAGACGCTGCCGCTTGTCGTGGTCACTGAGAACCTGCTCGATGACGAGAACTTCGTCACCCTCGACGAGGACGACAATGCCTTTGTCTCCTTCAAGGCGCCGTCGGACTACGCGATCAAGGGCATGGCCCGGGCGCTGGACAAATTGCCCGGGCTGCTTGCCCCGCTGCCGGTCGAAAGGCTTTTCGACCGCGGCATCCGGCCAACCGAATCGCATGTGCAGGGCACGCTCAGGATGGGCACCGGTCCGGCCGATTCGGTCATCGACAGCGACATGATCCATCACCGGTTGAGAAACCTGGTTGTCGTCGGCACCAGCACCTACCCAAGCTGCTCCTGCGCCAACCCGAGCCTGACCGCGGCGGCGTTGTCGCTGCGGGCGGCGAGCCGGATCGCGTGAGAGGAGCGGGCTGATGATCGAAGTCACACGGCGCTCGGCACTGGCCATCCTGGCAGGTGGAGTTGCGTCGACGGGCGTTGCCTACGCAGCCGTCTCCTCGTTTTCGGACGAGGATCTGGTTCGGGTCACGCTGGAAAAATATCTCGGCAGGCTGAACATGCGCATCGAGCATCTGCAGCAGTTCGTGCTGGAGTTCCGCAACCGGAATCCCTGGATATTCCCGAGCGAGAAGCTGGGCGATGCCGTTACCTTGCTTGAAAAGGCGAATCTCGGCCACGCGCGCGGGCTGCTGCCGCGGCGCAAGCGGCGCGATCTCAGGCATTTCGATCGCTGGCTCGTTGCAGAATTCCATATGCTGACGGACTACGCCGGGCGCAGTTCGCCCGACGATCCGATCCGGTTCACCGGATGGCACTCATGCACCAACCCGTTCGCGACGCTTGATCCGCCACAGAATGCCTGAGGCGGCTTTCGACGCGGCCCTTGATCGGGCCGCAAGAATGAAACGCGAAAAGACCAGGAGCCAGGATCATGAAAGTTCTTTTTACAAGCGGCAATGGCTACCCGCCGGAATTCAGCGGCGGCGTCCAGTCGAGCACGCATCATCTGGCTGAACAACTGATCGAGCATGGGCATGAGGCCGCGGTGCTTGCCGCCCTGTTCGGCGACGGCGTCTTCGGCCTCAAGGCGCGCGCCAAGATGAAGCTTTTGCGCCAGCCCGCGGTCGTCGACAGCTTCCCCGGCTACCCGGTGATCCGGGCGTGGTTCCCCTGGGAGGCGGCGGGCTTTGCGGTCAACCGCGTGAAGCCGGATGTGGCGGTGGTCCAGTGCCACAAGTCGGTTCCGCTCGGCAAGGCGCTGCAGGCCGAGGGCGTGCCGCTGGTCGTGTATCTACGCAACGTCGAGTTTCATGAATTGGCCGGCGACCTGCGCGAATTGCGCTCGGCACTCTACATCGCCAATTCAGAATTCACCGCGCGCACCTACAGCAGGGAGTTCGGCATCGAGGCGACGGTGATCCCGCCGACCATCAACCCGACGCATTACAGCACGCCGACGACGGGCCAGTTTGTCACGCTGATCAATCCCTATGAGGAAAAGGGTTTCGAGTTGGCGGTGCGCATCGCCGGCGCCTGCCCCGAGATCCCGTTCCTGTTCGTTGAAAGCTGGAAGCTCGAGGATGACCATCGCGCGCGCATCGAGGAGACGATCGCACCGCTTGGCAATGTCACGCTGGAAAGCCGCACCAGCGACATGAAGACGGTCTATGGGCGCACCAGAATCCTGCTTGCGCCCAGCAAATGGGAAGAGGCCTGGGGGCGCGTCGCGTCGGAGGCCCATTGCAGCGGAATCCCCGTCCTTGGCTCGCGGCGCGGCGGCCTGCCCGAAGCGATCGGCCCGGGCGGCGCGGTGCTGGATTACGACGCTCCGCTCGCCGACTGGGTCGCGGCCGTCAGGCGGTTGTGGAACGACAGCAAGGAATATGATCGCGTCTCGAGCCTCGCGCGCGGTTTCGCGGCGCGTCCGGAACTCGATCCGGACCGCCAGTTCGTCACCTTCTTCTCCATATTGGACAGGGCGGTCCGGCAGCGCGCCCGCCAGGCGGCATAGCCATGGCGGGCGGCAAGCTGCTCGATGGCAGTTGGCACGGTGTTGATCAGGCCGGGCGCTTGACCCGGCTTTTCAGCGTCTCGTAGCCGCGGGCGCCAAGCAGGGCGCGGGCGAGGGCCTTGGCGGCGCCCTTGCGGCCCTCCTGGGAGTTGATCTGCCGCAGCCTTGCCGGCAGGTTGCGCGCTGCCTGGCCGAGCGCCGGCAGCGACAGCGCGTCGGGAACGCTGACCATGTGCGTTTCGACGCACAGCACCGGCTTGCCCGACAGTTCGGTGATCTTCAACGCCTGCGCATGCTCGCTCTCGATGAACAGGATGGCGTCGGATTTGCGGTAGAAATCAGCCTTGAAACTGCCATGCGCGCCAAGCCGCTGGCGCTCCGCCTTGCTGGGCAGGTCGAGCATGATCAACTGGTCGTACTGGATACCGTTCCTTGCGAGCCATGCCTCGGTCAGGGCGCGGTATTTCTCCAGCCGGCTGGTGACCAGCCAGCCGATCCTGTGGGTCGGGGCATGAAGAGGGCGCGCTTCGCTGAGGAATTTTTCATAGGCCGGGCCGTCGTCGTTTTCCGCTTCGGTCGGGTCGAGGCACAGCACCCCGTCTATGTCGACGCAGCATTGCGCCAGGAATTTGTGATGCATGAAATTCCACTGGAACATGCGCGGGTGCGGCACGACCTCGAAGACGACGTCGGTTTCGGCATGCCGAGGCTGCAGGCCGAACACGGCGGCAAAGGTGAAGTCGGCCTCGATGCCGGCGGCCTGGATGCGGGCGCGCGCGTCGCGCATGGCATTGCCGCCGGCGACACTGTCGTCGATCACCAGCACCTTGCGCATCTCGGAGACCTTGCGATCGAGTGCGGCGCGGCGCTTGGTGATGCCCGACGTGTAGACACGGCCTTCCAGGAAGCTATCCAGGTCGGTCATCGGAATGTTCGCGGCAAGGCTCACCAGCGTCGCCGCCAGCACGCCGCTTCTGGGAACGCCGACCACAAGGTCGATGTCGCCCGGCAGCCGGTGAAGGTTGCTGACGATGGTGTCGTTCATGTCGGAGATCGATCGGTAGTGCATGGATCGGACCTGATGCTCGTGTGGATATTGGGTAGCCGGCAAAGGCGTCGAAATTATTGCGCCTCGCGCGGCGTTGCCGCCGGCTGCCTTGCCGGCAGCATTTTCAGGGCCTCGCGCAAGGCCTCGCGGCCGGATGCGAAGGCCAGCGCGACCACAATGGTGATCAGGTAGGCAAGAACGGCGCCACCGGTCAGGGCGACGACAGGCTGTTGCGGCAGCATCGGCTTGATCAGCCAGACCGCCGCCAGCGCCAGATGCGCGCCGAGCACGAACGGGGTCGCGGCGCGCAGCACATGGCTGGCCCGCAGCGGTCCGCTCTTGCCGACATAGAGCCACAGGAACGGCGTGCGCAGATATTCGCTGACCGCATAGGCGACCGCCACGCCGAGCGCGCCATAGGGCAGGCCGATCGCGAAGGCGAGCACCGACGTCACCGCCGTGATGATGCCCCAGCGCATGAAGTCGCCGGAGCGGCCCTGGCTGACGAAAAGCCAGCCCGCCGGGTTGTTGAGCGGTTGCAGCAGCCCGGCAAAGCCGAGCGCCAGGAAGATCGAAGCGCTTGCCCGCCACTGCTCGCCGAGCACGAAGGGGATCAGCACATCCGACATGGCGGTGGCGAAAGCGACCCCGGGCAAGGCCACCAGCAAGATCAGCGGCATGACGCGCAGATAGGCGCTGCGATAGCGGTCCGGTTCGTCCTTCAGCCTGGACAGCGCCGGCACCATGACTTTCGACAGCGGATTGGTGATCTGGCTGAGCGGGAACAGAAGCAGCTTGTAGGCGCGGTCATAAAGGCCGAGTTGCTGCTCGCCCCAGTACTTGCCGATCAGCACGTTGTCGAGGTTGCGGGCGAAGAAATTGGCGAAGTTGAAGCCGGTGATGCCAGCGCCGAAATTGATCAGTTCGCCGATGCCCGCGACCTTGCGCGGCATGCCGGGCCGCCACCGTGAGCTTGCCCAGTAGCACAGCGTCGGCAGCACCGCGCCGGTCAGCGTGCCGGCGAACAGCGCCCAGTAGGAACGGTCGATGAAGGTCCAGGCGATCGATACCGCCAGCCCGGCGACGGCGCTGGCGACATCGATGATCGCCAGGCGCCCGAACTGCATGCGCCGCGTCAAAAGCGCCAGATGCTGGGCGCCGAGCCCATAGGCCATGATCTGCAGCCCGAACGCGGCCACCAGCCCAGCCACGCGCGGCTCGCTGTAGAAGGCAGCGACCAGCGGCGCCGCGCCCGCGAGCACGCAGGCCAGGATCGCACTGACCGCGACATTGATCCAGAAGAGGTAGTTTACCTCCTCATGCCGGATGCCCGATTTCTGGATCGTCGCCTGGGTCAGGCCGAAATCCTGGAACAGCGCGATGAAGGCCAGCACCGGCGCGCACATCGCCACGACGCCGAAATCCTGCGGCGACAGCAGCCGCGACAGCACGATCACGGATATGATCTGTGTCGCGACCCGCACCGATTGCGACAGGGCGGTCACCACCGCGCCGCGCCCGACCGACTTGCGCAACGAGCCTTCTGGCGGGTCGAATGGATTGGCTTCCAAATTCAGGATTCCTGATCTTTGCGCGGATTCCGGAATCCGAAATCCACAACCGCCACCCACCCCAAACTACGGCAATAATTTTGCAGTGCAACAGAAAACGTGGATTTTTGCTACACCGCACCAAAAATGCTGCAATGCAGCATATCCGGATCGGCGCCCGCGCCCGCCCTCGAGGCCAGGCACGACAGCATCCCGTGCAAGAAATTTACTTCATGTCTAAATGTCGGTCCGCCTGTATCCGTGAACGGTCATGACCAATCTCTCCGACGGAGACATCGGCTCCCATTTGCCGGCCCAGCGCGGGTCCATGACGGCACCTGCTGCTACCCACAGGTCGAAATACGGCTGCATGGGCTTGTTCGGAAAGGCGCCTCCGGCAGTGTCAGCCGGCGTGACGACCGCGGCTTCCTTGCCATCGATGGAAAAGACAACCCGTTTTCCGGCTTCATATTGCAGGCCGAGACGATATCGTTTGCCCGAGAGATCGCCAACCAGAATCCATTTTACCCACACCGCCTTGTGCTGGTTGTCGACGTTCGCCCAGACGGTGAGTTGCAATCCCCTGGTGCCGACGATCTCGAAATCGACCTCCTCATGAGCCTTGTCGTTGAAGATCCAGAGCGGCGCCGCGATCAGCCCTGGCTTCATCGTCGGCAGCGTTACGTCCACCTCCCATTTCGCCGATGCGGATGCGGAATTGCTGCCCGAGATCACCTCGGCGGAGGCTTTCTCGCTGACGGTAAGCTGAAGGGCGCCGTCGACGATTTTGACGTTGGCGGCCTTCCAGTCATAGCCTCCGAGTTTGGGCTCGCTCCACTGCGACGGTGCGAAGGGATTGGAGTATTTCCAAAGCTGGAGTTTGACACCGGACCAGTCGGGAAGTTTGTCGAGGGCGACGTCCCCGCTTCCCGCCACGACGCTCTCGGCCAGTGCCTGGCTGACGACCGATTGTACCGCCGTGGAGGCAGCCAGAAGCGCCAGGAGTTTTCTGCGTGTGTAATTCATCGGTAGCCTCCATTGGCCGCCTTGCCCTTGTCGGCGGCGACGTACCATCCGGCCGTTCGATGCGGCCTTGGCGCCGTGGCGCTGGGCATGCGCCATCTTGAAGAGTCTTGCACCCCGGTGAGGCGGTTTTTTGCCTCGCCTCATCAAAATGTTGCGATGCAACAAAAAACTTCCTTCAGGGTCCGGCGCGATGCGGGCAGCGAGAATAGGCTGAGTGGTCCCTCTCGATCGGTGGGCCAACGCCCGGCAAAACAGCTTCTGTTGCAATGCTCTCAGTGGTGCTCAGGCCGCGGAGGCTGTCGGAATGCGGTGAACTTGCCCCATTGCATTCTGCGGGTCAGGGGCAAACGACAATGACACGGGTTTAAGCGGTTCAAGCGGCAGGGATTGGGGGGACGAAACGTCGAGGGCGGGATCGATTTGTGCCGGCTGGCGGGCCTTCTCCACCGCGACACGATCGTAAAGCGCATCAAAAAACGCGCCTGCCGGCTCCGCCGCGAACATGACCTCCGCGGTCCTGCGGGCTTCGCGTCGCAGCGGCGCCATCAAGGCCGGTTGCCCGATATACGGCCTCAGCCGTTCGATGGCCAGGCTGGCGAGCCGTTCGACCTCATCGCGGAAATACCGTGCGTATTTCGCCTCCCCACGCGCGTCGTATCCCGGGCTGGACCAGTCGCCGGTATCGTCGAGTTCCACGGGCAATGAGATCCCGTTGACGCCATCCTCCAGGAATTCCGGCAAGGCGCAGACCTTCGTTCCAAGAACCGGCGTGTGCTCGGACATCGATTCCAGCGCCGAGTAACCGAAAGTGTCGCCAAAGGTGGCGAGGACGCCGAAATGCGAGTTGCGCAGCAACTGTCGCACCTCCTGGTTCGGCAACACACCGTGATGCCGGACGTTCGGCAGTTCGAGCAGCTTGATGTAGGGGTCGAAGAAGCCCGGGCTCGTCGGATCCGTCCATATATGGCCGCCAACCTGGAGACTGGACACGATGTTCACTCGAATTGGCAAATTTTGCTCGGCCGCCTTTTCCGCGATCTTGACCGCCACGCATCCGCCCTTGCGGCCAAAGTGGGCGCCGATGAATGTCAGCACCAACTCCTCGGCAACGTCTTGCGCCATCGCGTCTTTCGTTGCCGGCACCACGATGTTCGGGTGGCGAACCAGCAGCTTTTTCGTCAGCAGGTCCAGGTCTGGATGGTCGGAGTGCTGGGCGAGCAGGCTTCTGCGGGCAAAATGGGACAAGGCGATGATGCGGCGGCAGCCGGGGTTGGTGATCCGCGACATCAGGTAACGCGCCACCAGCCCGCGCTTGCGAAGGGCGAATTGCCGGGGCAAATGGGATTCGAACGACATGATGTATTTGGAGGAATTGACCGGTATCCGGTTGAACGCATGCACCATGTCGACAGACAGGGCAGGTTCGATCAGCGTCACGCCTTCCAGCTTCGACGAGACCAGGTTCAGCGGCAGAAATCGCTGTCGCAAGATCGTATGCCTGGATGTTCGCGGTGTAACGAAGCTGGTCGGATACTTGTCGTCATAGACGGCAATACGAAGAGCCTTGCTCATACAGCACCACCCGTATCGACACAGTGGCATCAGGGGGTATTCGCAGGCTATTCCAAAGTGCAGCAGTAGCGCTGCACTCACATGCCGCGCTGCAACACACTGCAGGCGGGGATCCCCTGGCAACTTCCAAAACCCAACTTCCCTGGCAAGAATTCAACATCATTTTTTGTTGCACTGCAATACATTATTTAGGAATTGATTAACCACCATCTCGGCTGCCGGCGGCTGCGCGACTCGCCCGGTGAGATCGCCATGTTGCCGCGAGATGGCTGAAATTGCCTGAAATTGCTTGCGCAGCGGCCCATATAGCTTTTGCGAGGCGCAACTGCGCGGACATTCTCAAGAGTTGTGAACCGCAGGCGATGTGTTTGTGCGGCGCGGTAGAGGTGACTAATTTTGCTACACTGCACCAAAAATGTTGCGATGCAGCAAGAGCTGTACTAGGCTCCCCTTGGGTGGGTCAAACAGCGGTCGCGTTTTCATGCTGCATGTCTTGTACCTGGTGCACGATGTCTCCGATCCGGCGGTTCGCCGGCGGATCACAATGCTCAGGACAGGTGGCGCCCAGGTCACCCTGGCGGGCTTCCGCCGCACCGCCACCCCGATTGCCGATATCGAAGGATTGCTGCCGATCGACCTTGGCGCGACGCGCGACGGCCGATTCGCCCAGCGCCTGGCGGCGGTCGCAAAAGCGACGGTTTCGCTTCGGGCGAAGCTGAGGGGTGCGCCGCGGCCTGATCTCATCATAGCGCGCAATCTGGAAATGCTGGCGCTTGCCCGTCGCGCTGGGTCGGCCTTCGGCGCAAAGGTGCCGATCGTCTATGAATGCCTCGATATCCACCGCCTGGTGCTCCGCGACGATGTCCTCGGCAAGGCGTTGCGCGCCACCGAGCGCCATCTGGCGCGCGACGTGAAGCTGCTGGTGACCAGTTCGCCCGCCTTCATCGCCAATTATTTCAAACCTTTCCGCCAGGTCGCCGCCCCCGTCGAACTGGTCGAGAACAAGTATTTCGAGGCAGCTGCGATCCAACCTGGCACGGGTGAGGCGATCGAGGGGCCTGTCGCCCCGCCATGGCGGATCGGCTGGTTCGGGGCGCTGCGCTGTCGCCGCTCGCTCCGGTTGCTGGCCGATTTCACGCGCCGCATGGATGGACGTTTCGAGGTCGTGCTGCGCGGCCGTCCGGCGCTCTCGGAATTCCCGGATTTCCATGACTTCGTCGATGCCGAGCCTTATCTGTCGTTTCGCGGACCCTACCGCAACCCGGAGGACATGGCGGCGATCTACCAGGACGTCCATTTCGCCTGGGCGATCGATTTCTTCGAAGAGGGGCAGAATTCGGAATGGCTGCTGCCCAACCGCCTCTATGAGGGCTGTCGCTTCGGGGCGGTGCCGATCTCGATGGGCCATACGGAAACGGGACGGTTCCTCAGCCAGCAGGATATCGGCATTCTTCTGCCCCAGCCGACTGCCCAGGCGCTCGAGGCCGCGCTTGGCAAGATGGAAGAGCACCGCTTCGGCAGGCTGAAGGCGCGCGTGCTTGCCCGCAATCCCAGGACATGGAGCTACGACCGCAGCGACTGCAGCGCGCTGGTCGAAAAATTGCGCCGCCTGACCATCGTGCGCGAACCCCTCGCGGCTGAAGCCATGGCATAGGATGGACATCGCCTGATGACGCAAGCGCTTCCCTCCAGCCTGATCGTGATCCCCTGCCTGAACGAGGCAAGCCATATCGGCGCGCTGCTCGATCAATTGCGGCCCGCGGCTCAAAGGCTGGGCGCCAGGATCATCGTCGCCGATGGCGGCAGCACCGACGGCACGCTGGCCATTGTCGAGCAGATCGCCGCGAAGGATTCGCGCGTCATCCTGCTTCACAACAAGCGCCGCATCCAGAGCGCGGCGATCAATCTCGCCATTGGCACTTTCGGTGAGGGTGCGGACTATCTGATCCGCATCGACGCGCATGGCGGCTATCCCGACGATTATTGTGACCGGCTGCTTGAGGAAGCGATGGCCACATCAGCGGATTCGGTCGTGGTTTCGATGCTGACCAGCGGCAGCGGCGCGGTACAGAAATCGGTTGCGGCGGCGCAGAATTCGAAACTCGGCACCGGTGGCTCCAAGCATCGCCACCTCTCCGCCGGAGAGTGGGTCGACCATGGCCATCACGCGCTGATGCGGATTTCGGCCTTCGGCGCTGTTGGCGGCTATGACGAGACGTTCAGCCACAATGAGGATGCCGAGCTCGACTATCGGCTGCGGCGAGCCGGTTACAAGATCTGGATGAGCGGCAAGACGCGGATGGTCTATTACCCGCGCGCCTCGCTCAAAGGTCTCTATTTCCAGTATCTCGGTTATGGCCGTGGCCGCGCCAAGAATGTGCTGAAGCACCGCGTCATTCCAAAGGTCCGGCAGATGGTGCCGCTGGCGGTCTTCCCGGTGGTTCTTCTGGCTGCCTTCTCCTTCGTGCACTGGATCGCGGCTGTGCCCTTGCTGGTCTGGGCGGCGGTATGCCTGGGCTACGGCCTGGTGACGGCCATCCGCCAGCGCAATGCCGGCATCGCGCTCGCCGGCGTGTCGGCGATGGTCATGCATTTCGGCTGGTCCGTCGGCTTCTGGCTGCAGCTTCTCGGCCTTGGCGCGCGACGCGGGGTGGCGTGATGGCGGTTCAGGCCAGGAACCGCAGCATCGACATCGGCGTGTGCACGTTCCGGCGGCCGGAGCTGGCCGATACGCTGCGCTCGCTCGCCGCCATGGAAATGCCGGCAGGGTTTGATGTCAGCGTCATCGTCGCCGACAATGACGACACGCCAAGCGCGCAGGCCCTGGTGGCGGCGCTGTCGCGGGATCTGAAATTGCCGGTCCGCTACCGGCATGCGCCGGCGCGCAACATCTCGGTCGCCCGCAATGCTTGCCTCGATGCCAGCCAGGCGGATTTCCTCGCCTTCATCGACGATGACGAGACTGCCTCGCCGCGCTGGCTGGCCGAA
Source organism: Mesorhizobium sp. GW821-FHT07A06 (assembly GCF_059419085.1). Taxonomy (NCBI): domain Bacteria; kingdom Pseudomonadati; phylum Pseudomonadota; class Alphaproteobacteria; order Hyphomicrobiales; family Phyllobacteriaceae; genus Mesorhizobium; species Mesorhizobium sp. GW821-FHT07A06. The sequence goes on from NZ_JBWKRC010000015.1 coordinate 148,359, forward strand.
TTGGTCGCGACGGCTGAGGACAGCGGCGCAGCAGCCGTGCTCGGCCCGGTGCGGGCGCTCTACCGCCCGGATGCGCCAGAATGGATGCGGCGCGGCGATTTCCATTCGACCTTGCCGGTGTGGGTGCGCGGCGAGATCCGCACCGGCTACACCTGCAACGTCCTGCTGCGCACGGGATCGGACAGCTTGCGCGGCCGCCGCTTCAGCCTGGCGCGCGGCCAGACCGGCGGCGAGGACACCGAGTTCTTCGATCAGATGGTCAAGGCCGACGGCCGCATCGCCTTTTCTCAAGACGCCTGGGTGGACGAGGTGGTGCCGCGTGCCAGGGCTGCGTTCGACTGGCTTGGCCGGCGCCGTTTCCGCGTCGGTCAGACGCATGGTCACCTCCTGGGCAGTAACGCGCGCGGCATCGGGCTGATCAAGCATGTCGGCCTTGCCGCGGCAAAGGCGGCCTATTGTTTCGCCGCGGCACTTCCCGTCGTCGCCAGCCCGGTACGCAGGAACCGCAGCGTGTTGCGCGGCATCATGCATGTCGGTGTCGTCAGCGGTCTTGTCGGCGTCCGCGAAATCCGCCTCTATGGCCAACCTTCGCCGGGGGAAGGGGGCAAGCGTGCAGCCTGACGTTTCCCCGACCCCCGATGTTTCAGCCCCCGACGTTTCCGTTGTGATCGCGGCCTACAATGCCGAGGCGACGCTGGATAGGGCGATCGCCAGCGCCATCGCGCAGAAGGGGGTCAGCGTCGAGATCATCGTTGTCGACGACCAGTCGCGCGATGCCACGCTCGATGTGGCGCGGGCCTATCCAGGGGATATCGTGCGCGTCGTTGCGCTCGCCAGGAATCGCGGTCCCGGCGGCGCCAGGAATGCCGGCCTCGACGTCGCCCGCGGCAGGTGGATCGCGGTTCTCGATTCCGACGACGCCGTCTTTCCAGGCCGTCTCGCCGCCATGATCAGCCGCGCCGAAAAAGCCGAAGCGCAGATCGCCGTCGATAACCTCCAGGTCATTCGCGAGGACGGTGTGGTCGAGGACGCGATGTTCCCGCGGCAGTATCTGGAAGGCTTGGGCGAGATTTCGCTCGCCACCTACATCGCCGGCAACATCGTCTTCGAATCGAAGTTCAACCTCGGCTATCTCAAGCCGATCTTCCAGCGCCGGTTCCTGGATGAGAACCGGCTTCGCTATGACGAGAAACTGAGGATCGGCGAGGACTATATCCTGTTTGCCGAGGCCCTGGCCAAGGGCGCTAGATGCGTGGTCGAGCCCGATATCGGCTACGCCTATCACATTCGCAGCGGCTCCATCTCGCGCGTGCTCGAGCTTCATCATGTCGAAGCGATGCGCAAGGCGGACGCCGCATTCGCTCAGACCCATCGGATGGATGAGGCAGCACAGGCGGCCTTTGCCCGGCGCGGCCGCAGCCTGCGCAAGGCGGCCTCCTTCCTGGCGATGGTCCAGCACATCAAGGCGCGGTCCCCGCTCAAGGCGATCCGGACGGCGCTCAGCGACCCGGCGGCGGTCAGGCATATGGGCATGCCGATCGCCGTGCGGTTGCGACGAGTAGCGGCACAGTTTGCCGTGGGGGTGGGGAGGTGAAGATGCAGGCACATGGAGGGATTTTTCGTGGCCTGTGAATGGACTGCAGTCGATCTCCTCAGAAGGAATTTGCGATGAAGAAAATCAGGAAGGCCGTGATACCGGTGGCGGGGCTTGGAACACGGTTCCTGCCGGCGACCAAGTCGATGCCGAAGGAAATGCTTCCCGTGGTCGACAGGCCTGTCGTGCAATACGCGGTGGACGAGGCCTTCGAAGCCGGCATCGAGCACATCGTGTTCGTGACCGGCCGCAACAAGGCGGTCATCGAGGACTATTTCGACCTGCATCCGGAATTGATCGGCACGCTGGAGCAGACCGGCAAGAAGACTCAGCTGGAGGCGCTCGAAAGCATGCTGCCCGTGGCTGGCGCCACCTCCTTCATCCGCCAGCAGTCGCCGCAAGGCCTCGGCCACGCCGTCTGGTGCGCCCGCGAAGTCATCGGCAACGAGCCTTTCGCCCTGCTTCTGCCCGACATGGTCTCCTTTGGCGGTCGCGGCTGCCTGGCCGAGATCACCGATCTCTACGCCGAGACGGGCGGCAATGTGATCGCCGTCGAGCGCTGCGATCCGAGCGAGACCAACAAATACGGCATTGTCGGGCGCGGCGCCGAGATCGGCGGAGGCTTCGAGGTTACGGCCATGGTCGAGAAGCCGGCCCCGGCCAACGCGCCGTCGAATTTCTACATCAACGGCCGCTACATCCTGCAGCCCGAGATCTTCGCGCTGCTGGGCAATCAGCAGCGTGGCGCCGGCAACGAGATCCAGCTGACCGACGCCATGGTCCGCCTGTCGAGGGACCAGCCTTTCTTTGCCCAGCCTTTCCTGGGTCGCATGTTCGACTGCGGGTCCAAGGAAGGGTTCATCCAGGCCAACATCGCCTTCGCGCTGGCACGCAACGACATGAAGGGTCCGGTTTTCGAGATGCTTCAGGAGTTCGTCCGGTCGCATGAACGCCAGGAAGAAGCCGCATAATGCCCATCTTTCGGGAGCATTGTCACATGACTGTTGGCGAGGGGCCGGCAGGTTCGTCGCTGATTGGCATGAGGCTTGCACTGCCCGCGGCAATGCTCCCGGCCATCGAGGCAACTGCAAGCCAAGGCACGATCCCGGAAAGTCAGTCCCGGTTTTCGGAAAAGATTGTGCCCAAACAAAGAGATAGAGCCTCAACCCGATGATCGGGACGCAACAGGCTCTGGGATTGGACCGACGATGAACTATGCCAACTTTCCTCTCGACAAGAGGATGCCGTTGCCGAATTCGGATGCAGGAGACGGCGAAGACTTCATCGATATCGAGCGGCTGCTTGGCATGGCTGCGCGGCAGGCCAAGGTGGTTGCCGTGTGCGCCGCCATCGGTCTTTTCCTGGGCATGCTCTATCTGCAGACCACGCCGCCCAAATTTGTGTCGGTGTCGAGCGTGCTGATCGACGAGGGCCTGAACAAGATCGTCGACGACATTTCGGCGGCGTCGACCACCATGCAGACCGATTCCGCCATTTTAAGCCAGATCGAGATACTGACCTCGACGCGGCTTGCCGCGGTGGTCGTCGACAAGCTTAAGCTCGACCAGAATGATGCCTTCATGAATCCGCCGCAGTCGGCGCTTGCCCAGGGCGTCGGTCTGATCCGCGGCCTGATCCAGTATGTCCGCCCCAGCCCGCCCATGCCGGGCCTTGGTGACATCAGCAAACTCGACCCGGCCGCCCGCGATGCGCTGATTGCCGCGTCCCGCCGTGACTACGCCATCCTCAAGCTGCAGAGCGAAATCCGGGCGGATCGTGTCGGACGAAGCTATGTCATCGCGCTTGGCTATCAAGCGACGGATCCGGGACTGGCGACCGCGATTACCAAGGCCTATGCCGAAGCCTATCTTGCCGATCAGCTCGATGCCAGCTTCGACGCCACCGAGCGCGCGGCGGTCTGGCTGCAGGGCCGGCTGACGGAACTGCGCGAAAGCTCGCAGCAGGCATCGCTCGCGGTCGAGAAATTCAGGGCCGAGCACGGCCTGTCCGCCAACAGCGATGGCCAGCTGATGAGCGACAAGCAGCTTGCCGATCTCAACGCCCAGCTGATCGTGGCGCAGGCCGACACGGCTCGCGCCAGCGCCCGCTACCAGCAGTACAAGTCGATTGTCGATAGCGGCTCCGACAACGCCTTCAAGGACGCGGCCATATCGGCCGACCAGCCGAGCAGTTCGGTCATTTCGGCGCTCAAGACCCGCTATCTCACCGTCGCCAAGCGGCAGCAGGACGTCGAGGCGAATTTCGGTCCAGAACATCCGCAGGCCGTCGCGCTTGCCAAGGAAAAGGCCGACATATCGGCGCAGATTTTCGGCGAGCTGAAGCAGCTCACCGAAAGCTATCGCAACGAATATGAGGTGGCGCTGGCGCGCGAGACCGCTCTCAGGGCCAATGTCGCCGCCGCACAGGGCAAGAGCTCCATCGACAACCAGTCGCAGGTCCAGTTGCGCGACCTCGACCAGAAGGCGACGGCGCTCACGACCCTCTACCAGACGTTCCTCGGCCGCTACGAGGAAGCCGCGCAGCAGCAATCCTTCCCGGTCGGCAAGATCCGCATCATCTCGGACGCCTCGACGCCGCTCTCCGCCTCGAGCCCGCGTACCATGGTCGTGCTCGGGCTCTCGCTCGTGCTCGGTGTGTTGATGGGCGCAGGCTTCGGCGGCCTCAACGAATTCAACGAGCGGTTTTTCCGGACCGGTGAGGAGGTCCGTGACCGCGTCGGTCTCAAATTCCTCGGCTACCTGCCGACCATCGGCAGCAAACCTGCCAAGGACGACAAGCCGGCCGAGGCTCAGCCGGATGCCAAGGCCGCCAGATCGCCGGCCGCCATTGAAAGGCGGGCGCGAATGAGGGTGAGCATCGACGCCCCGGCATCGATGTTTGCCGAAACGCTGCGCAGCGCCAAGATCGCCTTCGATGTCGTGATGGAAGGACAAGGCAGCCGCGTCATCGGCGTCATCTCCGTGCTTCCCGGCGAAGGCAAGTCGACGGTGGCGGCCAATCTCGCCGGGCTGCTTGCCGCCAACGGCGCCAAGACGCTGCTCATCGACGGTGATTTGCGCAATCCAGGTCTCAGCCGCAGCCTTGGCATGGAGGCCGAGCAAGGTTTGATGGAAGCGGTGGTGAGCGGTCAGACTTGGCAATCCGTCGGCAAGATCGACAGGCAGACCAAGCTTGCCATCATCCCGGCCGTGTTGCGCGGGCACTTCTCGCACACCAGCGAGCTGCTGTCCTCGGCCGGAATGCGGCGCTTCATCGAGAATGCCAAGGAGACGTTCGAATACATCGTCGTCGATCTGCCGCCGCTCGGGCCGGTGGTCGACGCCAAGGCCTTCGCGCCGCTCGTCGACGGCTTCGTGCTCGTCACCGAATGGGGCCGCACGCCACGCGCCATGGTGCGGTCGATGCTGGAATCCGAGCCCTATGTCGCCAACAAGATCGTCGGGGTGGTGCTGAACAAGGTCGATCTGAAGAAGCTCGCCAAATACGGATCGTTCGGGGCTTCGGAGAAATTCTTCGACAAGTATTCGACCTACTATCTCGACAAGTCGGAAGTCCGCAGCAAGGCACCGGTCTAGGGCAGTTCACTGTTTCACGGAAACGGCGAACCGCTCTAACTCCTTGTTTTGACGCAATTCCCAAGGGAACGCGCTACACGCTCTTCCCGGGAAACCGTTCACTATTCTCCAGGCGCCGCGCCTGATCAGGAGAAGATCAGGCGGCCTTGCTTGTCGGCGATCCGGACAGCCGTCAGGCGGCCGCTCTGGAAGGCGGCGGTGTCGATGCCCAGCCTGCGTCCCTCAAGTCTCGGTATGTCCACCGGCGTGTGGCCATGCACCACCCAGCGGTCGAGCAGATGGGCCGCGTCGAAGAAATCCGAACGGATGTGGAGGAGGTCACGGTCGTCCTGCGCCGCGAGGTCGACGCCCGGCCTGATGCCGGCATGGACGAAGACGAATTTCCTCGAGCGGACCATAATCGGCAGCCCACGCAGGAAGCTGACATGCTCGGCCGGGATGACATCCCTTATGTGCTGGTCGATCTCGGCGCTTCTTTCGTAAAGACCGGCAAGGCGCTGCGGGTCGAGACCATAGGAAAACAGGGTTTGCAGGCCACCTGTCGCCAACCAGGGTTCGCGTGACAGATTGCCGTCGAGATAATGCAGCATCGCCACCTCGTGATTGCCCGCGAGGCAGATGCGCTGGAACCCTTTCGGCGGCGGCGCAAGGAGATGGTCGAGCACCCGCGCCGATTGCGGCCCACGGTCGATATAGTCGCCAAGCATGATGATGATCTTGCGGCCCTGGAAGCGCAAGGAATCGAGCAGGATCTTCTGCTCCAGCGAGCGCAGCTCCTTGTAGCAGCCATGCACGTCGCCGATCGCATAGACGGTCGTGTCCTGCAGGTCGATATCGAGGCGTGCGCGCGCCGCCATCCGGGGTTTTCGCTGAAACAGGTTCACTGGCGAAGGCTCTCGATATCGAAAAGCGGACGGTCATGCACAAAACATGACTGTCTGTTATCCCGCGTGAAGCGGAGCGTGCCAAGAGGCTAATTTCACGATCCCGAAGCGGAATCCGGATTTCGGAAAGATCCTGCCGCGCCAGACGGATAGGGCATGCCGGGCCGGCTGGATGCGTTCACGCCACGGCGCAATTCCAGGAAAGGTGCGAGGCGGTTTTCCGCCCGCAGTTGCGTCAGGATGAAGATGGATCGGTTCGCCGGTTCCGCGAAACGGGAACCGACCCGGCGTCTAGGCGGCCTTGAGCCGATAGCGGAAAACGGTGTGGTCGAGCAGCAGCCGGATACGCGGCTCGGCCTCGGTCGCCACCAGCCAGCTTGCCGCGATCATGGTCGCGCCGACGATCGCCATCGATGGGAGATAAGGAGCACCGGCGCGGACCATGGCCCCAAGCATTGCCGCGCCGACAACATCGTGGATCAGATAGAGCGGATAGGTCATCAGGCCGATCCGGCGCCAGCCGCTCCAGCCGAGGTTGAGCCGCAACGACCATGCCATCAAGGCGATAGCGACGAGAAAGATCAGGATTGGCGGCGCATAGGGCATCACGGCATTGACCTTGATGCTGTGGACGTCGACCGAACTGGCGATCTGCAGCACGCCGCCGCCGAGGAACAACAGGCAGAAGCCAAGGCGGGAAGGCGTCAGCGCCTTGAACCGCATCAGCCAAAGCAACACGCCGACCGCGAAGAAACAGCCATGGTGCACCAGGGTAAGCTGCAGCCAGCGCGTCTCGGCGAAGTCGGACCAGTCGAAGAGATAATAGAGGCACCAGAACAGCGTGCTGACGAGGCCGATGGCGATAGCGGCCATTTCCATCAGATGGAAGCGGCCGAGCCGCAGCAGGATCCAGACGATGGCGTAGAAGGCGATCTCGATGCCAAGCGTCCAGTAGACACTGTCCACCCAGGGGCCATAGGGCGCGAACAGGCCGGTGCGGACGAGCCTGACCACCGCATCGGTCGGCCAGCTCAGGCCGATGAGCAGCAAAAGCACGGCGGTGATCGGCGCGCAGATCCAGACTGCCGGCGCCAGCCTTTTGAACCTTGCCTCGAAAAACCGCAGGGGCGTCGATTTCTCGGCGCTGAAGGCGATGACGAAGCCGCTGATGACGAAGAAGATCTCAACGCCGACCCAGCCGGACCCGACCCAGGCCCCTATTGCCGGCTGCGCCGGCACGCCGCCGGTGGCCTGCGCCGAAATGCCATCGGGGTAGGCCCATACCCAGAAGCCATAATGGTAGATCATGACCAGCACGGCGGCGAGAAATCGCAGGATGTCGACGCCGCCGAACGTAATTTTCTGTTGAGCCATACCGCACCGCCGGATGGCCCCCCACCCGTCACTTTAGGGTGGCTTGCTGCATTGCACAATAAAAGTATTGCTCGCCGATCAGGATAGGCCGACCGGCGCGGAAGGGCGCCGCGAAACCGCTCGCCGTGTCTGCCTCAAACCCCGATCCCGCGCGCCTTCAGGGCAGCGCTGATCTCGTCAAGGATGGCAGGGTCGTCGATGGTCGCCGGCATCGCCCACTCCTCCTTGTCGGCGATCTTCTGCATGGTGCCGCGCAGGATCTTTCCCGACCGGGTCTTGGGCAGGCGCTTGATCGTCACCACGGTCTTGAAGGCCGCGACCGGGCCGATGCGCTCGCGCACCAGCGCGACGACCTCCTTTTCGATGGCGCCGCCGTCGCGCGCGACACCGGCGTTCAGCACCACGAAGCCGAGCGGGATCTGGCCCTTCATCGCATCGGCGATGCCGACGACAGCGCATTCGGCGACATCGGGATGGGCGGCCAGCACCTCTTCCATGGCGCCGGTCGACAGCCGGTGGCCGGCGACATTGATGATGTCGTCGGTGCGGGCCATCACGTAGAGGTAACCGTCCTCGTCGATCATGCCGGCATCGGCTGTCTTGTAGAAACCGGGGAACTCATCGAGATAGGCTTGGCGGAAGCGTGCATCCGCGTTCCACAGCGTCGGCAGGCAGCCGGCGGGCAGCGGCAGCTTGACCACGACATTGCCGAGCGTCCCGCGCGGCACTTCGTGGCCGGCATCGTCAAGCACGCGGATATCGTAGCCGGGCATCGGCACGCCGGGTGAGCCGTATTTCACCGGCAGCAGCCCGAGCCCCGCCGGGTTGATGGTCATCGGCGAACCGGTCTCGGTCTGCCACCAATGGTCGACCACCGGCACGTTCAGCTTCTGCTCCGCCCATTTGATGGTTTCGGGGTCGGCGCGCTCGCCGGCGAGGAACAGCGTGCGGAATTTCGACAGATCGTATTTGGGAACGAACTCGCCTTTCGGGTCCTGCCCCTTGATGGCGCGGAAAGCCGTCGGCGCGGTGAACAGCGCGACGACGCCATGATCCGAGATGACCCGCCAGTAGGTGCCGGCATCCGGCGTGCCGATCGGCTTGCCTTCGAACAGGATGCTGGTACAGCCATGCAGCAGTGGTCCGTAGACGATGTAGGAATGGCCGACCACCCAGCCGACATCGGACGCCGCCCAGAACACTTCGCCCGGCTTGACGCCGAACTCGTTCTCCATCGTCCATTTCAGCGCGACCATGTGGCCGCCATTGTCGCGCACGATGCCCTTTGGCTGGCCGGTCGTGCCCGACGTGTAGATGATGTAGAGCGGATCGGTGGCGAGCACCGGCACGCAGTCGACATTGGCGCCTGCGGCCCGCTCGCGCGCGACGGCGTCGGCATAGTCGATGTCGAAATGGTCCTTCAGGTCACAGCGCAGCTGGTCGCGCTGCAGGATCAGGCAAGCGTCCGGCTTGTGGCGGGACATCTCGATCGCTTTGTCGAGCAGTGGCTTGTAGGCAACGATCCGGCCTGGCTCCAGGCCGCAGGAGGCCGAGATGATCAGCTTGGGCCTGGCGTCGTCGATGCGGGTGGCAAGCTCATGCGAGGCAAAGCCGCCGAAGACCACCGAATGCACGGCGCCGATGCGGGCGCAGGCGAGCATGGCGATGGCCGCCTCCGCCACCATCGGCATGTAGATGATGACGCGGTCGCCCTTGCCGACGCCCCGGTTCTTCAGCACCGAGGTCAGGGCCACCACTTCACGCTTCAGCTCGGCATAGGTGAATTTTCTCACCGTTCCGGTGATGGCGCTGTCATAGATCAGCGCGATCTGGTCGGCGCGTCCGCCGGCGACATGCCGGTCAATGGCGTTGTGGCAGGTGTTGCAGGTGGCGCCCGTAAACCAGCGGCCGTAGACGCCGGCGGTGGCGTCGAACACCTTGTCCCAGGGCGAATACCAGTCGATGGCGCCCGCCGCGTCCGCCCAGAATTCTTCCGGTTCGCGTTTCCAACCGTCATAGACCTCATGATAGCGTGAAGCCATCCGTACCTCCCCAGGAACCATTTGCCGTCTTTGCAAACAGCCTATGCTGTTTTTTCCGGCGCTGTCTTCCCTGATTTTCGTCTGAGCCGGTCTCGTCTTGACCCCTGGTGCCCTGTGTCGTGAAGTGGAGCCTTCGCGAGGGAGGATCCGAACGATGCGCCATCCATTGCCGATCATGGCACAACCGGCATTTGCGCTGACGGTCGGCGCGCTGCTCGCGATCTCCACCGCAACCGCACTGGCCGGAGACGCAGCGGCACGGCGCGTCATCGGCTTCTCGCCCGACGGCGGCTATTTCGCCTTCGAGCAATATGGTGAGCTCGATGCCGGTGCCTCGGCGTCCGGTTATTCGCAGATCGACATAATCGACACGCGCACCGACGAATTCGTTGGCGGCAAGCCCATACTGGTCGTTGACGAATCCGAGGAATCGACGCTGACGCTCGAACAGGCAAGGGCGCAAGCGGCTGCGAGGGCAAACCCCATCCTGGCCAGATACGCCATCGCATCGCGCGGCAAGCAGACCGCCTCCGACAAGTTCACCTTCCCCAGCGAGATGGTCGCCTACGCCGACATCTCCCGCCTCGAGCAGGTGTCGCGGAAATGGCTTTCGCCGCTCTATGGCGAGACAGGCATTTCGACGATCCAGCTCGACCAGATCCTGGCCGCCAGCACGGCGGATTGTTCGGCGAGTTTCGACGAGGCCCAATCGGGCGACCAGGCCCTCCAAGGTGACAAGGCCTTGCAAGGTGACGAGACCCCTCAAGGCGACAAGACGGGCAAGGCGCTCGGTTTCCGGCTGTCGCTGCGGGGCCAGGACGGCAAGCCGTTCAAGACCTTGCACGAGGACAAGGCCGTGCCTGGCTCGAGGAACTGCCCGACTTCCTACAGCCTGTCGGAATCCTATGAATACACACCTTCAGGCAAACCGGCGGTGATTGTCGTGCTGGTGCAGCGCTTCAGCCAGGGCTTCGAAGGGCGCGACCGCCGTTTCATTGCCGTGACCGGGCAGGCTCGCTGAGGAGCCGGCTCGATAGCCGACTAACGAACTGTATTCATTGGACAAAATTTCGATTGTACTAGATCGGCAGGGCCACGAGCATGAGGCCTACGCCGCCGAAGATCAAAATCGCCGCCGCCAGGGCTTTTCGATGACGTTCGAAAGTCGTCGGAGCCCGCTCCCAGTTGTAACGCATACGCTACCTCCCCCAAACCCGTGGAGTCTTTACCTTACTTAAGGGAAGAAAAGCAACGGTCCCATCGGTCAATGCACTTGCCTGTGGCGTCACGGCGACGACTATTTCTGGGGCGATTTTCGGTTGGGAACGGGTGATGGCGCTTGTGCGATCGGCGGGGAATCCGTCCCATCGCAAAGCCGCATCGGCTATCTCTCCGGCCGGCCGATAGACAGCGCCGCACCGCCGCGCTATCTCATTTTCGGGTTCTGGCACGGCTTGTTGGGGTTGGTGATGGAAATTGTCTCTGGAACGGTTTTGCGGCTGGCGGACGACGCCTCGGTCCAGCATGTCGGCGACGGTGCCGTCGTGCTTCTGGCACGCAGCGGCCAGCTCTATACGTGCAACGGCACGACCGAAGCCTTTCTCGACAAGGTGGATGGCGCGCGCAGCCTCGATCAGATCGTCGGCCTGCTTTGCGAGGAGTTCGAGGTCGACAAGGATACGCTCGATGAGGACATGGCGGCATTGGCCAACGATCTGGTCTCGGAAGGTATTCTCGCCGCCCCGGGTGCTTGATGGCTAGAGGTATCGCCTGATGGCTGACGGTCCGCTCCTGCGTGCCCTGTTTCGCTGCCATCTCTGGACAAGCGCGCGGCTGATGCCGGCGCTCATTGCCGGGCGCAGCTTCGAGGACGTGCTGAAATGGGCCCCGCTCGCTTCCTCGACCCCCTATCGCGGCCTGCCATCGGCCTACATCGTCGCCCGCGTCAACCGCACTGTCCGCCATCCCTGGCTGATGCGCGACCGCAGATGCCTGCGGGAAGGCCTGCTCGGCCATCGCTTCCTGCGCTTCGCCGGCTTCGATCCGGAGCTGCGTTTCGGCGTCGACCCGAAGTCGCTGCGGACGCCGCGCGTCTCGGCGCATTGCTGGGTCTGCCTCGATGGCAGGCCGGTGGTCAGTGACAGCCTTCCCGGCATGGTGGAGATCTATCGCCACCATGCCGATGCCTCAAAGGTGCACCCAGCTTGACCAGGCCTTCAGCATGCTACGACCTCAACGGCCAGGTCTTCGGCATATCGGCCGAACGCCCCGAGCTTTGGCAGGATTTCGACAGGATGCTGGCCATCCTGCGAATCACCGCTGATACCGCGCCGGGCTTTCTTCTCGATATCACCGAGGCGGACGTTCTGGACGAAGAGCCCGGCGGATCGCTCGTCTTCGACGGTGAGATACCTGAGGACGGCTACTGCCGGATGGTCGCTGAGGGCGGCACCATCCATCTCATCTTTCCCGGGCGCCAGACCGTTGCCGTCAATGACGAGGAAGGGTGGGCGAAACTCCGGGTTCGCCCTGGGGCGAAAGCAGCCTGGACGCCATCGATGCTGGTGTTGGACGCGGCGCTCGACGCCGGCGGCCAGCATATGCTGCACACGGCCGGCCTGACGCTGCCGGGCCACGACAACATCGTGCTGATCCATGCACCAAGCGGCACCGGCAAGACCACCACGTCGCTGGCGCTGGCAACGCAAGGCTTTGGTCTCTGCTCCGACGACGCCATGATCCTGGATCTGGCTTCGGAGAAGCAGCCCCTGGCCTGGGGTTTGCCGCGCCACGTCAAGATCCACCAGAGGACCGCCGAGATGATCCCGCAGGTTGCGCCTTGCCTTGGCCCGTCATGGGACCGCAACGGCGAACAGGCCGTCTCGCTGCAGCGGTTGGGCGAGATCGTACGCATCGAAAGCCCGATCGCCCGGCCCGTGGCGGCTCTGCTTCACCTGGCGCGCTCCGCCGACCGTGAGACCCGGCTCGTGCCCATGGCACGGACCGACGCGATGGTGGCGTTGGCGATGGACAATGTCCGCACCGGCATGACCGGCCTGCTGCCCTCGCAGAGGCGCCGGCTGGCGACGATCGGCAAGCTGGTTTCCTCGGTGCCGACATTCACCCTGGAAGTGGGCGCACGCCCGGCCGACGCGGCGGCGCTGATAAACGCCACGTTGACATCACCGGGTTGACGGCAGGTTCAAGCGGCCTATGGCCTGGCCTTGGCCACCCGCTGGATCCAGCGGAAGGCATCGCGCCGCAGACGCGAGCCGATCTTCTCCCGGGAATTGACCCTGAGCAGCGTGTTCGTCGTGATCAGCCGCTTGGCCAGCCTTATCGAGAGATCGGGCTTGATCCGGCCGGCGAGATCAAGCGCGCGACCCTCGCCGAACAACTGGCCGGTAACATTGAGCACGATCGCCAGTTCGAGCTCGATGCCGGTCATGCGGGCGGCGTCGAGCAGGCGGCTCTCCGATTCGGCTGATTGCAGCGCCCGCACCCCTTGCAGCACGTCGACGCAAAGCTGCAGCCGGTGGAATTTGTGGCCGCCGGCGGCGTGCACGATGGCGATCGTCAAAAGCGCTGCCGGCGTGTCCGTCGCGTCCCCGTCGATGACGCCCAGTTCGCGGAACCCCAGCGACAGCCGCCGCCGCATGCCGGTGTCGTGCACCAGGTCGCCATGCAGTTCGACCAGCAGGCTGGAATTCTCCTTTTCCAGCCATTTGAATTCCTGCAGCTGGCAGGATTCGGCTTCGTCACTGCCGAGTTCGAAGCCGCATGCCGCGATCACCTGGTTTGCCCGCGCAAGGTTGGCGGGTTCGACAAGGATGTCGATGTCGGTGAACGGCCTGTCCGACACGTTGCGATAGAGCTTTCGCGCGAAGACCGGTCCCTTGACGATCCGCGCCGGAATGCCCCGCGCCGCCATCTCCTTCATGATGCGGTCGCCATGATATTGCAGCAGCATCGACTGGCCGGTGGCGATCGTCGCCTTCTGGCGCAAATCGTCGAGCTTGTCCCGCAAGCCGGCGTCCGGCGGCAGGCGTGCATCGCCGCGCTCCCTGAGCTTGCGCAGCATGATCGGCAGGATGCCGTGGAATTCGGCATTTTCGAGCAGCGCGGACAGAGATTTTGCCGACAAATTGTCCTCGACTGCCGCCGCCTCCGGATCGGCGAAGCGCAGCAGCAGTCTTTCTTCGGCGGAGGTGAGTGATGGCAGCATCAAGCCGGACAAATCTTATCGCTGAGGGGATGTCCAGGATGGTTGCAGAAAAGCGCTGTGGAAGCCAGTCCTACATGCCCCAGCGCAGTGCCGCCGTATGGACAGGCGCGTCCCACCAGCCGGTCATCTCGTCATCGAGCATGGTCAGCGTGATCGAACAGCCAGCCATATCGAGCGAGGTGACATAGGTGCCGACCAGCGAGCGGGTTACCGTCACGCCCCGCTTCTCGAAAATCCGGCGGGCGCTATTATACATCAGATAGAGCTCCATCAGCGGCGTGCCGCCGAAGCCGTTGACGAACAACAGCGCCGGGCCTGTCGCCTTGTCACCAAGATCGCCCAGGATCGCGGTGCAGATTTCCTCGGCGATCGCATCGGCGCCTTTCAACCTGTCGCGGCGACGGCCGGGTTCGCCATGGATGCCGACGCCGAATTCCATTTCGCCGTCGCCGATCTCGAAGGTCGGCTTGCCCGCGGCCGGCACGGTGCCGCTGGTCAGAGCCACACCCATTGAACGGGTGGCGGCGTTGACGCGCTCGCCCAGCGTCTTCAGCACGGGCAGGGCCAGGCCATGCTCGGCCGCCGCGCCGACGATCTTTTCCACCACCAGCGTGCCGGCGACGCCGCGCCTGCCGGTCGTATAGGATGAATTCTCCACGGCGACGTCGTCATTGGTCACCACCTGCAGGACGCCTTCCGACATTTCGGCGGCCATGTCGAAGTTCATCACATCGCCCTCGTAGTTCTTGACGATGAACAGGCAACCGGCGCCCGTGTCGACGGCCTGCGCCGCCGCCAGCATCTGGTCCGGCGTCGGCGAGGTGAACACCTGGCCGGGGCAGGCGGCATCCAGCATGCCATGGCCGATAAAGCCGCCATGCAGCGGCTCGTGGCCCGAGCCGCCGCCCGAGATCAGCGCCACCTTGCCCGGCCGCAGGGTCCTGCGGCGGACGAATTTGTGCTCCTCGCCAAGCACCAGTATATCGGCATGGGCGGCCACGAAACCATCGAGGCTCTCGGTCAGCACCGTGTCCACCGCGTTCATAAATTTCTTCATGGCGTCCTCCCAAACAGCCCGGCAAGGAATAGTCAGCCGCCACCCTTGCCGGCGATGCTGGTGATCTTCTGGATGAATTCGTTGATGGCCCGGTCGAGCGCCGCATTCTGCTTGTCGTCACCGAAATCGGGAACGACCAGCGAAACGTGCCGGGTCTTGCGCATACCCGCGGCCACCGACATCTTTCCCGGATGCGCCTGGTGGTAAGCGGCGAGGAACTGATCCCGCTCGGCCGGGCTGAAATGGCAGACGGAAAAGATCGAAGGCAGATGTTTCGAAGGTATCGGGATCGTATAGGCGGGGCTGGAGATCTGCGTCACGAAACTGCGGTGCTTGCCGAGCGCGTCGGCGAGGCGCTGGCGCATGCCGGACGGGCGTTGGTCGATGACCTGCGACAGGATCGTCTTGTAGGCGCGGATCGCCTCTTCGGAGCCGGGTTCGGGTTTGATGTCGACCATGCCAGCCGTGCCTACACCGAAACATCTGAAATGGCCGCCTTGGCCATGGCGAGTTGCGCCGGCGCGACGGAAAGATCGCGTAGGCCCGCTTCGAGCAGCGACGGGATCGCGTCCGGATCGCCGCCGGCATCGCCGCACAGGCTGACGGGAATGCTGTTGTCCCGTCCAAAGGCCACAACCGAGCCGATCAGCCGCAGCACCGCCTGATGGCGGACCGAATTGAGGTGGGCCACGGCAGCGTTATCCCGTGCCGCCGCCATCACATATTGCGTCAGGTCGTTGGAGCCGATCGAGAAGAAGGCTACGCCGGAGAATGCTTCCGGCGCGATGGCGACTGAAGGCACTTCGACCATGATGCCGAGCGGCGGCATCTTGTGCGCGACACCGCGGGCGGCAAGGGCTGCCTGTTCCTCGGCGAACAGGGCGGCTGCGCGCTCATACTCATCGGCGATGGCGATCATCGGAAACATGACCTTGAGATTGCCGTGCGGCGCGGCGCGCAGCAATGCCCTGATCTGCACGCGAAAAATGTCGAGCCGCGCCAGCGACAGTCTGATCCCGCGCAACCCGAGGAACGGATTGCCTTCCTCGACGGTGAAGCCCGGCACCGGCTTGTCGCCGCCGGCATCGACAGTGCGGATCGTCACGGGTTTGTCGCCAGCCCACTCAAGCACCTTGCGATAAGCACGATACTGCGTCTCCTCATCCGGCAATATCCGGCCGAACAGGAATTCGGTGCGCATCAGCCCGACACCGTCGCAGGTCGCGATATCCAGGGCGTCGACATCGGACGGGTCGGCGATGTTGACCTGCACCCGCACCGCCGTGCCGGCTCTTGTCGCAGCCGGCCGTGCCAGAAAAGTCCTCGCCTTGCCTTGTCGGGCCGTGAAGGAAGAGGACGACCGCCGGAACGATCCGATCTCCGCCGGCGAGGGCGCCAGGACGATATTGCCGTGTTCGGCGTCGAGCAGCGCCATGCCGGCAAGACCGGCAAGCGGTTCGCGCAGCCCCACCACCATCGGCACGCCACGCGAGCGCGCCAGCATGGCGACATGGCTGGCGGTGCTGCCCGCCTTCAGCGCGATGCCGCCGCCATGGCTCCAGTCGGTTTCGAGAAAACGCGTCGGCGCGATGTCCTCGCCGCAGAGGATGGCACCGGTCGGCGCCGTGGCGCCACCGTCCTCGGTCAGCGCGCGCAGCACCTGGTCCCTGATATCGCGCAGGTCCGTGGCGCGGGCGCGGAAATAATCCTGGTCGGAGGCCTCGTAGCCGGCGATCTCGGCGTCGAGCGCCTCCCGCCATGCCGCGTCGGCGGTCCGTCCGGACGCGATCGACGCGAAGGCTGGTCCGCTCAGTGCATCGTCCTCCAGCATGGCGATGTGGAATTCGAGTATGCCGGCGGCGTCGCTGTCGGCGGTTTCGACTATTGCCGCAAGCCGGCTTACCGCCTTGCCGATCGCGGCTTCCAGCGACGTCTTCTCTTCCGCTGATGTGGCTTTGCTTGCATAGATGGCCGGCGGCCGGTCGAGGTCGAACAACGGCCCCTCGGCATAGCCGGCCGAGGCCGGAACACCCTCAATCCGCATGGCCCGCATTCCCAAAGCAATTCCAGGAAAAGTGTGAGCGGTTTTCCCGGGCAAAGCGCATAGCGCTTCGCCCTTGGGAATTGCGCAAGAAGAAGATGCTGGAGCGGTTCAGCGTTTCCGTGAGACGCAACACCGCTCCTGCAGGCAGGCGA
Organism: Mesorhizobium sp. GW821-FHT07A06; assembly: GCF_059419085.1. Lineage (NCBI taxonomy): Bacteria > Pseudomonadati > Pseudomonadota > Alphaproteobacteria > Hyphomicrobiales > Phyllobacteriaceae > Mesorhizobium > Mesorhizobium sp. GW821-FHT07A06. The sequence goes on from NZ_JBWKRC010000015.1 coordinate 165,327, forward strand.
AGGCGCGCGCCAGCGTCAGGCCGACCGGACATGACCGGCGTCCTCGTCGAAATCGCGCTGCACCAGGTCGATCAGCGCGCGCACGGCATCATCGGCGCCGCTGCCTCTGGCCCTGATGTGCAAAACCGTGCCCTTTGGCGCCTTGGCCGCCATCACCTTGACGATGCTCTTGGCGTCGAACCATGGGCCGTTGGCGGCAAGCGCGATTTCCACGTCGGCGGCAAAGGTCTTGGCCAGCTTGGTGAACTTCACCGAGGGACGCGCATGCAGGCCCACATCGTGGGTGATCAGGACGGTCGCTTCGGCGGCTGCGGACATTTTCAGGAATCCCGTTCACTCACGACGGCGACAATTCATGCGCCGTCGCCACCACTTCCTTCAGCGAGGCGCCGCCGGAGGATTCGGTCGCCGCCATCACCGCGCCCTCGACGATCGGCGCGTTGCAGACGGTGATCTTCTGCGCCCGCGGCTCGCCGATCATTTCCACCGCCATTTCCGAATTGGTCTCGGCTCCGCCGAGATCGACAAGGATGGCGACACCGGCCTCCGACCAGGCCTTGTCGATGGCACCCATGATCGCCTCGACACTGGTGCCAAGCCCGCCATGGCCGTTTCCGCCGCACCATGCAAGCGGCACTTCGTCGCCCACCATCTGGCGTACCATGTCGGCCGTGCCCTCCGCGACCAGCGGCGAATGCGACACGATCACGATCCCGACATTGCTCATGCGCTTTCCCCGATCGCTTGCCCCAACGTGCGCACCAGCAGCGCGGTCGAGCGCGCGCCGGCATCCATATGGCCGATCGAGCGGTCGCCAAGGAACGAGGCGCGGCCGCGTAGCGCCTTCATAGGCACGGTCGCTTCGGCGGCGGCGTCGGCGACGTCGGCGATTTCCGCCGCCGTCTTGCCTCCCGCCAAGGCGTCATGCACCGGTTGCAACACATCGAGCATGGTTTTTTGTCCGACCTGGGACTTGCCACGCGCTGCCACCGCTTCGATCGCCTTGCCGAAGGCCGCCGTCAAATCGGCACGATCGGGCTCCGCCGCAATCTCCTTGCCCAGCGCCATGAACAATGTGCCGAACAGCGGGCCGGAGGCACCGCCCACCGTCATCACCAGCTTGGTGCCGATCGCCTTCAGGGCCTCGGGCAAGGGCTTCGCGGCGAACACGCCAGCCTCGGCCCGCACGGCCTCGAAGCCGCGCTTCATGTTCAGCCCATGGTCGCCGTCGCCGATCGCCTGGTCGAGCACCGTCAATTCCTCGGCATGGGCGGCAATCGTATCCGCGGCTGCCGCGATCAGCCCGGCAAGGTTCAACGCCGTCATGTCGTCCAAATTCCCGGTTTTCACCATGCCGGCAGTAGCGAAAGAACGGTCATTCGACAACGGGTGCATGTGTCAGGCCGTGACGAGCAGCGCGGCGACGGCTGCGAAAACCTCGGCCACGGCATGGGCGCCGGGGTCGACCACGCCCTGCAATTTGGTCCCGACATAGGCGGACCGCCCGGCTTTTGCCTTCTCCATGGCGGCCGTCGCCTCGGCTCCGCGCCGGGCCGCGATCGCTGCTTCGCCAGGGCCGTTGCCGTCGAGCGTCTTGAGCGCCGGCTCGAGCGCATCGACCATGGTGCGGTCGCCCGGTTTGGCGCCGCCATAGAAGGTCATTCGCTCAAGTCCGGCGAGCAGCGCCTTGGGCAGGCTGGCGCCGCCGTCCAGCGCCCGCGCCGCCGCCGTGAAGAAGATCGACAGCAGCACCCCGCTGGAGCCGCCCATCGATGCGCTCAGCGTGTCGCCGACGGCGCCAAGGGTCGCCGCGGGATTGGCCAGCGGCAGCGTGTCGAGCCGATCGAGGATGCTGCGCGCTCCGGTCGCCACGGTCGAGCCGGTGTCGCCGTCGCCTGCCTTGGCGTCGAGACCGTTCAAGGTCGCTTCCAGGGAAATCAGCTTTTCACAGACCGTGACGATCAGGCGCCTGGTGCCGGCATCCTGGCTGGCCCTGTGCGCGGCACTTTGTCCGGCTGCCTTCGCCATCGGCACGATGGCAGGTGCCGCGACCGGCCGTGCCGGCATCCAGGCGTGCGGGCCGACCGGCGCCAGCAAGGCGGCTTCGCGCCCTGGATCGAGCCGGATCAGCGACAGCGAGAAGCCGTTCATGTTGAGCGCCGTCATCAGCGGACCGGGGCCGATCGTCAGCTTGACCATCCTGGCGAGTGATGAAGCGAGCACCGCGTTGGCGACCAGCGACATTTCGAGCGGCGGCACCGAACCGAGATTGTTGATCAGCAAGGCATGGCTGGCCCTCGGATCGAGCAGCACTGCCAGGCGCTCGGCCATGATCGCCACCAGCCGGTCCGCGCTTTGCACCGCGATGCGCTCGACGCCCGGTTCGCCATGGATGCCAAGGCCGAGTTCACCATCGTTCTCGCCAAACCGTTCCTCGTGCGGCTGGCCGGGAATGGAGCAGGAAGACAGCGAGATGCCGAGCGAGACGATATCCTTTGCCGCCGCCCGCGCCGCCGCCGCGATACCGGCCAGATCATGGCCGGCCTCCGACAGATGGCCTGAGATCTTGTGCACGAACAACGTACCGGCGACGCCGCGCGGCTGGGCGATGTCGGGAAGCGCGATGTCATCGCCGACAATCACCATCTCGACGCGAAAACCTTCGGCGCGCGCCTTCTCGGCCGCCAGGCCGAAATTGAGGCGGTCGCCCGTGTAATTCTTGACGATCAGCAGGCAGCCGGCCGGGCCGGTGACCGCGCGGATGGCCGCAAGCACCGCTTCGACGCTCGGCGAGGCAAAGATCTCGCCCGAGACCGCCGCCGTCAGCATGCCCTTGCCGACAAAGCCGGCATGCGAGGGCTCGTGCCCCGCGCCGCCGCCGGAGACGACGCTGACCTTCGACTTGTCCCAATCGGCACGCAGCACGACCTTGATCTCGGGATAGCCGTCGAGGCGCGCGAGATCGCCCGATCCGATCGTCCGCAACAGGCCGTCCAGCGCCTCGGTGACGATGGTTTCCCGGCGGTTGAAAAAGTGCTTCATCGAATTCGTCCCGTATTCGCAATCGTCAATCAAAGGCGGGGTGAACCCTCAGTGGGAGCGCCGAACCTCTTCACATCAACCGTTGTCCGTCGGCGCCGAAATAGAGCGGCGAGCGATAGCGGATCATCACCTTGTCGCCTTGCGCCAGATCGGTGTCCGGATCGGTAAGCGTCACCAGTTTCCTTGGCCCCACCGTCACATGCAGATGGTTCTGGTCGCCGAGATGCTCGACCCAGTCGACGACGCCGTCGGCATGGCCATTCATCGCCTTTTCGATCGTCAGATGCTCCGTGCGCGCGCCGATCGTCTTGGTGCCCGCTGGCGCGCCGCCATCGGGCAGCAGGCCGGTCGGCAGAAGATTGATCGCCGGCTGGCCGAGCCTTGCCGCGACATGCAGGTTTGCCGGCTCCGAATAGATCGTCCTCGGCGTGCCGATCTGCACCAGCACGCCGTCGGCGAGGATGCCGATGCGGTCGGCCATGGTCATCGCCTCGATCTGATCGTGGGTGACATAGAGCATGGTGGCGCCGAGTTCGGACTGGATGCGCTTCAATTCGAGCCTGAGATCCGCTCGCAGCTTGGCGTCGAGCGACGACAGAGGTTCGTCCATCAGATAGATCGCCGGCTTGCGCACCAGCGCGCGGCCGATGGCGACGCGCTGCATCTCGCCGCCGGACAGTTTGGTCGAGCGGTTGGCGAGCTTGTGGTGGATACGCACCATCTTCGCCACCTCCTCGACGCGGCGGCGGATCTGGTCTTCCGGTATCTTGCGTGCCGGTGAGCGCAGCGGGAAGGCGAGATTGTCGAACACCGACAGATGCGGGTAGAGCGAATATTGCTGGAACACGAAGGCGGTGTCGCGCTCCGCCGGGGACAGCGTCGTGGCGTTGTGGCCGCCGATCTCGATGGTGCCGCTGTCCGGGCGCTCCAGCCCGGCGATCAGCCGCAGTGTCGTCGTCTTGCCGGCCCCGGTCGGTCCGAGCAGCACGACGAATTCGCCATCGGCTATGTGCAGGTCGAGACCGTCGACGGCGACATGTTCGCCAAAGCTCTTGGTCACGTTCTTGATGTGCACGTCAGCCATGCTGCGCTCTCCCCTGAGAGGCGGTATCGTGGATCGCGGTTTTGACCGCCCTGCCGGAGCCCTTGTCGAACAGCGACAGCCGCGCGCTGTTCAGGGCCAGGCCGACATGATCGCCAGCGTTGAGCCGGATTTCGGCCGGCACGCGCGCCTTGATGATGCCGTCCGCCGTTTCCACCGCGACGATCTGGGTGGTGCCGAGATATTCGGTGCCGTAGATGGCGCCGCGCAGTTTCGAGGCATCGTCGAAGCGGATGTGTTCGGGCCGGATGCCGAGCGCCATGTCGGCCGGCGCGATGTCCTCGCGCACTTCCGGCACCGTGACTTTCGCGCCCTGGACGACGATTTCCCTGGCGCCCTTGGCCAGCCCGCCGCCGAAGCCCAGAAAGTTCATCGGCGGCGAGCCGATGAAGTCGGCGACGAACATGGTTGCCGGTCGGTCGTAGATTTCGCGCGGACTGCCGAACTGCTCGATGACGCCGTGGTTCATGACGGCGATCTTGTCGGCCATCGACATCGCCTCCATCTGGTCATGCGTGACATAGACCGTGGTGGCGTGGATGCGGTTGTGCAGTTCGCGCAATTCATGGACCATCAGGTCGCGGAATTCGGTGTCGAGCGTGCCCAGCGGCTCGTCCATCAGGAAGCACTTCGGCCGCCGCACGATGGCGCGGCCGAGCGCGACGCGCTGGCGGTCGCCGCCGGCGAGGCCGGAGACGGATTTGTTAAGCAGATGGTCGATGCGCAGGAGTTTTGCCGTCTCCTCGACGCGGCTGCGGATTTCGGCCGACGGCATGCCTTGTGCCAGCAGCGGAAAACCGATGTTCTTGCGCACATTCATGTGCGGATAGAGCGCGAACAGCTGGAAGACGAAGGCAATGTCGCGCTCGCGGGCCCGCAGCATGGTGACGTCGTCGCCGCCGAGCAGGATCTGGCCGCCAGTCGGCAGTTCCAACCCTGCGATCATGCGCAAGGTCGTCGTCTTGCCGCAGCCCGACGGCCCGAGCATGACGAAGAACTCGCCATCCTCGACGACGAAGTTGGAATCCTGCACGGCGACGAAATCGCCGAAGGCCTTTCTCAAATTCTGGACGCGGATTTCGGCCATGATTATTCCGGGAACTTCGAGACGATGATGAACATCACGGTGCCGGCTAGCATGGTGATGAAGGAATAGGTGTAGAGCGACAGCGCGAAGGGCTGGAACAACATCAGGAAGCCGATGGCGATCAGCGCCGTCGCGATGTTTTCCATCACGCCGCGCCGGGCCCAGGCCGGCCAGCGCGATTTGCGTTTGACTGATTTGGTCATGCTCATTTGCGCACCGCGCCAAAGGTGATGCCGCGCAGCAATTGCTTGCGAAGCAGGATGGTGAAAACCAGGATCGGTACCAGGAAGATGGTCGTGCCGGCCGCAACCGCCGGCCAGTCCTGGCCGCCTTCGCCGATGATGGTCGGGATGAAGGGCGGCGCGGTCTGCGCGGTGCCCGATGTCAGCAGTGCGGCGAAGGCGTATTCGTTCCAGGCGAAGATCAGGCAGAAGATCGCCGTCGCGGCAATGCCGGTGGTCGCCTGTGGTAAAACTGTGCGCCAGAAGGCCTGCAGCCGCGTATAGCCGTCGATCATCGCCGCTTCCTCATACTCGCGCGGGATCTCGTCGATGAAGCCTTTCAGGAGCCACACCGCCAGCGAGACATTGACCGCCGTGTAGAGCAAGATCATGCCGAGTGCCGTGTCCGACAGGCCAAGCTCGCGGTACATCAGGTAGATCGGGATGGCGACCGCGATCGGCGGCATGAAGCGCGTCGACAGGATGAAGAACAGGAGGTCGTCGGCGAGCGGCACCTTGAAGCGCGAGAAACCATAGGCCGACAGTGTGCCGAGAAACACCGCGCAGAAGGTCGAGCCGAAGGCGATGATCAGCGAGTTGACGAAGCGCGGCAGGAAGTTGGACGGGCCGGCGATCACCATGTTGCGCTTGCGCACCGTCTCGTCGCAGAAGCCGGTCGCCGGTCCGAGCGAGTTGATGTATTCCGGCGTCTGCCTTGTCCGGGTCGTGAACAGGTTGCAGTAGCCCTCGATGCTGGGCTGGAAGACGATCTTGGGCGGATAGGCGATCGAATCCGGCGGTGTCTTGAAGCTGGTGGCGAAGATCCACAACAGCGGCACGATCGAGATTAGCGCATAGGCGATGATGATCGCTCCGGCGATACGCTTCGAGTTCGCCGAAGGGGCGACGACCGAATGGGCTGTGGTCAGGCTCATCTCTGCTTCACCTTGTTGAGCGCCTTGACGTAGATGTTGGCGAGGCCGAACACCGCCACGAACAGGATGATGGCGAACGCCGAGGAATAGCCGGTGCGCCAGCTCTCGAAGGCCTGCCGCTTCAGCGTGATCGAGGCGACCTCGGTGGTCGAACCCGGCCCGCCGCCGGTCAAGAGATTGACCATGTCGAACATCTTGAAGTTCTCGATGCCGCGAAACAGCACCGCCAGCATGATGAAGGGCAGCGCCATCGGCAGCGTGATCGACCAGAACTGCCGCCAGTTGGAAGCGCGGTCGACCTCGGCCGCCTCGTAGATGTATTCGGGGATCGAGCGCAGGCCGGCCAGGCAGATCAGCATCACGTAGGGCGTCCACATCCATGTGTCGACGATGACGATCGACCACGGCGCCAGCTCGACGTTGGAGAGCATCTGGATGCTCGTCGGCGGAATGCCGCTGACGAACGAGATGACATAGGAGAACAAGCCGATCTGCGGCTCGTAGAGGAAGCGCCAGAAGTTGCCGACCACAGCAGGCGACAGCATCATCGGCACCAGGATCAACGTCGTCCAGAAGGCGTGGCCGCGGAACTTGCGGTCGATCAGCCAGGCCAGCGTGAAACCGATCAGCGTCTGCAAGAGGATGGTCCAGAATACGAAATGCGCGGTCGTCTGCATGGCGATCCAGATGTCCTGGTCGCCGAGGATGCGCTGGTAATTGGCAAAGCCGAGATTCTTCACCACCTCGTTCGGCCGATTGGCCCGGTAGTTGGTGAAGGACAGATAGATCGCCCAGAACAACGGGAAGATGTTGATGGCGAGCAGCAACAGGATCGTCGGCGAGATGAACAGCCAGGCGAGGCCCTTGTCGCTGATGCCACGGACCTTGCGGGCCAACGGTTCCGGGGTCGCCCGGGCAACGTTCTCCGCGGTCCGATTGAGCATGGTCAGTCCTGCTTCGGTCACTTGGGTCGTCTCTGTCATGGAATTTATCTGAACTGCGTCCCGTGCCAAGGGCGGCACGGGACCAAGAGCACGATGCCGAAAAGTGTGAGGCGGTTTTCGGACGACATCTTGCTCTCTCTCGTTGAGGCCGGAGGCGGATGATCTCTGGTCGATTTGCCCAGAAATCATCCGGCTCTTGGGTCTTAGCTCGGGAGGAGCCGGTTACATCTTGCCGTCGTCCTGGAACACCTGGGTCCAGTCCTTGACCAGGCCGTCGAGCGCATCCTTGGCCGAACCCTGGCCGGCAACGACATAGTCATGGAAGCGCTTCTGCGAGGCCTGCAGCAGCGGCGCGTAGCTCGGCTCGGCCCAGAAGTCCTTCACGATGGCCATCGAGTCGAGGAAGGCCTGCGCGTAGGGCTGGCTGGCTGGGAACTTCGGATCCTTCACCACCGCGTTCAGGCAGGAATAGCCGCCAAGCGACCACCATTTGGCCTGCACGTCCTTGTTGGCGAACCACTTGACGTATTTCAGCGCCGATTCCTGCTTGTCGGAATAGGAGACCACCGAAATGCCCTGGCCGCCGAGCTGTGCGAACTGTGCACCGCCGGGACCCTTTGGATTGACGAAATAGCCGATCTTGTCGCCACCGACATTCTCGTCCTTCTGCAGGCCGGGCCATGTGAAGGCGAAGTTCATGTGCATCGCCACCTGGCCGGATTTGAAGGCATCGACACCTTCGCCCATGTAGCTGTTGGAGGCGCCTGGCGGGGTGCAGCAATCATAGAGCGCCTTGTAGAATTCCAGGCCCTTGACCGCGTCGGGCGAATTGACGAAGCCTTCCATCTCGTAGGGCTTCTTCGGGTTCTCATATTGGAAGCCGTAGCTGTAGAGCACATCCATGGCGCCCATTGTGATGCCTTCGGAGCCGCGCTCTGTGTAGATCGAGGCGCCATAGACGGTCTTGCCGTCGATCTGCCGCTTCTGGAAGAATTCGGCGATCTGCTTCAGCTGGTCGAATGTGGCCGGCGGGCCGAGATCCCAGCCATACTTTTCCTTGAATTCCTTCTGCAGCTCGGGCTTGGAGAACCAGTCCTTGCGGTAGGTCCAGCCGACGACGTCGCCCATGGCCGGCAGCGCCCAGTAGTTCGGCGTGTTCTTCGGCCATTCCGAATAGCCGACGACGGTCGCCGGCACGAAGTCGTCCATGCTGATCTTCTCCTTGTCGAAGAAGTCGTTCAGCTTGACGTAGTGGCCGTTCTCGGCCGCGCCGCCGATCCACTGGCTGTCGCCGATGATCAGGTCGCACAATTTGCCGTGCGAGTTCAGCTCGTTGAGGAAACGGTCGGCATAGTTGGTCCACGGCACGAATTCGAATTTCATGCCGATGCCGGTTTCCTTGGTAAAATCCTTGGACAGTTCGACAAGCGCGTTTGCCGGGTCCCATGCGGCCCAGCACAGCGTCAGGTCTTCAGCGTGCGCGACGTTCGAGACGGCTGTCGACGCTGTAATCGCCGAGGCCAGTCCCAACGCCAGTTTCAAGCTCGATTTCATGTCTTCCTCCCATTTGCGAAACGCGCCCGGATGACGGTTTCAAGAGCCCTCGAACCTCTCTCCTCAGAGGCCTAAACATGGCGGTGTCTCGGCACCGCGGATGTTTAGTAATTTGTTTAGTGATGCAATTTTTACTAAACAAGGCAAGCGAATTCGTTGCTGCGCCGCAACATGACGAAACGGGTGATTGAAATCGTTGGGAAATGACCGCCGGAGAGTTTTTCCGGCAGCCGCTCAGTTGGCTTGGTCGATGGCGTTGGGTTGTGGCGTCACCGGCCGGACCGGCGGCGCGGGCGGCAGCAAGGCGCGTATGTCGGCGAAGGGAAATGTCGGCTCGAAGCGAAAGGCCTCGGCCAGTGAACCGGGGAGGCTGTTGCACTGGCCGGCGCGGAATTCATTCTGGATGCGCGCCCTGTCGACATATTGCTCCGGCCGTTGCGAGTGGTGCGCGCGGATCGCCTGGGTCTTGACATCCCGGTAGGCGGAAACATCGACATAGTGCGTCGGCGAAAACCCGGTGCCGCCCATCGTGTCGGCGTGCAGCACCGGAACCGCGAACGAGGCCGCGATGCGCACGCCGTCCGACAGCGCGCGATGGTCGGCGTGATAGTCGTTGGGCGCGTGCGTGATGACCAGGTCCGGCCCGGTTTCGCGTACAAGCGCCTTCAGCGCGCCGATCAGCGTTGCATCCGCCACCAGTTCGCCATCGGGAAAGTCGAGGAAGCGCGGTGCAGCACCCAGCAGCGCGGCCGCCGCCGTCGCTTCCTCGCGACGGATACGCGCGAGGACCTTGGCATCGCTCTTGCCGCCCCTGGCACCATCCGTGGCCACGGCAAAAGTGAGTTCTGCGCCTTGCGCCGCATAGGCGGCCATCGTACCGAACGGAATCCTGCTCGCCCTGATCGCCTATGCAAGCTATTCGGGCAGCGATGCCGTGATCAAGAGCCTGGGCGGACAGTTCACCGTCTTCGAGATCGGCTTCTTCTCCACCTTGTTCGCCGGCTGTTTCCTGTTCTTCAGCCGCCCCGCGGGTGAACGCTGGCGCGATTTCTGGCGCATGAAGCGGCCATGGGCCGTGCAGGCGCGAGCCTTGGCCGGCATCGCGTCGGGCGTGCTCAGCGTCTACGCCTTCACCCACATTCCTCTTGCCGAAGTCTACGCGCTGATCTTCCTGGCGCCTTTGCTGGTCACCATCCTGTCCACCGTCATCCTGAAGGAAAAGGTCGGCCCCTGGCGATGGCTGGCCGTGGTCGCCGGCTTTGCCGGGGTGATGCTGGTGGTGCGGCCGGGTTTCCGGGAATTGAACCTCGGCCATCTGGCCGCCTTCGTGAACGCCTTTCTCGCCGCGGCCAGTGTTATCCTGCTGCGCTCGCTCGCCCAGCAGGAGAAGCGCACATCGATGCTCGGCGTGCTTGTCGGCTATGGCCTGCTGTTCAACGGAGCTGGCGCCGCCGCCAGCTCCTTCACCTTGCCGAATGCCGTGCAGCTCGTCTGGCTGGCGATGGCCGGCGCCTTCACCGCCGGCGGGCAGCTCATGCAGCTCCTGGCGGCCAAATACGCGCCCGCCAACCGGATCGCGCCGACGCATTATTCGCAGATCGTGTGGGCGGTCATCCTCGGCGCGCTGTTCTTCCAGGAATATCCCGATTGGCTGTCGCTGGTTGGCCTCGCGGTTGTCGGCGCTTCCGGCCTGCTGACGATGGTGCGCGAGGAGGTGAGGCTCGGCACGGTGCGCTGGAACCCGTTTTCGCGGACCCGGCTTTGACCAGGCGCTAGCGCGATAAAGTTGCACGGCGACCGGGACCGCTGATATGCGGGCGCGATGAAGACGAAACCCTTGCCGGAGCTTCCGGTCACAGCTGTGTTGCCGGCGCTCGGCGAAGCGCTTGGCAATGGCAACAGCGCCGTGCTGGTGGCGCCGCCCGGCGCCGGCAAGACGACGCTGGTGCCCTTGGCGCTGCTGGACGCGTCCTGGCTGGGAAGCGGCCGGATCGTTCTGCTCGAACCGCGCCGGCTCGCCGCCCGCGCTGCCGCGCGGCGCATGGCCGAATTGCTGGGCGAGGAGCCGGGTGGTACGGTCGGCTATGCCATGCGCATGGAGAACCGCACCTCGGCCCGGACCAGGATCCTGGTCGTCACCGAGGGCGTGCTGGCACGCATGATCCTCGATGATCCCGAACTGCCCGGTGTCTCGGCGGTCATTTTCGACGAATTCCACGAGCGTTCGCTGGACGGTGATTTCGGCCTTGCCCTGGCGCTCGACGTGCAAGGCGCGCTGCGGCCGGATCTGCGCCTGGTTGTCATGTCTGCGACGCTGGACGGCGCCCGCGTCGGCAAGCTCCTGTCGGGCGCGCCGGTGATCGAAAGCGAGGGCCGCGCCTTTCCCGTCGACATCCGCTACGACGAACGGCCGGCCGGTATTCCGATCGAGGACGCCATGGCCAAGGCGATCCGCGCCGCACTCGCCGACGAAAGCGGCAGCGTGCTTGCCTTCCTGCCCGGCCAGCGCGAGATCGAGCGCACGGCCGAACGGCTGGCCGACAAGGTCGGCGCCGACACCGACATCGTGCCGCTTTATGGCCAGCTCGACGGCAAGGCGCAGGACGCCGCGATCAAGCCCGCGCCGCCCGGTCGCCGCAAGGTGGTGCTGGCAACGTCCATCGCCGAAACCTCGATCACCATCGACGGCGTGCGCGTCGTCATCGATTCCGGCCTGTCGCGGCTGCCGCGCTACGAGCCGGCGAGCGGACTGACGCGACTGGAAACCGTGCGTGTCAGCAAGGCTTCCGCGGACCAACGCGCCGGCCGCGCCGGGCGCACGCAGGCCGGCGTTGCCATCCGGCTGTGGCGCGCCGAACAGACGGCGGCGCTTCCCGGTTTCACGCCGCCGGAAATTCTCGAGGCGGATCTGTCGGGCCTGCTGCTCGACTGCGCCGCCTTCGGTGTTGCCGATCCAACGGCGCTCGCCTTCCTTGATCCGCCGCCCGCGCCGGCGCTCAACGAGGCGAGGGTGCTGCTGCGCGCGCTGGACGCCCTCGACGGGGCAGGCCGCCTGACGGAAGCGGGCATGGCCATGCGCAAGCTCGCTCTGCCGGTGCGGCTCGCGCATATGGTCGCCGAGTCGGCGAGGAGCGGCCATGCCGGGGAGGCGGCTATGTTGGCCGTACTGCTGACCGAGCGCGGCCTTGGTGGCGACGGCGCCGACCTCGAACGGCGGCTGATGCGCTTTCGCGCGGAAAGATCGCCGCGCGCCGTCGCCGCGCGGCAGCTGGCGGAGCGGTTGGCAAGACAGGCGAGCGGCGCGAAGGACAGCGCGGCTGTTCCTGCTGGTCCCTTGCTCATTCACGCCTGGCCGGACCGCGTCGCCAAGGCGCGGGGCGAGCGCGGCCGCTTCGTGCTGGCCAATGGTTCCGGCGCCATGCTCGATGCCGCCGACCCGCTGGCGGGCGAGCCGTTCCTGGTTGTCGCCGACCTGCAGGGCAAGGCGCAGAACGCGCGCATCGCCGCGGCCGCAGCAATTGGCGAGGACGACATCCGCGCCACGCTGGCCGACCGGATCGAAACGCGCCGGCAAACGAGCTTCGATCGCGACCGGCGCGCCGTGCGGGTGCGCGAGACCGTTCGCCTGGGCGCCATCACGCTCGCGGAGCGCATGTTGCCCGCTCCTTCAGGCGCCGAGGCCGACCGCGCCATTCTTGACGCCTTGCGCGAGCATGGGCTGTCGCTGCTGACCTGGAGCAAGGAGGCCGAGACGCTGCGTCAGCGGCTGTCCTGGTTGCATCGCGGCCTCGGAGCGCCTTGGCCCGATATGTCGGATGAAGCGTTGATCGAGCGCCTCGACGACTGGCTGCTGCCGTTCCTGTCAGGCGCCGCATCCCTGGCCGCCGTCGATTCCGGGGTTCTTGCGGCCGGCCTTGCCTCGCTGGTGCCGCACGACCTCCAGCGCAAGGTCGATACCCTGGCGCCGACGCATTTCGACGCGCCGTCGGGCAGCCATGTGCCGATCCGCTATGACGGCGAATGGCCGGTGCTGGCGGTTCGTGTGCAGGAACTGTTCGGCCTCGACCGCCATCCCTCGATCGCCAACGGCACGGTGCCGCTGACGCTCGAACTGTTGTCGCCGGCGCACCGGCCGATCCAGACGACACGCGACCTGCCCGGCTTCTGGCGCGGCTCCTGGACCGATGTGCGCGCCGACATGCGCGGGCGCTATCCCAAGCATGTCTGGCCGGAGAATCCGCTGCTTGCCGCCGCTACCGCCCGCGCTAAACCGCGCGGGACCTAGCCTTGGACGCTCCGCGGCTGTAATCCATGGCCATGATCAATGTTTTGCGTGCGCCCGATTTCCAGCAAAGCCAGAGGCTGCGTCTCAACACGCTGATCCGGCTGCGCTGGCTTGCCATTGTCGGCCAGAGCGTAACGGTGCTCGTCGTCGCCTATGGCCTGAAATTCCCGCTGCCGGTCAGCCTGTGCTTCGCGCTGATCGCCTGTTCGGCCTGGATGAACCTGTTCCTGGCGTTCCGCTTTCCGGCCGCGCACCGGCTCACTCCGTTAGCCGCTTTCGGCATCCTTATCTTCGACAGCCTGCAGCTTGCCGGCTTGCTCTACATGACCGGCGGCCTGACCAATCCGTTCTCGCTGCTGATGACCGTGCCCGTCGTCATTTCGGCGACCTCGCTGCCCTTGCGCCTGACCGCCATTCTCGGCGGGCTGGTGATGATCGCGGCGACGTTGCTGGTTTTCATCCATCTGCCCTTGCCCTGGTATGAAGGCGCGCCGCTGGCGATGCCTTTCATCTATGTCGCCGGCATGTGGATGGCGGTGCTGTCCTCGATCGCCTTCACGGCCATGTATGCCTTCCGTGTGGCCGCCGAAGCCCGGCTTCTGGCCAATGCGCTTGCCGCCACCGAACTGGTGTTGCAGCGCGAGCAGCACCTTTCGGCGCTCGATGGCCTGGCGGCGGCCGCGGCGCATGAGCTTGGCACGCCGCTCGCCACCATCACGCTTGTCGCCAAGGAGATGGAAAAAGCGCTCGGCAGCGACCCGAAATACGGGGAAGACGTGAAGCTGCTGCGCTCGCAGAGCGAGCGCTGCCGCGAAATCCTCAAGCGCCTGACCAGCCTGTCGTCCGAGGGCGAGGCGCATCTTTCCCGCCTGCCGCTGACCTCGCTGGTCGAGGAGGTCACCGCGCCGCATCGCGACTTCGGCATCTCGATCAAGCTTCGCCCGGGCGAGCGCATCGGGCCCGAGCCGGTCGGCCGCCGCAATCCCGGCGTCATCTATGGCCTCGGCAATCTGGTCGAGAACGCCGTCGATTTCGCTCGCAAGAGCGTTACCGTGCGCTGGAGCTGGGACGAGGCGACCGTCACCTTTTCGATCATCGACGACGGGCCGGGTTTTCCACCCGAGATCATCGATCGCATCGGCGAGCCCTATATGTCGACCCGCCAGGGCACGGAGGCTGGTGGAGGCCTTGGGCTCGGCCTTTTCATTGCCAAGACACTGCTCGAACGCTCGGGTGCCGCGCTCGATTTCCGCAATTCAAGCGGCCTGGGCGAGGGCGCCGTGGTCCAGATTTCGTGGCCGAGAACAGTCTTCCTGAACCCGGAAACGGCCCCCGCCACCATGTTTGACACTGCGTAAATTGGACAATAGCGGCGCAAAACTATATCTGCGTAAAATTAAGGCAGCAGGAATTTTCAAGACAATGACAGGCGATGAAAATATTGGCGCAATGGTTGAAGGCGAAGACACCTCGCTTTTGATCGTCGATGACGACAAGCCGTTCCTCACCCGTCTGGCCCGCGCCATGGAAACCAGGGGCTTCGTGGTCGAGACCGCCGAGAGTGTCGAGGAGGCCGTGGGCAAGGCCCGCGCCAATCCGCCGGCTTACGCCGTGGTCGATATGCGGCTCGGCGACGGCAACGGTCTCGACGTGGTCGCCGCCATCCGCGAGAAGCGCGAGGACTCCCGCACCATCATTCTGACCGGCTACGGCAACATCGCCACCGCGGTGACCGCCGTGAAGCTCGGTGCCGTCGACTATCTGTCGAAGCCCGCCGACGCCGACGACATCTTCGCGGCGCTGACCCGCACCTCGGGCGAACGCGCCGCGCCTCCGGAGAACCCGATGTCGGCCGACCGCGTTCGCTGGGAGCACATCCAGCGCGTCTACGAAATGTGCGAGCGCAACGTTTCCGAGACCGCTCGCCGGCTCAACATGCATCGCCGCACGCTGCAGCGGATACTGGCCAAGCGCGCACCGCGCTAGGATCGGACCGGGTTCGACCCATGGCGACGATGCCAATTGACGAAGCAGGCGCCGCCCCTCATTGCCCTGCCGGGCATTTCTCCCCGTATAGCGACGGGGAGAAAGAAGCTGGCCGCAATGTCGGCGCCCGTCCTGTGACGTCGGCGGTTGGCGAAATCGGCCAATGACAGCGCCCCCTCTCCCCGTCACTATACGGGGAGAGGATGCCGGCAGGCAGGTGAGGGGGCAGCGCAAACGTCTGTAAGGGCATTTGGCAGAGTATAACGGAGGCGACATGCAGGACTTGAAACAGCGGCCGGTTTCCGTCTTCCGCGAATTTCTCGATAGCGAAGCAGCCGGCGGCATCGTCCTGATGGTGGCGGCGGCCCTTGCCCTGATCGTCGCCAACTCGCCGCTGTCGGGAACCTATTTCTCCGTGCTCCACGCCTATCTCGGCCCGCTCAGCGTCTCGCACTGGATCAATGACGGGCTGATGGCGGTGTTCTTCCTGCTCGTCGGGCTGGAGATCAAGCGCGAGATGCTGGATGGCCAGCTTTCGACATGGCCGCGCCGTGTCCTGCCTGGCATCGCGGCGGCGGGCGGCATGCTGGTTCCGGCGCTGGTCTATGTCGCCATCAACCGCGACAATTCGGCCGCACTGTCCGGTTGGGCGATCCCGACCGCCACCGACATCGCCTTCGCGCTCGGCGTGCTGTCGCTGCTCGGCAGCCGCGTGCCGGCCTCGCTGAAGGTTTTTCTCACCGCGCTCGCCATCATCGACGACCTCGGCGCCGTCATCATCATCGCCATCTTCTACACCAGCGGCCTGTCGCTGGCCTATCTCGGCGCCGCCTTCGCCGTCATTGCCGTGCTCGTCGTGCTCAACCGCATGCGGGTGATGACGCTGGTGCCCTATCTCGTGCTCGGCGCCATCCTGTGGGTGCTGGTGCTGAAATCAGGTGTCCACGCCACGCTTGCCGGCGTCGCCTTGGCGCTGACCATCCCACTCGAACGCGCGGCCGGGATCGGCCACGACCTCGACCATTCGCCGCGGCACCGGCTGGAGCATGGCCTGCACAAGATCGTGCCCTTCGTCATCATCCCCATTTTCGGTTTTGCCAATGCCGGCGTTTCGCTCGCCGTCCTTAGCCTTGGCGCGCTGATCGAGCCGTTGACGCTGGGCGTCGCCGCCGGCCTGGTGGTCGGCAAGCTCGTCGGTGTGCTCGGCTCGTCCGCGCTTGCCATAAGGCTTGGCCTGGCCGACTTGCCGGCCCATGCCGGCTGGTCACACATGCTCGGCATCTCGCTGCTCTGCGGCATCGGCTTCACCATGAGCCTGTTCATCGGCCTGCTTGCCTTCGCCGGCGACGTGGCCCTGCAGGACGCGGTCAAGGTCGGCATTCTCGCCGGCTCCTTCATCGCAGCCATCCTCGGCGCCGCCGTGCTGCTGATGGCGCCTGCTGCTGGAGCGGAGGGCGGTGACGAGTAGCGGCGCATGCCGCGCGGGCCCGCGAACTACTCGCTTTCCCCTTCCAGAACCGGCACCGAGACGCCGGCCAGTTCCGCCGCCAATAGCCGCGAGGCACCGGCGCGCGCAATCCGCAGCATCAGCGCCTTGCGCGTCGCCGCCGCCATGCGGTGCTCCGGCGCATCGCGCATGATTTCGGCACCGTAGCCGTCGGACAGGATGAAGCCGCACTCCTCCGGAAATATCTCGGCCGGCACGCCGGGATGGGTGGCGAAGAAGAAGCGGTCGGAATGCAGCCGGTAGTCCGGCCATTTGCGGTCGACCCTGAAATCCTCGATCGAGGATTTGATTTCGATGATCCAGATATCGCCCTGGCGGGTCAGTGCCACGAGGTCGGCGCGGCGGCCGGTGGCCAGCGACAGTTCAGGCAGCACATGCGCGCCCATTTCCATCAGCAGCCGCTGCACGCCACGCCGCACCAGCATGGCGCGTTCGGACTGGCGACCGTCGATGAGAGGGTTGATTGCGATGGGAGAGATGATTGGCATGACAAGCACCATGCCAGATTCTGTTCACGGTTTGAACCCGTTTGTGCCGGGCGATTATCGGTTTGACAAACCCAATCGATTATGCGATAACGAATCCAAGGAGTTATCGCCATGCCCGTCCTGTCC
>NZ_JBWKRC010000016.1:0-166772 GCF_059419085.1 Mesorhizobium sp. GW821-FHT07A06
GTGTGAAACGGTTTTCCGTCCGGAGTTGCGTTAAAACAATGAGTTAGAGCAGTTTGCCGTTTCCGTGAAACGGTGAATTACTCTAGCCTGTTCGGGCGGGCGCACGCTGTACCGTTTCGCTATACCTCCCATTACAAAACGCTATTTGACGCAGTGGCCCCTTCCGGTGCGATGGTGTCGGAAAAGCAGGACAGGGAGCATGCCATGCCCGGCGCGCTGGAGGGAACGACCGTCATTTCGCTGGAGCAAGCCGTGGCCGCGCCCCTGGCGACGTCGCGGTTGGCTGACGCGGGCGCACGCGTCATCAAGCTCGAACGCCCCGAGGGTGACTTCGCGCGAGGCTATGACGACTACGTTGACGGCCTCTCCAGCTATTTCATCTGGAACAACCGCGGCAAGCAATCCTGCACCGTCGACCTGAAGCGGCCCGACGATCTCGCACTGGTCGAGTCCATGCTCGCTTCCGCCGATGTGTTCGTGCAGAACCTTGCGCCTGCCGCGACCGACAGGCTGGGCATCGGCAGCGCTGATCTCAGGAGGCGGTTTCCCAGGTTGATCGTCTGTGACATTGGCGGCTATGCGCCCGGAACACCCGACCATGATCGCAAAGCCTACGATCTGCTGATCCAGGCTGAAGCGGGTTTGGCGGGCGTGACGGGATCCGCTTCGTCGGGCCCGACCCGCGTCGGCATATCGATATCCGACATCGCCACGGGGCAGGGGGCCTACGCCGCGATCCTCGAAGCGCTGATCGTGCGCGCTCGAACCGGGGAAGGGGCTCACCTGCAGGTTTCGCTGTTCGACACGCTCGCCGAATACATGAACGTGCCCTATCTGGCGCGGCGCTACGGCGGCAAGGAGCCGCGACGGCTCGGCCTCGCCCACCCCTCGATCGCGCCCTATGGGCTGTTCAGGGTGAGCGACGGCGAAATCCTGATCGCCGTCCAGAATGAGCGCGAATGGGCCGTGTTCTGCGACAGTGTCCTGCGCCAGTCGTCGATCGCAACGGACCCAAGGTTCGAACGCAACGTCCTGCGCATCAAGAACCGCGAGCCGCTGGACGCATGCGTGCAGGCGCTGCTGGCGAGCTATACCATGGCTACACTATGCGAACTGCTGGACCGGGTGCGCATTGCATATGGGCGTGTCTCAACCATGGCGGATCTGGCGGTGCACCGCAGCGCGACCAAAGTCCCGGTCGAGACATCGGTGGGGCCGGTCGAGCTCTTTGCCCCACCTGTCACGGTCAACGGCCGGCGGCCGGTGCTTGGCAGGGTGCCAACGCTTGGCGAACACGACCTGGCCTTGCGGCGGGAGTTCGGCACTGCCGGCAGGGTGGATGCCAAACGGATAGGAAATACAGCGCCATGAGCTTGACCCGTAACCTGACCCGCCTGATCCGCGAAAAGCCGGTAACCGAACGCGACCTCGAATGGGCGTCGCTGTTCGTCCTTGATACGCTTGCCTGTGCCCTTGGCGCGCTGCCGACCGAGCCGGCCCGCATGCTCAGGACGGTCGCGCCGCCGACACAAGCGGACACCGCCCGCAAGGCGTTTTATCTGGGTGGTCTGTCCCATATCCTGGAGATGGACGATCTGCATCGGGATTCGGTGACCCATCCGGGCAGCGTCGTCATTCCCGCGGCCTGGGCGGTGGCTCATGACCTCGATCTTGGCGGCGAAGCTTTTCTCAAGGCAGTTCTCGCGGGATATGAGGCCTGTTGCCGAATAGGCATGTCCGTCGGCAAGAAGCATTACCGGGTCTGGCACAACACCTCGACCTGCGGTCCCTTTGGCGCCGCGTTTGCCGCGGCTGAACTTATTGGCCTCGACGATACCAAGACCGTGTGGGCGCTTGGCAATGCCGGCACGCAGTCGTCAGGGCTCTGGGAATTCCTGGCCGAAGGCGCCATGAGCAAGCATCTCCACACCGCCAGAGCCGCGGAATCAGGCCTTCTCGCCTCACTCCTGGCGAAGGAGGGATTCACCGGCGCGGAGAATATCCTCGAAGGTGAAAAGGGGTTTTACGCCGGCCTCTGTCCGGACCCGATCCCGGAGGCCGTGACAAGCGGCCCGGGGCGCCCGTGGCAGCTGATCAACACCTCGATCAAGCCTTGGCCTTGCTGCCGGCATACCCACCCCGCGATCGACGGCGCAATCGCCCTGCATCACGAGATCGCCGGCGAGGCCATCGCACGGGTTCAAGTCGGAACGTATCGTGCCGCCCTCGACGTGTGCGACCGCCCGAGCCCGGAAGATCCATACAGCGCCAAATTCTCGCTGCAGCACACGGTCGCGATAGCCTTGGCGGACGGCCGCGTCGACCAGGCCAGCTTTAATGCGGATGCACGGCAACGGATGGTCGGCGAACGCGGCAAGGTCAAGGTCGAACTCGCGCCCGGGATTGAAGCGGCTTATCCCAGGTCATGGGGAGCCGAGATCGTGGTGGAGACCGCTTCCGGGAGGCGCCTTTCGGCCACGCGCCACGACGCCAAGGGCGATCCCGACAATCCGGTGACGAGCGCCGAACTGTCTCGGAAGGCCCGCGCGCAGCTTGTCGAAGGCGGCTGCTCGGAAGGCCGTGCCGACGACCTGATCAGGGCCATCCTTGGCCTGCCCGATAACCGTCCCGTGCGCTCGCTGGGATTGGTTGAAATAGCTGGCGATGCGCGTGCCCCAGTCCGTGCCGCACGGAGCGCCTGATGTTCAAGGACTTTGACAACGAAGACATCCGCGAAGCCGTGCGTCGGCTCTGCGAGCAATTTCCGGGCGAATACTGGCGCAAGCTCGACGCGGACCGCGCCTACCCGGTGGATTTCGTCAACGCGCTGACGGAGGCTGGTTATCTCGCGACCTTGATCCCCGAGGAATATGGCGGGTCCGGCTTGACGCTGTCGGCCGCGGCCGCGGTGCTCGAGGAGATCCAGCGAGCCGGGTGCAACGGCGCCGCATGCCATGCGCAGATGTACGTCATGGGCACAGTCCTGCGGCATGGCAATGCGTCTCAAAAGGAGCGTTATCTTCCAAAGATCGCCTCCGGCGAATTGAGGCTGCAGGCGTTCGGCGTCACCGAGCCGACCAGCGGCACGGACACGACTTCGATCCGGACCTTCGCCCGCAAGGAGGGCGATCATTACGTCGTCAACGGCCAGAAGATCTGGACAAGCCGGGCGGAATATTCCGACCTCATGCTCCTGCTCGCGCGGACCACTCCCAAGGACCAGGTGGCCAAACGGACCGACGGTCTTTCAGTGTTCATCCTGGACATGCGGGACGCGCTTCAAGAGGGGCTGTCGATCCGGCCGATCCGCACGATGATGAACCACTCCACGACCGAGGTCTTTTTCGACAATGTCAAAGTCCCCGCCGAAAACCTGGTCGGAGAAGAGGGCAAGGGTTTCCGTTACATTCTGTCTGGGATGAATGCCGAGCGGATCCTGATCGCCGCCGAGTGCGTTGGCGACGCCAAGTGGCTGATCAACAAGGCTTCCACTTACGCCTGCGACCGCAACATCTTCGGCCGGGCCATCGGCGCCAACCAGGGCATCCAGTTTCCCATCGCCAAGGCCTATGCCAACATGCGCGCGGCCGAACTCATGGTCCGCGAGGCGACGCGGCTCTACGAAGCCGGCCTCGACTGTGGTGCCGAGGCCAACATGGCCAAGATGCTCGCCGCCGATGCTTCGAATGAAGCCGCCAACGCATGTGTCCAGACCCATGGCGGCTTCGGCTTCGCCGAAGAGTATGATGTCGAGCGCAAGTTCCGCGAAACCCGGCTTTACCAGGTCGCGCCGATCTCGACGAACCTTATCCTGTCCTACCTTTCCGAGCACGTGCTCGGAATGCCACGTTCCTATTGACGAGCGGTCGGGTGGACGCGACCGAACAGAAGCCATTCGCGGAATGGATTGGCCGGCAGAGCGAGAGCTTCGATGTCGTTTCGGAACGCCTCGTGCGGAGTTTCAAGGCAGTTTTCGAACCCAATCTCGCACCTTCGGCCGCAGGCCAGGCGCCGCTTGGCATCCACTGGTGCCTGTCGCCGGCGATAGCCGGCATGGACCAGCTGGGTGCCGATGGCCATCCGGCCAAGAACCTGTCGCTGCCGCCCGTCCCGCAGCCGCGCCGCATGTGGGCGGGCGGTGAACTCCGGGTGCTTGATGCTTTCCAAGTTGGTGATGAGGTTCGCCGGGTCTCCACCATCCGCGACATCGTCCGCAAGCAAGGCCGGTCTGGTGAGCTGTGGTTTGTCGCTGTGGGCCACGACTATCACTCAGATCGTGGCCTGGTTCTGAGTGAACGGCAGGATATCGTTTACCGGGAGGCGGCCATGCCGGGGGACGGTGCTCGTTCCAACAATGCACCCGTGGCGCCGACGATGATCCAGCCCGCTGGAAAGGTATGGTCTCTCGTTCCGTCGCCCACGCTGCTCTTTCGCTATTCGGCCATCACTTTCAACGGTCACCGCATCCATTATGACCTGCCTTACGCGACGAAGGCGGAGGGATATGAAGGGCTGGTGGTCCACGGCCCCCTCCAGGCGACGCTGCTCCTGAATCTCGCGGCGTCCCAAGGCGCGGATTTACCCTTGACGTTTCGCTACCGGGGCGTTGCCCCGGCAATCGCGGACCGTGAACTGACCTTCAGGGCCGGCATGGATGGGCAGCGGTTCTGGGCGCAAGGCGGGAATGGCGCCGTGCACATGGAAGCCGATATCGACCAGGGACCGGCCCGATGATCGCGCACAGTACGCCTGTCGCGCCCTTGTTTGTGCCGGCCGACCGTCCCGAGCGTTTTGAAAAGGCGGACCGGTCTGGAGCCGACGCGGTCATTGTCGATCTCGAGGACGCTGTTGCGCCCGCCGCCAAGGATGGCGCCCGCTCGAACCTTCACCATGCCCTGAGATTGCAGAACCCCACCTTCGTGCGGGTGAACAGTCAAGACAGCGGCTGGTACCATGCCGACCTTGCCGCCGTCAGGGCATTAGGGCTTCGACGTATCTGCCTGCCAAAGGCGGAGTCGGTGGCAACGCTCGACGCGATCGTCGAGATCCTTGGTGAGGACGTCGAGATCATGGCGTTGATCGAGACCGCCAGGGGCCTGGAGGCGGCGGCGGCCCTGGCCGCCCACCCTCATGTCGCAAGATTGGCGTTTGGCCCCGCCGACTTCGCCCTGGACCTGGGTGCGGCAGCTTCCGACGCGATCAAAGCGCATGCCTTGATGCGGCTGGCCGTGGCAAGCAGAGCCGCCGGGAAGGCCCTGCCGTTGGACGGCCCGTCCTTCGAAGTCGCGGATACCACCAGGTTGGCCTGCGAATGCCGGCAAGCCTTGAATCATGGGGCCGGCGGGAAGCTTTGCATACACCCCGCCCAAACATCGGATGTCATCGCGGCCTTTCGGCCGAGCGCCGAGCAACTGGGCTGGGCGCAGCGTGTCGTCGACGCGGCCCAGGATGGCGCGGCGCGCCTTGTCGACGGCAAAATGATCGACGCTCCCATTATCGCCCAGGCCCGGGCGCTGCTCCTGCGGGGCCGTTCGCAATCCGGTGACGCTGTCTAAACACGGCCGTATCCGCGACATTTCTCGGCAAGATCAAAGACAAGGATCCACGGCCCGATACGCTGCCGCTGGCCCAGGGCGTCTCATTCGAAATCGATCGAGACCGCCGGGGGGTATTCGGCGATTTCGCCATAGTCGCACGACGTTGCGATGCGGAAATGTTGGGCGGGACCGAACCGGTGCTGGAACTGCCCGAGGCGAAATAGTCGCCTGGCCCAGGGATCCGGCCGATGCCGCCGCGCTGCCGGACGGCCTGACCGGGCTGAACCCGAATCTGGCCTCGAGCCTGCCGGCCGCGATCCGCGATGTGGTGCTCGCCGACTATTCGAGTGGATTCAACGTGATGTTCCTCTGGGTGGCGGCGCTCTACTTCGTCGCCATGGCCCTGACGCTTCCGCTCGAGGACATCCAGATCCCGAAGCGGGGTTGAGTCCGAGCATGCCGAACTGAACCTGGCAGGTGGTTCGCGGCGCGCGGTGGATATCGATCGGTTCGATCAGAATTGCGCGCGTCTGTTTTCGGGCGCCGGCGCTGTATCTAGATCTCGCCGTGGAGCGGGATCTCCCCTGACAGCCATTGCACGAACAGCGTCGCCGATCGCGAGAGGCGGCGGTGCTGATTGGGAACCACGTGCAAGGCAACCGGCAGGATTTCCCCCGCGCCGAATGGCGCCACCAGCCGCCCCGAGGCCAGATAGGCCGCCGCATAGGTCGACATGACCGCGGTGATGCCGCCCGCGCATGCCGCAACCTCCAATGCCGCCGCCGCATTGTCGGCCTTGATCGGCGCCTTGTGCGGCGCGATGACGATGTTCTCCTTCTTCGCCCAGAGATCCAGCAGCTGCATCCTGCCTTGCACGTGGATGAGCCGGGCGGCGTTGAACCAATCGGCACTGGGCCTCGCTTCAGCCCGGCGGCCGGTCTCGGGGTCGCAGAGAAGCACCAGCCGCTCTCGCCCCAGCCGCACGGCGCCCGATGCCGGCTGCAGCGGATCGAGCGCAAGAATGCTCAGATCCGCCAGCTCCACGTTGGGGTCGGTCCAGATCGTGCTGTTCAGCCGGACCTCGATCCTCGGATGGGCGGCGGAAAAGCCAACCAGATGCCGTGCGAGCCACAGCGTGACGAAGCTGAGCGGGGCCGAAACCGTCACGCTGGTCTGCGCCTGCGCGCCGAGCAATCCCTCGGTCGCCGCTTCGGCCCGATCCAGCGCCTCGGCTATTCCCGGCAGATAGGCGGTGCCGACCTCGGTCAGTTCCAAGCCGTTGCTGCGCCGATGGAAGAGCGGCCTGGCGAAGAACTGCTCCAGCGCCCGGACCCGTTGGCTGATTGCGCCCTGGGTGCAATTCAATTCCTCGGCGGCCTTGGTGAAGCTCAGATGCCGGGCCGCCGCTTCGAAGGCCTCGAGATAGGTTAGATGCGGGAGATTGCGCATGCCGAGACCTCCTTTCGGTTCTTGATCCATTACGAAAACGAGGTCACTGGGTAAAGAACGATTTCTTGCACCAGGCCGATCCGGCGGGTTCTCTAAGGCCAATCCCAGCCGCCGAGCCGCAGGACACCATGCCTTTCTCTCTGCTGAAATACGGCCTGCGCGCCAGGCACGTGTCCTTTCGCGACATCCCTCCGACACCCGACCTGAAACGATCCTACGATGTGGTGATCATCGGCGGAGGTGGTCACGGCCTCGCGGCGGCTTACTACCTGTCCAATCTGCATGGCATCCGCAACGTCGCCGTGCTGGAAAAGGGCTATCTCGCCGGTGGCAATACGGCGCGCAACACCACCACGATCCGCTCGAACTACATGACCGAGGAATCGGTCCGCTTCTACAAGGAAGGTGTCGAACTGTTCGAGACGATGTCGCGGGATCTAGGCTTCAACGTCATGTTTTCGCAGCGCGGGCAACTGACGCTCGCGCATTCCGAGGCGACGCTGCGCAGCTTCCATCTGCGTGCCGAAATGGGCAAGCACATGGGCACAAGGATCGAAGTGGTCGATGTCCGGACGGTGAAGGAGCTTTGCCCGCATCTCAACCTCGATCTCGGCGGTCAGCACGAGGTGATGGGCGGGCTCTGGCATGCCGACGGCGGCACGGCCCGCCATGACGCCGTGGCATGGGGCTATGCCAGGCATGCCGGCGCGCGCGGCGTGGAGATCCACCAGCGCACCGAGGTGACCGGCATCGAGCACGCGGGCGACCGGGTCACCCACATCAGGACGAACCGTGGAACGATCGCCGCGGGCCAGGTGCTGCAGGCCGTCGGCGGGCTCAACGGCCAGGTCGCCGCCATGGCGGGCATCCGGCTGCCGATACGCTGCTTCCCGCTGCAGGCGATGGTGACGCAGCCGCTGAAGCCATTCCTGGACATCCTCGTCTCGTCGGCCAATCTGCACACCTATCTGGTGCAGTCCTCGCGTGGCGAGGTCGTCATCGGTGGCGGCTCCGATCCCTACCAGCTGGCCTCGACGCGCTCGACGCTGGACCAGAAGGAACATCTCGCCGAAGGCGCGCTGCACCTCTTCCCCTTCCTGCACAAGGTCAAGCTCTTGCGGCAGTGGGCCGGGATCACCGACATGACGCCCGACTACAGCCCGATCATGGGCGCCTCGCCATTGCGGAACTATTGGCTCGACTGCGGCTGGGGCACCTGGGGCTTCAAGGCGACGCCCGTGGCCGGCAAACGCATGGCCGAGACCATCGCCACCGGGCGCGTGCCCGATATCCTCAAACCATTCGACCTCAGCCGGTTCGACAGCTTCGCGCTGCTGAACGAAATGGGCGCCACGGCCGCCAGCCACTGACGAGTATTCCGATGAAGCTCTTGACCTGCCCGGTGAACGGCCCGCGCAACATCACCGAATTTCAGTATCTCGGACCGGTCCGCGAGGCCAGCGCCGACCAGCCCGAGCAACTGATCGAAGCCCTGTTCCATGCCGAGAACCCGCTCGGCGTGATGCGGGAGTGGTGGCGGCACACCCCGTCCAACACCGTGCTGATCGCGGAACGCCACACCGTCAGCGACCAGATCCTCGCCACCTATCTTCCCAATCGAAAGCCTGCCTGACATGACCGAACGGCTGCCGCTTCCCTGGGGATCGCGCCTCGACCGCACCCAAAAAATCCGTTTCGCCTTCGACGGCCGACCGCTCGAAGGTTTCGCCGGCGACTGCATTGCCTCCGCCATGGCCGGCAGCGGCCGCTGGATCCTGTCGCGCTCCTTCAAGTATCACCGTACGCGCGGCATCCTCACCATGGCCGGGCAGGACGCCAATACGCTGGTGCAACTGCCTGACGAGCCGAATGTGCGGGCTGATCTGCGTCCGATCGCCGAAGGGCTGGAGGTCACTGCCCAGAACGTCTACGGCACCGCCGAACGCGACTGTGGCGCGGTGCTCGACAGGTTGGGCCGCTTCATGCCCGTCGGGTTCTATTACCGCGGCTTCTTTGGCCCCGGCGCGAAAAGCTGGCTCAAATTCTGGGAGCCGATGATCCGCAGATCGGCCGGACTCGGCAAGGTCGACCTCACCGCCGGTCATGGCCATTACATCAGGGAAAACCTGCACACCGATGTGCTGGTCGTCGGCGCTGGCCCGGCAGGGCTTTCGGCGGCCGTCAAGGCAGCCGAAGCGGGTGCGCGGGTGCTGCTGGTCGACTTGAACCCGGAAATCGGCGGCGCCTTGACCTATGCGCGCTTCGGCCTCGATACGGCGGAGGCCGATGCGACCTTGCGGGCGCTGCGCGACGCTGCCGAGAAGCTCGGCAATCTGCGGGTGCTGACCGGCGCCACCTGCAATGGCTGGTTCGCCGACAACTGGCTTCCGGTGCTGCAGGGCGAGACGCTCTATCGCGTTCGCGCCAAGCAGGTCGTGGTGGCCGCGGGATCGCATGAACAACCCCTGGTGTTTCGCAACAACGACCTGCCGGGCATCCTCCTGTCGTCCGCGGCGCAGCGGCTGATGCGCCACTACGCGGTTCGCCCTGGCCGGCGCGCCGTGGTCTTTGCTGGCAACGGGGACGGATATCTCGCCGCTCACGACCTTCTCGATGCAGGCGTGTCCCTGGCCGCTGTTCTCGACCCGGCCGATGCGTCCGACAGCACCCTCGCGCGACACCTCGTCGAGCGCGGTGTCCGGATCATCCAGAATGTCACCGTCACGGAAGCGCTGGGGACCGCAGGCAATCGCCATGTAAGAGCCATCCGCTTCAGCACGCCCGAACATGGCGCGGAACTGCTGGAGTGCGATCACCTGGTGGTGGCGGCGGGCTACACGCCGTCCTACCAGCTGCCGCTGCATGCCGGCGCGAAGCTCGGATTTGACGAGACCAGCCGGCAATTCGTGCTGAGCAATCTGCCGGAGGCGTTTCATGTCGCCGGCTCGGCGGCAGGCTGTTTCGAGCTGAACTCGGTGCTGCGCAGCGGCGAGATCGCGGGCGCGGCGGCGGCGCGGGGGGCGGGGCATGATGCCGACCTGCCGGCGATCATCCCGGATGCCAGCGCGGCGGCGATGAACCATTTTCAATCGCTGTCCGCGCACGCCAAGGGGCGTGACTTCGTGGACTTCGACGAGGACCTGCAGGTCAAGGATATCAGGAACGCCGTCAGCGACGGCTATAGCGAGCTTGAACTGGTGAAGCGCTATTCCACCGTCGGCATGGGGCCGTCGCAGGGCCGGCATTCGGCTTTGATGACGGCCAGGATCGTCGCGGCAGAGACGGGCCGCACGGTGGGCGAGGTGGGCATCACCACGTCGCGGCCGCCATTCGGCCCGGAAAAATTGGGACTTCTGGCCGGCCCTAACCATGTGCCCTACAGGCATACGGCGATCCACGCCGAACATGTCGCAAGCGGCGCGAAGCTGACACCCGCCGGTGCGTGGTGGCGACCGCTGCACTACGGTGGAGATGGCGATGTCCGCAAGACGATCTCCGACGAGGTCAGGCTGGTGCGTGACAAGGTCGGCATGCTTGACGTTTCGACCCTGGGCAAGCTGGCGATACGAGGGCCGGATGCCAGTGCTTTCCTCGACCGCATCTATACGATGGCGCATGCCAGGCAGCCGGTGGGGCGCGTGCGCTATTGCCTGATGCTGAACGACATGGGATCGGTCATCGACGACGGGGTGGCTTACCGCCTGTCCGAGACCGAATTCTACGTGACCGCCACCACCGGCGCCGTCGCCCGCGTCTTCACCGACATGCTGTTCGCGAACACGCAATGGGGCATGCGGGTCGATATCCAGAACGTCACCGCCGCCTTCGCGGCGATCAATGTCACCGGCCCTTCGGCACGCAAGGTTCTCGAGGCGCTCGGCGGGGACATCGATCTCTCCCCGGAGGGCTTCCCGTATCTCAATGGCCGCGGCGGCGTGATCGGTGGATGCCCGGTCCGGGTCATGCGCATCGGCTTCACCGGCGAACTGAGCTATGAGCTTCATGTGCCGCAATCCTTCGGCGCGGCGCTCTGGCGAAAGCTGCTGGAGGCGGGCGCCCCCCACGGGCTGCAACCCTATGGGCTGGAAGCCTCGCGAATCCTGCGTCTGGAAAAGGGGCACATCATCATCGGCCAGGATACCGACGCGCTCTCGACTCCCGATGAACTGGGCATCGGTTGGGCGCTGTCGAAGACCAAGACGCGCTATGTCGGCAAGACCGCCATCGAGGCGCGCGCCAGGCTGGGCCTGAAGCGCAAGCTTTGCGGCTTCGAACTGCTCGAGGGGCACGGCGTCCGGCTGGCGGAATCCTGCCTTGTGCTGCGCGACGGACGTCCTGTGGGTTTCGTCACCTCGACCTGCTTCTCGCCGACGCTGGGCAAATGGATCGGACTGGCCTACGCCGACCCGCGTGACGCGGCGCCGGGATCCAGCCTGCGCATACGCGGCCTGTGCGGCAAGGAACTGCAGGCCAAGGTGGTGCCGACGCCGTTCCATGACCCCGAAAACCAGCGGCAGGAGATGTAGGATGCCCCCGAGCAGCCATTCCGCATCGGTCGGTCAGGGTATTGATTCCAGTCTGCGCCACCACGCCCTGGCGCGGCGCCTCGCACGCAGGGATGGACCGCCCGGAGCGCAGGAGAACGTCGTGCTCGATTGCACGCTGATCGAGCGGTTCGGGCTGCGCGGTTCCGGCGCGATGGACTGGCTCGGTGAAGCAGGTCTATCGACGCCGGAAACGGTGAATACCGCCATTGTATTGCCTTGCGGCACGTCGGTGCTGCGACTTGGCCAGCAGGAGGTGCTGCTGGCGGCGCCTCCCGGCGGCAGCGGTGCGCGGTTGCGCGACCTGCGCAAGGCCTGGCACGACAGTGCACTCCCCTCCAAGGGATATGACGCCTATCGCGACGAAGGCTGGGCGTGGTTCGTGATATCGGGTCCGGCGGCGCCCGCGCTGATGCGGCGGATCTCGATGGCCGATCTGAGGCCGGAAAGCCTCAAGGCCGGCGAGATCTCCCAGACCCGCGCCTTGCATCTGGACGCGGTCGTTGCCCGCTTCGACCGTTTCGGCGCGATATCCTATGACATTTTCTTCGACATCGCCTCGGCGGCGTTTGCACTGGATGTCCTGGCCGAGACGGCCGCGGGAACGAATGCCGGCTTTCAACTGGCGGCTCTCCACCCCGCGGGATAGTTCGGTCCTCGCCGGATTCCCGCTCGGGTCTGATCCGGACTGTTGCCGCTCACGCGCGATAGCGGTCGACGAGGGTCACCAGACGCTCGCAGGCCGCAACGGCGGCGGCGTGGTCCTGCGAAAAGTTCAGGCGGACGCTGTTTTCGGAAAACGGACTGAATTCCGTTCCGGGTGTCACGATGACGCCCGCCTGCAGGCGCAGGATGCGGACAAAATCGCCACCCGCCACGGCCAGGCGGGGCAGAGCCGGAAAGATGTAGCTGCCAGCCTCGGTCGTGCGGACCTGGATTCCGGAAGTGGCGCGGAAAACCTTCAACAAATCATCGCGGATCGCCTGGTGCTCGCGGATGCGCTGGTCCATCCAGCCAGCCGGTTCGTCGAACCAGCTGCGCAAAACGGCCTGGCTGTAGCCGCCAGCGCGCAAGGAGACGATGGCTTGCAGCTTCTCCATCCGGGCAATGATTTCTCGCGATCCGAAGGCCACCCCCAGCCGATAACCGCTGAGCGATTCCGTCTTCGATGGCCCCATGATGGTCACGACGTTTTCCGCGTCCAGCTTCTGCGCGCGCAAGTGAGTGTAGTCCACGCCGGCATACAGCAGGCGCGAGTAAAGCTGGTCGACGATGACGGTCGCGCCGTATTGGCTTGCCAGCGCGGCGATCGCCTCGATCTCCGCTCGGGAGTAGACCACGCCGGCCGGATTGTTTGGGTTCGAGAACAGGAAGATTTTTGCGCCCGACCTGAATGCGTCTTCCAACTGGCTGAGATCGAGGCCCGAACGGCCTTCCGCCGTTGCGTAGTCCATCCGGACGGGCATCATTTCGCCCTCGCAGAATTCCACCAGTTTGCGGTTGGCGAAATAATCGGGCTGGACGATCGCCACCTTGTCGCCCCGCGACACGGTGGAGGCGACGGCCAGGAACAGCGCGCCCTGCGTGCCGGGGGTGATGATCAGGCCGTCGCGCGCATCGACAGGGGCTCCGGTGAAGCCTGCCAGCCGCGTGGCCAGTTCTTCGCGGATGCCGAGATCGCCGCGATATTCCGTGTAGGCCTGCCTGCCGCCGGCTTCGACGCCGGCCGAGAAGACTTCGAACGAGCCGGGTGTCGGGGTGAACGCGTCCACGTCGCCATGCGAAAAATCCACCGGCCGGCCGGTGATCGCGTCGCCGAGCAATACGGCGTCGATCCCGCCGGACAACTGGCGGCTCTCCTGTCCGGGCGCCGCGTCGGTGCCGAGGCCGCTGAATTTGCTCTGGATCGTCATCGGAAATTCCTGAGTGAAGGCACTGCCGCTCCCGCGATGCCATAGCGGCACATATCAAGCAACGAAATTTGGAAGATGGAACCCGCCGATTTCCGGACAGCTTTCTGACCCTCGCGGATGCGGTTCGATCGCGAAGGCATATCGGCTGTGTTTCAACATCGTGATGACAGACACCGGCCAGAAAGCGCATTCGGCATCAAAAAAGCGAAGCGGGATTGCGCCGCAAATGCTCTTGTTGTACGAACGTTCAACAAGAGCATTTGCGGGTACCTGCCGTGGTACGAACCGAGTTTCCCTTTGCCGTCGAAACCGTCGATCCGCTGTGGATCACGCTGGCCGACGGCACCCGCATTGCCGCCACGCTGTGGCGTCCGCGCACCGAAGGCAAGGTGCCGGTCGTCGTCGAGATGGTGCCTTATCGCCGCCGCGACGGCACCGTGGCGCGCGACATCGACATCCACCCCTGGCTGGCTGGGCACGGCGTCGCCTGCGCCCGCATCGATATCAGGGGCTCGGGCGATTCCGACGGCGATCTCGCCGACGAATATCTGCCACGCGAACAGGAAGACGCCTGCGAGATCATCGCCCATCTCGCCGCCCAGCCTTGGTGCAACGGCAATGTCGGCATGACCGGCATTTCCTGGGGCGGCTTCAACGCGCTGCAGGTGGCGGCGCGCCGGCCGCCGGCCCTGAAGGCGATCATCACCAACTGCGCCACCGACGACCGCTACGCCGACGACATCCACTATATGGGCGGCGCGCTGCTGACCGAGCAGGAGATGTGGTCGAACTTCATGCTGGTGAAGAAGGCCATGGCGCCCGACCCGCAGATCGTCGGCGATGCCTGGCGCGCCATGTGGGAAAGCCGGCTCGCGGCGACAAGCTCGCTGTCGGAAGTGTGGCTCGCGCATCAGCGTCGCGACGACTACTGGCGGCAGGGTTCGGTCTGCGAAGACCATTCCGCCATCGAATGCGCCGTCATGGCCGTCTGCGGCTGGGAGGACAGCTATTCGAACTTCGTGCCGCGCCTGCTCGAGCATCTGAACGGGCCGAAGCTCGGCATTGTCGGACCATGGTCGCATGCCTATCCCTGCCGTGGTGCGCCTGGACCGCTGATCGGCTACCTGCAGGAGGCGCTGCGCTGGTGGCGCCATTGGCTCTGCGGCGAAGACACCGGCATCATGGATGAGCCGCTCTACCGCGTCTGGGTGACGGGGGAGGAGCGCCCGCAACCTTTCTATCTGCCCGATCATGCCGGCAGATGGGCCGCCGAGGATCAGTGGCCGTCGCCCCGCATCGAGCGCCGCACGCTGCACCTGAATGCTGCTGGATTGGGCAATGAGCCGGCACCGGGCGCCACGCTTTCAGTCCGCTCGCCGGCGACCGCCGGGCGTGACTGCGGCCGCTGGGGCGGCTATGGCGGCTCCTGTCCGGACATGCCCATCGACCAGCGCCGCGAGGACGGCATGGCGCTGTGCTTCGACACGCCGCCGCTCGACGATGACCTGACATTGCTCGGCGCGCCGGAACTCGACCTGCTCGTTACGGTCGACCAGCCGCATGTCAATCTCGCGGCCCGGCTCTGCGACGTCTATCCCGACGGCACCTCGGCGCTGATGACTTACGGCGTGCTCAATCTCAGCCATCGCGACAGCCATGAGCATCCGACACCGTGTCCGGTCGGAAAGTCCTTCCGCGTGCGGCTGAAGCTCAATGATTTCGCCCGCACCGTACCCAAGGGCCATCGCATCCGGCTGGCGCTGGCCAACCAGCATTGGCCGATCCTGTGGCCGCAGCCGAAACTGTCGACGCTGGCGGTCGTAACGGGCGACGGCACCATCATGCTTCCGGTGCGCCCGCCGTCGGAACGCGACCGCGACGTCCGCTTCGAGCCGGCCGAAACCGCGCCGCCGGTCCCCACCACGGCGCTGGACGACGGCTTCGACCGCCGCATTGTCACCGACAATGTCGGCTCGGGCGTGCAGACCATCGCGCTGACCTCCGATCACGGGCGCCGGCGCTATGACGACCGCGCCATCACCGTCTCCTCGGCCAACAGCGACACGATGAGCATCAGCAGTGACGATCCGCTGTCGGCAAAACTTGTCACCGAATATCGCTGGGCGATTGCCAGCGGCAATGCCGATACCGAAGCGATCGCCGTGACCGAACTGACATCGGACGAAACCCATTTCAACCTGAGTTGGCGGCTCGAGGCGCGAGAACGGGGCACGCTCGTCCACAGCGCCTCGGCAAGCCGGCGCATCAGGCGCGATTTTGCCTGAAGAAGGGAGGAGGCCATGCTCGCATATGCAGTGAAGCGCATTGGTCTTGGCCTCCTGATCCTCGTTCTCGTCATGGTCGCGATGTACGCGGCCGTCTTCCTGGTGCCGGGGGATCCGGCAACCGTGGCGCTCGGTCCGCGCGCCACGCCGGAATTGAAGCGGCTGCTGATCGAGCGCATGGGGCTCGACCAGCCGGTCTGGTGGCAGATCATCGAATTCTTCCGAAACGCGCTGACCGGCAATCTCGGCTACGACGTCTGGTCGAACCGGCCCGTTTCCACGCTGGTGCTGGAAGCGTTGCCGAACACGCTGATCCTCGGCCTGACGGCGCTGGCCGTCGCGCTCCTGATCGGCGTTCCACTCGGCTGCCTGTCGGTGATGCGGCGCGGCACGGCGGCCGATGCCGTCATCGGCGTGCTCTCGGTCGGCGTCATCGCGGTGCCGTCCTTCGTCGTCGCCATCTATTCGCTGCTGGTCTTTGCCGTCACGCTACGCTGGCTGCCGGCCATCGGCGCCGGCGAGGCCGGCGACTTCATCAGCCAGGCCAAGGCGCTGGTCATGCCGGCGGCGGCGATCGCGCTCGGCTGGATCGGTTACATCGCCCGCATGGTGCGTGCCTCGATGATGGAAGTGATGGGCGAGCCGCATATCCGCACCGCGCGCTCGTTTGGTTTGCCCGAGTGGAAGATCGTCTCCAAATACGCGCTGCGCATCGCCATCATCCCGACCATCTCGCTGGTCGCCGTCGGCCTCGGCAGCATCCTGTCCAGCGCGGTCTTCGTCGAGGCGGTGTTCGCCCGGCCAGGCATCGGCAAGCTGATCACCGACGCCGTCAACACCCGCAACTATCCGGTCGTCATGGGCACCGTGCTGATCATGACCGCCATCTATGTCTCCATCACCATTGCCGCCGATCTGTTGATCGCGCGGCTCGATCCGAGGGTGCGCGATGTCTTCCGTGGCTGATGCCTCGTTGTCCGTTCCGGGCCGACAACGGTTTCCGCTGCTGCGCGCCTTGCTTGCCGATCCGTTCACCTGCGTGGCGCTGATCCTGGTCACCGGCTTTCTTGTCACCGCGATCTTCGCGCCATGGCTGGCGCCTTATTCGCCGGTCAGGATCGACGTGCTGCACAAGCTGCAGCCGCCATCGGTCGAGCATTGGTTCGGTACCGATCATCTCGGCCGCGATCTCCTGTCGCGCGTCATCCATGGCGCGCGTACCGCGCTGACCATCGCCATGGTGTCGGTGGCCATCGCCGGCGCCATCGGCCTGATGCTTGGCCTGATCGCCGGCTACGGGCCGCGCTGGCTCGACGCCATCCTGGTGCTGAGCTTCGACAGCCTGAACTCGCTGCCGATGATCATGTTCGCGCTCGCCATCATCACCGTGCTTGGCGCCGGCACCGGCACGCTGATCATCGTCATCGCGGCGACCTCTTTCCCGAGCTACGCCAGGCTGATCCGGGCGCAGACGCTGGCGCTGAAGAACAGCGACTACATCCTCGCCGAGCGCCTGATCGACGCCAGTGCGGCGCGCATCATCTTCGTCCATCTGCTGCCCAATGTCGTCGGGCCGCTGATCATCCTTCTGTCGATGGATATTCCGGTCGTCATCATGGTCGAGGCCGGCTTGAGTTTCCTTGGCCTTGGTGTGCGTCCGCCGACACCATCCTGGGGCTCGATCCTCTATGACGGCTACACCAGCATCCGCTCGGCACCCTTCATGGTCATCTTCGGCGGCCTGCCGCTGGTGCTGGCCACGCTTGGCTTCACCTTCCTCGGCGAAGGCCTGCGCGACTATCTCGATCCGCGCCTGCAATTGCGGAGGCCGGCATGACCGGCTCGCTCGCCGCCAGCGATCTCAGCGTCCGCTACGAGACGCCGCATGGCGCCGTGCACGCGTTGCGCCATGTCGACATCGAGGCGCATCCTGGGGAAGTGATCGGCATTGTCGGCGAGAGCGGCTGCGGCAAGTCCACGCTGGTCACTGCCCTGGCCAATCTCCTCCCGGCCAATGCCCGCATCGACGGCTCGATCTCCTACAATGGCGTCGATCTGGCGAAGCTCGACGCGTACCACCAGCGCCTGCTGCGCGGCGACGAGATCGCGCTGGTCAGCCAGGATCCGATGACGGCGTTCAACCCGGTGCTCACCATCGGCGACCAACTCGTCGACTTCCAGCACCACCGCAAGGACCTTGGCCGGGCACAGAAGCGGGCGCGCATCGCCGCCATGCTCGGCCGCGTCGGCATTGCGGACGCCGAACGGCGCATGCAGAGCTATCCGCATGAACTGTCCGGCGGCATGCGCCAGCGCGTCGCCATCGCCGCCGCGCTGCTGACCGATCCCGGCCTGCTCATCGCCGACGAGCCGACGACGGCGCTCGACGTCACCATGGAAGCGCAGATCATCCATCTGCTGCGGGAGCTGAGGCGCGACTATAACGGCATCATCATCGTCGTCTCGCACCATCTCGGCGTCATCGCCGAGCTCTGCGACCGCGTCTATGTCATGTATGCCGGCGAGGTGGTCGAAGGCGGCGAGGTCGACGCGATCTTCCACGACGCCAGGCATCCCTATACGCAAGCGCTGCTCGCCTGCGACCCCGCCCGCTTCCATGAGCGGCTGGACAGGCTGCCGACTATTCCGGGCTCGCTGCCCAACCTCACCCAGCCCCCGTCCGGATGCGTCTACGCACCGCGCTGCGACCGTGCCTTCGCGCCGTGCACGACCGTCGCGCCACCGCTGGCGAAACTCGCCGCCGCCCATGTCGCACGCTGCCATGCGGTGACGCCATGAGCCCGCTGCTTGCCGTCGAAGACCTCTCCGTGAGCTTCGTGCGCGGCGGCTTGCTCAACCGCCTGATCAATCCGTTCCCGCTGCCGGGCTTCAACGTCATCGACGGCGTGACGCTGTCGCTGATGCCGGGCGAGACGCTCGGGCTGGTTGGCGAATCCGGTTCCGGCAAGACGACGCTGGCCCGCACCATTCTCGGGCTCATCCGGGCAGCCGCCGGCCGCATCGTCTTCGAGGGCAGGGAGGTGGGGACGGCGGCCGATTTCCGGGCCATGCGCCGGCGCTCGGCGATGATGTTCCAGGACCCTGTCGCCTCGCTCAGCCCGCGCCTGCGCATCGGCACGCTGCTCACCGAACCGCAGATCATCCAGGGGTTGCCGATGCCGGACCGCCGCGCCGCCGCCAAGGCGCTGCTGGCGCTTGTCGGTTTGCCGGCCTCCTTTGTCGACCGCTTTCCGCATGAGCTGTCGGGCGGGCAGGCGCGCCGAGTCGGCGTTGCGCGCGCCCTGGCGATGAAGCCGCATCTGCTGCTCGCCGACGAGCCGACAGCCGGCCTGGATGTCTCGGTGCAGGGCGATGTGTTGAACCTGATCGGTGAACTCAAGCGCGAGCTCGGTTTCGCCGCCATGATCGTCACCCACAACCTGGCCATGATCCGCCATGTCAGCGACCGGTTGGCCATCATGTATCTCGGCCGGCTGGTCGAGACCGGACCGACGCAAGCCGTGTTTTCCGCGCCGCTGCATCCCTATACCGCGACGCTGATCCAGTCCGAGCCGATACCCGATCCGCGCCGGCGCAGCCACACCCCCGCCGTCACGGGCGAGATACCGAGCGTGTTCCGGCGACCTTCGGGCTGCGAGTTCCACACGCGTTGCCCGATCGCACGCGAGCGCTGCAGGGCCGAGGCGCCGGTCTACCGGCCGATGGGCGCGGATCGCATGGTGCGCTGCCATTTCCCGCTGCAGACAGGCGGGCAAGAACGGGAAGCCTTCTCACGCGCTTCCATCAACCAAAGGGGAAACTGAGATGTCAGAATGGACCATGGACAGACGTGCATTCCTGAAGGCGGCCGGCGTACTGGGCGCCGGCCTCGCGATGAAGCCGGGCTTTGCCTGGTCGGCGTCCGGCGACACGTTGCGCATCCGCATGGAAGGCGATCTGCAGTGCCTCGATCCAGCCTTCATGAATGGCGGCATCGAGGATGTCATGATGCGCGGCATCTATGTCTCGCTCAACCATTTCGGCGACATCAGGAAAGGCTCGCCCTGGTCGCTGTGGGGCGCGGAAAAGCTCGAGCAGAAAGACCCCAAGACCATTGCCTTCACCCTGATCGACGGACTGAAATGGTCTGGTGGTTTCGGCGCGGTGACAGCCGACGACGTGAAGTTCTCGTTCGAGCGTATCGCGGACAAGGCGCTGGCATCGCCCTGGGCCTATCAGTTCGAGAAGCTCGACCGTGTCGAAGTCGCCGATGCCAGGTCCGGCATCATCCACCTGAAGGAGCCTTACCAGCCGATCTTCGTTACCAGCCTGCCTTACTATGGTGGCCACATCATCAGCCGCGCCGGTACCGAGAAGGCGGGTGGCAAGTTCACCACGCAGCCGCCGGCGACATGCGGGCCCTATCTCTTCTCCGACTGGCAGCAGAAGCAGAAGGTTACGCTGACCGCCAACCCGGACTGGCCGGGCCCGAAGCCGGACTTTTCGAAGGTCGAGATCTATGTGGTGTCGGACGATCAGGCGGCACAACTCGCCTATGAGGCCGATGCCTTCGACTACACCAAGATCGCCATTTCGGCGACCAAGGCCGTCAAGGAGAAGCCGCCGGCGGACACAAACCTGATCGAGGCGCAGTCGACCCGTTATGTCTGGCTGACCATCAACATGCTTAGCCCGCGGCTCAAGGATCCGAAGGTCCGCCAGGCGGTGCAATATGGCGTCGATGTCGGCCAGATACTCACCGGCGTCTATGACGATTTGACCAAGCGCTCCACCGGTGTCGTCCAGCCCGGTACCAAGTTCGCGCGCGCCTCGAATCTGATCGCGGCGCCCGACTATGAGAAGTCCGCCGCACTCCTCAAGGAGGCTGGCGTCGGCGACCTGTCGCTGACCCTGACGGTGATGAACGATTCCATCCGCACCGCGACCGCGCAGATCATCCAGGCCAGCCTCGAACAGGCCGGCATCAAGGTCGAGATCCAGCCCTATGACGAAGCCGCCTTCTGGGGCGTCGGCGACAAGACGCAGGGCGAAGGCTACAAGAACATCGACCTGGCGCTGATGGATTTCGCCGGCGGCATCGATCCGTCGGAAAACCTGGTTTGGTTCCGCCCCGACCAGATCGGCGCCTACAACTGGTCTGGCTTCGACAGTCCCGAATTCGAGACCAGCTACCAGCAGTTGGTGGCCGAAAGCGACGAGGCCAAGCGCATCGCCTTGTCGAACCGCATGGAGGATTTGATGGAACAGTCCGGCGGCTTCGTCTTCATCTGCCACCAGCCGCTGGTCGCCATCCACAAGACGGCGTTCGACCCGGTCATCTATCCCGACGGTCACCCCAATCCGGTGCTGTTCAAGAGGAAGGCGTGAACCGAACCATGATCCCGAAAAGTGGGAACCGGTTTTCGGATAAGATCATGGTCAAACAAGGAGATAGAGCCCCATCCCGATGTCATCGGGATGGAACAGGCTCTAAGTGGACAGGAAGGGCATTATCTATTAGCTGGAGTCCATGACGGAAGCCCAACCAGAAGATGCAAAAAGGAAGCGCGGCGCGAAAAAGGCTCCGCCGCGCTTCAGCCGCGAACAGGCTGACGTGCGCCGCTCCATGCTGATCGAAGCAGCGACGCGATGCCTGTCGGTCGGCGGCATCGGCGCCTTCACCATCGATCGCATCTGCAGGCAGGCTGGTGTTTCGCGCGGCCTCATCAACCATCATTTCGAAAGCCTCGACGGGTTGCTGGTCGAGGTCTACAAATCCTCGCTCTACGCTAGCGTCAACAACCAGATCGCCGAGGCCAAGCGCCGCCGCGCCGAGACATCAGACTGGTCGCCGCAGGCCGCGCTTGCCGCCCTGGTGCACTCCAATTTCTCGCCCGAATATTTCAGCCGCGAGAACCTTCTGATCTGGCTGTCGCTGTGGGGCGAGATCGCCGTCAACCCGCGGCTCAAGGCGGCGCATCGCGAACTCTACGATGCCTATCGCGCGGAACTCGCGGAGGACATCGCCGCTGTCGCCATACCGCGCGGCCGGCAAGTCGACGCTCCGTCTCTGGCGCGCAATTTCATCGCCCTGGTGGACGGGCTCTGGCTCGAATGGTGCCTCGATGAAAGTGTGGTGACGCCGCAGGCGGCGGAGGCGGCTGGGTTCGAAATGCTCGAAGCGCAGGTGGGGCCCTTGCGGGGCGTTTAGTTCAGCGGTGAACCACCTTCGCGTTTCCGCCGCTCCATATAGTCGCGTAGCGCCTCGTCGATGCCGGGATCGATCGGCGGTTGTTCGTATTCGGCGACCATGCGCTTCCACACGACGTTGGCCCTTTCGCGCGCCGTGACCTGGCCGCGCTCGACCCAGGTGTCGTAGTTGTCCCAGTTGGACACCAGCGGCGAATAGAAGGCGCGTTCGTAGCGTTGCATGGTGTGCGCGGCGCCGAAGAAATGCCCGGCCGGGCCGACCTCGCGCACCGCTTCCAGCGCCAGCGTGTCGATGTCGACCGCGGGCGGATCGAAATAGGCCGACATCATCTGCAGCATCTCGGCATCGATGACCAGTTTCTCGAACGATGCGGTCAGCCCGCCGCCGAGCCAGCCGGCGGCATGCAGCACCAGGTTGGCGCCGCCCATCAGGCAGCCCCACAGCGACATCGCGCTCTCATAGGCGGCCTGCGCGTCGACCGAGTTGGCGGCGGTGACATTGCTGGAGCGGAACGGCACGCCGATCAGCCGGCAGAGCTGTCCGGTGATCTGCGCGGCCTGTGTGTATTCGGGCGTCCCGAAGGCCGGCGCGCCGGTCTTCATGTCGACATTGGAAGTGAAGCCGCCATACATGACCGGCACGCCCGGACGCACGATCTGGGTTAGCACGATGCCGGCCATCGCCTCGGCATGCTGCTGAGACAATGCGCCGGCCAGTGTCACCGGGCTCATCGCGCCGGCCAGCGTGAACGGCGTGATGACATTGACCTGGCCATGCTCGGCCAATGCGATCAGCCCTTCGGCCATCGGCTCGTCAAGCTGCAGCGGCGAGTTGGTGTTGATGATGCCGGTAAAGACAGGCATTTCCCGCGCGAGGTTCTCGCGCGTCGTGCCGAGCGAAATCGCCACCATTTCCAGCGCGTCGATGGCGCGACCCTGACCAAGGGTTTGCGGTTGCCAGTTCTTGTCGAGCAAGGTGATCTCGGCATAGTAGAGGTCGAGATGGCGCGTGTTCTGGTGCAGGTCGAGCGGCTCGAACGGGCCGCCGCCTTCCTGGTGCAGGACATTGAACGACTGGATGAGTTTCAGATAGTCGCACATCTCGGCATAGGTGCCGGGACGGCGGCCACGATCATTGTCCATGACATAGGCCGGACCGCCGACCGACGACAGGATGCAGTGCCGCCCGCCGACCTTGACGTTCCTGGCGGGATTGCGGGCGCGCAGCTCGAACGATGATGGCGCCATGGCGACGCGCTCCATGACCATGGCGCGGTCGAAGCGCACCCGCATGGCGCCTTCGTCTACATCGCAGCCGGCGGCGCGATAGAACTGCCGCGCCCGCGGCTGCAGCACGCGCATGCCGATCTCTTCCAGGATGGTCAGGCCCATTTCGTGGATCGTCTGGACCTGATCGGCCGACAGGATCTCGATCGGCGCGTAGGGCCGCGTCAGCTGCTTCCACGGACGCTGCTCGATGCCGCCGACCTCGCGCTGCGGACGGCCGGGCCTGCGACGTGCGGCGGTGCGTTCCATGCGTCCTCACTCCTTGTTTGACGCAATTCCGGGCGGAAAACCGCTTCACACTTTTCCTGGAATTGCTGCTATTCGGCTGCCGTGCGCATATCGAAATCCGCCACCGCATCGACGATCGGCGTGTCGCGGCGGTAGGGCTGCCAGCGGACCTTTGCGCCGATCTCTCGAGCCAGCTTGTGACCGCTGTGAACGGCGTGGGCGATGGCGCCCGGCGCCAGCGTGTCGCCGATACGATCGACGCTGCGAATGCCGACGGCCGCAAGCGCGTCCGCCCGTTCCGTCAGCGCCTCGAACAATTCGTTGCGCGGCAAGCGCAGCCCGACGATCAGCACCGAGCGGCAGGCAATACGGCTCTCCTCGCCGGTGAACAGATGCGCCAGCGTCGCGGTCTCGCCATCGAAGGATTTCAACAGATGCAACGTCGTCACCGGCACGTTGCGGTACGCCAGCGCACGATGCACCAGCGGCAGCTCGTTGGTCATGATCGTCCAGGCGGACGCCTGGCCGGCCGGTGTGACATAGCTGACCGGAACGCCCTGTGCGGCCAGATGCTCGGTCAGCACGCCGCCCATGTAGTAATTGTCGAAATCGAAGACCAGCGTCGGCCCCCGCGGGAGCCGGCCGGCGGCAATGTCATCGGGCGTGAACACTTCCGCGTGGTCGAGCCGGCCGACCGGTATCTCCAGCGAGGAATAGAGCATGTTGGTCCAGCGTGCGCCGGTCGCGAGCACGACCCGGTCCGGCGCGAGGTCGATCATCTCGTCCACGCCCAAGACACTTTCGGGATAGAGCGAGACATTGCTCATCTCGCCGAGCCGCCCGAGCCGGTAATCGACGACGCGGTTCCAGGCCGACAGGCCGGGCAGGGTCTTCTCGAAGGTCAGCCGGCCGCCGAAGCCGCGGCTGGCGTCGGCGAGCGTCACCTCATGGCCACGCCGGCCAAGCGTCAGCGCGCATTCGAGCCCGGCCGGTCCGCCGCCGACAATCAGGATGCGCTCCGGTGTGTCGGCACGCTCGACGCGTTCGGGGTGCCAGCCGCGCCGCCATTCCTCGCCGGCGGTCGGGTTCTGCGTGCAGCGCACCGGCACGCCGTCATGCCAGCTGGAAATGCAGATGTTGCAGCCGATGCATTCGCGGATTTCGGCCTCGCGGCCCTCGCGGATCTTGGCCGGCAGGAAGGGGTCGGCGATCGAGGGCCTCGCGCCGCCGATGAAGTCGAGCACACCGCGCCTGATCTGCGACACCATGGTGTCGGGCGAGGTGAAGCGCCCGACGCCGACAACGGGCTTCTTCGTCAGCGACTTGACGAAATCGATCACCGGCTCATGGCTGCCTTCGCCGGTGAAACGCGATGCGGAACAGTCGGTCGGGCTGGAATCCATCTTGACGTCGAACAGGTCGGGCAGGTCGGCCAAAAGTTCGATCAGCTCATGCGCCTCGGAGGGCTGGTTGCGGCCGGGCCTGCCGCGCAGTTCCTCGAGGCTGACGCGCAGAGCGACGCCGCAGTCCTTGCCCACGGCATCCCTGGTGACCTCGATCATCTCGCGCACGAAGCGTACGCGGTTCTCGATCGGTCCGCCGTACTCGTCGGTGCGATGGTTGTACTCCGGCAGCAGGAATTCGTAGCCGAGATAGCCCATGCCGGCATAGACATAGACCACGTCGAAGCCGGCGGTGCGCGCCTTGCGCGCCGCCTCGGCCTGGCACCGCAGCACCTCTTTCATGTCGGCCTTGTCCATGGTCTTCGGCCGCAGATTGCCCATGAAGCCGACATGGGTGGCCATCCAGGGAATTCCCGATGGCGACAGCGGCGGCAGCCGGCTCGTTCTGTTCATGACGGACGCGCCGCCATGCCAGAGTTCCACGCCGGCAAGCGAGCCATGGCGGTGCACGGCTTCCGTCATCAGCGCATGGGCGCGGATATCATTGTCGTCCCACAAGGTGGCGAAAGGCAGCGGCGTGTCGTCCGAGCTCGGATCGATCGAACAGGCTCCGGTGCAGATCACGCCCCATCCGCCCTCGGCCTTGGCTTCGCGAAAGGCCGCACGCACCCTTGGAAGGGCGTTGGTCATGCCGCTGGCATGCGGCACCTGGTAGAAGCGGTTCGGCGCGGTGACCGGCCCGATCCGCATCGGCTCGAACAGGATCTCGTAGCGGGGATTGCAGGTCATCGGAGCTCGGCGAATATGCTTGTTGAACGATCGTACAACAAGCATATTCGCCGGCATTGCAGAACGCAATGGCCCAAAGCGATGGCGCTGGGGATCGGTTCGAGGGCAGGGCCCATGCGACGGTGTTGGGACGGGTGGGTTCACAACAGCATCGCATTTGTCCAAATTGGACAGATCTTGAAGCCGGTCAGCCCTGTTTCGGGCTAACGTCTGTCGGCCCGTCTTTGGTCGCCAGCCTCGAAGGTCACTCGACCGTTTTTGGGTCGTTTCGTTACAATCGCTGGCAACGGCCTGCCGGGCCTTTTGGGAGGAATGTCGTGACACTGTTTGCCGTCCACTGCCTGGACCATGCCGATGCCTTGCCGAGGCGCCTGGCCAATTATGACGCGCACAAGGCGCATCTTGCCCAGGGGCGTGTGAAGACCGTCATCTCGGGTCCGCTGGTGGCAGAGGACGGGGAGACGATGATCGGCTCGCTCTTTGTGTTTTCCGCCGAAAAGATCGAGGATGTCAGGGCATTCAATGCCGCCGATCCCTTCAACGCGGCCAATGTCTGGCGGTCGGTCAGCATCAACCCGTTCCTGATGCGCGTCGACAACCGGAGCCTGGAATTGCTCTAAGCTCGAGGCGAATTCATGGACACCTTCGTCTATAACGGCCAGCCGGCCCGCGTCATTTTCGGATCCGGCACCATACAGCAGCTGCCGGCGGAACTGGACCGGCTGGGTTTGAAGCGGGTCGCCGTGCTGGCAACGCCGCCGCAGGAGCCGGAAGCGCGGCGGCTCGTCGAACAGCTCGGCGGCCGCGCCGCCGGCGTCTACGCGCGGGCGACGATGCATACGCCGGTGGAGGTCACCGAGGATGCGCTGCGTGTCATTGGGGACCTCAAGGCCGACGGGCTCGTCGCCGTGGGCGGTGGCTCGACCACGGGCCTTGCCAAGGCCATCGCACTGCGGACCGACCTGCCGCAGATCGTGGTGCCGACCACCTATGCCGGCTCGGAAATGACGCCCATCCTCGGTGAGACCAGGGACGGAGTGAAGGTCACCCAGTCGAGCCCCAAGGTGCTGCCCGAGGTCGTGATCTACGATATCGACCTCACTCTGTCGCTGCCCGCGGCCATGTCCGGCACCAGCGGGCTCAACGCGATCGCGCATGCGGTCGAAGCGCTTTATGCACGCGAGCGCAACCCGGTCATCAGCCTGATGGCGACAGAGGCGATCGGCGCGCTTGCCGCGGCCTTGCCGACGATCGCCGTCGACCCCGACAACCGGGAAGCGCGTTCAAAGGCGCTTTACGGCGCCTGGCTTTGCGGCATCTGCCTGGGCTCGGTCGGCATGGCGCTGCACCACAAGCTTTGCCATACGCTCGGCGGCAGTTTCGACCTGCCGCATGCCGAGACGCATGCGATCGTGCTTCCGCACGCGCTTGCCTACAATGCCCCGGCAGTGCCCGACGTGATGCAGAGGCTGCGCGACGTGCTCGGCACGGACGACCCGGCCATGGCGCTCTACGATCTTGCCGGCAGGGTCGGCGC
Source organism: Mesorhizobium sp. GW821-FHT07A06 (assembly GCF_059419085.1). Classification (NCBI taxonomy): domain Bacteria; kingdom Pseudomonadati; phylum Pseudomonadota; class Alphaproteobacteria; order Hyphomicrobiales; family Phyllobacteriaceae; genus Mesorhizobium; species Mesorhizobium sp. GW821-FHT07A06. The sequence goes on from NZ_JBWKRC010000016.1 coordinate 27,183, forward strand.
CCGGCGAGCGCTCGCGGATATCGGCATGCCTGAAAATGGCATCGAGCTTGCGACGGACAGGGCGCTGTCCAACCCCTACTGGAACCCGCGCCCCCTTGAGCGCGAGGCGCTGAAGGGGCTGATCGCCCGGGCTTATGCAGGCGAACGGCCGCGCTCCTGAGGCGTGGCGACATCTGGAGGAGGATCGATCTTGGGCAAAGCACAGGCCAGCCATGCGCGGCCGCCGAAATATCCGTATTTCGAGGAGGAGACCTCGGTCGACGTCGTCAACGCGCGCATGGGACCGGACGTCGATCCGCGCCTGCGCGAGGTGATGAGCGTGCTGGTCAAGCACCTGCACGCCGCCATCAAGGAGATCGAGCCGACCCATGAGGAATGGCTCAAGGGCATCACCTTCCTGACCGAAGTCGGCCAGATGTGTTCGGAGTGGCGGCAGGAATTCATTCTCCTGTCCGACACGCTTGGCGTCTCGATGCTGGTCGACGCCATCAATCACCGGCGTCCGAATGGCGCGACCGAGAACACGATTCTCGGACCGTTCTACGTGCCCGAGGCGCCGCGCTACGAGCACGGCGCGAACATCTGCCTGGACGGCAAGGGCGAGCCGCTGGTGGTGCGCGGACGCGTGGTGGATACCGAGGGCAAACCGGTCGCCGGCGCGCTGATCGACGTCTGGCAGACAAATGACGACGGCTTCTACGACGTCCAGCAGAAGGGGCTGCAGCCGGACTGGAACCTACGCGGCGTGTTCACCAGCGGAGAGAACGGCGACTATTGGTACCGGGCCGTCAAGCCGCGCTACTATCCGATCCCGGACGACGGACCCGTGGGCAAGATGCTTGCCGCGCTGGGGCGCCATCCGAACCGGGCCGCGCATATCCATTTCATCATCAGCGCGCCGGGCTATGATCCGGTCATCACCCATATCTTCACGCCCGATTGCCAGTATCTCGCCGAGGACGCGGTCTTCGGCGTGAAGGATTCGCTGATCGCGGATTTCAAGGAGATCACCGACCTGACAAGCGCGGCGGAGCTTGGCTTCACGTCTCCCTACTGGGCGGTGAACTGGGATTTCGTGCTGGCGCGCAAATCGGCGGGCACGGCCTGAGACCCGACATCCTCCGACACCGCTATAGTTTCGTCCATTTTGGACTAAATCATAGCGCCGCCCTTTTTGGCGCGACCCAGAGGAGGGTTCATGAACGACCACGAATTCCTGCGCGTCTACGATTTCGTCGACCGGCTGAGGACGCCGTTCCTCGGTGTCGCCGATGTCGAGGACGAGGCGTCGTGGCGCATGGTCCATTACATCATGCGATCGGAGCTCGAAGGCTATCCGGTGACGATGAGCAAGCTCGCGCTCGTCTCCGGCCTCAGCCATGGAACGGCGATCCGGCGCATCCAGGACATGATCGGCAAGGGGCTTGTCGAGCGCAGGCCGTCGCCGGACAAGCCGAGGAGCTTCACGCTGCATCCGACGGAGGAGCTGACGACGCTCGCGGTCAACTATGCGGCGGAAACCAAGGCTCTGATCGCGGAGATCCTGGGCGGGCGCGGCACGGAGGAACACGAAACCAACTACTATTTCGGCGCGCCGCGACGCGGCAATCCGGTCATTCCGCCGATCAACCTGCTGAAAAGCCGGATCACCGAGGGCGTCGAGCTGCAGTTCCTGCTCAACGACGACAATTATTTCGCGGCGATGCGCAACATGTGGTCGGATTTCCGCAACAACCTCGCCAGCGCCAGGAGCTTCAAGCTCGTCCACCAGAACGACCTTTACCGCGAAGGTCTGGCCAACGGCCAGCGCTCGGTGTCGGCCTATGATATCATCGCCATCGACATGCCCTGGCTCGGCGAGTTCGCGGGCAGGGGCCTGGTCATGCCGATCGGCGACATGATCCGCGAATCCGGCATCAATCCAATGGATTTCCACCCGTCGATCTGGTCGACGACGACCTGGCAGAGGGTGGAATATGGGGTTCCGATCTATTGCACCATCGAGGTGCTCGCCTGCCGCAGCGACCTTTTCGACGGTGCCGGGCTCGCCCTGCCCAGGACTTTCGAGGAGGTGATCTCGGCCGGCCGGGCCTTCCACAATCCGTCCGCGGAGCGCTACGGCATTGCCTGGAACGCGGCGCGCATGCCGCTCGCGTCAAGCTTCATGTTCTTTCTCGGCTGCTGCGGCCAGACAGTGCTGTCGATCCGGCGAACGCCGACCGGCTACTCGACGGAAAATCTGGACCGCCAGCACATGCGGCCGCAGATCGACAGCGAGGCCGCACTCACCGTGCTTGACTACATGCACCGGCTGCTCGAGATCGCGCAGCCGGGCGCGCTCGATGCGCATTGGGACGATTCCTGCGCGGTGTTCCTGAAGGGCCAGAGCGCCATGGGTTATGTCTGGACCATGCGGGCGGCGCAGTTCGAGGCGGAGGTGCGCTCGGCCGTGAAGCGCCGGGTCTCCTATGTGCCGCAGCCCAGCGGGCCTGGCGGCACCAACACGTCGCCGATCGGCGGCTTCCTGCTCTGCATCCCTTCCAACATCGATCCGAAAAGACTGCGGCTGGCAACGGAGGCGCTTGCCTGGATGGCCTCACGCGAAGCGATGAAAGAGCATGTGAAGAACGGTTTTCCGGTTGCGCCGCGCTTTTCGGTGAGCGCGGATCCCGAAGCCACTGGCCGTTCGCAGCTGGTGCGCTTCGTCGGCAACCTCGGCAACCGCAACCTGCTCAGGAACTGGCAGCGGCCGCCGGTTCCCTTCTACACCGACATGGAGCGCATCATCGGCGAGGAAATCCATGACGCATTGTCCGGCGGAAAATCCGACCGGGCGGCTCTGAAGGACGCGCAGAACCGCCTCGACCGGATCATCGACAGCACGATCGGCGTGTGACCATCAAGCTATGGCGCGGATCGAGCCGCCATCCACGCCCCAGACAGAGGACGTGACGAAGGACGCGAGGTCGGAGGCGAGGAAGACGATCACGTTGGCGACTTCCTCGGGCTTGCCGAGCCGGCCGAGCGGAAGCTGGCGCAACGACATTTCGTGTTCGACCGCCTTCTGCGGCTCCATGTTGTGGAACTTGCCCATGGTCTCGGCAAACCCGCCCGGCTGCGTCCAGAAAGGCGTCCAGACCGGGCCCGGCGCCACGGCGTTGATGCGGATGTTGTTTGCCCCATCGCTGCGGGCCAACCCCTTGGTCAGCGCGAGCACCGCCGCCTTGGAGGCGGAATAGTCGATCGGCACGCCTTCGGGCTGCCGGGCAAGATCGGAAGCATTGTTGACGATCGCACCCTTGCCCTGCTTGCGCATCACCGGCAGCACGATGCGCGTGGTGCGCACATAGCTCATGAAATTGAGCGAGAAGGTCTTGTCCCACTCGGCATCGGTCAGCTGGTCGAAGGTTCGGACCGCGCCCGAGCCGACATTGTTGACCAGCACGTCGAGGCCGCCACCCAGATGGGCGATCGCCGCGCCGACCTTGTCCTCGATATCAGTGGCGGAGGAGAGATCGGCCTTGAAGGCCGTCGCCTGTCCGCCGGCCGCCGTCACGGCCTCCACTGTTTCGCCGAGGCCCGCGGCATCGATGTCGAGCAGCGCCAGGCGGCTCCCCTCGCGTCCGAAGGCGATCGCGGTTTCCCGGCCGATGCCCTTGGCGGCGCCGGTGATCAGCACCGTCTTGCCCTTGAGATTGGTATCCATCCTATCCTCCCTTATGTCCCGGCGAACTGCGCCATGGTGGTTTCGAAAGAGCGCCGCGCCGCTTCCTCGAGCGGCAGGACGCGGTGTTTCCTGGAGATCACTTCGACCGAGTAGAAACCGTCGAAGCCGGTACGCTGGATCGCGTCGATGAAGGCCGGCGGATCGAGCACGCCTTCGCCGCAAAGCCGCCGCTGATAGATCGTGTCTTCCCAGAGCGTGCCGACGATATCGGCATCGGCGTCGTCCAGTTCGACGGAGACGACATAGTGTCGGGGCACCTTGGCCACCGCCTCATAGGGGATGCCGCCGCGGCTGATATGCCAGATGTCCAGCAGCAGGCCGCCGTTGCGCTGGGCCGCGCCCTCGACAATGGCGCGTGCGGTTTCCAGTGTGCCGACATTGGAAAACGGCATCACCTCCAGGGCGATGCTGGTTCCGTAGCGCGCCGCATCCTGGCAGATCTCGGCGAAGCTGTCGGTCACATGCGCCAGGTCGATGGTCGTGGCGTCGAATTCCGGTGCGATCTTGACGTCGCGCGCGCCAAGCGCCTCGGCCGCCTCGAACAACTCTCTGCGCACCTTGTCGGAGGCAAGCTTCAGCTCGCCGCCGGAGAACCAGTGGGTGATGAATTCAAGCTCGACATGCGGCATGCCGTTGGCATCGAGAATGCGCCGCATTTCCTTGAGGCCGATCCGTTCGCGCGTGGCCTGGAGGTCGGCGTGGATGAGACCGACACCCTTGTAGCCGGCATTGGCGGCCGCCTCGACGCGTTGGGCAAAGGGGAAGGGGCTGATCTCGTTGGGCGCGAAGGGATAGACATCGCCCGCGATCGTCCAGTAGGCGGCAACGAGTTCCGTGCTCTTCATCATGGTTCGCCCCTTCAGACCGATGCGCCTTCGGACCCGGTCCGGAAGTCGAAGCTGGTCGTCAGGCCGCCATCGGCGACGATTTCGGCGCCGTTGAGCGCGGTCGAGGCGTCACAGAGCAGGAAAAGCGCCGCGCGGGCGACTTCGCCAGGATCGAGGATCCGGCCCGAAGGCTGGCGATTGGCGCGCGTGGCAAGGAAGCGGTCCGGGTCGGCGGCCGACTTCATATGCCGTTCGAACAGGCCGGCCAGCATGGGGCCGGGGCTCAGCACATTGGCGCGAATGCCCTGGCGGGCGTGGTCCATGGCCACGGTTCGCGTCAGCTGGCGAACAGCCCCCTTGGAGGCGGCGTAGATCGCGAGCTGCTGCTCGGCGAAGGTCGCGTCAATGCTGGCAACGGCGACGATCGGGCCGCCGCCGCGCGCGATCATCAGCGGCAGCAGTGCGCGGAAGGCAAGCGCCGTGCCGATGAAGTTGACGGACATGGTCTTTTCCATCGCCGCCTTGTCGAACTCCAGCACGGTGCCGACGTTCAGCATGGCGGCCGAGGTGACCAGTCCGAGCGTTCCCGGATCGATGGCGGTCACGGAGCGGGCGATGTCGCTCCAGGTCTCCTCGAGCGACACGTCGCCCCGGACATGCGTATAGAGCTCGCTGGAGAGTTCGGAAGGCGCCGGCGCGAGATCGACGCCGACGGTGCGCACACCGCTCGCGACCAGAAGATGGGCGATCTTGGTGCCCAGACCGGAAGCCGTGCCTGAAACCACGACGAGTTCAGGCAGAACATTGGTAAACAGTGGCTCCTCGGCCATGGGGTACTCCTCGGTTCCTAAGTCAGATTGGAAGGCGCGGCGGGAGGCCCGCCGCGCCCGAATGGATCAGCGCCCGATGGCGGCGTCGCAGTCGGAAATATTGGCCTTGGTGATGATCTCGTGCGGCAGGAAGATCTCCTTCTCGACCTTCTTGCCGTCGAGGAGATCGATCACCGCCTTGGCCGCGTATTTGCCGTCATCGATCGGCGATTGCAGCACGGTCGCGTATTGCGTGCCGTCCTTGATCTGGTTGACGCCTTCGATCGAGCAGTTGGACCCGACGAGCACGAGGCTGGCCGGATCGATGCCGGCGCGCTTGGCGGCCACGATCACGCCCGACATCATGTTGTCGGCCTGGGCGTAGACGCCCTTCACCTCGGGACCGACCTGGGTGAAGAGCGCGGCGGCCGCGTCGGTGGCCTTCGTCTGGTCCCAATTGCCGTTCTGCTTGCCGGCGACGACGATGCCCTTGGCCTTCTCGGCCAGCACCTCCTCGAGGCCCTTGGAGCGCGCGATCTGCGGCGGCGTTCCCGGCACGCCCTCGACGATGAAAATCTTGCCTTCCGTGCCGAACGTCTTCTCGGCGAAACCCTTGATCATGGCCTCGCCGGCGGACTGGCCGTTGCCGATATCGGAAGGGCCGGTGAAGACGTTCCAATAGTCCGCGTACTTGTCGTCGGGCTTCGAGTTGGTGACGACCAACGGAATGCCGGCCTGTTTGATCTTGCGCAGCGAGGGCACGATGGCGCTCGCGTCCGCCGGCCACAGCACGATCGCGGCCGGGTTCTGGGCAAGCGCCTGGTCGACCTGCGATGCCTGCTCGGCGGCATCGAAGTTGGTGATCTTCACGTCGAGATCGATGCCGGCGGCGCTGGCGACTTCCTTGAAGGCGCGCTGGTGGAGGGCGCAGTATTCGCATTCCTCGCTCACCGTCAGCAGGATCACTTTCGATCCCTTGGCACCGGCGAATGCCATGCCGGGCATTGCCAGTCCCGTGAACACGCTGGCCATCAGCGCGAGTTTGGTCAGTTTTGCGGTATTCATGTCGTCTTTCCTCCCGTTTCAGGTTGCACGTCGCCCATCCCCGCCGCCCAACACGGCGCAGGCAGAACTGGGTTTCGTCGGTTACTTCCGCTAGAGCATGATGCCGAAAAGTGTGAAGCGGTTTTCGGACGACATCATGCTCTATCTCTTTGATTTAGAGGCGGATTCAGATTTCAGATCGGCATGATCTGAAATCATCCGACTCTAGGCGGAATGCCTGGCCCGCGATGCCGCGAACCGTTCACTCATCCATGCCCCCAACTGTCCGTCGAGCAGCACGATTCCCATCAGCACGAGCCCGTTCGCGAACAGGATTCCCGTCGCGCCCATGCCCATCAAACTCAGTCCGTTGTTCATCACCGTCAGGATCAGCGAGCCGATCAGCACATGCAGCGGCGAGCCGGCTCCGCCCGACAGGGCCACGCCGCCGACGATGGCCGCCGACACCGCCTGCAGCATGAGAGTGTTCCCGGTGGTCGCGGCCGCGCTGGCGAGGCTCATCGAGAGAAGGCTGCCTGCGAGGGCGGCGCAAAGGGCCGAGACGATGAAGACGATATAAAGCGACAGCCCGACCTTCGCCCCGCTCGCCGCCGCCACCAGCCGCTTGCTGCCGATGACGCGGATGTCGCGGCCCATCAGCGTGTGGCGCATGAACAGTCCGGCCAGGAGGAAGGCAGCCAGCGTGATCGCGCCGCGCCAGGAGAGGACCGTCAGGATCGGGTTGTCGAGGGCAAAGCCCAGGTCGAAATTGTCGGTGCTGATCACCTTGCCGCCGGCAAGCCAGAAGGCAAACCCCGAAAGCGCCATCATCGAGCCGACGGTGACCACCAGCGAGGATACGTTGAAGCGGTTGACGACGAAGGCGTTGGCCGCGCCGATCACCACCGCGAAGGCCAATGCGACACCCATGCCATGGACGAGATTGCTTCCGCCCGCCACCAGCGTCAGCAGGCCGCCGACCGCGACCATGGAGCCGACGCTGAGGTCGAATTCACCGGCGATCATGGTGAGCGACAGGCCGAGCGCCACCAGGCCGAGCAGCGCGAATGACTGCGTCAGCGCGTAGATGTTGCGGCCGCTGATGAAGGCCGGGTTCCACAGCGCGAAGGCGACGACCAGGGCGATCAGGAGCGCGATGCGCAGCAAGGTGGCCGTGGACATGGGCTGTGACTTCCTTGGGGAGGCCATGGTCATTTCCTCCCGCCGAGCGCCAGCGCGCCGAGAATGACCGAGGCGATCACGACCAGGCCTTTCACGATCAGCTGGATTTCCAGCGACAGGCCCTTGAGCAGCAGGATGTTGGTGATGATGGCCAGGAAAACCGCGCCGATGGCCGCGTCGAGGATGCGGCCCTGGCCGCCCTTGATCGCCACCCCGCCGACGAGCACGGCGGCGATGGCGTCGAAATCCAGCCCGGCACCGAGCTTGAGGTTGCCCTGCGCGGCCTGCGAGCCGTAGAGCGCACCGGCAAAGGCCGCGGCCGCAGCCGCCAGCACATAGGCGATCACCAGGGTTCGCCCGACGCGCAGGCCAGTGAAATGCGCGGCCTTCGGATTGAGCCCGATCAGGCGCAATTCGCGGCCGAAGCGGGTCCGCTCGACGATGAAGCTGAAGACGAGCGCCGCAAGCAGGAACAGCACGATCTGGTTGGGGATGCCGGCCATGCGGCCGATGCCGAGCCAGCTCGCATCGCCTTGCCCGACAATGGTCAGGCCACCCGAATAGAAGGAGCCGGCGCCGGTGATGATCGAAGCCATCGCAATGGTGCTGATGATCGGATTTGTCTTGAAGACACCCACGGCAATGCCCTGGGCAAGTCCGAACAAGGCACCGACCAACACCACCACGACGATGCTCGGGAGGAGACCAAGATGAAGAAAGGAGGCAAACACGATCGTCGAAACAGCCGTCGTCGCGCCCATCGAAAGCATGAAGAGGTTGCCCGAGAGGGTGATGAACGCCATGCCGACGGCAGCGATGCCGACCGCCGATGTCGAATACATGATCGCCGAAATGTTGGCGCTCGATGCAAAGCCGGGCACCGCGGCACTGGCCCAGATGGCCAGAAGGATGGTGCCGATCCAGACGGCCGTCGATTGCACACGCTCGGGGCTCAGCAACGCCGCGCCCACCGACTTCATCTCGAGAGCGGCCAAGCCGGAACCTCCGCTTCCTGTCCTTGTTTCGATGCTCATGCCGCCCTCGCCATGCCTGGTCCGCGCAGGACGTCACCCAGGATCGAGTCCATGGCGGTTTCCTCGACCGGCAGATCGTTGACGATCTCGCCGCGAAAAACGGTGATCACGCGCTGCGACAGTTCGCGGATTTCCTCGAGGTCGGTCGAGAAGAACAGGACGACCAGCCCCTGGCGCGCGAGCGCCTGGAGCTCGCGGTAGATCTCGGTCCGCGCCCCCACATCGACGCCGCGCGTCGGCTCGTTGAGAACCAGCACTTTCGGCTCCAGCGCGACGGACTTGGCAATGGCGACCTTCTGCTGGTTGCCGCCCGAAAGCGTCGACGCCGCCGACGGCAGCCGCCGGCCGTCGATCTGGAAACGGCGCGCAAGGTCCAGCGCCCGCTTGCGGGCCTCGCCGAGGGAAAGCACGCCGGCGCGGTTCAGGCGGTCGAGTATGGCGGATGTGAGGTTGACCTCGATCGGCGCGCCGAGGAACAGGCTCTTGCCGCCGCGATCTTCCGGGACATAGGCAATGCCGCGGGCCATCGCCGACGACAGCGAGGTGACGTCGATGGCGGTGCCATTCAGGAACACTGTGCCTTCGTGGCGGCTTTCCAACCCTGCCAGCGTCTCGATCAGCGCATTGGCGCCTGATCCAAGCTGGCCGATGACGCCGACGACTTCGCCGGCGCGGAAATCCAGCGTCACCGGCCGGTATTTTCCGGCCACCGAGAGCGCCTTGAGTTCAAGAACCTTGGCGGCCTGCTGGAGATCGGCACGGTCACGCACCGAATGGGCGGATTTTATCTCCCGGCCGATCATCTCGGCGACCAATTCCTCGTTGGTCCACTGCGCCGTCGGTTTGGTCAGAACCCGCTGGCCGTTGCGGAACACGGTGACGCGGTCGGTGAGCGCGAAGATCTCGGGCAGGCGATGGCTGATATAGATGACGGCGGTGCCGTTTTCGCGCAGCCAGCGGACCGTCTTGAAGACGCGCTGGATCTCGGCGTCGGAAAGGCTCGCGGTCGGCTCGTCCAGGATCAGGATGCGGGCGCCGCGCATGACGGCGCGGCAGATTTCGAGCAGCTGCTGTTCGGCGATCGCCAGGCGGCCGGCCTCGATATCGAGCGGCACCTCCGCCAGGCCGAGCTGGTCGAGGGTCTGGCGCGCGCGGGCGGCGTAGCGCTTGCGGATATAGAGCTGGCCGACATCGGGATCGCCCAGAAGAACGTTGTCCAGAACGGACAGATGCGGAATGATCGACAGTTCCTGGTAGACGACCGAGACCTGCCTGACGCTGGTCAGTTGCCCCGGCTTGAGCAGATTGCCATCAACGCGGATCTCTCCTTCGTCCGGGCTCATCAGCCCGGCGATCATCCGCACCAGCGTGCTCTTGCCGGCACCGTTCTCGCCGCACAGCGCATGGATCTCACCGACTTCGAGATCGAAGTCGACGCCTTTCAGAGCCTGGACTCCTCCGAAGGATTTCCGCAGGCCTCTGACCGTCAGAACGGCTGGCGTCTCCATGATTTCCTCCCACAACCGTTTGAAAGGCGTGAGGGCTACGCTACAGAATGACGGTGGGTGCGATGGCGGCAATTTTGTCCAGATTGGACTAACGGATTTGCAGTGCCGTCGATGTGCCGCGGGGCCTGGTCCAAGACGGCGGCGATCACGCCCACCAGTCCTGCCTGCCGACGCTAGGCCGTCTCACGCGATCAGGTCGGGACCGATCTGGCTGAACGCCGGCATGCCCGCGAGCTTCAGGCCGTTGGCGATGTCGTCCAGCAGGATGTCGAGCACCCTGGCCACGCCGGCTTCGCCGGCCGCCGCTCCAAACAGGGCGGCTCGGCCGATCGCCGCGGCGGCAGCGCCGCGCGCCCTGGCCTTGATCACGTCCATTCCGGTGCGGATTCCGGAATCGATCAGGATCGGAACCTCGGCGGCCACCGCCTGGCGGATGGCGGGCAGCGCATCGATGCTTGATATGGCGCTGTCGAGCTGGCGGCCGCCATGGTTGGAGACCCAGATGCCGTCGGCGCCGGCCGCCACCAGGCCTGCGGCATCGGCGGGGTGCAGGACGCCCTTTACCAGCAGCCGGCCCTTCCACCAGTCGCGGATCCGGCGGAAATCATCCCAGTCGAAACCGGCGTGGAGATTGCCGCCGACACGCGCGGCGATGGTCAACCCGGCGCTGGTGTCGCCAAGATAGCCGCGAACGTTCTCGAACTGGGGCAGCCCGCCGCGCAGCAGGCGCAGCGACCAGCCGGGATGGAGCATGCCTTCCCAGAGATGGCGAGGCGAGGGGCGCAGCGGGATCGATATGCCGTTCCTGATATCCTTTTCGCGTTTTCCCCCGGCCTGCAGGTCGACGGTCACCACCAGCGTCGAATAGCCGAATTCTTCCGCCCGCCGCACAAGCTCGCGGTTGAAGTCGAATTCCCTGAGCACATAGAGCTGAAACCAGAGCGGCCCCTGCACGGCCCTGGCCATGCGTTCGATGCTGGTCGTCGACATGGTGGACAGCGTGTAGGGAATGCCGCGCGCGGTCGCCGCCCTGGCGATGGCGATGTCGGCCCGCGGCCAGACCAGCGCGCATGAGCCCATCGGGCTGATCACCAGTGGTGTGGTGAAGGTTTGCGACCATAGCGATGTGGTCAGGTCCGGCCGCGATACGTCGGTCAACACGCGCGGCAGCAGCCGGATACGCTCGAAATCGGCGCGGTTGGCGCGAAGCGTCAATTCCTGTCCTGCCCCGCCATCGACGAATTCGAAGATCGACTTCGGCAGGCGGCGGCGGGCAAGGGTGCGGAAATCGTCGACTGAAACCCTGCGCGCGAGAGCGCCCATCTCAAACCCCGCCTGTTTCGAGCGTCGTGCCCGTCCGCTTGAGGCGGCCGGCAAGGAGGCTGAGCTCGGCATAGGCCTTGCCGGCGTCCGGATGCCAAGAGCGCACCGCCGCCTCCTGTTGCGCGACGATCGCGAGATCGCCGCGCGCCGCCGGTCCGGTCAGCGCCGCGGCCGGCCCCAGCCTTCCGACATTCTCGGCCGTGGCGGCAAGCAGGCGCGCGTTCAGTTGCCCGATGATTTCCTCTGGAACGCCGGCGCGCGCCCAGGCTTCCCGCGCCACCGCCTGCAGCACCACGGTGAAATTGTTCGAGAACACGGCGGCCGCGTGGTAGATCGCCTTGTATTGCGAGCTGAGCGGAAACGGCTGGCCGCCAATGTCGCGTATAAGCGCATCGACAACCGTAACAGCCTCGGCATCGCCTTCGACGCCGCAAAGTGTTCCTTCGAACTGTCCGACAGCCCTTGCCGGATCGGCGAATGTCAGCACGGGATGGACGCTTGCCAGATGCCAGCCGAGGGCCCGCAAGGGCTGCATCTCGGCCGCCGGCAGGAAGCCGCTGCAATGCACGGCGATGGAGGGCCGGTCCGGGGCCAGTTCCGCAAGCCGGGCCGCCACGTCCGCGATCCGTGTGTCCGACACGGTGAGCAACCAGAGATCGGCCGGTCGCATGTCGGCAAGCGCGGAAACGGCGGTCCCCGCGCCGATGAATTGAACCGCCCGGGAGGCAGCCTCCACGCCGCGGCCTGCAATGTCCTGAACCTCGTGCCCGCCGGCCAGGACGATCCGGCGCATGAGGGTCTGGCCCACCTTGCCGGGCCCAATCAGATTGATCTTCAGCTTCGTCATTTCAGCCTCATTCGACATTGGCCGAAGGCTATAGGATCGGCTTTGGCAAAGCAGGCGCAAACTTGTCCCGGCCAGCGGCTTTGGCGTGAGACCTCACGCCGCGGCCGCGAGCCGGTCGCAGACTGAATGGGTTATCTGGCGGGTGGACGCGCTGCCTTTCAGGTCGGCGCTGAGCAGGCCGCCGGCAAGGCAGGCTTCCGTCACGCTTCGAATGCGCCCGGCTGCCTGGTTGAGCTTCGCGTCGCCATGCTTGTGGCCGAGCCAGTCCAGCATGGAGGCGGCCGACAGGATGGTGCCATAGGGATTGGCGATGCCTTTGCCGGCAATGTCGGGCGCCGAGCCGTGTGCTGCCTGGAAGAAGCCGTTGGCGTCGCCGATCTCGGCCGAGGGCGCCATGCCCATGCCGCCGACGGTGGCGGCGGCAAGGTCGGACAGGATGTCGCCGAACATGTTCTCGCTGACGATGACATTGAAGTGGCCTGGCTTCAGCACGAGGTGCATGGCCATGGCGTCGACCAGCGCATATTCGGTCGCGATGTCGGGATAGTCCTTGGCCACCTCGTCGAAGACCGAGCGGAAAAAGGCGTAGCTGCGCAGCACGTTGGCCTTGTCGCAGCAAGTCACCCGGCGCACGCCGTCGCGCGGCGCCCCGCTTGACTGGCGCGCCAGTTCGAAGGCCTTGCGGACGATACGCTCGATGCCGGTGCGGGTCTGCACCAGCGTATCGACCGCGACCTCGCCGCGCAGCAGCCCGCCCGAGCCGCGCGCGGCGTAGAGCCCTTCGCTGTTCTCGCGCAGGATGATGTAGTCGATGTCGCCGGCCTTGACGCCGCGCAAGGGGCTCTCAACACCCTCGAAGAGCCTGATGGGGCGGATGTTGGCGTAGAGGTCGAGCTCGAAGCGCAGCTTGAGCGTGAAATCCAGCCCCGCTTCGGTGCCGTCGGGATGGACGACGCCAGGCAGGCCGCCCGCGCCATGCAGGATGGCGTCCGCCGCCCGGCAGGCCTGAAAGGTCGGTTCGGGAAAGCTCTGGCCGGTCTTCAGGAAATGCTCGGCGCCGGCCGGATATTCGCTGAAGCGCAGCGGGCTGTCGGGCCCGAGCGCGGCCTTCACCACCTCGATCGTGGCGGCGCAGACTTCCGGGCCGATGCCGTCGCCATGCACCACGGCGATCTCGTAGATATCCTTCATCGCCAAAACCTCACGGGCAACAGTTTCTCAGATGCACTTGCCGCCATCGACGTTGAGGTCGACGCCGGTGATCATGCTGGCCTCGTCCGAGCACAGGAAGGCGGCGGCGTTGCCCATGTCCTGGGGCGTCGACAGCCGGCCTATCGGGATGGTGGCGACGACGCGGGCGCGATTCTCCTCGCCGGAGCCGATGAAGGTCGACAGCAGCGGCGTGTCGCCGGCGACCGGGTTGATGGCGTTGACGCGGATGCCGAAGGGGGCGAGTTCCACCGCCATGGCCCGGGTCGCGGCGATCGCCCAGCCCTTGGAGGCGTTGTACCAGGTGAGGTTCGGGCGCGGCGAGACGCCGCCTGTGGAGGCGACGTTGAGGATCGCGCCCGACTTGATGGATTTGAAATGCGGCACCACGGCGCGCGAGCCATTGTAGATCGAGCGCATGTTGACGTTGGCGATCCTGTCGAACAGGCCCTCGTCCATCGTCTCCAGCGGCAAGGGCGGCTGGGCGACGCCGGCATTGTTGACCAGAATGTCGAGGCCGCCAAAGGCCGACCGGGCGAGATCGGCGGCCGCCTCGAAGCTTTCCAGTGTCGAGACGTCACCGGTGATCGGCCGCACCTTTTCGCCGATCTCGCTGGCGACCCTGGCCGCTGCCGCCTCATCACGGTCCATCAGCACGACCAGGGCGCCCTCGGCGACGAATTTCCTGACGATGCCTTCGCCAAATCCCGAACCGCCACCGGTGATGATGGCGACCTTGCCAGCAAGTCTCATATCTGTTCCTCCGTTGCCGGCACCATCGGGGAAGTCGCCGTGATTGCACAGTCCGATTATCTGAACGCCCTTTTAGCTTTCCTTGTTTGAGGTCCCCGGCAGCGGGAGTAATAGTCGCCACGGAATTCGTGAGGAGGACGCGATGACGCTGAATTTCGACCCGAGGGCGAAGGCCACGACGCTCTACCATGGCGAATTCCGGCCGATGTTCATCGGCGGCAAGTGGGTCGCGGCGCAGTCCGGCCAGGAAATGCAGGCGCTCAACCCGGCAACGGGCGAGGTGCTGGCGACGGTGCCGCGCGGCGGCGCGGCCGACATCGATGCCGCGGTCAAGGCGGCACGCGCGGCGTTCGAAGGACCTTGGTCAAAATTCTCGCCCTACGAGCGGCAGTGCGTGCTGCTGCGCATCGCCGATCTGTTCGAGACGCATTGGGAAGAGCTCAGCGTTTCCGACACGCTCGACATGGGCCTGCCGATCACGCGCACGCTGGCCAACCGGCGCCGCGTCATCGGCATGCTGCGCTTCTATGCCGGCATGGCGACAGCGCTGCATGGCGAATCCATCGACAATTCGATCCCAGGCGAGATCGTCTCCTTCACAAGGCGCGAACCGGTCGGCGTCGTCGGCGCGATCATTCCCTGGAACGCGCCGACGGCCGCCTCGATCTGGAAGATCGCGCCGGCGCTCGCCACCGGCTGCACCATCGTGCTGAAGCCCTCCGAGGATGCGTCGCTGACGCCGCTTTTGATCGCCAGGCTGATGCAGGAAGCCGGCGTGCCCGACGGCGTCGTCAACATCGTCACCGGCACCGGGGCCGAGGCCGGCGCGCGGCTGGCCGAACACCCAGACGTCAACAAGATCGTCTTCACCGGCTCGACGCTGACCGGCCAAGCCATCGCGCGGGCAGGGGTCACCAATCTCAAGCGCGTGTCGCTGGAACTCGGCGGCAAGTCGCCGATCATCGTCTGCCGCGACGCCGACATCGACAAGGCCGTTCCGGTCGCGGCGATGGCGGTGTTCGTGCATTCCGGCCAGATCTGCATCGCCGGCTCACGGCTGTTCGTGGCGCGCGAGATCCACGACGAGTTCGTGCGCCGGGTGGCCGAGTTCGCCAGTAAATTGCGCATAGGCCACGGCATCGAGGCGGAGACCGAAATCGGGCCGCTGATCAATGCCAGGCAGGCCGGCAAGGTGGAGGGCTACATCAAGGCCGGCAGCGCCGAGGGCGCGGAACTGGTCGCCGGCGGCTCGCGGCTGACGGGCGAGCTCTACGATGGCGGCAATTTCATCGCGCCGACGGTCTTCGGCGCGGTGTCGGACAAGATGACCATCGCGCGCGAGGAGATTTTCGGACCGGTCATTTCCGCGATGCCCTTCGACACGCTCGACGAAGCGGTCACGCGCGCCAATGCCACGCCGTATGGGCTGGCCGCCGGCATCTTCACCACCCATCTCGGCACCGCGCACAAGCTGGCGCGGCGCATCAAGGCCGGCTCGGTCTGGGTCAACATGTACCACGCCATCGATCCCGCCGTGCCGTTCGGCGGCATGAAGATGTCCGGCTACGGCCGCGAGGGCGGCATCGAGCACCTGCACGAGTATCTGGAGACGAAGGCAGTCTGGATCCAGACCGACTGACGGGGTGTGCCGGTATTCAGGTGAGGCCGGCCTGCAAATGGCTGATGCCTGCGCTTCCGGTGCTCACGTACGAAAAGTACGCTCCGCTCCGGTTCTCGGCATCAGCCATTTTCGACTCGGCCTGACCTGAATCTCGACACACCCCTGGCGTGCGCGCTGGGTGGGCGGTGCTCAGTGCGCCAGTTCGCGCAGGTTGGTGCGGATGAGGTTCATCAGCTGTTCGGAAAAGGAGTGGTGCACGTAGCCCCGCGCCGTGATGATGCCGACGGAGCGGTGGGCGTCGCGGTGGTCGATCGGCACGACGCGCATGCGCTCGTCATTGCGCGAGATGGCGATGCCGGGCACGACGCAGACACCCAACCCTGAGGAGGCGAGCGCCACCGCGGTCTGCGCGCTCTCGACCTCGTATTGCGGCTTGAGCTCGATGCCTTCGGCCGCCGTCAGCCGGTCGACGAGGCCGCGCACCGCCGTCTTGCGGTTGAGCAGGATCAGGGGATAGCGCAGCAGGTCGGAGAGCAGCAGCTTCTTCTCGCCGCCGTATATTTCCGTGGGAATGCAGGCCATCAGCGGATCGTCTAGGATGGATTCGAACTGGAAGTCGGTCAGGTTCGGCAATTCGGGGCCGATGTAGAACTCGACCTCCTGCTGCTGCAAAAGGCCAAGGGCCGCCTGCGGCGGGGTCTCGATGACCTCGACGACCGAGCGCGGATAGCGCAGCTTGAAGGTGGCCAATATGTCGCCCAGCCGGCTCGCGGCAAGCGTCGGGGCACAGGCGATCTGCACCTTGCCCTTGCGCCGCGCGGCGATCTCGGTCAGCCGGTCGAGGCTGGTCTGCACCTGCGACATCGCATTGGCGATCTCCTCGAACAGGACCTGGCCCTCCGGCGTCAGGCTGGCGCGCTGCGCGGTGCGGATGAAGAGCGAGATGCCGATCTGCTCCTCGAGGTCACGGATCTGCATGGAGACCGCCGATGGCGAGCGGTTGCTCTCTTCGGCGGCACGACGGAAGCTGCCGTTTTCGGCGGCAAGCAGGAACGTCTGCAGAAGTTTGAGGTTGATGCTGGACATGTCCGCTCGGGCAGGTGATCTGACCTCCTGACCTATTCAGACGCGGAACCGATTGCAAGGCAATAGGCCTGGCCAGGCATTGGTCCTGGCTTAGCCAGCGAACCTTTCTCTTCTTGGCGGCGCTCAGTGCACGGCGGCAAACATGACGCGTTCCTCGGTCGCTTCCGACAGCATCATCTCCTCGACCACGCGGCCGCGCTTGACGACCAGGATGCGGTCGGAAACGGCAAGGATTTCAGGCAGATAGGAAGAGATGACGACGACGGCCATGCCCTGGTCGGCGAGATCGCTGATGAGCTGGTGGATCTCGACGATGGCGCCGACGTCGACGCCGCGCGTCGGCTCGTCGAAGATCACCAGTTTCGGCTTCTGGATCAGCGACTTGGCGATCACGACCTTTTGCTGATTGCCGCCGGAAAGTTCGATCATCCGGGCGCGGTCGCTGGTCTGCCGCAGGCTGAGCCGCTCGCCCCATTCGCGGGCAAGCTGCCTGGCGCGCGCCAGCGACACCATCGAGACCGGGTTGGCGCCTTCGGTGAGTTCGCCGATCTGCAGGTTCTCGCCGGCCGTCATGGTCTCGAAGAAGCCGTCGAGCTTGCGGTCCTCTGTGACATAGACGATGCCGTCGCGTACCGCCGGCCTCGGTACGCGGTAGCGCACCGACTTGCCAAGCAGGCGGATTTCGCCGCCGTGGAAGATGTTGCGCTTCAACAGGCCGGCAACGACCTTGGCCATTTCCGTGCGGCCGGCGCCGACGAGGCCGAACATGCCGGTAACCTGGCCCGAAAAGACCGAGAAGGACGAGTTACGCACCAGGCCGGCACAGGACAGGTTCTCCACCGAAAGTACCTTGTCGCCATAGGGCCGCGCCGCGCGCTTGACCTCGCCATGCAGCGTTTCGGTCAGGGTGCGGCCGACCATCGCCTGCACGATGGTGGCGCGAGTGAAGCCCTTGGCGTCTCCGGAAGCGACGATCTCGCCGTCGCGCATGACGGTGATGCGGTCGGCGACATCAAGCGCCTCTTCCAGCGCGTGGCTGATGAAGATGATGGCGATGCCTTCCTTGACCAGGCGCTGCAGCAGGTTGAAGAAGTGGCTCTTCTCCTCAGGCGTCAGCGTCGCGGTCGGTTCGTCGAAGATGATGACGCGAGCCTTGTGGTGGACGGCGCGCGCGATCTCCACCATCTGCTTGTGCGCCGCGCCCAGCGTGCTGACCTGCGCGGTCGGGTCGACCTGAAAGCCCATGCCGGCGAGGAATTGTCGGGCCTGGATGTAGAGGCCGCGCAGCCGGTTGAACATCTTCTCCTCGCCGAGATAGAGGTTCTGCGCAACTGTCATGGCCGGCACCAGATTGGTCTCCTGGAACACCATGGCGATGCCGGCGCGCAACGCTTCGGCGGGCGTGGCGAAGGACACGTCCTTGCCGTCGAAGGTCATCTTGCCCTCGGTCAGCTTGAACACGCCCGCCATGACCTTGGTCAGCGTCGACTTGCCGGCGCCGTTTTCACCGAGCAGCGCGTGGATCTCGCCCTTGCGCAGGTCGAAATTGACGTTCTTGAAGGCGGGGATGCGCGAGAAGGCCTTGGTGGCGTCCCTGAGCTCGATGATGTTATCCGACATCGCTTAACCCCGCTTGCCGCCGGCGGCGCCTGCCACGCGCACCACCCTCGAGCCGCCGCGCGAGGCGACCAGCAGGTCGTCACCCGCCTCGCAGGCGCTCACGGTGCCGTGCACCGTGCCGTCGGCGCGCGAATGGAAACTCGACAGCGGCTTCATGTTCTGGTCGCAGTGCACCACCAGCCCGTAGGATCGGGTGACCGCGTAAGGCTTCAGCACATTCATCTGCTTGAGCTGGCTGCCCTGCATCGGTTCACGGTAGTCGCGCCATGAGTTCAGCGACGGCGCCATCCAATAGGCTTCCGGGACCTCGGCCAGCATTCGCTTGCGGTAGGCCTCCTCGCGCAGGATGAACTCCACCAGCTGGTTGCGGACGGAATAGAAGGTCAGCCAGTAGCCGGCATTGAAGGCAGGCGCGATGCGCGCGGGATAGGCCGGAAGGTGTTCCAGCACCGGCATGGTCGCCTTGGTGGCAAGGTCGATGGCCAGCACGCGATGGCGCCAGGCTTCGGTGACGTAGATGCGGTTCGAGCCGGTGGTGGCGATGCCGGCCGGCCAGGCGAGGTCGTCACGGATCAGCTCCAGCCGGCCGCTCTTGAGGTCAAGACGCCAGAGCGAACCGGAAGCGTTCTTCTGCATCAGGTCGCGGCGCCAGCCGGCCGCGGGTACCGAGGCCGAGCCATTGGCGATCAGCAGGCTATTGCTGTCGAGGAAGGTGAGGGCGGTGATGCAGGAGAGCCGCCGCGCTTCGTCGCCTGTTGCTTCGCGCCCGTCATGCAGGCCACCCCGGATGACGACACCCTTGCCGTCGATCGCCAGCGCGGTCATGCCTCGGGCATGGGCGAGCGCCGTGATCTCACCGGGAAATTCCCGCAGCACCTCCGCATGGCCGTCGACGCCAAAACGCACCAGCGAGGCGGCACTGCTCGCCAGCACGCCCTTGTCGGTGCGCACGAGATTGTCGGCCTCGGCGAGGCTGGCGAAAGTCTCGGCTTCCTCGAGGCCCTGGTTGGGCAGCAAGGGGCCGTCAAGCGTCGGCACCGTCACCGCCCAGTCGCCACGGCCGAGAAAACGGTCGAAAAGCTGGCTCACGGCGCTCATGCTTTTTTGCCCCAGTAGGAATCCGAGCTGAACCAGTTGGGATCGACGCCCTTGAGCGGCAGCGTGCCCATGCGGTTGTTGAAGATGCCGCAGAGATAGAGCACGCCCTTGTGCTCGCGCATCGAGGTGATCATCGGATGCTTCTCGCCGGCGCGGTCCCAGAGGCTTTCGAGAATCTGGCCCTTTTCGTCGAAACGCAGCACGCAGCCGGTGTTGAGGTTGGGCATCAGCCAGGCATCTTCCGAGACGCGCCGCGCCATGCGGCGGCGGAAGCCCGGCATTTCCAGCGACAGGTCGAGCGCCGGCGTGCGCATCCCCATCAGGGCCAGCCAGTAGGTGCCGTCCGAAGCCCTGTTGATGTTGTCGGGATAGCCGGGCAGGCCCTCGATGACACGCTCGACCTTGCCCTTCTTCGGGCCGTCGAAATAGTAGCGGCTGATGCGGCAGGCCCAGCTTTCGGCGAACAGCACGGACTGGCCGTCGAAGGCCGTGCAGATGCCGTTAGGGAAGACCAGGTTCGACAGCAGCGTGCGGGTCGAGCCGGATTTCGGATCGTGGACGATGATGCGCCCGTTGCCGCGGCTTTCCAGGGCATCGGCGTACCAGTCATGCATCTCGAAACGCACGGTGGCTTCCGAGAAGACGATGCGGCCGTCCGGGAGAATGTCGCAGTCGTCGGCGAGCTTCATGGTCGAGTCGTCGACGACCGATGTCAGCGAGCGGTTGGTCTCGGCCGTCAGCAGCTTCACATCGCCATTCGGAGCGACCCGGTAGAGGCCCATGCCGGCGACGCAGATGACCAGATTGTCGTCGCGGTCGAAGGCCATGCCGAGCGGCGAACCGCCGATATGGGCGAACACTTCCCTCTCGGTGTAATGCGGCGGCTTGAAGCGCAGTATGTCGCCCTGGCGGGTGCCGGTGTAGAGCCGGTCCTGGCGGTCGAAGATGACATCCTCCGCGCCGTCGAGGACGCCAAGGCCGATGACGCCGACATCCTTCAGCCTGTCGTTCACCGCTATCGGCGTGCCCGGCGCGGTCGAGATCGGTTCGCGCATCTTGGCGAAGGTCGGCGAGATGTAGACGCTGCGCAGGATCTTGTGGCGGTTCTTCACCCAGCGCACGTCGAGCAGGACCGAGAAAAGCAGCACGAGACCGAGGATCAGGTAATTGACCGGGCCGGACACAGCCAGGGCGAGCAGGCTGTTCGACAGGACGAGCACGAAGATCGTTCCCATCAGCGCCTTGGCTACCGAGCCGCGCCCGCCGCCAAGCGAGATGCCGCCGAGCACCGTCGCGGTCAGCACCTGCAGTTCGAGCCCGGTGCCGATATCGGAAGCGGCACTGCCGATGCGGGCCGAGAAGAAGAAGCCGGAGAGCGCGACCAGCACCGAGCACAGCACGTAGGCGCTGAACAGGGTGAAGCGCACATTGATGCCGGCATTGTAGGCGGAACGGCGCGCGCCGCCGACCGCGAACAGCCGCCAGCCATAGCGGGCGCGCGAAAGCACAAGATGGATCACCAGCGCGATGACCACGAAGACGACGAAGGAGGTCGGCACGCCCCAGATCGTGCCGAAGCCGAGAAAATCGTAGATCGGGGAATCCGGCCCGCTGGTGACGATCGGCGTCGAGACCCGCGGGAAGATGACGTCGAAGGTCGAGCGGTAGATGATGAGCGTCACCAGCGTGGTCAGGAAGGCCCGCATGCGCAGGAAGCCGACCAGGAAGCCGTTGATGGCGCCGCAGACGATGCCAAGCCCGAGGCAGGCCAGCAGGCCGGTGCCGAAACTCCATTGCCCGACATTCATGCCGTAGAGCGTCACCAGCACGGCCAGCGCGAAGGTCGAACCGACCGACAGGTCGATGCCGCCCGAGACCATGACGATGGTCATGCCGAGCACGACCAGGCCGAGCTCGGCGGTCTGGCCGCTGAGATTGGTCAGCGTCGCGACGCTCCAGAAGCCCGGCACGATCGAGCCGAAGATCGCGCACAGAATGACCAGCGCAGTGAAGGGGATGACGCTGTCGATCCACTTCTTGGTCAGGATCTCCCCGACCACGTGGTCGGGGAGCAGGCGGTAGCGCCAGCGCACGAGGCTTTCGGCCATGCTCATCAGGACAGTCCGTTACTTGAGCTCGTCCAGCTTCCAGCAGTTCCTGCCGGTGGCATTGGTCTTGTCGACACGGGTGATCGGACCGAAGAAGATGGTCTTCTCGCTGCCCGCCTGCCGCTCGGGATGCTGCAGCAATTCCGAAATCTGCTGCGCGGCGATCTCCGCCTGGATGGGCGAGTTGAAGTTGAAGATCACATCGAGCAGGCCGTTCTTGATGCTCTCGCAGCCGGTGGCGCTGCCCGCGCCATTGGTGACGATGGTCACCTGGTCCTGCTTGCCGGCGGCCGCGACAGCGGCACCGGCGCCGACTTCGGCGTTGTCCCAGATGCCCATGATGCCGCACAGGTCCGGATGCTGCTGCAGGACCGTCTCGGTGATCTGGCGGGCCTTTTCGCTCATGTAGTCGGCCGGCTGGTCGGAGACGAGCTGCAGTTCGGGATTGGCCTTCAGCACCTCATCGATGCCGGTGCGCATGTAGATGTTGGCCGCACCCGTCTGCACGCCGGCAAGCCAGACCACCTTGTGCGAGACGGCATTCGGCCCGGTGCAGTGCTTGGCCAGTTCGCCCATTTCGAGGCGGCCCATCTCGATCCAGTCATTGCCGACATAGGAGTCGGTCTGCGTCGCCGACTGCATGTTGACCTGCAGCACCTTGATGCCGGCGGCCTGCGCCTGCTTCAGCAGGCGGGCATAGGTCTGCACGTCGGGGTTCTGCACGATGATCAGGTCCGGCTTCTCGGCGATGGCGCCCTGCATGGCGCGGATGCCGGCATTGGTGTCGCCGTTGGGGTCACGCACTTCGATGCTGAAGCCATAGCGGGCGGCATGGCGCTGCCACACCACCACCCAGGACTGGTTGAGGTCCATGCCTTGCGAGATCGGCACGAAGATCACCTTCTTGCCCTTGAGCGATTCCAGGTAGGGCGCACGCCCGACCTGGTCGGTTTCCTGCGCGGTGGTGACGTTCGCGGCGCTGAGCAGTGTCAGCGCCGTCAGGCCCGCGAACAGGCAGTTCTTGAACAACTTCATGGTTTCCTCCCTGATTGATGTTTCGGCTTGATGTTTTCAGATGTCGCCGCTTTGCGAGGTCTGCTCGTCGCGCGGATTGATGATGGCGTCGATCGCCAGCGCACCCAGCAGGATCACGCTCTTGATCAGGTTCTGGCTGGTGTAGCTGAAGTTCAGGATGGTCATGCCATTGGTCAGGATGCCGACCAGGATGGTGCCGACGATGACGTTGCGCACACCGCCCTGGCCGCCGGAGAGGCCGATGCCGCCCAGCACCACGACCAAGAGCACGTCGTAGATCAGGCTGGAATTGTAGAGGCGCGTGTCGATGCCGGTGACAAGCCCCAGCATGATGATGCCGGCGGTAAAGGCGATGAGCGCGCTCAACACATATTGCGTCACGATGATCGGGCGCGTCGGGAGGCCGGTGGTGCGGGCCGCGTTCGGATTGTCGCCGGTGGCGTACACCAGCCGTCCAAAGCGGGTCTTGCGCAGGAAGAAGCCCATCAGCGCCGCCACCGCCGCGAAGATGACCACGACCATCGGGATGCCGAGGATGGTGCCGCTGCCGATGAATTTCAGCCAGGCGATGTTTGATGGCGCATAGAGCACGTCGGAGGCAAAGACGATGCGGCCCGAGCCATAGACCGAGGAGGCGATGGCCAGCGTGGCGAAGATCGGCGGGATTTCGGCAATCGCCACCATGATGCCGGTGAACAGGCCGATGGCCGCCGCAAGAAGGGCGCCGCAGACCACGGCCAGCGTGAAGTCCACGCCCCAGGTGGAAATCCAGATGCTGAAGGCGACGCCGACCACCATCACCGCCACCATGGTGAGATCAATGCCGCGGCCGACGACGATGAAGCCCATGCCGACCGCCAGCGTGCCGAGGATCGAGACGTTCTTGAGGATGGCAATGATGTTGCCCTGGGTCAGGAAATTGTTGAGCGTCGCGGAGAAGACGAGGAAGAGGATGACCGAGATCGCGACGACGACGAGCTCCTGGGACATCTTGATGCCCATGCGCGCGCCGTCGGATTTGCCCGAACCAGCCAATTTCATTCCTCCCTCGCTGCCAGCCTCAAGCGGCAGCTTGCCCGCGCGGCGTTGCCGCTCCGGCGTTTCCTCCACAGCCCTGAGCCGGCTGCCTCCCTGAAGACCATTGCGGCTCGGGGCGGAAGGGGCAATTTCGATTTTCTGATGCGCTGTGCAGTTCGCTCCGGCGGACGGCAAATCGCGGGACAAGTAAACCGCTGCCTGGGAACCTTTGTTCGGCTGGTGATTTTGCCTATATAGGAATGCAAATGGCCAGAAGGGTGTTGCCGATGACGACGAAACGCTTTGCGATCTGCGCTCTTGCCCTGGCGATGGCCTGTGGCGTGTCCGCGCCGGCATTTGCCGGAGCCAAACATCGCCACCACCACACCCAGAGCCGATACTACAGCCAGGCCGGGTCCGAACGCTACGTTCCCGCCGATGACGATCTCATCGGCTTCCTGTTCGGTGGCCCGCGTTATTACGACCGGCAGCTGTTCACGACCGCCGCCGGCGCCTGCTCCTACGACAGGGTGAGCCCGGACGCGAACGCGACGAACAAGATCAACGACCATCACTGCGGGAAATGAAGGCCGGAGAGGTTCAGGCTGCTCCCCATCCCGCAAAGCGGTCGGGGCGCAGCCATTCCTGGCCTGGATTGCCGTCGCCGGAAAGCACGGCATCGACCAGCCAGCGCGCCGTGGTTTCCGGCTGCCTTGCAATCAGCGCCGCACGATGTTGCCGGC
The DNA here is from genome assembly GCF_059419085.1 of Mesorhizobium sp. GW821-FHT07A06. Lineage (NCBI taxonomy): Bacteria > Pseudomonadati > Pseudomonadota > Alphaproteobacteria > Hyphomicrobiales > Phyllobacteriaceae > Mesorhizobium > Mesorhizobium sp. GW821-FHT07A06. The sequence goes on from NZ_JBWKRC010000016.1 coordinate 51,774, forward strand.
CAGTGCCGGTTCCCCGCGGTTAGTCGTGGCGTCTACGACGCTCGCATCAGTTTGCCGTATCGCTTGACCAGCCGGTCGCGCTTCAGGCGTGTCAGCCTTTGCGTCCAGAAGAGCCCGTCCAGCTGATCGATCTCATGCTGGTGGCAAACCGCCAGCAGGCCATCGGCGTCCTCGAACCGCTCGTTGCCATCCAGATCCTGATAGCGGACCCGTATGCGGGCGTGGCGCTCGACGTCCTCCGTGACGCCGGGCATCGAAACACTGCCTTCCGCCTGACGGATCATTTCGGTCGAGGCCTGGATGATCGACGGATTTACATAGATCCCCGGTTTTGCGGCGGAAGGAAGCTGGATCACGACCAGGCGTCTCAGAATGCCGACATGCGGGCCGGTGATGCCGATCCCGGGCGCCGCGTGCATGGTGTCAACGAGGTCGCTGGCCAATCCGTGCAGGTCGCTGTCGAACAGCTGTACAGGTTCCGCCACGGCGCGGAGGAGGGGATTGGGGAACCTTATGATCTGCCGAACCGCCATGGACCACTTCACAAATCGCCAATCATTGCCTTTCAGCGGGACCGCAGGCGATCGACGGCCCCTCGGCATGAGACACGACGCGGCCGGTCAACCCCTGTGTACGGCGTCCTTTGGTGTTGCTCAAGGCGACGGTGTGTAACCCCGCTGTTTTGGCATTGAAGCACGCGCTGCTCGCATATACTTCAGGGCCATGAAAAAAATCGGTTTCCTGTCATTCGGGCACTGGACGCCCTCGTCGCAATCGCAGGTGCGCTCGGCTTCCGACGCGCTGCTGCAATCCATCGATCTCGCCGTCGCCGCCGAGCAGCTCGGCGCGGACGGCGCCTATTTCCGCGTGCATCATTTTGCCCGCCAGCTCGCCTCGCCGTTCCCGCTGCTGGCGGCTGTCGGCGCCAAGACCAGCCGCATCGAGATCGGCACCGCCGTCATCGACATGCGTTACGAGAACCCGCTCTACATGGCCGAGGACGCGGGTGCCGCCGACATCATCGCCGGAGGCCGCCTGCAGCTCGGCATCAGCCGTGGCTCGCCCGAACAGGTGATCGATGGCTGGCGCTATTTCGGCTACCAGCCGCAGGAAGGCAAAAGCGACGCCGACATGGCGCGGCATCACGCCGAGGTCTTTCTCGACACGCTGCGCGGCGAAGGCTTTGCACAACCCAATCCACGGCCGATGTTCCCCAACCCGCCCGGCCTGCTTCGGCTCGAGCCGCATTCGGAAGGCCTGCGCGAGCGCATCTGGTGGGGCGCCGCCACCAACGCTACCTCGGAATGGGCGGCCAAGCTCGGCATGAACCTGCAGAGCTCGACGCTCAAATTCGACGAAAGCGGCAAGCCGTTCCACATCCAGCAGGCCGAACAGATCCGGATCTATCGCGAAGCCTGGAAGGCGGCCGGGCACGAGCGCGAGCCGCGCGTCTCGGTCAGCCGCAGCATCTTCGCGCTGGTCGATGATCGCGACCGCGCCTATTTCGGGCGTGGCAACGAAAGCCGCGACCAGATCGGCTTCATCGAGGAGAACACCAGGGCGATCTTCGGCCGCAGCTATGCCGCCGAGCCGGATGTGTTGATCAAGGAATTGGCGCAGGACGAAGCGATCGCCGAGGCCGACACGCTGTTGCTCACCGTGCCCAACCAGCTCGGCGTCGACTACAACGCCCATGTCATCGAGGCGATCCTGACCCATGTCGCGCCGGCACTGGGCTGGCGCTGACGGCCACGCCGTGTAACCATCCCCGAGGCGCGCGGTTCAGGGAGGTTCACGGCATGGCGAAGAAGGCCCTGATTGCCTGGGGCGGCTGGGAAGGCCACACGCCCGAGCGCAGCGCAGAGGTTGTGCGCAAACTGCTTGAGCGCAACGGATTTGATGTCACGCTGGGCGAGGGCACGGCGATGTTCGCCGATCCGCAATTGCCTTCCTTCGATCTGATCGTGCCCGTCATCACCATGTCGACGATCGAGAAGGCCGAGCTTCAGAACCTGACGCAGGCTGTTCGCGGCGGAAGTGGGCTCGGCGGCTTCCACGGCACGATGGGCGACAGCTTTCGCAACGAGCCCGACTACCAGTTCATGACCGGCGGCCAGTGGGTCGCGCATCCCGGCAACATCATCGACTATCAGGTGGTCATTACCCGGCCGGACGATCCGATCACCAGGGGGATCGGCGACTTCGCCTACCGGTCGGAGCAGTATTACATGCATGTCGACCCGAGCAACGAGGTGCTCGCGACGACGATTTTCAGCGATGCGCATTTCCCGGGCATTGGCGGGGTCGTCATGCCGGTGGTGTGGAAGCGGCGGTATGGCGCGGGGAAGGTTTTCTACAGTTCGCTTGGGCACACGGCGGATGAGTTCGCGGTGCCGGAGATGGCGTTGATCGTGGAACGCGGTTTGCTCTGGGCGGCGCGAGGTTGATCTCTGGCCGCTGCGGTACCCGCATCCCTGCCATGCTGGAAAAGCGGCCATCACCGCACTACCATCCGCTGAATAGCAAAGGGGGATGGAATGGATCATCAGCGGACTGTATTCTTGATCGGAGGCGGCACGGGCGGAGACGAGGAAGCCGTGTTTACACTGCATGTCGACGGCGCCGTCTGCAGCCTCACATGCGGCTACCGAGACAAGGTCATCAAGGCCGAAGAGGAAGACTTTTTCGAGGCTCTGTTCCAGATCCGTCAGGCACTCGAAGCCGACGGTTTGCTGCCCTTCTGTTACGGGGCAAGTGCCAATGTCTATCCCGAGAATACCGTGATGGAGAAAAGTCGCGGATTGATAGCCTGCAAGGTGAAGATGGGGCGGTTTCCCCAGGAGACCGACTTGGTCGACATCTTTGATGATGGCGTCGACGTGATTCCGGTTTTCGTTCATATGCAACAGGAATTTTGGGAAGAATGGCTGGCTTCGCTGCCTTCCTAGTCCCCGGCGCTCATCCAATCCCGCCGGTGACAAGATAGGCACCGGCGGCGCGCCCATCCTGGAGCCGTACCACCGCCGTCACGATCGAGCCATAAGAGCCGCGCCAGACGCTGTGGAACTGCTTGTGCTCGGCGATGGGAACCAGCGCCCGCCCGCTGAAGCGCCCGCCGCTGCGGTGCATGGCGACGGGCTCTCCGTTGACGTGCACCTTGATGCTGGCGTTCTCCGCCTCGACCGGCAGGTCGAGCGTGATCGCGATCTCGTCCCGATCGCCCGAAGTCCGCGTCTCGGCGGCAAGCGCGATTGCCAGCGGTGGCGCCTTGCCGCCGCCGGCTTGAGCGGGCCGGCCTGAAAACACATCATCGGCCAGTTCCGGCGTGCGTGGCGGGCTCGTGCGGCGCTGCGTGGCGCGTTCATAGTCGCCGGCCATGCGCAGCAGCCTTTCGTCGTCATAGGCCTTGCCGGCGAAGGTGAGGCCGACGGGCATGCCGATATCGGCCATGGTGCCCATCGGCACGGTGACGGTCGGGATGCCGAAGTGACGCCAGACCAGATTGCCGTTGGCGACCCAGGTGCCGTTGCGCCAGGCGAGCGCGGCCGACGCCTCGTTGATGTCGGCGTCGGCGGGGCCGACATCGGCCACGGCGGGCAGCACGACGGCGTCGATGCCCTGTGTGTCCAGCCAGTCCTCGAAATCGACGCGCCTCGTTGTTTCCAGCCCCTTCAGCCCATCCGCAATAGTCGGAATGTCCCTGAACGGCGTGACGCCGGATTTCGCGCGCTCGACATATTCAGCGACATCGAAGCCGCCTTCATAACGGTCGGGCAGCGTGCCGGGCGGCGGCGGAAAGATACTGGGGCCGTCGACCGAGGCGAGATCGAGCAGCGCCGGGTCGGCATTGGCGCGCAGGAAATCGTCCCAGCCCCAGATGCAGAGGTCCCAGATTTCGCGGTCGGCGAAATCCGGCGGCACCAGCCCGCGCTCTACCATGGTGCGCGCGCCGGGGCGGTCGCGTTCATAATTGGAGACGACGGGAAAATCGACCTCCACCACCTCGGCGCCCAGCCTTCCAAGGTCGGCCGCTGCCCGCTCCCACAGCGCAAGCACCGAGGCCCGGGTTTCGATCGGCCGGTCTGCCTCGCTGTCGCGGCCGATATACATGCGGGGCACGCCGAGCCGTTTGCCCTTCAGTGAACCCGCGAGCGTCAATTCGGTGTAGCGTGGCGGCCGCGCCTCCGAACTCGTGGGCAGCGCGACCCAGGGCTGCGCGCGCCAGAAGTCGCCTCGCGTCTCAGGATCGTCGGCGACGATGACATCGAGCAGTTCGAGCATGTCGGGCACGCTGCGCGTGTGCGGCACCACGACATCCATGGTCGGCACCAGTGGCCAGTTGCCGCGCACGGAAATCACGCCGCGCGAGGGCGTGTAGGCGACCAGCGCGTTGTTGGTGGCCGGCGCGCGCCCGGACGACCAGGTTTCCTCGCCAAGCCCGAAGGCGCAGAAACTGGCCGATGTCGCCGTGCCGGAGCCATTGGACGAGCCCGAGGCAAAGGCCGCGGTCAGGTAATCGGCATTGTAGGGGCTTTCGGCGCGGCCATAGACACCGCGCTGCATGCCGCCATTGGCCATTGGCGGCATGTTGGTGAGACCGACCAGCACCGCGCCGCCGGCGCGCAACCGGGCAATGGTGAAGGCGTCCTCATTGGCGACGAGATGCTCGAAGGCCGGCGAGCCGGCGGCGACCGTCAGGCCCTTGACCTTGTAGCTGTCCTTGGCGGTGTAGGGGATGCCGTCGAGCGGCCCGAGCAAGGCGCCGTCGAGGCGTCGCCGGTCGGAAGCGGCGGCCTCCTCGAACATATCAGGATTGAGTACTGGAACGGCGTTGAGGCTGATGCCGTGACGGTCGAAATGCGCGATGCGCCTGAGATACGCCCCGACCAATTCGACGCTGGTGACGAGGCCCTCGTCGAGCGCATGGCGCAATTGTTCGATGGTGGCTTCGACGATGTGAAGGCTGGCATCGGTCATCTTCTGGTCCCTGGGCGTTTCCAGGCCATGGATGAGCGAGGCCGCCGGCTTCGGCAAGGGCCAACAAGCAGTCTTTGTCGGAACGTGTTGTTCCTGCGGCCGCCAGCCGTGTTCAGATGGCGGTTGCCACGCGATTTTTGTGCGTCCCCCGCGTGACGTAGGCCCGGCAGGCGAGGCTGCTGGCATATACGTTCCATTAGGATAAGAAAAGCATCACCCGTTGCAACCTCCGGCGAGCGGTTGCGTTAACGGCCCCCGGGGGGACGCGAGGTTTGCATTGGACCGTTTTGAGATCCTGAACGAGCCGACAGGCACGTATTCGATTTTCGACCGATTCACGGAATTGCCGGCGACGGTGGGAGGCAGGACATTCATCGGGCTCTACCGGCACGAAGTGCCGCTGGCCCTGCTCGCCGCCATGGATGCTTTCCGGCCTGGAGCCGGGTCAATGCCGCCGTCACTCACGATGCTGGGCTGCTGGCGCCAACGAAATGGCTTGAAAGATCGTCAACTGGACGGCTTGCAAGCGTAAGTTGAAGCTCGCAGAAGTTGCGCCAAAAGCATATCATTGAAGAAAACACCGCCATTATCCCAGCATGAGGGGGAATCATGTCTGACCAGAATGCCCTTATCCGCGCGGCCATTGGACGACTGCTTTCGGAGAAAACCGGAGTCGCGGTCATTTCCATGAAAGAGAGCATCGCCGAGCTCCTGGCCATGACCGGTGCCGCGCTGACCGTCGAAACCCTGCAGGACCTGCTGCTGGAAATGGCGGAGGTGCGCGGCATGGCGGTCACGCTCGACGTCTAGGCAAGCCACCGCCTCACACTTTCGTGGAGCAGCTTCAGCGCAATTCGAACCCAGCCGGTACCCGTTCAGCCGCGTGGCCAGCGCGTTGCCGCGCCGGTGCCAGCGTGCCGTCGCCGTAGATCATGCGGCCGGCGCGGAAGGTGGCACGGACGCGTGGGACCGGATGGCGGTCGGCCACCACGAGATCGGCCAGGAGGCCGGGCTCTATGGCGCCGCGATCGGTGAGCCCCAGGGCCCCGGCAGGATTTGCGCTTGTCAGCGCCGCCGCGGTCACCAGCCCTTCGCCACGCAGTTCCGCCAGGCCGAGCACGGCCGGCAGGATCGAGGCCGGGTGGTAGTCGCTGGCCAGCATGTCGAGCAGCCCGGCCTCGTAGGCCTGTCGCGCGGAAAGATTGCCGGAATAGGATTCCCCGCGCAACGCGTTGGGTGCGCCCATGGCGGTGTGCATGCCAAGCCCGCGGGCTTCGCGCGCTGCCTCGAGTGTCACCGGGAATTCGCTGAGCGCGGCGCCCAGGCCATGGACGAGCTCCACCTTCTCCAATGTGTCGTCGTCATGCGAGGCCAGCACGACGCCATGGGCCCGCGCGCGGGCCGACAGGTCCTGCAGCGCGTTCAGCACATCGCCCTGGCCCTTGCGGCCGGCCATGCGCTTGCCGACGACCTCGGAGGCCGCGGCAACGGACATGCCGCGCTCGTTGGCGATGCGGGCGATGTAGAGTTCGACGTCGCGATATTGTCCCTGTCCGGGTGTGTGGTCCATCAGCGAGATCAGGTGCAGCCGGCCCGCATCCATCAGCTTCTGCAGCATGGCGATCGCGGGGGTGAAGGTCACCTCGAAGCGGGCATGGATGCGGTGGTCGACCAGCAGGTCGTCCTTCAGTTCGGCGATGGTCTCGATGATCGCCGACGTATGATCTTCCGAGCGCAGCACGCCGCTGGTGACACTGGCGCCGATGAAGGAGAGCGCGGCATAGGCCGTGGTGACGCCACATGAGGCAAGCTTCTTGTCGAGCTCGGCGATGCCGATCCGCATCGGCACGTGGACGCCGGTGCGCGGCTCGACTTCCTTCTCCACCATGTCGCCATGCATGTCGATGAAGCCCGGCAGCAGTAGGCGCCCGCCGCCCTCAATGTCGGCATGCTCGACCGGCGCGTCGCGGATTTCGGCAATCCGGCCGTCTTCGATCCTGACGGCGCCGTTCGGGACGACACGGTCGCGCAGGACGATCTCGAATTCACTCAGCCACATCTGATGTCTCTTGAAGGAAGCGGTTTTCAAGGTGGGTTTCGCGGTCGGCATGGCCGGCGACATCATCGGGGAGATGCGTCTCGAGGACCTTGCCGGGCCCGGATCGATAGCACGAGGGACGATCAATCAGGCGAAAATTGTATGGCCATCGCAGGTCCTGTAGCTTGGCGTGAACGAGTTGCGGGGGCGCTGACCCGGACGGACAGGTCGGTGGCTTATGTTCCACGAATCAACCGTCGCGCGTCACCATAGCGCCGTCCGCTATCGTCCTTGTGACACCGGGATCGTATGAAACGCGCGGCATGTGCCGCGGCCCTTGCCGCCAAATCGGTCGTTGCCGCCAAGTTTCTTCCGGCCGCGCTGACTCTTTTCCGAAAGCTCGAACGTCTTGGCTACAGTGAAGCAATGGAGCAGGGTCAAATGAGCCTCAAGGACAAGAAAATCGTGGTCACCGGTGGTAGCCGGGGACTGGGCCTCGGGCTGGTAGAAGCACTGGTCGAGCAGGGCGCCGAGGTGACGGTCGTCGCGCGCGGCGCCGAGGCGCTGGAGGCGGTCGGTGCGCGGCTTGGGGTCGCAACGATCCGCGCCGACGTCACGGACGAGGACGCCGCCTATCGCATCCTCGGCGAGGTTCGCCCCGACATAGTGGTGCTGAACGCTGGTGCCGCCCCCCGGATGGGCCGGCTGGATCAGTTGAAGTGGGAGGATTTCTCGGTCGCCTGGGAAACCGACGTCAAGGCCGGACTCTACTGGCTGCAAGCGGCGCTGAACCTGCCGCTCAAGCCCGGCAGCCGGGTGCTGGTGGGATCGAGTGGCGCCGCCGTTGGCGGATCGCAGATGTCGGGTGGCTATGGCGGCTCCAAGCGCATGCTGTGGTTCATGGCCAAATATGCCAATGGCGTGGCGCAGGAGAAGAAGCTCGGCATCCGCTTCCAGGCGATCGTGCCGCGGCAAATGATCCTCGGCACGGGAATCGGGGATGCGGCAGCCGGCGCCTATGCCGGCTCCATGGGCATCACGCCAGAACAATTCGTCACCCGTTTCGGCGCGCCGATGCCGCCCCGGGCGTTCGGCGACAGGGTGGTTTCCGTGCTGGAAGACCCGCAATATGCCGAGGGCGTCGTCTTCGGCCTCAACGGCGACGCGGGCGTAACGGTCATGGAGGATACAGCGGCTTGAGCGAGCGGGAGCCTGCCGTGGATCGCGACCGACAGGAAGGGCTGCTTGCCCTTGCGACCGCGCTGCGGCCGGAACTGCATCGCTATTGCGCGCGCCTGATGGGGTCGGTCATCGATGGCGAGGACGTGGTGCAGGACACGTTCGCGCGAGCCTTCGTCGCCCTGGACGAGCTGTGCGAGGTGTCGCAGCTCAGGCCCTGGCTGTTCCGGATCGCCCACAACCGCGCGCTGGACGTGCTGCGCAGCCGCGCGATCCGCGCCTCGGAACCCATCGAGGCCGCGCTTGAAGTTGCCGATGACAGCAAGGTCGATCCGGTGGAGATGCTGATGCGCAGGGAGGCGATAGAGACCGCCGTGTCGCGCTTCGCGGAGCTTCCGCTGCTTCAGCGCAGCGTCGTCATCCTCAAGGATGTGCTGGGCGAGCCGCTGGCCGAGATTGCCGGCTTGCTCGGCATTTCGGTCGATGCGGTAAAGGCGCATCTGGCGCGCGGCCGCGCCCGGCTTCGGCAGATCAATGCCCAGGCCAAGCCGCTTCCCGACGCGCGCATCGCGTCGGCCGCCGTGGCGCGCTATGTGACGCTGTTCAACCAGCGCGACTGGGATGGCTTGCGCGCGCTGCTTGCCGACGATGTGAGGCTTCAGCAGTCCATGCACCCGCCACGCTCGGGTGCCGCCGATGTCGGCATGTTCTTCACCATCTATGCCAAGAGCGATGGCTTGTGGCTCAAGCCGGCATGGGTCGAGGGCCGCGAGGTGATCGCCGTGTTCGAGCACCGGACCGCCCCGAAACCTATCCACTTCATGTGGCTGGAATGGCGGCAAGGGCGGATCAGCTTCATCCGCGACTATCGCTACGTCGGCTATGTTACCGACGATGCCGAACTGGTGCTGCCAGGCGACGCCGGATCCTTCGGCCGCGGCACCGGATAATGATGAGCGGCGACCTGGCGCCGATCTCGCTTGGCGACGTCCTGACCACCGGCAGCGATGCACGAGCATCACCGCCGGCCTGATGGCAAGGTTTGGCGGAGGTCGTTACCCGCGCTTTTCAATCACGGCGTATAGCACGTTGCGGTTCTCGCCGAAGTACACCCGCGCCTCGACGGTGTTGCGGTCGACGCTGGCATTGACGATGTTCCACATGTCGACTTCCGAGCGCAGCAGCAGCACCCAATCCATGAACGTTTCCCGGTAGCCGGCGTCGGGCGTGCCCTCGGCGTAGTTGGCGAACAGGAATGTGCCGTTCGGTTTCAGCATCTGCAGGCAGGTCTTGGTGAGCTTCACGGCGACGTTGTGCTGCAGGTAGTCGTAGAGGCCGGAGGCGTAGATCAGATCGAACTTGCCGAGCTTGTGGCCCCTGGTGAGCACCGTCCGCACAGAGCCGTCGATGGCCTCGACCGCGGTGCCCTGGAAGTCGCGCGCTATCAGTCCGACGCTCTGCGGATCCTGGTCGAGCGCCACCCAACGCTTGAGCCGGCCCTCGGCGAGCGCGACGGAGCGATTGGCTTCGCGCAAATGGCCGGCGGCGATCGCCAGCACCTCGGTCTCGGGTCCGTTCCTGGCCGCCGCCTCATCGACATAACGGGTCAGGAGATCGCGCCGTTCCCGCGCCGCGACGCATGACGGAACGTTCTGGGTATGGCTGTAGAGCGCCTTGCCGACCTCCGAGGCGTTGGCCACGCTCTCGGCCACGTGCGGGTCGCAATAGATGTAGTCGAGCAGTTCCGCGTCGCCGGAATACCCCCTGGGCTTGGTGAAGGACCAGTGCGTCAGCGGATCCTGGAGAAAGTAGTTCAGGATCGGGTGGTTCTGCGCCACCGGTATCAGGGCTTGCCAGACATCGGGATGAACCTTGGCACGCAGCGCATTGAGCAGCGACAGCAAGCGGCGCACGATCTCGGCGGGAAATTTCTGCTGCTCGATCTGTTGCTGTGTCGCGTGGAGGATGAGCGCCAGTTCCGCGCGGGCGGTTTCGAACGCTTCGCCATGATGCTCAAGCGTGCCTTTTGGCAGACCGCTGGCGATCATCTCTGCGGTAATCAGGCTTTGGCCATCGAACACGGTTTGCACACCAGGACTCCTTGGTTAACAGTCAGTTAACTTATTACTTAGAATGCTCCATTTGCCAACGGAGGGTCGACCGCATTTTATTGTTATGATTAATTTCCCGCTAACCATCTCAATTTATTAGCGATCTTGCAGATAAGATTCTGGGTTCGAGTTAACGCAAACTTGTCTGGCGCCACTGCATTTTACCGCGTGGCAATCGTGTCGCGTCCCAGGGAGTCGTCCTGCGTGGGGGCAGAAGCTGGAAAAGAGTTCGCATTGCAAAGTCCCCTTCGGGAGGGCTTTGTGAACGAGCGCGCGTCATCCAGATTGGCTGATACGGTGGATGTGGAACCGTATGATCCGCGCCAAGAGCTGGGGGCCGACGAACTCCGCATCCTTTACCGCAGGGAAGCCCAGGCGAAGCGAAGGGCGGAAGCCAGGCCGGGCCTGTGGATCGCGGTCGTCATCTATTTGCTGTTTTCTGCATCTGATCTGCTGCTGATACCTGACGTGGCGGCCTACACGATCACCGCGCGCTTCGCGGTGGGCCTGACCGCACTGCTGGTCCTGGAAGCACAGCTTCGCCGGGGAGCCGCGACGGAATGGCTTGACGTGACTTGCGCCTCGGCCATCATCTTTGGCTATATCGGTTGGCTGTTACCGGCATCCATGGGCGCAAACAAGGAAAGCGTCGCTTATTACATGGTCTTCGGCACCATTTTCATGATGAGTGCCAATCTATTTTTTACGTTCAGGTTTAAAGTTTCGATTATAACGTCAACAATTATATTGTGCGTCTTGTATTTGGCAAATTACTTTGTTCCCGCGTCGCTGACGTACAAGATGGTATTTGGCACTTTCTACGTTTCGTGCTTCACGTTCACCTCCTATGTGAACTGGAAGCTGAACGAGGAGCGCTACAACGTCTTCCTGAACGCTCTCGAGGCCAAGATCCAGCACAAGGAGGCCACCGAACGCGGCAAGGCCCTGCTGAGGCTGTCGCGGACGGATCCGCTGACAGGCCTGGAGAACCGGCGCGCTATCGATGAGAAGCTGCGCGATTACTGGAGCGACTGGCAAAAGCTTGGCAGCAAGTTCGCGGCCATCCTCATCGACGTCGACTTCTTCAAGAAATTCAACGACTGCTACGGCCACCAGGAAGGCGACCGCTGCCTGATCCATGTCGCCAATGCGCTGAGCGATCTGATCAAGAACTACGATGGCTCGATCGGGCGCTATGGCGGTGAGGAATTCATCGTGCTCGCCCGCATGGACAAGAAGAGCCAGGTGGCGGAGCTGGCGGAAGCCATCTGCCGCACGGTGGAGAACCTGGCGCTTACCCACGAACTCAGACGCGACGGGATCTCGATCGTCACGGCGAGCGTGGGGGCCGCCTTCACCAGGACGCAGGCCGGCGCCAAGCTGGAGAAGATCATCCATGAGGCCGATCGCGCGCTCTATCTGGCAAAGGCCAGCGGCCGCAATTGTGCCCGGCTGTTCGACCCGACCGATCCACAAAGCAGCGACGAGAGCGAAAACCTCGCGGCCTTGCTGAAGATCGCGATCGGGCAGGGCCTCGTTTCGCTCGTCTATCAACCGATCCAGGATGTCGTGTCGGGCCGGGTCGAAGCCGCGGAGGCGCTGATGCGTCTCAAGATGCTGGACGGCACATTGGTTCCGCCGAGCCTGTTCATTCCCGTCGCGGAGAGAACCGGCGCGATCCTGGAACTGGGGCGTTGGGCGATAAGGACGGTCTGCACCGAACTCCTGGCGGACGACCACATCCGTCTCGTCAGCGTCAACGTCTCTCCGATCCAGCTCAAGACGCCCGGCTTCGCGGCGTCCGTCGCGACCATTCTCGGCGAGACGGGCGTGACCGGCAACAGGCTGGCCTTCGAAATCACCGAAGGGCTCGAGATGGAGATGCACTCGGACATCCTGCGCTGCATCAGCGACCTGAAGCTGCTTGGCATCAAGATCTGGCTCGATGATTTCGGAACCGGCTTCGCCGGCCTCTCATGGCTGCGTCTGATCGATTTCGATACAGTGAAGATCGACCGCTCGTTTCTTCACGACTGCGGCACGCCGAAGGGCATGGCCATGCTCCAGGACATCATTGCCCTGGTCCGCAATCGCGGCCACCAGATCCTGGTCGAAGGGGTGGAAACCGACGAGCAGATCGCCCTCATGCGCGAGTTCGGCATCGACAAGATCCAGGGCTTTCGCGTCGGCCGACCCGTTCCCGCCGCGAATTTCCAGGCAAAGAAGGCCATCCACAAACGCCCGTTCCTCAGGTCCGCCTGACAGGCGCGGGCAGACGCGGTTCGCGAGGCCGCGACCGGCTCGCGGCGACGCGCGGACTCACCCCAGCAGATTGCGTGCGGTGCGCATGAAGATCCTCGACCCGATCGGGATCAGGTCGTCGGGAAAGTCGTAGTCCGGATTGTGGAGCGCCGGGTGGCGCTCGCCGGCGCCCAGGAAGAACATCGCCGACCTAGCGCCGTGGCCGAACAGGCCGAAATCTTCCGAGGCGCGCATCGGCAGGGCTTCCTCACCATGCACGACGCCTTCTTCCTGAAGCGCGCGTTGCAGGTGTTCCACCGCATCCGGCGCGTTGACGCTGGCGACGAAGATCTCGTGATAATCCCAGCGGGCGGAAAGGCGGTGCCTGCCCGCGATCTCCCCGACCAGCGCCTCGGCGGCGGCGCACAGATCCGCCATGCGTTCGTCGCGGCGGGTGCGCAGCGTTGCCCAGACCTCTCCATGCGCGGGCGCGATGCCGAACACGGCTTCGCCCATTTCGGCATGGGTGACGGTGACCATGGAGAAATCGTCATCGGCGAAGGTGGCGCGGCCGAGCGCGGGCAAAGCCGGCATCAGCTCCGAGATCGCCTGCATGGGCGAAATACCGGTCTCCGGCATGGAGGAATGCGCGGTCTTGCCCTCCAGCACGATGCGCATGCCGCGCGAGGCGCAATTGACCACGCCGGGCTTGAGCCGCACCTCGCCGAACGGCACGCCGGGGAGGTTGTGCAGCGAGAAGGCGAAATCAGGCGCGATCTCGCCGTAGCGGGGGTCGGCGACGACGCCGGCCGCGCCATTGCCGGTTTCCTCCGCCGGCTGGAACATCAGCACGACGCGGCCGCTGGCCGGCCGTTCGCGGCCGAGCTGACGGCCAAGGGCGGCCAGGATCGCGGTGTGCCCGTCATGGCCGCACATATGCGACTTGCCCGGCACCTGCGAGGCATGCGGCACGCCCGAGAGCTCCTCGATCGGCAGCGCGTCGAGTTCGGAGCGGAACAGCACGGTCGGGCCGGCCTTGCCGCTGTCATAGACCGCCGCCACGCCGTGCCCGCCCAATCCGGTCAGCACCTTGTCCGGGCCGGTATCGGCAAGGAAGGAGACGACTTCCTGCGCCGTCTTCTCCTCTTCATTGGAGATTTCCGGCTGCCGGTGCAGCTTGCGCCGCCACTCGGTGATCTCGACGATATCCCGGTTGGTGAGGGTCACGCGTTTCCTCCGCCATTTGTTGCGATCGGCGCAGTGTCGCAAACGCCGCTAGCGTACGCGATTGGGGCAGAGCGCTTTGAACTGGTCCAGCGTGACATCGTATGACGAGGCGCCGGAGCCATCGAGCACCACATTGTCATCGATCGACGTGATGCGGTAGTCCGTCGTCACGTCCGTGCCCTTGTTGCGGCCCTGGAACAGCATGTTGGCGCCATAGAAGGTGGTGAATTTGCCGGTCTTGCAGTTGGCGGTGATCTCGAAGTGCAGGGGCGACTTCATTTCCGCGTCAATGCATTCCTTGGAGAAATCGTGGCCATATTCGCGGCAGTAGACGCCCGCTTTGCGCCTGTCGTGCTTGGCCAGGATGCTGGCATGCGTGGAGCCGATGCCTGATTTTTTGACGATGGTCAGTTCCATCCCCACCTTGTTGCCATAGTAGATCGTGCTCGCTTGCGCCGCGGTCGCCAGGATCAAGGCGGGCAACACAACCAACAGATGTCGCATGGAACTCCTCCCTTTGGCCGGGAAAGGATTCACGCCCACGATCGTGCGGTCAAGGCCCTCGACGCACAACCGCCGCCGACGGGCATGCCGTCGGCGGCGGCGGGCACTTTCTTGAATGGTCTTATTGCTTGAATGGCCTTATTGATTGATCTCGGGCTCGACCAGCTTTGCCAGGTTCCGCAGCGATTCCTGCCAGCCGAGATAGCAGGCCTCGACCGGGATGACGTCGGGAATGCCGGCCTGGGTGATGTCGATCTCGGTGCCGACCGACACTTTTTTCAAGGTGATGGTCACCTGGATCTCGCCGGGCAAATTGGGGTCGTCGAACCGGTCGGTGTAGCGCAGGCGCTCGCCGGGAACGAGTTCGAGATATTCGCCGCCGAAGGCATGGCTGCCGCCCGTCGTGAAGTTGCGGAAGGACATCTTGAACGTGCCGCCGACCTTGGCCTCGAGATGATCGACCGTGCAGGTGAAGCCGTTCGGCGGCAGCCACTTGGCCAGCGCGTCGGCTTCGACGAAGGCGCGATAGACCTTCTCCGGGCTGGTGGTGAGAACGCGGTGCAAACGTACGGTTCCGGGCATATCGTGTCCTTTCATGATGCGTGTTCGATGTCCCAAGGACGAACGGGGCTTGACCGATCCGACACAGGCTCTCAGATTTTTCGAGAACCGGCGGCAATGCGGCCTTGCAGGCCTGGCCTACGGCAATTCCGGTTGATTTGGGACTCGATTTTGCGGCGGCTGGACCAATCGTCGCAAATGACGAACCGGATAGCCATTATGAGGAGAGTGTTTATAACGGTCGCTGAAATCGCCATATCCAAGGGGAGACGATGCGCTACATACGTCCGCTTTCAATCGAAGATGCCGTCGGCCAACTGGCCGGAGCGTCTGGCATATCAGCCATCCTGGCCGGAGGCAGCGACCTTCTGGTGAGGATGAAGGGGGGCTTTGTCGAGCCCGACCTGATCGTCGACATCAAGTCGATCGCGTCCTTAAGCGAAATCCGGGAAACGGCTGACGGCTTCAGCATCGGGGCGGCCGTTCCCTGCGCCGTGCTGGGCGAGAACACCGCCTTGAAGAAGGCGTGGCCCGGCGTGGTCGAGGCGGCCAAGCTGATCGGCTCCAAGCAGGTGCAGGGACGCTGCACCATCACGGGCAATCTGTGCAACGCCTCGCCGGCGGCGGACAGCGTGCCGGCGCTGGTGGCGGCGGGTGCAAGGGCCGTGGTTGCCGGGCCTTCTGGCAAGCGCACCATCCCCGTCGAGGCCGTGCCGGTCGGGCCGGGCAAGACCTCGCTCGCCAAGGGCGAGATCATCGAGGCGATCCTGCTCGACAAGCGCACGCCGCGCTCGGGCGACGCCTATCTGAGGTTCATACCGCGCACCGAGATGGACATTGCCGTGGTCAGCGCCGGGGTGAACCTGACGCTCGACGAACACGGCGTCATCACCGCCGCGCGCGTGGCGCTGGGGGCCGCGGCACCGACCGTGCTGCTGGTCGAGGAGGCCGCCGAGGCGCTTATCGGCAGGAAGCTGGACGATGCGGCCCTTGAGCGGCTGGCAAAAGTCTGCGCCGGCGCCTGCCGCCCCATCGACGACAAGCGCGGTACCATCGAATTCAGACGGAAAGTCGCGGGTGTGCTGGCCAAACGTGCCGCCACGACCGCCTACGCACGTGCAGGAGGCAAATGATGGCTGGCATAGCAGTCTCGACGACAATCAACGG
Organism: Mesorhizobium sp. GW821-FHT07A06; assembly: GCF_059419085.1. Lineage (NCBI taxonomy): Bacteria > Pseudomonadati > Pseudomonadota > Alphaproteobacteria > Hyphomicrobiales > Phyllobacteriaceae > Mesorhizobium > Mesorhizobium sp. GW821-FHT07A06. Next base: position 67,779 of record NZ_JBWKRC010000016.1, read on the forward strand.
CGACACTATCGAGTATCTCTGCCAGCCTGACGAGACGCTGCTCGACGTGCTGCGCGACCGGCTCGGCCTGACCGGCGCCAAGGAAGGCTGCGGCACCGGCGACTGCGGCGCCTGCTCGATCATCCTCGACAACCGGCTGGTCTGCTCGTGCCTGGTGCTTGGTGCCGAGGCCGAGGGCCGGCGCATCGAGACCGTCGAAGGCATGGCGCATGGCGACCAGCTGCACACGCTGCAGCAGAAGTTCCTCGAGCATGCCGCCCTGCAATGCGGCATCTGCACGCCGGGCTTCCTGATCGCGGCCAAGGACCTTCTGGCGAAGAACCCCGACCCGAGCGAGGAGGAAATCCGCTTCGGCCTGGCCGGGAACCTCTGCCGCTGCACCGGCTATGACAAGATCGTGCGCGCCGTCCAGGACGCGGCACATGTGATGAAGGGAGCCTGAAGATGAATTTCGATCCGCGTTTTTCCGGGCGTAAATTCGCATCCGTCGGCACGCGCCCCATCCGTCCCGACGGCGTCGACAAGGTGACGGGACGCGCCCGCTACGGCGCCGACTTCAACATGGCCGGCCAGCTGGTCGGCCGCGTGCTGCGCAGCCCGCACGCGCATGCGATCATCAGGAAGATCGACACGTCGAAGGCGGAAAAGCTGAACGGCGTGAAGGCGGTGATCACGGCGAAGGACCTGCCGGACCTGACCGACGGCGATGCCGCCATGTACGACATCCTCGACAATTGCATGGCGCGCACCAAGGCGCTCTATGACGGCCATGCGGTGGCCGCGGTCGCCGCCGTCGACGCCCGCACGGCCAGGCAGGCGCTGAAGCTGATCGAGGTCGACTACGAGATCCTGCCGCATGTCACCGATGTCGACGAGGCGATGCAGCACCACGCCCCGCTGATCAACGACACGATCTTCACCGAGGGGCTGGAGGAAAAGCCGGTAAAACCCTCCAACGTCACCAAGCGCAGCCAGTTCGGCCATGGCGATGTCCACCAGGGTTTCGGCCACGCCGATTTCATCGTCGAGCGCTCCTTCAAGACCGAGCAGACGCACCAGGGCTATATCGAGCCGCATGCCTGCGTGGCGAGCGTCTCGTCCGACGGCACCGCCGACCTCTGGGTCTGTACGCAGGGCCATTTCGTCTACCGCCAGCATTGCGCCCAGCTGCTCGGCATGGAAGCCTCGAAGCTGCGCGTCACCTCGTCCGAGATTGGCGGCGGCTTTGGCGGCAAGACCCATGTCTGGGCCGAGCCGGTGGCGCTTGCCTTGTCACGCAAGGCCGGACGGCCGGTGAAGCTGGTGATGACCCGCGACGAGGTGTTTCGCGCCTCGGGTCCGACCAGCGCCACTTCGATCGACGTCAAGATCGGCGCCCGCAAGGACGGCACAATCACTGCCGCCGAAGCGACGCTGCGCTATTCCTGCGGCCCCTATGCCGGCGCCTGGGCCGAAATCGGCGCCATGACGGCGTTCGCCTGCTACAAGCTCGATAACGTCAAGACGGTCGGCTACGAAGTGCTGGTCAACCGGCCGAAGACCGCGGCCTATCGCGCGCCGTCGGCACCGATGGCGGCCTTCGCGGTGGAAAGCGCCGTCGACGAGCTCGCCAAGGAGATCGGCATGGACCCGGTCGACTTCCGCATCAAGAACGCCGCGCAGGAAGGCACGCGCTCGTCCTACGGCCCGGTCTACGGACCGATCGGCATCGGCCCGACGCTGGAAGCGGTGAAGAACCATCCGCACATGAAGGCGCCGCTCAAGAAGAACCAGGGCAGGGGCATGGCCTGCGGCTTCTGGTTCAACTTCGGCGGCCAGACCTGCGTGGACCTCAACATCGGCATGGACGGCTCGGTATCGCTGGCCGTCGGCACGGTGGACGTGGGCGGTTCCCGCGCGTCGCTGTCGCTGGTGGCGGCGGAAGAGCTCGGCATCGATTACAGCCAGCTCAAGGCTATCGTGGCGGACACGTCGAGCCTCGGCTACAACGACATGACCGACGGCAGCCGCGGCACCTTCTCCTCCTCCATGGCGACGATCTCGGCCGCCCGCAACGCGATCAAGATCCTGCGCGAGCGCGCCGCGCAGATGTGGGACATTTCCGTCGACGACGTGATCTGGGAACAGGGCCACGCGGTCGCCAAGGGCGAGAAGCACGGCAATCTCGGCAAGCTGTCGCTGAAGGAGATCGCGGCGCAGTCCGGCAAGACCGGCGGGCCGATCGCCGGCCACAGCGAGCTCGTCGCCGACGGCGCCGGCGTCTCCTTCGCCACCCATATTTGCGACATCGAGGTCGACCCCGAGACGGGCTCGACCAGGGTGATCCGCTACACGGTGGTGCAGGATGCCGGCAAGGCGGTGCACCCGACCTATGTCGAGGGCCAGTACCAGGGCGGTGCGGCGCAAGGCATCGGCTGGGCGCTCAACGAGGAGTATATTTACGGCAAGGACGGAAGGCTGCAGAACGCCGGCTTCCTCGACTACCGCATCCCGGTCTGCTCCGACCTGCCGATGATCGACACGCAGATCCTGGAAATCCCCAACCCCAACCACCCCTATGGCGTGCGCGGCGTCGGCGAAACCTCGATCGTGCCGCCGCTGGCGGCGATCGCCAACGCGGTGTCGAACGCGGCCGGCGTGCGCATGACCCACATCCCGATGTCGCCGCCGCGCATCCTGGCGGCGATCGAGGCGGAACGGGGCTAGGGCGGGGAGAGCTCAGGCAAATGGTCGAAGTCACCCTTTGGGGTGCGCTGAGCCAGCTTGCCGGCGGCAAGAGCAAGGTCGAGGTCGAAGCCAAGGACATCAGGGAGCTGTTCAGGAAACTGGCTGAACAGTATCCCGGGTTTGAACCGTGGATCGATCGCGGCATTGCGGTGGCGATCGATGGGGTGATTTATCGCGATACGTGGTCGAAGAAGCTGCCGGAGGGGGCGGAGATTTTTCTGCTGCCGAGATTGGCTGGGGGGTGAGGGGGCGGGTACGCCGCATAAATCGGGTTCACTCTGCGACCTTCAGTTGAGAGCACTAAGCACTTGCAAACTGAGCTTCGCGCGCCGCTTTCGCGGCCTCTGTCGCTTCCAAGTCAATGTTCGCAAAAACTATTTTACTCTGAGGAAGAGAATCTAGTGAATCAATTCGATTTTGCTGGACTCTCCAGATGGCCATCTTTCCTAAATACTTGAATCCAAGTAGCGCTGACAATAGAGAAAATATCTTCGGGCCTAATGGCGCTAAAACAATATTATAATCCGTCAGAAGGCCATAAGTAATAGACTCCAACAATTCAAAAGAGCCCTTTGGATCACTAAGCAAGTACCTTACGTCGCGGGTCGCAAATCCAGAGAAATCAAAGTCGAAGTTCGCTTTTTTCACCGCTGTATCAAAGCGAGAGTCAATCCCCGATCCCCAAAAGCAGTATGATAATCTTGGTTCTAGTTGACTAATAATTCCCATGGCCACGCCAGGCTCAAAACCAAGGCCAATCATAAGACACAATGGCTTCGTAGCATCGGCATCATAGGACGAAAAATGTCCGCTGATCGGGCCAATTTGTTCAATCTGCGGGAAATTTCTGCTTGGGGTGGCAAATTTTGCGGGACAATAAATTATTTTTAAACTATCGCCAACGCGGCAATGGTTCATTAACGTAAGAATTACATCAAATAGCATAAATCTATTTACAGAAGATATGTCAAAGGCGATTGAAATAGGCCTCCTCGCCCTATCTATAAGTTTTGGCAATACTGACTTGCAAAATTTTTCATACCCATCGTAGATGATGTATTTCCTAGTTTCCGCGTAAGATAAATTCTTTTTATAGCTGTGTATGTCTATCTTTGGTAATTTCAGCGCTATCGTTTTCTTGGCTCTAATTTTCGACGATGCAAATGTAGATCTCGATTCGAATCCTAATCCGAATATGAATAAGTCAAATTCTTCAGAAAGATCATCAATTTCTGTCATTCCCCCTTGCGATATCATGACATCTTTCCAAATAGATCGAGGAGAGTACTCTGATTTTGAGGTGCTCCCTTCCTCTCAAGGATGGTCGAAAGGTTGACAGTTCGCCCAACTATCAGCGGAAGCCGGAAACGGGGCGCGAATATATGGGACAGCCTTACACGTAGCCCCGATATCTCACCCACCCGATAGGGCCTCTCGTGAGGCTCGGCCCTCGTCACGAACGCACCAATATTTATACCGCGCCCGACAAGTTCTTGAATAGGGGCTTCAACACCCTCGTCTACACGAAACGACAGCACTGGGTCTGGGTTAAAATGCGCCCCAAGCACTGAGGCTCGGAAAAACATGCCAATGCGATCGACCAAGTCCACCAGAGAGCGGAGCTCGCGAGTTCCGGATGAACTCGGGATGGTAGACAGCAGGGCAAAGAATGCTGCCATCATCCGCTCAATAGCAACTTTCTGATGAGAGCGTTTAACGGCGGTATTCGATCCATCGGCGCAATATTCCTTTATCATGGGCTCCATCAAGCCAATCATCCAACGAGGATTTCCCTCGCAAAGGGCGAACAGCGAATCAGCGCCGGTGTAGATGTCGGAAACGGTGTCCTTGGAACGAAACCTACGGGTTCGATTCTGAGACACTCGCTCCTGGGAGAATAAGAATTCCTCCCTAATTAAGACGGGCCAAAGGATCTTCCTAACGTCGGCGGCGCGTCGAAATTCGCTTCCTCCCGACAAATCCTGGACCGAGATGCCACGTTGATCGGCGTACTCGCGAAAGCTGTTGTCTTTCTCGTACAGGGAACCAAATTTCCGACCATGCTGCCCGGTCAGCTTGTACTTCCCTTCGCCGTCTGTAAGGTCGTCATCCAGGAAAGACTTACCGAAGACGTCGGTTGGAGACGTAGGCGTACCTGAAGCCGATGCTAACGAGCTAAATAATGCTTCGCTAAACTCTCTCGTCCTCAACGTCGAATATGAGCTCAAAAAAACAAGCTGAAAGTCGTTTCGTTCTGTCGGAACGGTGGGATCGGCAGCTCCAAGCGCCGCAGTTACATATGGCGCAGCGGAAAACTTTATAAATAGCCGCTGATCGATAGAGCGAGGCGCTCGTAATATCGTAGATGCGACCGAGTCAGCAGCGATTTCAAGCTCGTCAAAACACAAAGCTAAGCGAATTTTTTTTCCAGTGATGTCTTCCAAAAAATAAGCAAAGTCGCTTGCGTCATCAAGGAAGTTTCGAACTAGAAATTCGTTTCTGTCAATGACGTCCTTTGCCCCTAAGTTTGTCAAAGATGCCTCGACACTCAGTCTTTGAAGTCGCTTAATGCGGCCGGTAATAGCGCGGCGAAGCCCTACTCGAGTAGATATCTCTAATTCGATTCCCCATGCCTTAGCTATTTGCCTAACCTGAGTAACCTCGTCTTCTTGCGACGAGCCGGCGTAATATTTTGACAGAAGATTGTCATCTCTGACTGCCTCGGCAGCCGCATCCGTCCACGTATCGACCATGGAGACTAATGCGCTGTGACGAAACAAGGAGATCGACAATATCCTCTCGATCGACGGATCCATTTTATCTGCCGAGAACGAGCGATAATCCGCGCTCCATGTCAAACTAGCTGGGATGTAGACAGCAAGAAAATTGATTCCACTGATTAATTCGTCACGCTGCTCTCCTCTCCATCTGAGAAGAGCAGGAAGAGTTAGCATCTTAAGAAGTGTCGTTTTGCCACTACCTCTTGGCCCAAGCACCGCAGTGTGGCTGGAAGTGGCTACGGCACTCAGATGTGGGGACTGAACAAACTTGGCCCCGACCGTTTCCGGGTCCGAGAACCGAGCGTTGAAGGATTGAAAAATCGTCTCAGCCGACCCATTCATTCAGGAGACCTCTAAGCCCGACGGTTGGCCTTCGTCATCGAATTGCAATTTGGCCCCTTTTGCCTTGAGCATCTTGAACAGCCCTGTTTGATCGTCTGGCGTAAGATGGGCCAGCCGTGGTTCGAACGCTAGCACCTGAGCCCATCGCGAAAAGCCGCCACTCGCCCTTCTCCCAAAGGTGATTAGTCTGTCCCGTAGTTCCGCCATATCTGCGCGATAGCCAAATCCACATTTGTGCGGGAGGCCTGCGTCGCCCTGTGCCCTAGACCAACCAACTTCCGGCGACCATGTCCAAGTTTTCACTAATCCCATCAGATTGACACTGCCACTGGCTAGAGGGGCTGGGTCTAAGTCGATGTGATGTATTTGATTTCTTGGATGTCCGCCCCGCACGCGGTAGGTTTTCGCCGCCACGCTGCCGGCCGACAAGACAACTGGCGCGAATGGTGTGGCGTCCGAGTAGGACAGATGTGGAACATGCTCGTGTCCATGCAAAACAAGCCACGACTTCTCAGTGTCCTTAAATAACTCGAGCAAGCGGTCCCCGCCCTTTGCCACACTGCCTCCGTCCTCGATCCACGGATGTTTTTTCACGTGATGATGCAACAGAGCCACGTTGGTGGCGCTCTCACTGCTCTCTACCGCCATGCGTATCGCGTCGAGCGTTTGAGGGCTGATGCGACCGTGGAGATGCTCATCGGGCGCCTTATTCACGTCTGAGGAATAGCCATGGAAAGCCGAGCTGTTAATAATAACAAGTGTAGCATCGAACTTCTTGAAGGGGACAACCACAAAATTTCGAGACCAATAGCGGTCGGCATAGACGCGGTCGCCGAGTTGGAAACAGAGCTCGTCAATTGGAAATAGCGGATCCAGTAACTGAAGCGCCGTTTTGGGATCGAAATCTTTTTCAGCGCGCCGGGAATCTATGTCGTGGTTGCCGGCCGTTCCGATGAGCAGCGACGCTCCCAGCTTAGATTTGATGTCCTTAAGGTCATCCCACGCTGACTTTTGGGCCGAGGCATTGGCTTTATCGCCAAGGTCGCCAGGCGAAACGACCCAATCAACCTCCAACCCTTCGCGGCGGATCAGGTCGGAAAGATCAACGAGGGGATTCAGTGCCTTGGAGCGATATCGGCTGTCAGTACTGTAATATGACGGCGAGGAGCTCGCAAGCGGATCGGACGCATGCGCATGCAGGTCGCTGATAACTAAAATTCTAAGTCGAGCGACGGTCATAATTGTAAATTAGCAGTTCTTGCACGGTTATTCGCTTTGATGAATTGCCAGCTACGGTGCGCAATACAGGCATTCGCACACTCCGCCACCCTCGCTCCAAACTCCGCGAGAGTGAACTTAGAGGATACGAGAGAAGAAACCGGGCACCAATATCCTCAAGATGCTCAAGAACGGAACTTAGGCGATCAATGTCAGCCAACGTGAACGGCTTTTGGTTGTATTCGTTAAACATCCTGTCTTCCGAGTAGTAAGGAGGGTCTATAAAAACAAAATCGCCCTTGCGAACCTTAGTTTTACAGAACTCCTCGAAATCCAAATTTTCAACGGATGCGCTCGCTATCAGGCGAACTGAATCCATGAATTGGTCTTTGCTAAGATATGGTGAAACTTTATAATTTGAAAACGGTACGTTAAATTCACCGCTCTTATTTATTCTAAATATCCCGTTGAAACAATTTCTGTTTAGGTAATAAAACAAAACCGACTTTTCCATCGACGGCATTGACGAATTGTAAGTCTTCCTTATCTCGTAGTAAGCTTCTTTCGTTCTCGGTATGCTTGAGAAATTTTCGTAAAAATTGCTGCTATTTTTGCAAACGTCGCGATAAAATGCTACAAGATCACTGTTAAGGTCGTTGAGGCGCGCCTCGCGTTCTCCCAGGCAGAAAGCAAAGGCAGCCGAGCCCGCAAACGGCTCTGCGTAGTTTTCGTAGTGGCGCGGAAATATGCGAGATATGGCCGAAAATTGCCGTTTCTTGCTGCCCGCCCATCGTAATAATGGCAAGCAATTAGCTCGGCCATCCATGTGCGTTCTTTCCCCTTAGCTGATCTTTTTAACGCAATCTGCAAAGCGACCAGCGACCCTGACGGCACATAGCACCTTTGTTCAAGTTCTTGCAATCGGAGGATGTTTGCCTCGGCCATCGATTCACAACGTTCTTCCAAGAGCTATCAACATATCGCAACGACCTATTAGCCTGTTAACCTGTTTGGGTTGCGAGTGGTGGCCGCAATCGTTCCCCCACAATCCCCGCCCCAAATTTCTTCTCCTACACGATGCCTGTGCAGCGGCGATCGGCGACAGACATCCGCTATTTCAGCCGGCCGGCACGAGATCCGGGTGGGTACCGACGTCTAGGAACTGCTTATCGACATGTCTTAGGCTGGCACCACTGCGTCGACCACGGAGCCAGCGAAGCGCGAGTCCCGGTTGCGAACTTCGGTCGGACGCAACCCACACCGAAACCCGTTCCCGCCGACCTCGCCCTAAGCCCCAACCACCCCCGCCGCCTGCGCCCGCACATACGCCAGCGCCGCCACCGCCAGATCCCCCACGGCCATCCCCCGGAATACGAACGCCGTGGTCTCGCCCGGGCTCTGCCGCCCCACAAAGTCGCCGCATACCAGGCCCGTCAAATCGCCGGCGACCAGTGCTGGGTCGACCATGGGTTTGGGCATCTGCTTCTCCTGCTCCAGATCGTCGACGACGATGCGGTCGAAGCGGCGCATGGTTGCGGGCAGCCAGGGCAGGGCCAGGTCGGTGATGGCGGTGAAGCTGCCCGGTTTCAGCCAGTTGGCGTCGAGGAACGGTTCGGGTTCGGGCACCAGGGTCACCGTCGTCACCACAATGTTGGCGCCTTCCACGGCTTCCCTTGCCGTGTCGCAGGGGATTGCGTCCAGGCCGCGCGAGCGTGCCATTTCGCAGAGCGCGTCGCGGTTGCTTTTGCCTCGACCGAAGGCGCGGATTTCGCGCAGGGGAAAGAGGTCGGCGAAGGCCTCTAAATGGCCGCGCGCTTGCACGCCGCAGCCGATGAAGGCGACGGATGACGCATCGTGCCTTGCCATGCGCCGGGCGGCGACGGCGCTGAGGCCCGCCGTGCGCTTGGCCGTCACCCAATTGCCGTCGACCAGGGCCAGCGGCAGGCCGGTCTCGGCGTCGAGCAGCGTGATCAGCGAATTGATCGTGGCCAGTCCGCGCGCGGCGTTGCGGGGGTTCACCACCAGTGACTTGGTGGCCAGCACCGGCGGAACCGAGGCGACGCCGAGCGTGGCCATGAAGTAGCGGTCGTCGCCCGGCCACACGGCGGCCTTGGGCGCGCACCAGACTTCGCCGCGCCTCTGGCCTGATATCTGGCGTTCGATCTCGTCGACGACATCGGGCGTGGAGATCGCCAGGCGATCGAGAACCGCCGACGACAGATAGGGCAGCGTTTCGGCGGCCGGGGATTGATTGCTCATCTTGTCATGTTCCCTAGGAGATCGTCAGATTACACGATGCGCGCGGGGCCGAAAGCCTCGCGCCGCGAACGGCGTGACGGCAGGTCAGGCCGCGCTGCCGCTCTGGCGCCTCGCGGCGGGGTCGAAGAGCCCTTCCGCCGCGAGCGTGCGGCTCGGATGGGCCGCCTCGTAGGCGAGCGCCTCGGGCGCGGGCAGCGCCGGCGAGAAGAGAAAGCCTTGCGCGACCATGCAGTCGAGCGAGCGCAGGATCAGGCGGTCGGCGTCCGTCTCCACCCCCTCGGCCATCACCTCTATGCCCAGCGCGCGCCCGAGATCGATGACCGTCTTGACCAGCGCCTGGTCCTCCACCGACTTGGCCAGGTCGCGCACGAAATGCTTGTCGATCTTGATCTTGCGGATGCGGCTGTCCTTCAGCGCGACCAGGGTCGAAAAGCCGGTGCCGAAATCGTCGAGCACGATCGATATGCCGGCGTCGGCGAGGCGGCCGATCTTCTCGTCGACCCGATCGCGGTCGACCGGCGCTTCCTCGGTGATCTCGATCTCCAGCATCGCCGCGGGCAGGTGCCTCACCTTCAGCATGTCCAGGATCATGTCGTCGACATTGCCCGCCTCGAGCTCGCGCGGCGACAGGTTCATCGCGACCCGGACATCGCCGCGGCCGCTGCCGGCCAGCGCCTCGATCATGGCGCAGCAATTGCGGAACACCGTTTCCGTCAGCAGCGGCAGCAGGCCGGTCTCGCGCGCGGCGGTGACGATCTCGGGCGGCGAGATCGCCCCATGGAGCGGGTGCCGCCAGCGCAGCAGCGCCTCGAAGCCGACCACCGCGCTGGTGTCCAGGCGCACCAGCGGCTGGAACCATGAGCACAGCGCGCCGGCCTCGATGGCGCCGCGCAGGTCGCGCTCGATGCAGTGCTTGCGCTCCAGCGCCTGGTCGAGCCCGGCATCGAAGACGCAGTATTCGTTCCTGCCCTTGCGCTTGGCCGCATAGAGCGCGAAATCGGCCCGCAGCAGCATTTCCGTCAAGCGTGGATTGTCCGAAACGTAGATGCCGACCGAGGCGCCGACGCGCACCGAGTTCAACGCCGGATCCGGTTGCGCGATCGCCGCGATGAGCGCGCCGGCCAGCGCGCCGGCCGGACGCGCGGATCTCGCGGCGGAAAACAGCAGCACGAACTCGTCGCCGCCGATGCGCGCGATCGTGGCGCCTTGCGGCGCATGGTCTTCGATCCTGCGCGCGACCTTGACCAGCAGGTCGTCGCCGATGTTGTGGCCATAGGTGTCGTTGACGGATTTGAAGCCGTCGAGGTCGACCAGCATGGTCACAAACGGGCCGTCGGAAGGCCCGAGCTGGCGGATCGCCTGCTCGAGCCCGTACCGGTTGAGCAAATTCGTCAGCGGATCGCGCCTGGAATTGCGGTCCATCTCGGCGGCGAATTCCCGCGCCTCGTATTTGAGGCGGCTCGTCTCGCGGAAGCTGGCCTGCCCGATCAGCGCGCTCCTGACCATGCCGCCGAGGAACAGCACGATGGTGAAAGCCAGGACGTAATTCTCGATACCGCCCCTGGCCAGCACGCATCCGGCGGCGACCAGAAGCGGCAGCGTCATGAAATTGATCGCCGCCGGCGCATAGGAGGCCGAGTAGGTGACGGAGCCGGCCGACAGGCCCGCGAGCACGATCAGATAGAGCGGCGCCTGCGCGGTGGTGTATCCGTCCGCCAGCACGGCCAGGAAAGCCCAGGCAATGCCGGACGCCAGCGCCAATGCGCCGTAAAGGGAAAGCCGGGCGCTGACCGGCCTCGGGCCGTTGCCGGAAATGTCGGGCTGGGCGGCGGCAAGCGCCAGGCGCGCGCTGTTGATGATGCTGACCGCGGCGAACCACAGCACCGCGCCAACACCGCCATGCGAAAGCATCTGCACGGCCAGGATCAGCGCCGACAGCACCGTGGCGATCGGCATGGAAATGAAGATCCCTTTCCGCAGATCAGCGAACTGATCGCGGAGGATCCCGGTTGCCACGGCTTCGCTCTGCCCCTGGCGGGAGGGGCCAGCAAACAAGCGCTCGAAATGCCCTGCCATGGCACGGTGATTAGGGCAGTGGAATGAAAATCCTGTTAAGGATTTCAGCGGTTTACGGCGTATCTCTCAATAGAGGCGGGCGGCGGGCCGTGGCGGAGGACCGCGGGAAGCGTCCGTGATCCCGCGTCTGGCTGGCCCCGGTTTCGAGGCAAAGGCCGGACAAATTCATGGCTTCGGCGCAGGTTTGACTGGCGCGCGGATGGCGAACATCTATACTGGGAACATCAGCCGCGTGGGGTCGCCATGAGCAAGGAGTTCAGTGTCGCCGACGCCTATGGCACGGGCCGCGCCATCTTCATGGGACTGGAGCTGCTCGTCGCGCCCGGTGCGCTGGTGCCGCGGCCGGAGACGGAGCTGCTCGGCACGACGGCTCTTGGTGTCTTGCACCGGATGAACCTGCCAACGCCGCGCATCATCGACATGTGCTGCGGCGCCGGCAACCTCGCCTGTGCCATCGCCCACCGCGTGCCCGCCGCACGCGTCTGGGCGAGCGACCTCACCGATGGATGCGTCGAGGCGACACGACGCAACGCCGCCCATCACGGCCTGGCCGACCGCGTCTCGGTGCACCAGGGCGATCTGTTCGGCGCCCTCGCGGGCCAGGGACTTGAAGGGACGATCGACGTGATCGTCTGCAATCCGCCCTACATTTCGGAAAAGCGGCTCGAGGGCGACCGCGCGCATCTGGTCGAGCTCGAACCGCGTGAAGCCTTCGCGGCCGGCCCTTACGGCCTCAGCATCCATATGCGGGTGGTGAAGGACGCGCCGCGATATTTGCGGCCCGGCGGCGTCCTGCTCTTCGAAGTCGGCCTTGGCCAGGACCGGCAGGTGATGGCCCTGCTGGAGCGCAGCAAGGCATACGAGAACATCCGCGCCGTCTCCAACGAAGCGGGCGAGGGCCGGGTGGTCCTGGGTCAAGCCAGGGCGCAGGCATGAGCGTGCGGAACGCCTGAGCAATTCCAGGAAAAGTGTGAGCGGTTTTCCGTCCGGAATTGCGTGAAAACAAAGCAATTCCAGGAAAAGTGTGAAGCGGTTTTCCGTCCGGAATTGCGTGAAACAAAAGCAATTCCAGGAAAAGTGTGAAGCGGTTTTCCGTCCGGAATTGTGTGAAAACAAAGACATGGAGCGCTTCGCGTTGAAACGGATTCATGCGATGCGCTTCAAGTCCTTGTTTTCATGCATGCCGTTGTCCCAAAACCGAGGTCGCTTCCGGGCGGCATGCGTCAAGCCCGGCAATCAGTTCATCTTGCGCAGGATGTATTGCTCGATGCCCTGAATGGAATCGAGGTTTTCAGGCAAGAGCTCGCTGTCCTCGACGATGATGCCGAAGGTCTCCTCGATGAAGCCGATAATCTCGAGCACGCCCGTCGAGTCGACGATGCCCTGATCGAGCAGGGACGTGTCGTTCACCAATGCCTTCGCGTCGCTCACGTAGAAATTCGAAATCAGGAAACTGCGAATTTGCTCGCTGTAGATTCCGGTGCGTTCCTTGGTAGTCAACATGAATTCGCCCTCCGTTGCGGCCTCGTAAATCTAGCGACTTCGTCCCCCAAAGCGCATCGCGCTGAAACGGATTCATGCGACGCTCCTTCCAGGTCCTTGTTTTCATGCATGTCGTTCTCCCAGGACCGGGGTCACTTTCGAGCGACATGAAACAACCCGCCTCATGACAGGGCCGTCTTCTTCAGTTTGCCGGTGTCGGTCATCGGCAGGCTGGCCACGACGACGATGGACTTCGGCACCATGAAGTTTTCCAGCCGTTTCTGGCACTCCATCTGCAACTGCTTTTCGCCGATGGTTCGTCCATTCTCCATTACGACAAACGCCTTCACCGCCTGCCCGAGGAGTTCGTCCGGAACACCGATGACCGCCGCTTCCCGCACCCCTGGAATGTTCATGAGCACGTTCTCGACCTCCTTCGGAGCCACCTTCTCGCCCCGCGATTTGATGATCTCGTCGCCACGGCCGACGAAGTAGAGGTAACCCTCGGCGTCCATCCGGCAGTAGTCGCCGGTGTACAGGACCTGCTCGCCCGGCAGCGGGCCGGGCTTGAGCTTCCTGGCCGTCGCCTCGGGCTTGCCCCAATAGCCCTTCATCACCGTCGCGCCGCGGATGACGAGCTGGCCGACGACGCCGGGACCGACCCGCCTGTCATGTTCGTCGACAATCCACATTTCCGTGTTCGGGATCGCGATCCCGACGCTCAACGGCTTTCGCTCGAGGTCCTCTGGCGGCAGATAGGTGCAACGCTTGCATTCGGTGAGGCCGTACATCGAATAGATGCGTGCACTCGAAAACAGCTCGCGAAGCATGAGGATATGCTTGAGCGGCAAGGCGGCAGCGGTGTTGGTGACGTAGCGAATGCGTGAGAAATCCTGGTCCTTGAGCGACTTGAGCTCGGAGAGCGCCGCAAAGATGGTCGGCACGCCGGGAAAGCCCGTAACCCCTTCTTGCCTGATCAGCTCAAGGACCCGCGCCGGGAAGGCGAAGGAACGCTCGAGCACCAGCCGGGCGCCGGTGCGGAACGCCATGATCATCTGGTACAGGCCGTAGTCGAAAGCCAGGGGCAGGACGTTGAGGATCACCTCGTCCTCGCCAAGCTCGAGGTAGGAGGCGATGGACGTGCAGGCGGTCATCATATTCCTGTGCGTCAGCATCACGCCCTTGGGTTCGCCGGTCGAGCCGGAGGTGTAGATGATAGCGGCGAGATCGACATCGATGCAGCGCCGCGCCGGCGGTGCGCCGCCATCGATGGCGACCGCGGTGTCCCAGCGCACGGCATGCGGCAATCGGGAGAGCTCGACGTCGTCGATCGTCCCGGAAACGATCATGCGCAGAAGCGAGGGACAGCCGCGCGCCGGCTCGCGGAAGACCGCCTGCAGATGCCCATCCGTGATCAGCGCCGTCGGCTTGCAGTCGTTGAGCAGGTAATCGAGCTTGTCGCTCTTGGTGAGCGGGTTGACGATGCACACCACCGCGTTCGCCTTGAGCACCGCCCAGAAGCTCACCACCGTCTCGACGGTGTTGTCGGCGAAGATCATCACGCGATCGCCGCGCACGACCCCCGACGCGGCCAGATCCCGGGCGATCGCATTGGCGCGGGTTTCAAGCTCGCCATAGGTGACACGTTGCTTGTTGCACACCAGCGCAACCTTGCCGCCGAGCCGGCCGGCGGAATGGGCGAGGTAGTCATGCAGCAGTGGTACGGCATCATGCAACATGCAAGCGTTCTTCCCGATGTTCGCGGTCGACGTCGACGCTGAGCGCATAGTCGCGAGTGGCACTGGGGCAGTTCGCGACAAACTGCCGATGAAGGAGTTGGGTCGACAGCACGCCGACCAGCGCCATATTGTCGGCATTGGACAGATCGCCGTCGCCGGTCCTGGCCTGGCACTTGCCGAGCAGGCGCGTGACCGCCTTCGGATCGAAGATATTGGCCTCGCGCAACGCCGTCTCCGAAAGCGCCTCGCGAACGTATTCCGGTGCGTCGCCGGCGACGAAGCAAAGCGCGTTGGGCGCGCGGAACGGCTGCTTCTTGCGGGTGACGATCTCGGAGGGCACGATCGGTTCCGCCACGCGTTTGAGCACGTGCTTCTCGTCGAGGACGCGCAGCTTGTAGGCAGCCGGAAGCGAATTCGCGAGCCTCACGAGTTCATCGTCCAGGAAGGGGAAACGCCCCTCGACAGAGTGGGCCATCAGCATCCTGTCGCCTTGCGAGGAGAGCAGATAGCCCGACATCAGCGTCTGGACCTCGAGATACTGGTCCTGCGCAAGGGGGCTCCAGCGCGGGAACTCCGCGGGCAGGCGGGCGAGCAACTCGGACACGGCGTCGCGGCGCTCGGTTTCAGCGCGCATGTCGGCGGAAAACAAGCGCTTGATCGCGCTGGTGGTGTGCCAGCGTGTGTCATGGGCAAAGCCGGGCGCGTCATGGGCCTGGATGTTGCGTCCGAAGAACTGGCGCGCCATCGCCTGCTGTTGCACAGGCGAGCGGGTGAGGTAGGGGTAAAGGCGTTCCAGGAGCCGCGAGCGTCGTGTCGATGCCGGCTGGCGGCCCCAGAACCGGCGGACCTTGCCTTCGCGGAACAGGTCGTAGCCGGCGAACATCTCGTCAGCCCCTTCGCCGGTCAGCACGACCTTGATGCCACGCTCGCGCACCAGCCGCGAGAGCAGGAACAGCGGCGCCGGGGCGGTCCGCAGGATCGGGCGCTCGGTGTGGTGGATCACCTCCGGAAAGATCGCGGCGATATCGCCGCGCGAAACCACCACCTCATGGTGCTCGCTGCCGGTTGCCTCGGCAACCAGGCGCTGGAAGCGGGTCTCGTCATATTCGGCGTCGGCGAAACGCAGCGAGAAGGTCTGGAAGCGTTCGCCGGCGAAGCGCCTTCCCAGCGCGGCCACGAGCGAGCTGTCCAGTCCACCGGAGAGGTAGCACCCGACGGGCACGTCGGCGCGTACCATCCTGAGCGCCGTCGCGGCCTCGAGGGCGCCACGCACGCGGTCCACCGCCTCATCGCACGACCCGGTGAACTCGCCCTGCCGCGCTCCGGAAATCTCGGGGTAGGAAGGTCGCCAAAAGGCCCGCTCGCGAACGGTGCCATCCTGGTAGGTGCGGACATGCCCCGGCTCGAGTTCATTGATCCCCTGGAATACCCCTTGCGGCGGAACGACCGTCCAGAGCGTGAAAGTCTGGTCGATGCCGGCCGGATCAAAGGCGCGAGATATGGTTCGATCGGCCGCGAAGATGGCCTTCACCTCGCTGGCGAAATAAAGCCGGCCCGCGTGCTCGCAGAAATGCAGCGGGCAAATGCCGAACCGATCGCGCGACAATACGAGACGCCCCGCCATCGAGTCCCAGATTGCGATTGCCCATTGGCCGTTCATCCGCTCGAAGGCTGCTTCGCCCCACGCACGATAGGCATGGAGCGCGACCTCGGTGTCGCTGCGGGTCCGGAAGCGGTGGCCGAGCGCGATGAGCTTTTCCCGCAGCTCGACGTAGTTGAAGATCTCGCCGTTGAACACGATCCAGGTCGTGTCGCCGGTGTCCGCGAGCGGCTGCTGGCCGCTGGAAAGATCGACGACGGAAAGCCGCGCATGCGCCAGCCCCGCGCGTCTGTCCCGGTAAAGGCCGTGCTCGTCGGGGCCGCGATGCGCCAGCGCGCCCACCATCCGCATCAGCGCCTCACGCGAAGGAGAAGCCGCCGCGGCGTTCAGCGCCACTATTCCAGCGATGCCGCACATCCCCGGTCAATCCTCGTCAATTCCGGCGGACAGCAAGGGCCGCGCGTGAAGATAGTGGGCGGCCCGCCGCTTCGCGTCGATGTCCTTGAAGACTTTCTGAAGCTGGGGCTCGGTGAGGCCCGCCCCCGCCGCGACCTCATCGGCGGCGATGCCGTGGTTCAGGCCATAGAGGCATAGATCCATCAGGTGATAGGGCAGCGCGAAATAGAATTCCTCCTGGCTTTGCGCCATGGAGAATGTGTCGGTGGTGGGTGGCCGCCGCTGGATTTCCTCGTCCACCCCGAGATAGTCCGCGAGTTGATAAACCTGGGTCTTGTAAAGGTGGACGATCGGCATCACGTCGGCGGTTCCGTCGCCCTGCTTGACGAAAAAGCCCTGGTCGTACTCGAGGCGGTTCGGTGTCCCAGCGACCGCGTATTTGAGCCGGTCGGCGTGGTAGTATTCCGTCATCTTGCGCAGGCGCTGCTTGTAGTTGGTCGCCGCGACGATCTGCAGGTAGGCGGCAGGCGACAGGCGCACCGTGTCGACCTTGCCCTCTGGATCCTGGACCGTGAGCCGGGTGATGTTGAGGCCGTTGCTCTCCAGAACCGATGCGAGCACCAGCTTGCATTTCCAGCCCTCCCCATAGTCGGGAACGACGGTCTGGATCGCCTCGATCTGCCGGCGGTAGGCGCCGGTGGCCTCGAGTGCCGGTGCTATGTCTTCCACGACGTTTTCAATGCCAAGCTGTGCCGCGACCCGGCGGCCAAGTCTGAGCGAATCGCCGGAGGAATCCCGCTCCGGCATGAACAGTCCCAAGACCCTGTCCTTGCCAAACGCGCGCGTGCACAAGGTGGCGACGACGGAGCTGTCGATACCGCCGGAAAGGCCGACAACCACGCCGCGACGATGGAGCGTGCCGAGGACCTGCGTGCGCAAGGTTTCAACGATGCGATCGACCTCCGCGGGAGCATCGAGCAGCAGCGCGTCCTTGCCGAAGTGCGAGATCACGTCGATGACAAATCCTCCCTTTTGCGAGACTCGGCCGGGGAGTAGGTCTGCACAACGGCCCTCTCGATGAGGGGACGGTTGGTGGCAAGATGGGGCTCCACGACAAGGTCGATGTGGTTGCCGCTGATCGGAACCACGTCCAGCCGGGCCAAGGCGCTATCCCAGCCCAAGGCCTGGGGCATTCCTTCCCGGCGGCATCGAAACAAGGTGCCGCCGATCGGCAGGGCCGGTTTCGGTGCGTCCAGCCACTGGAAGAAAGACCGCGCCCGCAAGACCTCCTGCAGTTCCAGTTTGGTTCTGAAGCTCGTCGGGTTGAATTCTCCCTTGGCAGAGCGGTCGAGGAACCTGGCGAGATACGCCTCGCAGCCAACTGCAACGGTGATTTTCGCAAGGGCCCGGCAAGCCATCCGGTGGGCGGATATGCGATTTGTCCGAATGCGATGGAATGTGCGGGTCAGCGTCGCCCAGGGGTCGCTCGGTTCGTTCAGAAGGCTCGTGTCGAGGATGCCCAGAAACCTGACCGGTCGACCGGCGGCCAGCAGCCGTGCGGCAACCTCGAACGCAACCGCGCCGCCAAGCGAATGGCCGAGAAGTCGCACGGGGCCGGCAGGCTGGGCGCGGCCTATCTGTTCGATTGCGGCGGCGGCCATGGCGGAGAGAGAGTTATGCCCGTCCAATATCGCGGCGAGGCCAGGGTACCTGATGGGGTTGACCCTGGCGACCTTGCCCATGGCGGCCGCGAAGGCGGCCAGGCTCGGGCCATAGCCGACGGATCCCGGAAACAGGAAAAGAACCGGGGGGTGTTGCTTCTTCTCGCGCCGGTCGCCTGCCTGTGCGGACGCGACCGCCTCAACCATCTCGTTGAAGCTCATTCCGACGGTGAAGGCCTCAAGGCCCAGTTCCTGGCCGATGGCGTTCTCGATCGCCATGACGCAATGCAGCAGCTGCAGCGAATCCCCTCCCGCATCGTCCCAGTTTACCGCTGAAACGCCCGTGTTGAGAACCTGCATCCAGGCGTGCTGCACGATTTGCCTGGTGTTCAGTTCACTTCCGGCGGGCGGCGGCCGGGCAGCGGGCGGTTGAGCGGCTGGCGCCGTCTTTCTGTCCGAACGGTCCATTTGGCTGAGGCTTGCCAGGTCGACCTTCCCGCCCGGCAGGCGCGGGATGGCGGCGATGGTGTGCAACCGCGAGGGGCGCAGTGGCGCCGGCAACGTCGTTCTGACGAGTTGGCGAAGCTCCTCCGCGAAAGCAGCCCCGGCCGGGTGCCTGGGAACCGCGAACGCGACGAGTTCTTTCTCCGGCGTCACGATTGCCACCGCATCCGCGACCGACGGCGCGCCCCGCAGGACCCGCTCGAGCTCGGCGGGTTCGACGCGCCGGCCATTGATCTTGATCTGGCGCCCCTTGCGGCCGACGACCCACAGCAACCCATCATCGTCCAGCCGAACGAGGTCGCCCGTCGCAAAAATCCGAACACCGGGATTGTCCGGGTCCGGTCGTGCGGGAACGACGACACCGTTCTCCCAGTAGCCAAGCAGAACATAGGGGCTCCTGATCAGGAGCTCCCCGTGCTCTCCTGTCCCGACACTGCGCTCCGCTTCGTCGACAATGGCGAATGCCATCCCGGGAAGCAGCCTGCCAACAGGGACCGACGTGTCCTGCTCCGGCCAGTCCGCCGGCAAGAACCATTGCGAACCGGTGGTCTCGGTCGACGAGTAGCCGATCTGGATCAGGCACTGGTCCGAGACGGCCTTGCGCAGCAACGCGATATCGGTCCACGACACCTTCTCCCCGCCGATCCTGGCCACTCTGAGTGAGTGGAAAGCGTCGGCGGGGGCCTCGGTCAGGAGCGCCCGAAGCAGCGCCGGCACAAGATAGGCGACCGTTACGCCTTCGGCTTGCACGCGGGCGCGCACCGCGCGCAGGCCGACCGCCTCCACCTCGACAAGATGCAACGCGGCGCCCGTCAGCAGCGCGGCAAGAATCTCCCGGCAACCGGCAATCGTGGCTGGCCCGGTCAGCGGCAGGAAGACGTCATCCGCGTTTATATGGCACGCGTCGACATATTGCAGGACCCGCCAGAGCAGGCTGCGTTGGCTGTTGACGATCCCCTTGGGACGTCCGGTGCTACCCGAGGTGTAAAGCACCATTGCGGGCGCATCGACGGAAACGGGCGGCGGTTGTTGTGATGCCCGTTGAGCGTCCGGCGCGACGCCGGCGGCAATGTCGACCCACAGCACGTGCCGCGCCAGATCGATGGGACGGCCATTTCCGGCGCCTATGATGGCGCCGAGCCGCGCGGCATTCACGATCTCGATGATCCGGGAGCCCGGATCCCTGATGTTGAGCGGGACCGAAGGCCGTCCGGCCGCCATGCTCGCCAGCATTGCCACCGGGTACCAGACCGAGTTGGCCTGAAGGATTCCGACCGCCTGTCCCTCGGGGACGACGGCGGCGAGACGGCGTGACAGTGTCTCGACAGCCCGCAAAAGCTCGGAGTAAGTCAGGCGGTCGGCGCCGTCGCTGATCGCGAGCTTGTCCGGATATTGCCTTGCGACGTCTGCAAGGTGATCGAAGATGGGAATGTCCGCAAAATCGGCGCCCATCCGCTGATAGGGGCGCCAGACAGGCCCACCCTCGTCGAGAGCATATTCGGGCACGGTTGACCATCCGCGGAGTGTCGTTGTTCGACACTCCGCCTGTAGATCCTGATCCACCGCTTCCGATTGCAAATACGCTGGAGACATTCAGAGCCCCACCAAGCTGAATGTCGACCATCGCTCGCCACCGGAATCTTTTCATCAATCATTCGGATGATGTCTCGATCTTGACCGGGCAGCTTTTTCCCGATCCATCCTCGCCGGAACTACTCTAATTCCCCTCCGGAAAACGGCCGGGTCCGCCTCAATTTCCCCGGCCGCGAGACGCTTGCCCAGGGCCAATGCCGCGTGTCTCCGGCGGTGGGAACCTCTGAGCCTTCCCAAGAGTCCACGGGGCTGAAGGGTCATTCAAATGAATGTTGGTGGGGGGTGTAATCCGGCTAAGCTTTGGGTCGCAGGTGGGTGTGTGCCTGCTTGGAGACGTTGGGCATTTCGGCATGATTATCGAGTTGTTTGGGCCGCCTGGTGCAGGCAAGACCACACTTCTTCGCGGCCTCTGCCAAGGGATGGCGAAGCAAGGCATCAACGTCAAGACAGTGAACGGCTATCGCCTGATCGAATACGGCTCGGCCCAGGATGACGGCCCGGAGGTACGTCATGGCATTGGCCGTATTGGCAAAAAGATCGCCACCTCCGCCCCTGTCTTGCTATCGACCTTGCCAAAGGACGGGGTAGCGGCGCGGCTTCTGGCATCAATCCCCCTGCGGAGCCGCACATGGTCGTGGCGCATGAAGGTCGACATCGCCCAGCTATGCGAGTCCTGGCGCAAGGCGCAGGAATCGGAAGGTTACTTCATTTTCGAGGAAGGCCTGATCCAGGCTTTGTGCGCGCTGGTTCTGCTGGCGCGCAGTCCAAGCATCGACGCGGTTCGTGACACGCTGGCGTTCCTGCCGCGGCCGGATGTCCTTATCCAAATCGATGCGCCGCAGGAAACCTTGCGCCGCCGTCTTATGGACCGCCATGCCGCGCAACCGCTCATCGAGGTCCTCCTGTTCGAACTCGGCGTGGAGAGGGGTCTGAAGCAAGCCAATATATCGCGGGAGGTCGGCGAATGCCTGCGCCAGGGCGGATGGCCCCTGATTAAAGTCAACGGCGCCGACTCTCACGATTTCGACAAGATCATCAAGCGAATCCTGGGAGAGCATGTCAATGAGACCGCCGTGGCGTAAGCGGGGCGACAGGAGCCAAATCACTGCATAGCCGGACGGACTCCCGACGTCGGCCCGAGCGCGCTCGCCCTCAAACAACAAAAACGTTTGCGCGCAATGTCGCGCGATGGCGGCAAGGCCGTCCCGATCTCTCGTCCGCTGGTGAGCTTCGCATCGGCCGTGGTGCCGAGAACCTCGGGGCGGTCGGATGACCTTGCTTAAAACCTCGTTCTTGGGCTGAATGCCTGGACATTCGCCACGTTGCCGAAACAAGTGAAACGGGTCCGCCTCCGCGCTTCGGCCTGCCGGGCGCGACAAGCATCGAAGGAGAGCACTGTGATCAACGAAGCCAGTCCAAGGCCTCTCGCGGAAATCGCCAGCTATCACGCCCACATCTACTATGACGGAGAGACCGAGCGGCAACATGCCGAATGGCTGCGTCTTCGCATCGGCGAGCGGTTCCGGGTGCGCCTGGGCAATTGGCACGACGGGAAAGTCGGCCCGCATGACCAGGCCATGTACCAGGTCTCCTTCGCCAACGAGATTTTCGGCACGCTCGTGCCTTGGCTGATGCTGAATCATGGCGGCTTGAGCATCCTCATCCACCCGAATACGGAGAACCCCAAGCGCGACCATCTGGTCGATCCGGTCTGGATCGGCCGGCCGCTGGGGGTGCATGGCGACGTGCTTCCGGAAGACCACGAGGCGGAAGAGCCGCTGGAGCCGAACACCGAGCCATCGCTGCCGGCGTAGGCCGGCGTCGGTTCCGTTGGGTGCGCCTCTATCCCCGCCGCGCCATGGGGGGGCATCATTTGTCCGCCAGGAACCAAACGTCCACCGGCCACGAAGCGAGCGAGGCCGGTTGGCTTGATCTTCATTTCGATGATCCCGACTTCTGCTACCGCGAGTTCTTCGTCATGGCGGTCTGCCGGATCTGGCGCTCAGCATGAAGCTGCTCGAGTCGCCGGTGCACCCGCTTCATCTCGGCGGGTAGGCCAACCTCAGCCGGCGCGCTTCCAACAGGCGATGTAGTGGCCTGCTTCAACCTCCCGGGCAACAGGTTCGGCCTCAAGGCAGCCGGCATCGGCCAGCGGGCAGCGGCCGGCGAAGGCGCAGCCGCCGGGGCCGGCTTCGATGGCGGCCTGCGCTTCGGCCATGGTCGTCGCTAGCCCATCGTTCGAGGACGCCGCCAGCAGCACTTGCGTGTAGGGATGGTTGGGGCCGGCGAAGATCTGGTCGGAGGAACCGGTCTCGACCAGGCGGCCGCGATAGAGCACGCCGATGCGGTCGGCCATGTAGCGCACGACCCTGAGATCATGGCTGATGAAGAGGTAGGCGGTGTCCTTGCTCTTCTGCAGGTCGTTGAGCAGGTTGAGCACGGTCGCCTGCACCGAGACATCGAGGGCCGAGGTCGGCTCGTCCAGCACCACCAGCCTCGGCAGGCCGGCGAAGGCGCGCGCGATGGCCGTGCGCTGGCGCTGGCCGCCCGACAGCGTGCCGGGCTTTTGTTCCGCCGTGGTGGGGGCGAGGCGTACCGAGGCCAGGAGGTCGCCGACGCGCCGCGGCACCGCGCGGCGGGGCAGGCCGGCCAGCCGCCGCAACGGGCGGCCGAGGATGCGGCCAATGCGCTGGCGCGGGTTGAGCGTGCGGTCGGGCGACTGGAATACCATCTGCACATCGCGCCGCTCGCCCGGCTGGCGCCGTTCGACCAGTGGCGCCACGGTCTTGCCGAACAGTTCGACCGTGCCCGCCGTCGGCGGCTGCAGCCCGGTGACGATGCGGGCCAGCGTCGACTTGCCGGAGCCGGATTCGCCGATCAGCCCGAAGGTCTCGCCACTGGCGATGTCGAGATCGATGCCGTGCAGCACCGGCTGGCCGCCGAAGGATTGTCTTATGCCGCGGCAAGACACCGCGATTTCGCGCTGCGGCGCGGGCAGGGCGCTTTCCGCCTGCTCGCCGGGCGGCACGTTCGAACTCAGGTCCACGGCGCTGGCATCCTCGGCCAGCCTGCCGTCGCGCTTGGTGCGGTTGAGCGTCGGAATGGCGGCGACCAGCGCCCTTGTGTAGGCATGGCGCGGGTTGTCGAAAACTTCCCCGGCGGCGCCGGTTTCGACGATCGAGCCCGCCTGCATCACCGAGACCCGGTCGCAGGAACGCCGGATCAGGTTGATGTCGTGGCTGATCAGAAGGATGCTGGTGCGGTGCTCGCGGCGCAGATCGTCGAGAATGGCGATGATCTCGGACTGGACGCTGGCGTCGAGCGCCGTGGTCGGCTCGTCCATCACCAGCAGCGCCGGGTCGAGCGCGATGGCAATGGCGATGTTGGCGCGCTGCTGCATGCCGCCCGACAGTTCGTGCGGATAGAGCCGCAGCACGCGTTCGGGATTGGCGACGCGGACGCGGCCGAGAAGTTGCGCGGCGCGGCCAAGCGCATCGTCACGGTGCATCGGGCGATGGCGCAGGATCGTCTCGGTGATCTGCCCGCCAATGGTCATGCTCGGGTTCAGCGCCGAGCCCGGATGCTGGTAGACGGCGGCGATGCGGTCGCCGCGCAGCCGGCGCAACTCTTTGGTCGAGAGGTCGCGGATTTCGCGATTTTCGAAGGCCAGTTGCGCGGCCTCGACCCGGGCGTGCCTGGGCAGGTAGCGCAGCACGGCCAGCGCCACCGAGCTCTTGCCGGAACCGGATTCGCCGACCAGCCCGAGCGCTTCGCCCTGGGCGATGGAGAGCGAGACGTCATCGACCGCGCGGTGGATGCGCCTGGCTCCGGCATAGGAAACGGAGAGGTGCTCGACATCAAGAACCGAAGACATGGTTGGCAAAACCGAAGGCATTGGGGACCGGAAACCACTTTCTGCGCGCGCGGCGATCAGGGGCAATCGCTTCCGCTTTCATATGGAACAATCTCTATAAAATTACTCGAATTAAGGCCGAGCGCAATCTAACTTTCGCTGACTGGAAGATTTTCGGGGCACGGCCACAGGCCGCGGCGCCGGCGGTTTTCCGCATCCGCAGGGAAGGGTATCCAGATGTCGCACATGATCCTCAGCGCGTTCTTCTTCAACCCGCAGGGCGACCATCGCATGGCGTGGCGCCACCCCCGCGCGCCGGGCCGTGAAGTGCTCGATTTCGACTATTATCGCGAGCTGGTGCAGGCGGCCGAACGGGCACGCATCGACACCATCTTCGTCGCCGATCACGTGTCGATCTGGGATTCGGTGAAGAGCGGCGTCGCGCATTACGCCAATGCCCGCCTCGAACCGCTGACGCTGCTGTCGGCGCTGGCCGGCGTGACCAAGCATATCGGCCTGATCACCACGGCGTCGAGCTCCTACAGCGAACCTTACAATGTCGCGCGCCTGTTCGCTTCGCTCGACCATATCAGCAAGGGCAGGGCGTCGTGGAACGTCGTCACCTCGGCCATGGACGAGGAGGCGCGCAATTTCGGCCGCGACGGCAACATCGAGCACGCTTTCCGCTACGAGCGGGCCGGCGAGTTCCTCGATATCGTAAAGGCGCTGTGGGACAGCTGGGAGGACGAGGCGCTCCTGATCGACAAGGAGACGGGCTATTTCGCCGACCCCGACAAGATCCATCCGATCGACCACAAGGGCAAGCACTTCAAGGTGCGCGGGCCGCTCAACGTGTCGCGCCCGCCGCAAGGCCATCCGCTGATCGTCCAGGCCGGCTCGTCCGAGGACGGCAAGAATTTCGCCACCGCCCAGGCCGATGCGCATTTCGCCATCTACAGCACCAGGGAAGACGGCATCAAATACCGCCAGGACATCAATGAGCGGCTGGCGCGCCACGGCCGGCGGCCGGAAAGCTTCAAGATCCTGCCCGGCATCCTGCCGATCGTCGCGGCTTCCGAGGCCGAAGGCCGCGACAAGCAGGAATATCTGCAGACGCTGCTTCCCGACCAGGTCGGCATCGATCTTCTGTCGAGCTGGAGCGGCATCGACCTCTCGGCCTACCCGCCGGACGGCCCGCTGCCGCCGCTGCCGGATGAAAGCACCTTCAATGGCGGACGCACCTCGCTCAACCGCGTCAAGCAATGGTCGAAACAGAATCTCAGCCTGCGCGACATCGCCCGCAAGCTCGCCAACAGCGGCTCGGTGCCGACGGTTGCCGGCACGCCGAAGCAGATCGCCGACCAGCTTGAGGACTGGTTCGTCGCGGGTGCGGCGGACGGTTTCAACCTGATGTTCCCGCTGCTGCCCGAGGACTGGGTGAATTTCGCCGGGCAAGTGGTGCCGGAACTGCAGCGCCGCGGCCTGGTCCCGACCGAGTATGCGCCGGGCACGTTGCGCGACCGCTTCGGGCTCGCCCGCCCGGCCAACCGCTTCGCCGAGCAACGCGCCAATGCGCGCGCCGTGTCCTGAGGGGAACGGCCATGACCGCATCGCCGAACCTTCAGCCCCGCGAAGCCACGGCTCCGCGTCTTGTCAACGTGCTGCACAGCCCCAAGCGCATCCGCATCAAATTCGGCGGCCGCACCATCGCCGACAGCCGCAATGTGCTGGTGCTGCGCTCCAACCATTTCCTGCCGATCTATTTCTTCCCGCCGTCCTCGGTCGATCCGTCGGTGCTGAAGCCGTCGCTGCATCGCGAGCCGCACGCGGTCGGCGGCGAGACCGCCTATTGGGACATCGACAGCGGCGGCAGGCGCGCCGCCAATGCGGCGTGGTCGTTCACAGCGCCGCCGGATGAAAATCTGGCGCCGCTCGCCGGCCGCATCGCCTTCACATGGAAGGCGGTCGACCAGTGGTTCGAGGAGGAGGAAGAGGTCTTCGTACACGCCCGCGACCCCTATGCGCGCATCGACGTGCTGCACAGTTCGAGCCATGTCCAGGTCTGGTTCGACGGCGACATCATCGCCGACAGCCACCGTCCGGTGCTGCTGTTCGAAACCCATCTGCCGACGCGTTTCTACCTTCCCCCGGAGGATGTCCGGCTGGACCGGCTGACGGCGTCCAGCTCGACGACGCGATGTCCCTACAAGGGCATCGCCTCCTATTGGTCGGGTCTCTTGAAGGACGGGTCGGTTCGCCCCGACATCGCCTGGAGCTACCGCGACCCGATCGATGAGATGCCGAAAATCAAAGGGCTGATCGCCTTCTATCCGCAAGCGGTCGACCGCATCCATCTCGACGGTCAGCCGGCCTGACGGCGGCTTTCCCACCCATCCATGCTCATCATCCAGTTCAAGAAAGAGAAAAAATGACGAAACGGTCCGACATCGATCTTCTGCGCGGCCAGTCCCCCCGCAATCCGTCCCGCGACATCTGGAATGTCGCTGTCGATGAATATTCGCAGGGGTTTCTCAAGCGCCGCGACCTCCTGAAATACGCGGCACTGCTCGGTCTCACCGGCTTTGCCGCCTCGCAAGGGCTGTTCACGCCGGGGGCTGCCCGCGCGGCCGGGGCCGGCGGCGGCACGGTGCGCGTCGGGCTCGGCCAGCCGACCAAGGCGATCGACCCGGTTACGGTGACCGATCCGGCCAGCATCGGCGTGATCAGCCAGGTCGGCGAATATCTGATCCTCGACGACCCCAAGGACGGCCTGCAGCCGAAACTTGCCTTGTCATGGGAGGCCGACGAGACGGCCAAGCGCTGGACCTTCAAGCTGAGACCCGGGGTGAAATTCCACGATGGCCGCGCGGTGACGGCCAAGGATGTGGTCGCGACATTCGAGCGGCTTGTCGATCCGAGCACCGGCTCCGGGGCGCTGTCGGCCTATAAGGGCATCCTGTCGAAGGGCGGCGCCAAGCTGGTCGACGACGAGACGGTCGCCTTCGATCTCGACCAGCCCAACAGCAATTTTCCGTTCTATGTCTCGTCGGACGTGTTCAACGCCGTCATCCTGCCGGCGGATTATGCCGGCGATTTCGAAAAGAATTTCATCGGTACTGGCCCGTTCAAGTTCGAATCCTTCCGTCCCAAGCAGGGCGCCAGCTTTGTGCGCAATGCCGACTACTGGGGTGACAAGGCGCTGCCGGACCGGGTCGAGATCAAGTTCTTCGACGACGAGCAGGCGCAGGTGCTGGCGTTGCAGGCGGGCCAGCTCGACGTCATCCCCTCCACCACGCGGCTGGAGCTGGCGATCGAAGGCAATCCCAACTTCAAGCTGCTCAGCGTGCAGGCAAGCTCGCATGACGAAGTGCATCTGCGGACCGACCAGGCGCCGTTCACCGACAAGCGCGTGCGCCGCGCGCTGGCGCTCACCATCGACCGCGAGGCCGTGGTCAAGGGCTTGCTGAAGGGCCGCGCCATCGTCGGCAACGACACTCCGTTCGCGCCGATCTTCCCCTCGGCCGATCCGTCCGTGCCGCAGCGCAAGCAGGACATCGAGGAGGCCAAGCGGCTGCTTGGCGAGGCCGGCGTGCCCAACGGCTTCGAGGTGACGCTCACCACCGAGCGCGCCTACGACATTCCCGACTATGCGGTGCTGATCCAGAATTTCGCCAAGAAGGCCGGCATCGACATCAAGCTCAACGTGCTGCCGCAGGATGCCTATTACGGCTCGGCGACATTCGGCAGCTCGCCATGGCTGGATTCCAATCTCGGCATCACCGATTTCGGCCATCGCGGCACGCCCGACATCTTCCTCAACGCGACGCTGAAGAGTTCGGGCGCCTGGAACGCGGCGCATTTCAACAGCCCGGACTACGATGCCCTGCTGGTCGACTACGGCAAGGCGCGCGACCTGCAGGCGCAGCGCGTGGCGGCCGGCAAGATCCAGACCCTGCTGCTCGACGAGACGCCGCTGATCATCGGCTATTTCTCGCAATACAGCCGCATCGTCTCCTCGAAGGTCGAAGGCGTGCGCTTCACCGCGATCTCGCACCTGCTGCTCGACAAGGTGTCGTTCGTTTGAACGGCACCGTTTCGATGGCGATCGTCCGGCCGCTGGCGGCACGCGCGGGCTCGCTGCTGTTGACGCTGTGGCTGGTCAGCGCGCTGGTCTTCCTCGCCGGGCAGGTGCTGCCCGGCGATGTCGGCCGCGTCATGCTCGGACCGTTCGCCGATGCGCAGGCGGTCGCCGAACTCAATCGCAAGCTCGGCACCGACCAGCCGATCCTTGCCCAATACTGGCACTGGTTCAGCCGGGCTATTTCAGGGGATTTCGGCGACTCGCTGTCGATGCGCGCACCGGTGGCGCCGTTCGTTGTGTCGAGCATCAAGAATTCCGCCGCACTGGCCGGCGTCGTGCTTTTGTTCCTGGTGCCGATCGGCATCGGCGCCGGCGTCGTCGCGGGCCTGCGCTCGGGGAGCCTTGCCGACCGTCTGATCGTGCTGACCGGCGTTTCGCTCTCGATCGTGCCGGACTTCGTCTCCGGCCTGCTGTTGCTGATGGTCTTCGGCCTGTGGCTGGCCTGGTTTCCGATCACAGGTGCGGCGCCGGACGGGGCCGGATTCTGGACGTCCAGCTACCATCTCATCCTGCCGGCGCTGCCGCTGGTGCTGAACCTCATCGGCTATGTCGCGCGCATGACCAGGGCAGGGGTGATGGAGGCCCGCGCGGCGGACTATACGCGCACCGCGATCCTCAAGGGCCTGAGCCCGTCGCAAGTGCTGTTCAAGCATGTGCTGCGCAACGCGCTGGTGCCGACGGTGGCCGTCATCGCCACGCAGAGCGGCTTCCTGCTCGGCGGGCTGGTGGTGATCGAGGCGCTGTTCGGCATACAGGGGCTCGGCAACCTCGTGCTGAGCGCGGCCAAGGCGCGCGACTTCCCGATGCTCGAGGCCGGCGTGCTGGTGATGGCGACGATTTTCGTGTCGACGGCGGCGATCGGCGATCTCCTGCAGGCGCTGCTCGATCCGCGCCAGCGCCGCCGGAACGCGCCATGACCGATCTCGCGCAGTCTCCCGTGCGCAGCGACATCAGGCTTTCCTGGATCGGCCGGCTGCGTGGCCTTGTGCCTGACGTGGCGCCTTCGACCCTGATCGGCTCGGTGGTGCTTCTGTTCTGGGTCGCCTGCGCGCTGTTCGGTGCGCGGTTCGTGCCGTTCGACCCCTATGCCGAGGATTTCCTCTCGATGATGACGCCGCCCGACGCGGTGCATTGGTTCGGCACCGACCAGCTTGGGCGCGACGTGTTTTCACGCATCATCGTCGGCTCGCGCGACATCCTGCTGGTGGCGCCGCTGGCGACACTGGCGGGCGTCACGGCGGGCAGCATCATCGGGCTGGTGCTCGGCACCTTTGGCGGCCTGATCGATGCCGTTGGCGCGCGGCTGCTCGACGCCGTCATGTCACTGCCCTTCATCGTGCTGGTGACGATGGCGCTGGTGGCGATCGGCCCGTCCAACCTCACCGTCATCCTGGTGATCGGCCTTGCCTATGCGCCGCTGGTGGCGCGCACGGTGCGCACCGCAGCGCGCGAACAGCGCGAGCGCGACTATGTCAGCGCCGCGCGGCTCGCCGGCGAAGGACGGCTGGCCATCATGTTCCTCGAAATCCTGCCCAATGTGCGGGAAACCATCCTCATCGAGCTGATCACCCGGCTCGGCTATGCTTTCTTCTCGATCGCGACGCTGAGCTTCCTCGGCCTCGGCATCCAGCCGCCATCGGCCGACTGGGGGCTGGCGATCGCCGACGGCTACGGCTTCCTCACCGGCGGCAAATGGTGGGTGGTGGTGTTCAATTCAGCCGCCATCATCTCGCTGGTGATGGCCACCAACCTCATCGCGCAAGGCATCGGCGCCTTCGAGAACAACGACAAGTAAGTCGTGGAGCCTAGCCGAGCAGGCCCTGGATGGTGGCCGCAACCGCCGCGGCCGCATAGGGCTTGGGTAGAAAGACGCCACCGCTCGGCATCGCGTCCCGCGCCGGCTGTTGCTTGCCGGAGGTGACGATGATCTTGACCGGGGGCCAGCGGTCTCGCACGGCGGCGGACAGGCGCAGCCCGTCCATGGAGCCGGGCATGTCGATGTCGGTGAACAGGATGCGGATGTCCTGATGGACTTCCAGCAGGCTGATCGCCTGGTCCGCATTGCTGGCTTCGAGCACGTCATACCCCGCCTCGCGCAGTTCGTCGGCGATGGCGAACAGCAGAAAGGCTTCGTCTTCGACGACGAGGACGGTGACGGGGCTCTGAGTGGTCATGGCATGCCCTATGTAGTCAGTACGGTGCTGTCGGCAACTGGGGTGCCGGTGCGTTCAACACACATTCGACGCCGTCGGGGTGGTAGTCGATCCGCACGGTTCCGCCGAAATCGGTGCCGAAGACCCGCTCGATCAGGAAACGGCCGAAGCCGCGCCGGCTGGGCGGCGTCACCGGCGGGCCGCCGCTCTCGCGCCAGCGCCAGATCAGCCTGATGTCGCTGGGCTTGTCTTGGGATGGCTGCAGCGACCATTCGATCGCCACCTTGCCGTCCGGTGTCGACAGCGCGCCATATTTCAGCGCGTTGGTGGCGAGCTCGTTGACGGCGAGCGCCAGCGTCAGGGCCATCTTGGGATTGATCGGCAGCGCCGGGCCGGAGATCGACATCTGTTCGAGCGGGAAGGTGGCGACGGTGTTGTCGACCACCTCGCGGATCGAGGCGCTGGTCCAGCGGGTCTTGTTCAGGATGTCATGGGCATTGGCCAGCGCGCGCAGCCGTTCGTTGAAGGTGGCGCTTGCCGTGGCGATGTCGGTGTTGCGCAGCGTCTGCGAGGCGATGGCCGCGACCATTGCCAGGATGTTCTTGATGCGATGTTCGAGCTCGTGGGTCAGGAGCTCCTGCCGCGCCTGCGCCTCGCGCCGGTCGGTGACATCCTGCATGACGCCGAACATCTTGACCGGCTTGCCCGTCTCGTCGTGGACGAAATCGATATGGCGCGACAGCCAGCGCAGCTCGCCGGTGTCGGGCCGCCTGATGCGGTATTCCACGGCGGGCACGGCGGTGCCCTTCTCGCGCGTTTCCGGGTTGGAGCGGACGTCCTTGTCGGCGGGAATGACGATGTTTTCCAGCACGGAGATGTGCACACTGTCGCGCGGCGAAAGCCCCCAGAGACCCCAGAAGCCCTCGGAGCCGACCACGGTTCCGCTGGCGATGTCGAGTTCGAGGGCCGCGATACCGGCTGCGTTCTGCGACAGCTGCAGGCGGCGCTCGCTCTGCAGCAGGGCCTGGGCCGCCTGCTTCTGGTCGTCGATATCGGTGTTGGTGCCGATCCAGCGCAGGATGGCGCCGTCGGTATCGCGGATCGGAACGGCGCGCGCGATGAACCAGCGATAGATGCCGTCATGGCGGCGCAGCCGGAACTCGGTCTCGTAGAATGTGCCGGCGGCCACCGTCTGTTGCCACTTGTCCGAGGCCGCGGCGATGTCGTCGGGGTGCAGGATATCGGCCCAGCCATGACCGTCAAGCTCGCCCGGCCTGGCGCCGGAATAATCATAGACACGGGGGTTGAACCAGTCGAGCAACCCCTCCGGCGTGGCTGTCCAGACGTGGTTGGGCATCGCCTCGGCGAAGGTGCGGAACTGCGTCTCGCTCTGGCGGAGCGCCTGTTCGGCAATCAGCCGGTCGGTGACGTCGACACCTTGCACGAAGATGCCGAACACCTCGCCCGCGGGGTTGCGCACCGGCTGGTAGACAAGGTCGATGAAGCGGTCTTCGATCGCCGCGCCCGGCGTGCGCTGCAACTCCGCCTTCAAGGCGTAGCCGATGAATGCCTCGCCGCTGGTGAAGACCTGGTCGAGCAGCTCGAAAAAGCCCTGGCCCTCCACCTCCGGCAAGGCTTGGCGGATCGGCAGGCCGATGATGTCGCGGTGGCCGACGAGCTGCATGTAGGCGGCATTGGTCAGTTCGACGACATGCTGCGGACCGGACAGCATGGCCATGAAGCCCGGCGCCTGTTCGAACATCTGGCGCTGGCGGTCGCGCTCGCCGGCGCGCCAGCGCTCGGCGGCGACCTTGGCGGTCGTCTCGATGACGATGGCGATGACGCCGGCCGGCTCGCCGCTTTCGTCGAGCACCGGTGAGTAGTCGAGATCGAGCCAGACCTGCTCGGGCTTGCCGGTACGGTTCAGGGTCAGCACCTGTTCGCGATAGGCAAGCGTGCCGCCTTTGCCCAGGCACACCTTCATGATGTTGTCGTTGAAGTCGGCCACCTCGGGCCAGCCTTCCCGCACTTTCGAGCCGAGCAATTGCGGATGGCGGCCGCCGGCGAACTCCGAATAGCCGTCATTGTAGATCATGACGCCGTCCTCGCCCCACAGCATGACGATCGGCACCCTGGAGCGCAGGATCAGCGAGATCGCCGTCTTCAGGCTCTGCGGCCAGCCCCCGATCGGTCCGATCGACGTCGAGGCCCAGTCGAACGCGGCGATCAGGCGGCCAAGCTCTCCGCCGCCCGACAGGAAAGCGAGGTGAGGATTGCCTACGGTCGCTGTGCTGGTTTGC
The DNA here is from genome assembly GCF_059419085.1 of Mesorhizobium sp. GW821-FHT07A06. NCBI lineage: Bacteria > Pseudomonadati > Pseudomonadota > Alphaproteobacteria > Hyphomicrobiales > Phyllobacteriaceae > Mesorhizobium > Mesorhizobium sp. GW821-FHT07A06. The sequence goes on from NZ_JBWKRC010000016.1 coordinate 100,603, forward strand.
GGCATGAAGTCCCGGATCGGTCGGCGTTGTTCGAGGGGTCGATTGTGCTGGCTAACGTGCCGGATTCTGTCGATCGTTCGCTCTATCCCGGGCCGCGCGACATCGCGGCACGGGCGACCGTGGCCATGACAGATAGTATTCTGGCGAGACGTGAACCGGCATTTCCTCCCCCGATCGCCACAACCCCGGGACAGGCCCTTAGGTTCCCGGTGCCTGTCGATTTTCCTTCGACAGGGTTGTCGGATCGAGGAGGGAAAGCCGGCTATTTGATCTAATTTCTTTGCAAGCCGTTAATTCGGCCATGCTGTTAATAAGTTCATTCTAATGCATGTCCACCGAAACCTCGTGACGGTTTCGGGATAACGATATGCGCGAAACTGATTGGTTTGGCGCGCGGGGTACGCAATGACCAAGAATCTCGGCAATGCACGCTATATGCCGCCCAAGGACACGAAAGCGTCCTTCATCAGCAAGGCCGCGCCGGCGCTGTTCCCGCTCGTCGTGGCGGCGCTGGGCTACATGATCGGGCGGCAGTTCTTCGGCATATAGGTTCCAGCACACCGGGCGAGGGTATCAGGCGCCTATTTCGGCCGCCGTCTGTTCGGCGCTGGCGTCAGCCCGCCTGACGCGTTCGCTGGCCAGAAGCACGACCGGGCAGGCGACCGCGGCCAGTACCGCTGTCGCCGTGTCGCCGAAGAATAGCTCCTCGCCCGGCCGTTGGGTGACGCCCATCACCACCATGGCGGCCCCCTTGGCCACTTCCCTGGCGATCGATCTGTCCGCCGTGGCCCGGGTGCGGATCGCGGTGTCGACGGCAACGCCGTAGCGGTCCGCGAGATCGGCGACGTCCTTGAGCACGGCTTCCTCCCGGCGGTGCGAAACCGAGCCGGGCCGGTTGCCCTGCCTGGCTTGCGAGACATAGAGCACCTTGACGCGGGCCTGGTGCGGCCGCGCCAGCGCCAGCGCGAAATCGGCGGCGCGGCGCGCGACCTCGGTGCCGTTGACGGGGACCAGTATCGTCGTTCCGGCGCGCAGCACGGGCATCTTTCCATTGGCCTTGGCGCCGTTCAGCACGAGGCAGAGCGGGCCGTCGAAGCCACTGCTGATGTCCTTCAGCGCGCCGCTGAAGGTACCTTCGTCGCTCACAGTGTTCTCCAGCCCAACCAGCAGAAGCCCATAGCCCTTGCGCGCTTCCGCCGCGATTGTCTCGGCGCTGGCTTCAAGCTCGGTACGGGCTGTGAGATGAACCTTGTCGACAGGCGTGTCCTCGGCCTTGCTGACGGCCTTTGCACTCCTGGCGGCACCTTTCTTGACTTCCCTGGACGCGCGCTCCGGACCATGGTCGCTGACCTGCCGGGCGAGCTTGCCATCCTGGAGATGGAGCAGTGTGGTCGGCATGCCGCTGCCGCCGCCGACCAGGCCTGCGAGGTAAGCTGTGAACTTGCCGGCCGGGCTGTCGTCGACCAGCAGCAGCAGCCGCTCCAGCCTGGAGACGAAGCCGCGCTCGTCGAGCAGTTCGCGCTCGACGCGCTGCTTCTCGGCATCGTCGACGGGCAGGCGGCCGAGCGCCCAGCGCAACATGGGCGGCATGGCGAGCGTGGTGATGACGGCCATGGTGACGATCATTGTGAACAGATTGTGGGACAGGATGTTCATCGACAGGCCGATGCTTGCGATGATCACCTCGGTCGAGCCGCGCGCGTTCATGGCGCTGCCGACGGCGGTGGCTTCCTTCAGCGACATGCCGGCCAGCCGGCCGCCGAGGAAGGCGCCGCCGAACTTGCCGACGCTGGCGATCGCCACCAGCGCAAGCGTCAGCAACGCAAGCGTCGGGTCGGTAAGCACGGTGAGGTCGGCCGAGAGGCCGGCCATGCCGAAGAACACGGGCATGAACAGAGCCGTGATGAGGCCGCGCAACTGGCCCTCGATGTGATCGGACAGGATCGGCGATTCCCCGACCAATATGCCGGCGACGAAGGCGCCGAGCACGGTATGGACGCCGATCAGGTTGGTGATCAGCGCCATCACCCCCATGATGATCAGGATGACCGTGATGACGGCGTATTCGCTGCGGAAGGAGTCGTTGCTCCAGCGGATCAGCGTGAACACCAGGCGACGGCCGATGGTGAAGGAAAACACCATGAACAGCGCCACCTCGGCCACCGTGGTGAAGAGCGGCAGTACCTGCAGGCTGCCATTGGTGGCGATGCCGAAGGTGACGGCGACGATCAGCCAGCCGATCGTGTCCTCGATAATGGCCGAGGAGATGATGACCTGGCCGAGATTGCGGCGCATGAAGTTCATCTCGCGCACCACCATGGCGACGATCTTGACCGAGGAGATCGACAGCGCCGTGCCGATGAACAGGCCGGCGACGACGCGCTGCGTTGGGTCCGGCAAGAGCGAGTCCGGCAGGAACCGCGCCAGCGCGAAGCCGCAGGCGAAGGGTACGACGACGCCCGTGATCGAGATCGAGAAGCAGGCTGCGCCCACCCGGCGCACCAGGCGCAGGTCCGTCTCCATGCCGGTCAGCAGCAGAAGGAGAAGGATGCCGAGCTGGGAGACGGCATCGATCATGCTCTTTTGCGCCGGGTCGTTGGAGAAGATATGGTGCTGGGCGTCGGGCCATATCCAGCCGAACAGCGATGGCCCGAGCAGGATGCCGCCGATCAACTGCCCCATGATCGCCGGCTGGCCATGGCGCTGGAAGATTTCGCCCAGGCCCCGGCCGACCAGCAGGAGAAGAACGATCTCGGCGACGAACACGCCTTCGGCCGAGCCGCCCATGCCCGAGGCATGTCCGGCCGGTTGCGCGGCCAATGCCTGGCTTGCCGGCGCCAGCACGACAAGGGCGGGCAGAAGGGCGGCCACGATGCCGTGTGACCTTGTAGCCGGTTGACGGTTCATGGGTTCCCTCGAGATGCGCCGCGGCGGACTGGCCATCACAACGCGCGATCGGTGTTTGCGTTGCAGCCGCGTGGCCTGTTGCAGCCGCGTGGCCTCAGGCATCGAACTCAGACATGGACATCGCCGAAGGAGAGTTCGCCGTCGTCGCCCGCCGCGAAAAGGACGATGGCGAGCAGTCCCACATAGAACGCGGCCACGATCGCGACGATGGCGACGCCTGGAATGGGACCAACGGCGGCGCTGTCGACCGCCTCGCGCAGCGAGCCGACAAAACCGGTCCTGACGCCGACGGACTGAAGGCTGGGTGTCGATATTTTCAGCACCCAGGCCAGCAGCAGGATGAGGAACAGGTAGATGTAATTCCGGCGCAGGCGGCGCGCCAGGGCGGCACGCTGCGACAGCAGGAACTTCGGCGCACGCAGACCTTCACCGACAATGAGCAGCCAATCCGAGGCGAAGTCGGGCTGCGGAGAGAATATCTGCGCGAAATAATGGCGTTCGAACTGGCGCACGCGTGCCCGGTAGAAGTCGAAGAAGCGGTAACGGCGCGCCTCGATCCACAACAGCAGCAGGATCAGGAGCATGGCAAACAGCAGCACGCCATGATGGGCGCTGGCCGTCGACAGCGACACCGACAGCATGGCCGCCACGACGGTGATCGCCCAGTTCGTCGTCCTGTCCAGACGATCGCGCCATCCGGCCATGCGCGCGATCTCGGCACGGTGGAAATGCGACAGCGTGTTCACCCGCTCCGTCGATGAAAGGGCGGGGCCAGCAGGCTTTGCCGACGCGTCGTTCATGGCATCCTCCGGCAAGAACTAAAACAGTTTGCCGGCAATATCGTTCCGGGCGTGCGCGGCCAGCGCCCAGATCGCCGATCGGCGCGATAGGGGAGCGATTCTGTCCCGGCGACAGCGCCGTGACGGGAATCGCGAGCCGGCGACCGTTCCCATGACGGCCAGTTCGCCCCCGGGGCCATGGAGAACGCCTTCAAGGCAAGCTTCTCGACGCGGTTCTGAAGACGGAAAGACATTCCCCCCGCGGTGGGGGGCGCCGTTTGCTTTGGGAGAATCCGGAAATTCGTGCCGAGAGGCCGTCCGGAAAGAACAGTCAGGTTCTATTCCAGTGGATTTTCCACTCGCGGAAGTCAAAGCGACGATTTTACTGCCTCAACTTGCACGCCGCCCCTGCTTGTTGGATAGTGACGCCAACGAACTGGGGGTTCGAGTGAAAATCAGGTGGGTCGCCAGGAGGCTTCTGGCCCTGGCTGCCTCATTCACAGATCCGGCGCGCAGGCGCGGCATGTCCATTGCCGCAGAACAGGCATCCGTGTTGCGCCGGCTGGGTAATCGGCGGCGCGGCCGATTGATGGCTTGAAGCCGGCAGCGCCGGCGATCGAACAGGAGTGGCAAAGCAGTGTAACGTCTTGGAGGGGCAGGAGATGGGCAGGAACATCGTCGTCTTCGCCGACGGCACCGGCAACAGCGCCGCCAAGGCGTTCAAGACCAATGTCTGGCGCCTCTACCAGGCGCTGGACCTCACCGGGGGTGATCAGATCGCCGTGTTCAGCGACGGCGTCGGGACCTCGCAGTTCAAGCCGTTCGAGATCATCGGCCTGGCGCTTGGCTTCGGCGTCAAGCGCCGCGTTCTGGCGCTCTACAAGTTCCTCTGCCTCAACTATGAGCCGGGCGACAGGATCTTCGCCTTCGGCTTCAGCCGCGGCGCCTTCACCATTCGCGTGCTGGTCGGGATGATCGCCCGCGAAGGGCTGGTCAACTTCAAGTCGGAAGAGGAACTCGACCGCAACGCGCTCGCCACCTATCGGGCATACCGCCCCCAGGCCTTCGGTTCCTCGCTGCCCTGGGTCGTGTTCGCCCGCTTCGTGCGCGACAGGGCGGTCGACCTTTGGAACGAGATCACGGGGAGCCGCCCCTACAGCGCGGTCAAACCCGGGAATGACGAAGACCGTTCCGCCACCAGGATCCGCGTCGCCTTCATTGGTGTGTGGGACACCGTCTCCGCCTATGGCCTGCCGGTCGACGAGCTGACCAAGGCGGTGGACAAATGGGTCTGGCCGATGACATTCGCCAACAGGGACCTTCTCGGTGCCGTCGATTGTGCCCGGCAGGCCTTCAGCATCGACGATGAGCGGCGCACATTCTTTCCGATTCCCTGGAATGAGCGCGCGGCGGCAATGGCCGATCCGCGCCTGCTGCAGGTCTGGTTCGCCGGCTGCCATGCCAATGTCGGCGGCGGCTACCCGGACGACAGGCTTGCCCACATACCGCTGTGCTGGATGATCGGCGAAGCCGCGGAGCAGGGGCTGCAATTCAAGAAGGACCTGGTCGCCGACTATTGGGACTACGCGTCCGAGGCCGGGCGCATCTACGATTCGCGATCCGGCGTCAGCGTCTTTTACCGCTACCATCCGCGCGACGCCCAGGATCTGATGGAGCGTGACGGCCAGCGCATCAATCATGGCGTAAAGCCGCTGGTCGATGCGAGCGTCATAATCCGGATGGCCAAGGGATGCGACGACTACGCGCCGATCGCGCTGCCCGAACATATCGACGTGCTGTCGCCGCTCGGCGCGCGGATACCTTTTACCGGCCTGCCGGACAATCGCTTGACGCCGATGAGCGAGGCCGCCCCGATCGACAAATTGCCGCTCCCGGCCGGACGCAGGCGCGATCTGGCCGACATGGAAAACAACTTCCGCGAAGCGCTGGGCAAGCTTCAGGAGAACGACAATGGCGAGGCGCCGGCGCCCGGCGAAAAGAACGCCGCCGGCCCCGATCATTCGAAGGGCCGCCTGGAACGCGCGCAGCTGATGCGCGACACCGTGTGGTGGCGCCGTGGGCTGTATTATGCGCTGTTGTCGATCGGGGTGCTGTTCCTGGCGTTTCCGCTGTTTGCCGGCTACGTCACGCTCGATGTCGGCGGTGAGCTCGGAAAGTCCGCCTCCGGCCTCATCGGGCCGATCTTTGGCCTGGTCAGCGGCTTGCTGCCTGGTTTTGCCGCGCCATGGATCGATGCGGTGGTCAATCATCCGCCGGCGGCCGCAATCCTGGCCGCGCTGCTTGGCATTCTCCTTTGGGTCAACGGCGTGTTGCGCACGCGTATCAACGACCGTGCGCGGGCCGCCTGGAATGTCAACGCCGGGCGCAGCGCGACAATGCTGCAATCGAGCAGGAATGATGCGCATCGCCGCACGTCGCTGCTGGGAGCGGTCAGCCTCGGCATCGGCGCCTTGGCCGTGTGGCTTGGCGGAAATTACTACACCGGCTGGGTCTTCGCCGCAGGCGCGCTCGGGTCGTTCGCGACCTATCTCCTGCTGACCCGCAGGGGACCGCGCCACGGGGTCGCGCCGACCCCGGTTTCGCTCCGCTTCGCCCGCGCCGTGCGGACGAACCTGCTCGCCCAGTGGGTCTACGACAAGCTGAGGGAGTTCGTGCTGCCGGCGGTATTCCTTATCCTGTCGATCGGCCTCATCCTGTTTGCCGTCAACAAGGCCACATTCGAGGTCGCCGATTCGATGGGCGCCTTCTGCGCCAAACCCGGGCTTGGCGATCCGCCGGAAGGCGAAAGGCTGACGGGCACACCCTATCTCCTCCACACCGCCGACATGTGCGGCGACACCGGCAACTGGCTACAGCAAGGGGTTCGCTACGAGGTGGAGATTTCCATCATCGCAGGGGACCCATGGATCGACGGAGACGGGGACAAGGTCAAAGCGTGTGCCGATACACGCGGCGTCGCCAGCGGCGGTGTCGCGCATTATCTGGGAACGCTGATGAAACGCTGGTGGGCGGAGCCCTATTTCAAGCCCATCGCCCGCGTCGGCCGCTTCGGCAATGACGAGTATGTCCTCAACGCCGTCGAGCCGGTGATCCCCGGCCAATGCGCGAACATGAAGCTGACCGCCGAGATCAAGCCCAAGGCATCGGGTGAGCTCTATGTCTATGTCAACGATGCCGTGTTCGGCCTGCCTTGGGTCTCCGACTTCTTCTACCGTCACAACCACGGATCGGCCGAGGTGAAGGTCAGCAAGGTGAACGTGTTTCCCTGAGCCGGCTGGCCGTCACCGCGGCCCGCCGATCCAGTCGACCAGCAGGGCGGCAAGGCCGAAGGTCGCGCCGATGGCACAGACACAGGGCCATCCGCCCCAGCTCCAGGCCATGCCGGCCAGCAAGGAGCCGACGGCGCCGCCAAGGAAGAAGATGCCGACGAACAGGCCGTTCAGGCGCCCGCGCGCCCTGGGCTGCAACAGGTTGATGGCGCGGCGGCCGAGCGTCTGGTCGCCGGTGACGCCGATGTCGAGCAGCACGGCGCTGGTGCCCATCAGCATAAGCGGTTGCCAAGACGCTCCGGACTGGGAGGAGCCGGCCCAGGCGGCGAGCGCCATCGCGCCGATCAGCACGAGATGGCAGAAAATGGTTGCGGATCGCGTCCAGCCTTGGTCGCCGGCGCGGCCGAACAGCGGCGTGACCACGGCACCGCCGGCGCCCACCAATGCGAACAGCGCGATGCCGCGCTGGCCAAGGGCGAAGGGCGGCTCCGCGAGGCGCAAGGCCACCGCGGTCCAGAACAGGCTGAACGCCGCCATCACCAGGGCCGCCGTCAGTGCGCGGCGCCGCAGCATCGGCTCGTCGCGCAGCAGGTCGAACAGTGAGGCGATCAGCGCGCCGTAGGAGGACTTCGCCTCCGGGCGCCGGCGCGGCAAGGTGAAGGCGAGCACGCAGGCGAGCAGGACGAGTGCCGCGGCGCTGAGGCCGTAGAAGGCTCGCCAGCCCCAGGCGCCGGCGACAAGGCTGGCCAGCGGCCGCGCGAGCAGGATGCCTATCATCAACCCGCTCATCACATCGCCGATGACGCGGCCGGCCGCGCCGGGCGGCGCCATCGAGGCGGCGATGGGCACCAGGATCTGGATCGCCGAACAGGCGGCGCCGAGGACGAACAGGACGATCAGCAGCGAGGCGATGGTGGGCGCGAAGGCGGCGATGCCGGCCGCGAGGGCAGCCGCCAGGAGCATGCGCAGGATCAAGGCGCGGTTCTCGGCGAGATCGGCCAGCGGCACCAGGAAGAACAGGCCGGCGGCATAGCCGAGCAGGGTGGCCATGGCGACGAGACCGACACTCGCGGCATTGGCGCCGAGCGACGGGCCGATCAGCCCGACCAGCGTCTGCGGCGCGAACAGGTTGGTGACGATGATGCCGGTAGAGGCGGCAAAAAGCAGCGTCTGCGGACCGGTGATGGTGCCGGCGGGCAGCCGGTCGCACAATTGGCCGTCATTGGTGTCGAGCATAAGGTCCTCAATGAAGTTGCATATTGAGCGAGGACTTTATGCCGAAGGATTATCATGCTACAATTCAATCAATTCGATAATGATTATGCGAGATACGCATGAATATCCATGATCTCGAAGCCTTTATCGCGGTGGTGGAGACCGGCTCGATCGTCGGCGCCTCGGCAAGGCTCAACCTCACCCAGCCGGGCGTCACGCGCCGCATCCAGAACCTCGAGGACGGGCTGGCGACGGCACTGCTCGACCGCCAGTCGAAGCCGCTGAAGCCGACCGCCTCGGGGCGCCAGGCCTATGAGCATGGAAGGCGCGTGCTGCGTTCGCTGGAGGATCTGAAGGCCGGCGTGTCGCCGCAAGGCGAATTGAACGGCGAGTTCCGGCTGGGGATCATGCCCTACCTGTCGGACGCGGCCCTCGCGCTGCCGCTCGACCGGCTGCGCGCGGCGTTTCCGGACCTCACCTTGCGCATCACGTCCGGCTGGTCGCCACGCCTGGTGGAGCAGGCGGTGCGCAGCGAACTCGACGCGGTCGCGGTCTGTCTTCCCGACGGCGTCAAGCCGCCGGACGAACTGGTCTGCGACGATCTCGGCCTGCAGTCGGTGCTGCTGGTCGCCGCACCTGGTCTCGGCGTGCCGAAGCCCGTTGATCTCGCCATGCTTTCGCGCTTTCCCTGGGTGATGAACGAGAATGGCTGCGGCTTCCGCGCCTTCATCCGCCACACGCTGGAGGCGGCGCGGCTGCCTTTCCAGGTCGGGGTCGAGGCGATGAGCGCGGACCTGCGCATGTCACTGGTGGCGCGCGGCCATGGCATCGGCCTCGTCACCCCGGCCGCTTTCGCCGACAGCCCGTGGCGCGACAAGGTCGAGATCATCGACTGCACCGATTTCAGGCCGCGGGTGCGTGCCTGGATGCTGCATCGCCCACCCGCCGGACGGCTGAGCCGGCCGATCACGCTGTTTCGCGACGCGTTGCTGGAGGGGCTGGAGGCGCCGGTGCCGGTGCTGTCGTAGTTTTGGCCGATCAACTGGCAGTCGGCAGGACGGAGCGGGCGCGAAGGACTGAAGCGTGTCCATTCTCGCATCGCCACTCGCCATCATCCCAGAATAGCATCCGGGCCGGCGCCGCAGACGATGGCGCAGACGCGCTCGCCTTGCTTTATCCGCACGCGGTCCTCGGCAAGCGCCGCGATGGCGGCGGCGCCGCTGAGGTCGGCGGCGAGGCCCATCTCGAACCACAGGCTTCTGGCGGCGCGCAGCATCTCGTCGTCGTCGACCAGCACGATCTCGTCGACCTTGTCGCGGACGATTTCGAAGATGCGGTCGTCGGTTTTGGCGCAGGCCATGGTCGCCACCGAGGTCGTCACTCTGTCCAGCGCGACATTGCTTCCGGCCTCGAGCGCGCGCAGCAGCACCGGCGAGCCCGTCGCCTCGATGCCGACGACGCGCACATGCGGCGCCAGCGCCTTGATCGCTGTCGCCACGCCGCTGACCAGACCGCCGCCGCCCATGGCGACAAGCACCGTGGTGACATCCGGCATCTGGTCGAGGATTTCGAGGCCGACCGTGCCTTGCCCGGCGACCACCGCCGGGTCGGCGAAGGGATGGAAATAGACGGCGCCGGTTTCGCGGACGAAGGCTTGCGCGGCCTCGTTGGACTCGTGCCAGGCCGAGCCGACGATGCGGGTGGCCGCGCCCCAGGCGCGCAGCTTCTCGATCTTGGCCGGCGAGGCGTTGGTCGGCAGGAAGATGGTTGCCGGCACACCGGCCATGAAGCCCGCGCGGGCGGTGGCTATGCCATGGTTGCCACCCGACGCGGTGACGATGCCACGTTCCAGCGCGGCAGGGTCGAGCGAGAGCAGCCTGTTGGTGGCCCCGCGCGCCTTGAACGACCCGGTGACCTGCAGCAGTTCCAGCTTCAGCGACAGGTCGACGCCGCCGGCCAGCGGCGTCTTGAGGTTGGTGGCGGCGATCATCGGCGTGCGCCTGACATTGCCTTGGATGCGCGCGGCGGCAGTGCGGATGTCTTCCAGCGCGATCACGCCAGCTCTCCTTCATAGCGCGTGGCGACGGTGACGCAGCAATTGCCGACAACGACACGGCCGGGCTGGCGGCGGCCATAGACGATGCCGTCCGAGAGGTAGCGCACGGTCTCGGGCGCGCGGCCGGGGTCGGCCAGATTGTGGATGCGGCCGGCGTCCTCGCCGGCATGCACCTCGGCGCCCAGCGCGTGGAACGGTTCGAACACGCCATTGGTGGTGGCCAGCACATAGCCGTCATGGCCGGGAATGCGCAGGATGTTTTCGGGCCTCGCGGCAGGCGGCCCACCTGTCGGCGGCAGCACGCCGAGGTGGCTCAGCACATTGCGCACGCCCTTGCGGCAGATGCCGAGCGCGTCGAGCGAGACCGTGCCGGCGCCGGCCATCTCGGTGCCGACGGTGGTCAGCCCGGCCCGCACCGATGTGGCCGTGGAGGTGCGCGGCTCGCCGAGATTGTCGATGACGACGGTGAGCGGAGCGTCGAAGGCGAGCACCGCCTCCATGTTGCGCTTGCGGTGGGCGGCGTCGGGCGCCGGCTCGATGATGGCGCTGGGCAGGATGTTGAGCGAGGAGCCGCCGGAGTGAAGATCCACATAGGCATGTCCAAGCGGCATGACGACGTCGCTGACATAGGCCGAGATCTGCTGGGTGATGGTGCCGGTCGGATCGCCCGGGAACGTGCGGTTGAGGTTCAGCCCGTCGACGGGCGAGGTACGGCGGCCGGCCAGCACGGCCGGCAGGTTGATCGCCGGCAGGAAGATGATGCGGCCACTGACCATGCCAGGGTCGAGATCGCGGATGAGTTCGCCGAGCGTGATCGGCCCCTCATACTCGTCGCCATGGTTGCCGGCCTGCAGGATGACGGTCGGCCCGTTGCCGTTCCGGATCACCGCGAGCGGAATGCGGGTCGCGCCCCAGGCATCGTCATGCGGCGAATGCGGAATGTCGACGAAGCCGATCTGCTTGCCGGAACGGTCGAAATCGATGGTGGTGCGGGCGGTGGACATGCGGGCCATGTTTCTCTTTGAAACTCTAGGGATGGAGGTGGCGAGGGAGAGGCGGCGAGGGCGGGAAGGCCCCCGCCGCCGAAGACGTCAGATCGGCGGCAGGGTCGGCAGCGTGGTGCCGATCCACTTCTGCGACAGCGCCGAAAGCGAGCCGTCGAGCATGCCGAGATGGATGTAGGTGTCGAGCCAGCGCAGCAGCTCCGGGCTGCCCTGCTGGATGCCGATGTAGCAGGGCGAGAATTGCAGGATGAATTTGGGCTTCAGCTGCACCTTGGCGTCCTTGTCCATCAAATCCTTGGCCACGACATCGGCGGTGGCCAGCAGTTGCGCCTGACCGGAGGTGAAAGCGGCCGCGGCGGTGGCGTCGTCGTCGAAGCGCACGATCTTGGCGTTGGGCGCGGCCTTGGTCAGTTCGAGGTCCTGCGTCGTGCCGCGCGCCACCGCGATGGTCTCGTCCTTGAGTTCGGCCGGGCTCTTCACCGTGATGCTGTCGGGGCCGAAGACGCCGATCGAGAGCGCCGCATAGGGCGAGGTGAAGGCGATCTGCAGCGCGCGTTCCGGCGTCGCGCCCATGGCGGCGATGACGATGTCGAGGCGGTCAGTGACCAGGTAGGGCACGCGGTTGGCGCCGGTGATCTGCTGCAGCTCGAGCTTGACGCCCAGCGCCTCGGCGATCTTCCTGGCCATGTCGACATCGAGGCCGACCGGCTCGTTCTTGGCGTCGACCGAACCGAAGGGCGGCACGTCGATCGGCACGCCGATGCGCACCGTGCCGGCGGACAGGATTTTCTGCAGGTCGGCCGCTCGCGCCGGCATTGCCGAGACGGCGCCGGCCAGGAGCACGGCTGTGACGATCCTGGTGAGATGCTTGAACATGGAACTTCCCCTTTTTCTGGTTGGACTTTCTTTTCTTAGTGAAGGACGGCGCTCAGGAAGCTCCTGAGTTCGGCCGTACGAGGCTCGAGCAAGGTCTCACGCGCTGGCCCATCCTCGTGGATGCGGCCCTCGTGCATGAAGATCACGCGATCGGCGACGTTCTTGGCAAAGTTCATCTCATGGGTGACGAGCATCATGGTCATGCCTTCGCTGGCGACGCTTTCGAGCACGCGCAGCACTTCGCCGACCAGTTCGGGGTCGAGCGCGGAGGTGATCTCGTCGAACAGCATCAGGGTCGGCTGCATGGCCAGCGAGCGCGCGATGGCGACGCGCTGCTGCTGGCCGCCGGACAATTCGTCGGGATAGGCAAGCAGCTTGTCGGCGAGGCCGACCTTGGCGACCACGGCGCGGGCGACTTCGCGGGCGGCCGGCGTGTCGAGCTTGCGCACCAGCTTCAGCGCCAGCGTGACATTGCGCTCGACATTGAGGTGCGGGAACAGATTGTAGCTCTGGAACACCATGCCGGCGCGCTGGCGCAGCAGATTGAGGTCGGCCCTGGGCGCGGTGACGTCGATGCCGTCGACGACGATGCGGCCGGCCTGCACCTTCTCCAGCCCGTTGATGCAGCGAAGCATGGTCGACTTGCCCGAGCCCGAGCGGCCGATGACGGCGACGATCTCGCCTTTTTCCACGTTGAGCGAGATGCCCTTCAGCACCTCGACGGCGCCGAAGCGCTTGCGGATATCGGCGATCTCAACGAGCGACATGAAGTCTCCTTTCCAGCATGCGGGCGAGCTGGGAGAGGGAAAAGCAGATGACGAAATAGATGGCGGCGGCGGTGAGGTAGACCGGCAGCGGGGCAAAGGTCGCGCCGCTGATGATCTGGCTGGCGCGGGTCAGTTCGACGAAGCCGATCAGCGCGGTGAGCGAGGTGTTCTTCACCAGCTGCACGAGGAAGCCGACGGTCGGCGCGACGGAGATGCGGATCGCCTGCGGCAGCACGACATGGCCGAGGCGCTGCGCGTAGGTGAGGCCGAGCGCGGCGCCCGCCTCCCATTGCCGCTGCGACACCGATTGCAGGCTGCCGCGCCAGATCTCGCCGAAGAAGGCCGAAGCGTAGATCGACAGGGAAAGTGCCGCCGCCGTCCAGGCGTCGACCGAGAGGCCGACCAGCGGCAGGCCGAAGAAGAAGACGAAGAGCTGGCCGAGCAGCGGCGTGCCCTGGATCAGGTTGATCCAGGCGATGGCCAGCCAGTTGAGCGGCTTGAACGGGATGACGCGCAGGACGGCGACGACGATGCCGAGCAGCCCGCCGCCCACCGTGGCGGTGAGCGCCAGCAGCAGCGTCCAGCGCGCGGCCTCGATCAGGTAGACGATATCGGTGCCGCCAAATTCGCGGATCATCGGCGCGGCCTCCTGACGAAGACCATCCAGTAGACGCCGGCGAAGAAGGCCCGGAAGCCCAGCGTCAGCACGAGATAGGAAACGGTGATCAGCGTGTAGGTCTCGAAGGAGCGGTAGGTGCGCGAATCGATGAAGGCGGCCTGGTGGAACAGCTCGGTGGCGCCGATGGAGGAGACGACGCTGGTGGTCAGCATGATCAGCACGAACTGGCTGGCCAGCGCCGGGTAGATGGTCTTGACCGCCTGGAACAGCACGACATGGCGGAAGGTCTGGCCGGCGGTGAGGCCGAGCGAGCGGCCGGCCTCGACCTGGCTCTGGCGCACCGATTGGAAGCCGGCGCGCAGGATTTCCGCGCCATAGGCGCCCATGTTGATCGACAGCGCGATCAGCGCGGCGGTGTTGGCGCCAAGCTTGATGCCGATCGAAGGCAGGCCGAAGAAGACGATGAACAGCTGCACCAGCAGCGGCGTGTTGCGCAGCGCCTCGACATAGACGCGGGCGCAGGCGCGCAGCGGCATCAGCGGGCTGATCGAGGCCATGGCGACGATCAAGCCGATGGCAAGGCCGCAGAGCATGGTGACGACCGAGAACTGCAAGGTCAGCAGCACGCCTTGCACGATCTCGGGGATATAGCGCAGCAGGACATCAAATTTGAAATTATAGCTCATGGATGCAGAGCGTCCCCCTATGCAACTCCAGGCAGATCGCTATTTTCCGCTCGGATTTGCTGGACACCACGCTATCGTCGCTTCATATGTGACGTCAAGCGTCATCTATGAAGCGGATGCAAATGACGGACGACAAGCTCAATTACAGCGCGCCGGCCCTCGAAAAGGGGCTGGATATCCTTGAATTGCTGGCCAATGCCGGCCAGCCCATGGGCACGCGCCAGATCGCCGAGGAACTGGGGCGTTCGAAGAACGAGATCTTCCGCATGGTCCATGTGCTGCTTGCGCGCGGCTACATCCAGCGCGACGAGGGCGGCGAGGGGCTGATGCTGTCGAACAAGCTGTTCGGGCTTGGCATGCAGACGGCGCGCGCCCGCGACCTGGTCAGCACGGCGGCCCCCATCGTCGAGCGCTTCGCCGAGGAGGTGCACCAGGCGGCGCACCTGGTTGTCGCGCATCGCGGTGAAACCGTCATCATCGCGGCCGCATCGGGCGGGGCGGACATGAATTTCTCGCTCAAGCTCGGTTATCGCCGGCCGCTGGCGGATGCCCATTCCGGCCTCGTGCTGATGGCGTTCCAGCCCAAGCCGGTGCGTGACCGGATGATCGCCGAATGCCTGATGCTGATGCGCGAGCCGCCGGACCCGACGACGCTCGCCGCCGAACTCGACGCGGTGCGGGAGCGCGGCGCCATCATCCATGAGAGCCGCGACATCATCGGCGTGACCGACGTCGTCTGTCCGATCATCGCCGGCGACGGGCGCGCCGTGGCCTGCGTGACGGTGGCGGCGGTCAGCCGGCGCAGCGCCGCGCCCAATTTCGAGGCCATGCTGGCGCGGCTGAAGCTCGCTTGCGCCGAGATCGCGCATGAGCTTGGAGGGTAGGGGGCTCAGCCCGCGACGATGATGTCGCGCGGCGTGCGCGACAGCACCTGCGCACCGGTCGCGGTGACAAGCACATTGTCGATGATGCGGGCGCCAAGGCCCTCGGCGCCGATATAGACCGGCGGCTCGATGGTGACCACCATGCCGGCCTTCAGAATATGCGGGCTGTCGCCGATCATGTGCAGCGGCTCGGCCCAGCTCGGCGGAAAGCCCGGCCCCAGCGCATAGCCGGACGTGTGGACGCGGCAGGCTTCGAGCCCGGCCTCGCCGATGACGGCGCGAGCCGCCTGGTGCGGCACGGTTGCCGGCACGCCGTCGCGAATGGCCGCGATCATGGCGTCGCCGGCGCGCAGCACGATGTCGTGCAGTTCGGCCATGCGCGGCGTCGGCTTGCCCAGCGCGAAATTGCGGCCGATGGTGGCTGTGTAGCGGTTGAAGGTGGCGCCGAATTCGATGTTGCCGAAATCGCCATGTTCAAGCCGGCGCGCGGTCGGCGCGCCGTGGCTGTAGGCGGAGCGCGGGCCGGAGACGAGGTTGATCGGGCTGGCGGCGATGCCGCTGCCGTTGCGCAGCAAGGTCTCGTGGATGCCGCCGGCCAGCGCCAGTTCCGACAGGCCCGCCGCGAGCTCGCCGGCAAAATGCTCCATGCCAAGGTCGGCAAGGGCCGCCGCGCGCCTGATATAGCCGATCTCGACCGACGACTTCACCAGCTTCAGGCCGGCGATCAGTTCGGTCGCCTCGGTGAGCAGTGCATCGCCGATGACGGCGCGAAGGCCGAGATAATGATGTGGGTGAAGATAGTAGGCTGGCACTTCAAGGCCGACGCGCCTGCCGAGCACGCCGTGGCGCCGCGCCATGCCGGCGAAGGCCGCGACCGGATCCTCGTTCTCGCCGCCGCCATAGCCTTGTACCTCGCCGGCAAGGGCGTCCGTCTCGAATTCATGCACCTCGCCCTGGCGTGTCAGCACGACGAGCGGCTCGTCACGCGCGCCGACCAGCAGGCATTGGAATTCCTGGTAGCTCTTGGCGTCGCTGCCGGTCAGCCAATGGATGGAGGCGGGGTGGACGGCAACCAGCCAGTCGAGGTCGCGTGCGGCCATGGCGGCGCGCACGCGCGCCAGCCGGTCGGCGAATTCGGCGGCGGTGAAATCGTGTTTCGACATCAGTCTCGCGTCACCGCCATCGCCTCGATCTCGATCAGCAGGTTCTCGAAGGCAAAGCCGGCGACGCGGATCGCGGTCACCGCCGGACCAGGCTCGGGGTAGAATTCGCGCTGCACGCGGGCAATCACCGCGCGCGTCGCCTCGATCCCGGCCCAGCTGCCTTCGGCATGATAGTAGATATAGAGCTTGGCGACGTCGCTTTCGTCGAGCCTGCCTTCGGCCAGCGTGCGGCGGATGAACTCGAAGACGTTGCGGGTCTGCGTCTCCATGTCGTCGCCGACGGCCTGCGCCTTGTCGTCGGCCGAGATCTGGCCGCCGATGAAGGCGAGCCCGCCGATCTTCCAGCCTTGCGTGAACTGGGTGTTGGGAATGCTCCAGTCCCAATGGTTGGCCGGCTGCAGGCGCTGCTTGTCGTCGCCGAGCATGCCGATGCCCTCGACCTGGATCAGTTCGTCGGGATCGCCCATGCCCTGGACGCGCAGTCCGGCACCGGCCGCCGAAGGCACCGACATGTAGCGGCGGCGCACATTGGTCATCTTCTCCCAGTAGTCGGTGACCTCGCGGCCCTCGCCGAAAAAGCGGAAATAGGTGTTCTGGCGCATCAGGCTGTGGCGATCGCCGCCGCCCGACCGCAGCATGGTGTCGAGGTTGCGGAAGGCCTCGTCGGTCTGCACCTCGATATCGCCGAGCCCGAGCACATTGCCTTCGGCATCGAGCGAGCGCTGGCCGCCGACAAACAGCATGTCGCCGACCTTCCAGCCATGGACGAAGGGCAGCTCTCTGCGCCAGCGCCAGTGACCCGGCGGGTCGAGCTGTTCGCGCTTGCCGCCGACCACCACCCAGGCGTCGACCATCAGCAGCGCGCCCTCGCGGTCGAGGCTGCAGCGGATTTCCGTGGTGGTCGGGCCGGGGGCGGCGAAACAGCCGGCGCGCACGGCATCGAGTTCGTCGAGGAAGGCGCCGACGGCATCGGCCTCGCAACTGAAATAGATGTTGTGCTTGACCACATCGGCCATGCCGGCGCCGGCCTGGGCGAGAAGGGCCGCCAGCCGGTCGAAAATGACGCGCGCCTGACCCGTTATGCCGGTTGCAACGATATTGCCGCTGGCGTCCGTCGCCATCAGCCCGCCGATGAAGACCAGATCACCGGCGCGGACGGCCTGCGGCGCCGATCCCTCGATATCGCTGAATGTCTGCATCCGCACCACGTATCCTCCCGCCGATTTTCTACTTACTTACCTGCAAGTCAGTATTCCGTCAAATGCTGGGGATGCCGCAAAGCTTCGGCGTCCAAGGCCAACGCATTTGGCTATGATGGAAGGCATGGACGAGACCGACACCAGACAGGCGATCAAGGATACGGCGCTGGAGCTTCTGGTGCGCCACGGCTATCGCGGCACCAGCTTCGGGGATATTTCGGCGGCGCTCGGCACGACCCGCGCCAACATCCACTATCATTTCGGCAACAAGCAGGCGCTCGTCGACGAGGTGCTTGGCGACTACATGCAGGAGACGCTGAGCGGCTTGCGCGCGGTCTGGTCGGCGCAAGGATCCAGCCTCTCGGATCAGGTCGAGGCGATGATCGCCTACAGCCGCGCGCGTTTCAGCCATTTCAATCCGACCGGCACCGAAGGGCGCGGCTGGAGCCTGATCTCGCGGCTGCGCCAGGATGCCGATCTGCTGGGCGACCGCGGCCGGCAGATGCTCGGCCATTTCGGCGTCGAGCTCTCGGCGCTGTTCGCGGAGGCGCTGTCATCGGCGGGTCGGCGCGGCGAGCTTGCGCCCAATGTGGTGCCGGCCGACGCCGCGCTGCTGTTCGCGGTGATAGCCGACAATGCCGCGCCGATCACGCTTGCCGAGGGCGGTTTCGAGCGGCTGGAGCGGACCTATCGCAGCTTGCGGCAGATGATCGAGAACCGGCCCTGAACGATTCAAGGTACGGCTCTATCCGCTTGTTTATCCCCAGCTAATCTCGCCCGACTCGAGACGGGTGCGAAATTCCTCCAGCTCGGCATCGGCAATGCCGGCGATCTCGGCCTCGGCCGGGTAGCTGCCGGCGGCGACCTCCTTGCGAAAGCCTGACAGCGCCGCGACGCGGGCTTCGCGGACGGCCTTGTGGAGGGCGGCCAGATTGCCCCAGGCGCGGGCGTGGCGGGGCAGGCGGGCGCTTTCGCCTGATATGTCCGAGGTGAACAGGAACACCACATCGGCTGATGGACCGGACCCCAGCGAGACCGTGACCAGCCCGGTGCGGCGGTTGATCTCGGCCATGACCTCGGCTGGAATGATCTCGCATTCGACGGCGAAGGCGCCGGCATCTTCCAGCCGGCGGAAGCGGTCCCACAATTCGAGCGCCTCGGTGGCGGTCTTGCCGACGGCGCGGATGCCGCCGACCCAGGTCGATTTGCGCGGCACGAAGCCGAGATGGCCCATCACCGGGATCTGCTCGTTGGCGAGCATGCGCACGGTCTCATGGCCGCGTCCGGTGATGACGGCGTCGGCGCCGGTCGTGATCGCGCTGAAAGCGGTGCGCAGGATCTCGTCCGATGTCACCGCGTCGGCGAAGCCGAGGGCGGCGGTGACGAAGACACGGCGCGAGCCTTCACGCACGCGCGCCACATTGGCGGCACGGCAGACGACCATCTCGATGCCGGCGGCCTCCGCCGCCGCGGCCTCGTCCGCCGTCTCGGCCGTCACCTGCGCGACGTGCCCGCCGCTGCCCTTCAGCGCCCGCAGGCTGGCGACGGTTGCGGAGCGCTCGACCTCGCGGCCGCCGAAGTCGAAGATGCGGGGCATGTCAGCCTTTCAGCTTCTTCGCGTAGTAGTCGGGCGCGACAACGCCGGGCTTGGAGAACCAGGCCGGCACGTCGACGCCGGAATAGATGAGGATGTTGCCCCAGGGGTCGAAGGCGCCGGTGCGCACGATGACCTTGGCCTTTCTGGCCATCTCGCCGAGGATGGTCTCGTGCGTGGTCGTCTCGAAATCGGCGTCGGGAAACAGGCGCTTGAGCTTCGCCAGCAGCGGCGCGTTGTGCACCGGCAGCGTGTCGGCATAGCCGACGCGCTCGGCGATCAGGTTCGCCGCGATCGGGCCGAGCACCGTTTCCAGGTCCGGCACGTCGGGCGAGATGGCGAGATCGATGCGCCAGGCGCTCGACGGGATCGGAAAGCCCGCGTCGCAGACGATCATCAGATCGCCGTGGCCCATCGAGGCGATGGCGTGCGACAGTTCGGCGTTGAGCAGGCGGTTCCGGTTCATCTCTTTTCCTTCCGTGTTATTTCTGGGGCCATGTCGTCTTGAGGGCTTCGGCGAACAGCGCGTCGGCCTGACCACGTTCGGGCAGGCCGGGGATGACGCCGAGCCTTGTGCAGGCTATGCCGCCGCATACGACGCCGAAGCGCACGGCGTCGACAATGTCGCGGCCCTCGGCCAGCGCCACGGCGAAGCCTGAGTTGAACGCGTCGCCGGCGCCGGTGGTGTCGACCACCTCGACCGGCACGGCCGGCACCATGATGTCGAGTTCGTCGGTGAGGATGAGCGCGCCGCTGCGGCCGAGCGTCACCACGACGTTGCGCACGCCACGGCGTCGCAGTTCGCCGGCCAGTTCGCGTGACGAGCGCGGATCGTCGGCGGGCAGGCCAAGCAGGATGCGCAATTCGCTTTCGTTCGGGGTGAGATAGTCGACATTGGCGAAGATCGCGTCGGGAAGCTGGCGCGCGGGCGCGGGGTTGAGGATGGTGCGGGCGCCGTGCCTGCGGCCAAGCTCCATGGCGCGGGCGGCGGCCGCTATCGGCACTTCGAGCACGGTCATCACCACATCGCTCTGCGCAATGCGCTGTTCGGCGGTGTCGACGACCGCCGCGTCCATCAGCTCGTTGGCGCCCATGTCGAGGATGATGAAATTCTCGCCCTTGTCGTTGAGGATGATGAAGCCGACGCCGGTGGCGCGTTCCGTCCGTGTCGTCACAAAGCTCGCATCGACGCCCTCGGCGGCATAGAGGTCGGTGGCGATGCCGGCCAGCTTGTCGGTGCCGATGATGGCGACCAGCGAGGAGGCGGCGCCGAGCCTGGATGTCGCCACCGCCTGGTTCGAGCCCTTGCCGCCGGCGCCCATGTCGAAATCGGTGCCAAGCATCGTTTCGCCGAAGATCGGCAGTTTCGGCGCCCGCATGGTCAGGCCGACAGCGAAGCTGCCGACGATGGTGATCCTTGGTGCGGTCTGGGGTTTGCTCATCAATCGCCTCGTTCAGGACGCCATGGCGCGCGCCAGGATCGCTTCCTCGTTGATGCCGGCTCCGGTCAGTTCACCCGAAACGCGGCCATTGCGCAGCACCAGAACGCGTTCGGCGTTCATGATCAATTCGGGAATCTCCGACGAGATCATCACCACCGCCACGCCTTCGCCGGCGATGCCGCGCAATATGGCGTAGATCTCGGCCTTGGCGCCGACATCGACGCCGCGCGTCGGCTCGTGCAGCACCAGCACGCGCGGATTGGTGACGAGGCTGCGGCCAAGGATGATCTTCTGCTGGTTGCCGCCGGACAGCGTGGCTAGCTTCTGGCCGAGATGTGAAATGCGCGCATCGAGCCGGGCGACCTGCGCGCGCGCCTCGCGGCGCACGGCACCACGCCGCATGAAGCCGGCCAGCGAAAAGCGCGGCAGCGAGGCCGAGACGACATTGTTGGCGACGCTCATGCTCAGCAGCGCGCCGGCGCCGCGCCGGTCGGCCGGCACCAGCGCCATGCCGTTGCGGATCGAGGCCCGCGGGTCGGCGGCGCGCAATTCCGTGCCGTCGATGGTGACGCGCCCGCGCCGGGCGCAGAGGCCAAACAGGGCTTCGCCGAGCATGTCCTTGCCGGAATCCGGCAGGCCGCCAATGCCGAGGATCTCGCCGGCGCGGGCATGGAAGCTCAGCTCGTCCAGGCTCGGCGCGGTCAGCTTTTCGACGGCGAGCACGATCGGCGCCTCATGCGAGCGCGCCTCGGCTTGCAGCGACCACTGCGCCGCCGTGTCGAGTTCGCGGCCGACCATGGCGCGGATCAACCGGTCCTCCGACAGGCCGTCATTGTCCATGGTCTCGATGGTGCGGCCGTCTCGCATCACGGTTATGCGGTCGGCAAGGTCGAGCACTTCCTTCAAATGATGCGAGACGTAGATGACGGTGACGCCTTCGCCGCGCAACTGTTTGACGATCTCGAACAGGCGGTCGCTCTCTCGCTTGGAGAGCGCCGAATTGGGTTCGTCCAGCACCAGCACGCGGGCGCGCTGGCGGATGGCGCCGGCGATCTCGACCAGTTGCATCTCGGCCACCGACAGGCGCGAGACCCTGGTGTCGGGATCGAGCGTGCCCATGCCGAGCCGGGTCAGCGCCGCGCGCGCCTCGCGCCGCATCTCGTCGCGCGGCACCAGCGACACGACGGAGCGCGTCGCCATGTCCGACATCATGATGTTCTCGGCGATGGTCAGGGTCGGGCAGAGCGCCAGCTCCTGGTAGACCACGGTGATGCCGGCGGCGCGGCTGGCGAGCGGCGAGGCGATAATCGCCGGCTTGCCGTCGATGCGGATCTCGCCGCCATCGGGCTGCAGGTCGCCGGCCAGCATGTTCATCAGCGTCGATTTGCCGGCGCCGTTCTCGCCGATCACGGCATGCACCTCGCCGGCGCGGAAGGCGACGGAAATGCGGTCAAGCGCCAGCACGCCGGGGAACCGCTTGGTCAGGCCGGAGATTTCGACGATCGGGGCAGGGGTCTGGGTGTCTGTCATGAACCTGCTGGCTTGGGGCTGGCTGAATGCGTGCAAGCGGCCGCCGGTCCACTGGGATCGGCGGCCGTGCGGGCTGTCGATTACTTCTTCTTGGCGACTTCGGCGATGTTCTCCTTGGTGTAGATGCCGACGCCGGTATCGACATTGTCGATCGGCTGGCCCTTGAGGAACTTCACCAGCAGGTCGACGGCGGCAAAGCCCTGCTTTTCCGGCGCCTGGTCGATCGTGGCATCGACATTGCCGTCCTGCACGAGCTGCACTGTCTGGTCTAGCAGGTCGAAGCCGACCACCTTGACCTTGTCGGTGGCCTTGTTGCGTTCCACCCAGGTGCCGGCGGCCGGTGTCGAGCAGCATTCGAGCGACAGCACGCCCGAGATCGACGGGTTGGCGAGCATGGCGTTCTCGATCGCCGAATAGATCTTCTGCGGGTCGGTGCCGGTGTTGAGCGTGTTGACAACTTCGATGCCGGGCTCGGCCTTGAGCGCTTCGCGAGCGCCTTTCTCGCGGTCGAGCGACCATTGCGCGGCGGCGTCGATGGTGGTGATCATCACCTTGCCCTTGCCGCCCAGCACCTTGGACATCAGCTTGCCCGCCTCGCGGCCGGACTGGACGAGGTCCTGGCCGGCGAAGGCGAGGCGCTTGCTCTGGGGATTGTCGGTGTTGAAGGTGACGACCGGGATGCCAGCGGCAATGACGCGGTCGATCACCGGCGCCAGCGCGTCGGTTGAGACCGAGGAGATCGCCAGGCCGTCCATCTTGCCCATCAGCGTCTCGATCTCCGAGATCTGGCCGTCGGCATCGGCGCCGACCGGGCCGATGAACTGAGCGCCGACCTTGTCCTCCTTGGCGGCGCGCTCGACGCCCGCCTTCATGAACGGCGCGAATTCGTTGGAGACGTCATGGTAGGAGACGTAGAAGTCGAGCGGCTGGCCGGCATCGATCTTGGCCTTGATGCGGGGCGCAAGCTGGAAATCGGCGAGCTTGGATTCGGCATGGGCCGAGAGCGGAAGAAGGCCGATCGCTGCCGCGAGAATGACGTGTCTGATGTTCATGGATAGTCCTCCCTTTTTGGTTCTGGTTGCTTCTGTCTTCTGCGATTAACCCGCTCGGCGCGTGCTCCATTTGTCGATGCCGACCGCGATGATGATGACCAGGCCGATCATCAGTTCCTGCACGAAGGGCGACACGCCGAGCAGCACAAGGCCATTGCGCATGACGCCGATGATGAGCACGCCCAGTATGGTGCCGAGGATCGTGCCTTCGCCGCCCGACAGCGAGGCGCCGCCGACAATGGTGGCGGCGATGACGTCGAGCTCGAGGCCAAGGCCGGTGCGTCCGGCCTGGCTGGACGGCAGGAAGGCGAGGCCCAGAATGCCGGCGAAGGCGGCAAGCACGCCCATCAGGATGAAGGCCGATATCTTGACCTTGTTGACGGAGATGCCGGAAACGCGCGCCGCCTTGGCGCTGCCGCCGACGGCATAGACCCGGAAGCCGAAATTGGAGAAGGACAGGACAAGCCAGGCCAGCACAGCGACGATGACCAGGAACACCAGCTGCATGGGAATGATGGTGAAGAGGTAGCCCTGGCCCATGAAGGAGAAGGCCTGCAGCACATCGGGCAGCGCGCCATTGCGGGCGTTGACCGTCACCGGCTGGCCATTGGTCAGGATCAGCGCCGCACCACGCACGATGGACAGCATGCCGAGCGTGGCGATCAGGGAGGGCAGGCGGCCATAGGTGGAGAGCACGCCGTTGATGAGGCCGATGACGACGCCGGTGGCGAGGCCGACGCAGATCGCCGGCAGCAACCCCCAGCCGGCGATGATCAGCATGCCGGTGGCGAGGCCCGAGAACGCATAGGTCGAACCGACCGAGAGGTCGACCTCGCCCGCGATCAGCACGAACGTCATGCCGACCGCCATGATTCCGAGCAAGGAAATCTGGCGCCCGACATTGAGCAGGTTGAGCGATGTCAGGAATCCATCGGTGGCGAAGGACAAGAACAGGCACAGCACGAGCAGGGCGATGAACACGCCTGCCTCGCGCGCCCGCAAAAGCCGCGCCAGCGTGAATCGGTCCGTGGCTGGCGCGCGCGCGCCGGTCCTGACCGCATGGGCCATACAGCATCCTCCCTCAGCGTGATCGGCCGGTCCTCACCAGCGTGACCACTCTTCCATTCCATCGATCCGAGCCGAGCTCGTGCGCGGGCCGATGCATTCGTGCCGATCCCAAACTGATTCAGGGTCGGGCTCTATCCCCCTGTTCGGCCATGATCTTTCGAAAAGGGATCATGGCCATGGCGTGGGCGTCGCCGCCCATGCCGCTATTCTCGCCGCGTCAGGACGCCTGGCGGAACGAACCGGCCGGCACCTTGCGCAGCTCGTCGAAATTCCCGTATTCGCGAACCTTCTTGAACGGCGCGTTCTCGACGGCGTTGTAGGAGCAGATGTAGCCCCAGCGATAGGTGTCGGACCGGTTGGCATCGGAGCGGTGCAGGAGATTGCCGTCGAAGATCAGCGCGTCGCCGGCTTCCATCTCGACATAGATGTGCTCGTAGCGCTTGAGTGCTGCTTCCAGATGTTCCTGCTCGACATTGGTCTGGTCGTTCTCGCGGATATGGTTGAGGCGGCCGAGCTTGTGCGTACCCTTCAGCACCTGCAGGCAGCCATTCTCCCGTGTTGCCTTGTCGAGCGCGACATAGATGCTCATCATCTCCGGCGCCAGGCAGCCGTAGTTGTACCAGTAGCCGAAATCCTGGTGCCATTCCCAGGCGCCGCCCTCATTGGGCTGCTTCATCGTCATCTTGTGGCTGTAAAGGTAGATCGGCTTGCCGACGGCGTCTTCCGCCAGATCGACCATGCGCTCGTCGCGGGCGAGCAGCCCGTATTTGTCGTCCTCGGCCTTGGTCCACATCTTCAGAAGGGTGGTCTTGCCCTCCTTGTCGCCCTTGGCCATCACGGCGCCATTCTTGTTTTCCGCTTCCAGCTGCGCACGGGCATGGTCGCGAAAATCCTCCACTTCCGCCACGCTGAGCAGTCCCCTGCGGATAATATAGCCATCACGGGCGTAGTCTTCCGCCTCTTTCCTCGTCATCGCCAGCATCGTCTTGCCTCCCTGGACTGTCGGGCCGCCAGCGGCGCAAGGCGCCGGGAAAGCCCGTGAAACTGGGGTTCTCGGTAAAAGCCCGCAGAAATCCCCGACCTCATGCGAGCAACCATAGCGACGCTGGCGGCGAACAAAATGGACAGCAAGACGCTTGTTTTGTATAAAACGCGCATATGAACAAGACGGATGTTTTCGAGAGTTTCCACTATGTGCCGGCCGCCGGCTGGACGCGCACGGCCTTCAGCGTGCTGCGCGCCGGCAAGGTGGCGGCGGCGCGCGATTACCGCATAGAACGGCCGGTCTATCCCGGCCAGGACATCCTCTACTGCCTGTCGGGGAGGGGCCATGTCGAGACGCTTGGGCAGCGGCTGGACGTGCGTGCTCACCAGCTGGTGTGGATGGCCAACGAGGCGCCGCATGTGCATTGCGCCGATCCGGACGAGCCGTGGACGCTGCTGTGGTTTCGGCTCGACGGCCCGGACCCGGCGATCCTGCGGCGCAAGCTGTTCGGCGAGGGCGTGTTGCGCACCGGCTTCACGGAAGCGACCAGCCCGGCGCCATGGTTCGAGCGGCTGTTTTCGGCGCTGCGCCGGCGCGACGCCGGCCTCGACCTGCGGCTGAACCAGCTGGTCGCCGAGTTCCTGCTCCTGGTCGATCGCGCGGTGAACGGCGCCGGCAATGACGATCTGCCGAAGCCGCTTGCCTCGGCGCTCGACGCCATGCGCGCCGAACCCGGCTTTGCGTGGGCGGCATCCGACCTTGCCACCGTCACCGGGCTCGGCGCCTCGCAGGTACGGCGGCTGTTCCAGAAACATCTGCGCACCAGCCCGCATCAATGGCTGATGCGCGAGCGGCTGATGCAGGCGCAATCGCTGCTGGTGCAGGGTGATCAGCCGCTGGCCGAAGTGGCGGAAGCCTGCGGCTTCTGCGACGTCTACCATTTCGGGCGCGAGTTCAAACGCTCCGTGGGCATTTCGCCGGCCGCCTGGCGGCGCAGCGAGTTGAGTGCCGCGCCGGGGCGGTAGGAGAGCAGAGTCTTTTCAGGGGCTTGGGCGTGTGTGCTCAGATTTTGAATCGGCGCGGTCGCTTCCGATCGCCAGCGTCAGCGCCGCCCCTCATTGCCCTGCCGGGCATTTCTCCCCGTATAGGGACGGGGAGAAATGGGCTGGCCGCGATGCCGCGCTCTTCTTGCAAACGTCGGTGATTGGCGAAGGCGGCGATGACAGCGCCCCTCTCCCCGTCCCTATACGGAGAGAGGATGCCGGCAGGCAGGTGAGGGGCGGCGCTGACGTCTGTTGAATGTCACAGCCGAACTCGAAACCGAAAGAGATTGCCCGGCGGCTTGCCCTTGAGAATCCGTCTGCCTTCAGCAACATGACGAACATGCACAAGCCGACTTCCACCCCACCGCGCAAATCGCAAATGGCGCTGACCGAGGAACTCGTCGCGCGCACCATGCGCGTGGTCGAGGATGCCGGGCCGACGCCGGGCATGGTCTATATGCTGGATGCCGACTATGCGCGGTTTCGCGACGAGATCCTGGCCTCCGCGCCGCCTGGACCGCTGAAGCTGTTTGCCTATGGCTCGTTGCTGTGGAAGCCGGCCGGCGAGGTGCGGGGTGGCGAACGGGCGGTGGCGCGGGGCTGGCACCGGTCGTTCTGCTTCACGGTGCAGCGCTTTCGCGGCACGCTTGAGCAGCCCGGCCTGATGATGGCGCTCGACCGCGGCGGCCAGTGCCAGGGCATGGTGTTCGAGATCGCCGAGCCGGTCGCGGCCAATCTGGAGGCGCTGCTGCGCCGCGAAATGACCATCCTGCCCGCCGTCAACGTGCCGCGCTGGCTGCGGGTCAGCACGGAAGGCGGGGCGAGCCGGGCGCTGGGCTTCGTCGTCGATCCGGCCAATCCGCGCTATGCCGGCAAGCTGGACAAGGCCGCGGTGGCGGCGACTTTGGCCAGGGCCGTCGGCCATTGGGGCTCAGGCGCGCAATATCTGTTCGAGACGATCCGCCACCTCGACGCCTGCGGCATACGCGATCGCAATCTGTGGCAGCTGCAGGAACTGGTGGCGCAGGAGATCGGGCGTACCCAAGCGGCTCTCTAGCCGCCCGCGGGACTTGCGGGGGCCACGCGAACCAGGAAATCCCGAAAGCTTTCCGGCGGCTTGCCGGTAAGCGCGGTGAAATCGCTGGAGATATGGCCGGTGGCTCCGGTGACGAGGATCATTCCTGCCGCTCCAATCTCGCTCTTGACGAACATATATCCCTGCGGTTATACGTCAACCAATAGCCAACGGGTTATCGATCCGACATGCCGGACGCTCATGACATGCTCTTCAGGACACTCGCCGATCCGACCAGGCGGGCGATTTTCGAACGACTGTGCCGCAAGGGCGAGCAGACGGTGGGGGCGCTGACGAGCCAGTCCGGGGTCTCGCAGCCGGCGGTGTCGAAGCATCTCGGCGTGCTCAAGCAGGCCGGTCTGGTGCGCGACCGCCATGAGGGCCGCCAGACGCATTACAGTGCGCAGCTTGGCGCGCTGGCGCCGCTGATGGACTGGACACGTGAGATGGCCGGGTTCTGGGAAAGCCGGTTCGACGATCTCGAGGATTTGCTCAAAAGGATGGACCAGTGAACGATAGGGCCCAGGAGACCCGCACTGTCGTCGTCGAGCGGCAGATTTCCCATCCGCCGGAAAAGCTCTGGCGCGCGCTGACGCAACCGCATCTGATCGAGGAGTGGCTGATGAGGAACGATTTCAAGCCCGCTGTCGGCCACCGCTTCAACATCAGCGCCGATTGGGGCGGCGTGCTGGATTGCGAGGTGCTGGCCATCGAACCGAACAAGACGCTGTCCTACAGCTGGAACCTCGTGCATCAGGATCCGGCGTTCGATCTCAGGAGCGTGGTGACCTTCACGCTCACCCCTACGCCAACGGGAACGCATCTGCGCATGGAACAATCCGGCTTCCGGCCCGAGCAGCGGCGCGCCTATGGCGGCGCAAGAACCGGCTGGCCGCAATTCTTCGAGAAGCTGGAGCAGCTTCTCGACCGGACGGACTGAGCTTCGGCCGAACGAACCCAACACCTGACTTCACCGGGCGGCCTGGCCGCCAGCAAAGCCTATGGAGGAAGACGATGAAGATCAAACTGACCAGCATCCATGTCGACGACCAGGACAAGGCGCTTGCCTTCTACACCGGCGTGCTCGGCCTGGCCAAGAAGGCCGATTTCAGCAATGGGCCGTTCCGCTGGCTGACGGTCGCCTCGCCGGATGAGCCCGAAGGCACCGAGCTGCAGCTGGCCCTCAACAACCAACCGGCCGCCAAGGCCTACCAGCAGGCGATGTTCGAGCAGAGCCAGCCGGCGGTGATGTTCTTCACCGATGACATCAAGGCTGACCACCAGCGCATCACGGCCAATGGCGGCACGTTCGCCATGGCGCCGACCGAGGTGACCGGCTCGACCATCGCCAAGCTCAACGATGGCTGCGGCAATCTCATCCAGATCACACAGCTGGCGCGTTGGTAGCCGCGCACGGTTTCACGCGTTTTCACGGGAGGTAAGATTGGACTGGAGCAAGTGGATCAGGCAGGCGCATCGCTGGCTGTCGATCATCTTCACGGCGACCGTCGTCGCCAATTTCGTCACCATGGCGTTTGGACAGCCGCCCGCCTGGGTGGTCTATTCGCCACTGCCGCCGCTTTTCCTTATGCTGTTCAGCGGCCTCTATATGTTCGTGCTGCCCTATGTCGGGAAAGGACGCGGGATAGGAAGGGAAGGGTATGGCCAAGTCGACCGGCATCAAGCCTGAGCCGAAGCTGCTTTCCGGCGGCAACCCACAGATCGCCAAGGGCCATGGCGATGCCCCGGTGCAGGCCTATATCGCGGCCATGCCGGGCTGGAAGCGCGCAATGGGCGGTCGCCTCGACACACTCATCGAGCGCGCCGTGCCCGGCGTGCACAAGGCGGTGAAATGGAATTCGCCGTTCTATGGCATCGAAGGCGAGGGCTGGTTCCTCAGCTTCCATTGCTTCACCAGGTATATCAAGGTGGCCTTCTTTCGCGGCATGTCGCTGGATCCGGTGCCGCCGGGCGAATCCCGGAGCCGTGACACGCGCTACCTCGACATCCGTGAGGACGAGCCGTTCGACGAGGCGCAATTCAGCGCCTGGGTGAAGCAGGCCAGCCAATTGCCTGGCGAGCGCATGTGAGTGCTATTGTTCATTTTTTGAGGAGAACGGCATGACCGGATCGCAGGAGAGCAAATCCCCCTCCGAACTGATCGACGGCAGGATCACGGAACTCGGCGACTGGCGCGGCGAGATGCTCGGCCGGCTGCGCGCGCTCATCCACCAGGCCGATCCCGATGTGGTCGAGACGTGGAAATGGCGCGGGGTTCCGGTGTGGGAGCATGACGGCATGATCTGCACCGGCGAGACCTACAAGAGCGTCGTCAAGCTGACCTTCGCCAAGGGCGCGGCACTGCCCGATCCCGCGGCCCTGTTCAACTCCAGCCTCGAAGGCAACACGAGGCGGGCTATTGATTTTCAGAAGGGCGAGGAGGTCGACGAAGAGGCCTTCAAGGCGCTGGTGCGGGCTGCGGTGGCGCTGAACAAGTCGAAGGGCAGAAAGTAGCTGCGTCGCAGATTGTTATCGATCTTCCGACGTCAGCGCTGCCCCTCACTGTCCTGCCGGACACCTCTCCCCGTATAGTGACAGGGAGAGGGAGGCTGTTATCGGTGATTTCGCCAATCTCCAACGCCGCAAGAAAAGCGCCGACAGCGCGTCAAGCCCTCTCTCCCCGTCACTATACGGGGAGAGATGTCCGGCAGGACAGTGAGGGGCAGCGCCGACGCCGGAAGATTGGGCCGCCAGCCACTCCACAAAACCAGCCGCGTTTACGATCTGGGAAGCTTGATGGTGCTAGACATCTCGGAATGATGGCTGGCCGCCTTGGCCGGCCCCGGATGGATTTGCCATGAACAGCCCGATGCGCATGCCGTGGGTGGACACGGCCAAAGGCCTCTCGATCATCCTCGTGGTCATGATGTATTCCGCCTACAACACCGGCGAGTACACGGGCGGCGTCGGCTTCCTGCACTATGTCATCGGCTTCGCGACGCCGTTCCGCATGCCGGAATTCTTCCTGATCTCCGGACTGTTCCTGTCGCAGGTGATCGACCGGCCGTGGCGGCGCTATGTCGACCGGCGCGTCGTCCATTATCTCTATTTCTACGTGCTGTGGGCGATCATCTCGATCGGGCTGAAGATCGGCATCTTCAGCCGGGATCCCGGCGGCATGCTGCACGATCTCGCAATGGCCGTCGTCCAGCCCTATGGCGTGCTGTGGTTCATCTACATGCTGGCGGTGTTCGGCCTCGTCGCGAAGCTTTTGCGGCAATTCCGCGTGCCGGCCTGGATCGTCATCCCGGCCGCTGCCGGCCTGCAGATGTGGGCGCCGCATCCCGACAGCTACGCGCTTGAACAATTCGCGGCCTATTTCGTGTTCTTCTATCTCGGCTTCGTGCTGGCGCCGTTGATTTTCCGCCTCGTCGAGTGGACGCAACCGCGCCCAATGCTGGCCGTCGGCGGCCTGCTCTTGTGGGCTGTCGTCAACGGGCTGCTCGTCTATTCGCCGGGCTATGCCATGCAGCCGGTCGGCATGCAGATGGGCCTGGCGGCATGGCCGCCGCTGCATCTCACTCTGGCCGTCGCGGGCGCCGTGGCGCTTTGCGTGCTCGGCGGCTTCCTGTCGCAATTTGCCGCCATGGAGTGGCTGCGCTGGCTCGGCGAACATTCGCTGGTCGTCTACGTCGCCTTCACCATCCCGATGTCACTCTTCCGCGGCGCCGCACTCGCGAGCGGCCTGCTGACCGACACCGGCATGCTCAGCCTGGCGGTGCTTTTGGTCTCGATCATCAGCCCTGTCGTGCTCTACCTCATCATCCAGCGCGTCGGCTTCGGCATGTTCCTGTTCGAGCGGCCGGCCTGGGCGCATGTCGACAACAGCGCGCCGCAAGCGGCATCGAAGGCGGCTCTGCCTGCCGCCGCCGCCCAATCAAGCCGGCCATAGTCGAGCAACGGGAGGCCAGCCTCAGCCGTTCCGCAGCCACACCAGCATCTCGCTGGGTTCGCGAAATGAGGCTCGGCGCACGGCCAAGCCCGATCGACGATGGGTTCCACTATGCCATGCACGCATCTTCGGTGACTGGCGGGACTGATCGGTGCGAGGCTTGATTGCCACGTGGTTCCCCCGATCCGTCGATGCTTCGCAGCGCCACCTTTCCCCCTTCGGAGGGAAAGGAAGGGAGCTTTGCCGGACGAGCGTTGATGACGGAAGGCCTGGGGCCTTTCCTCTACCCCGTCGATCGGGGGGCCGAAGGACGGGCGAGACCCGTGGCTCGCCCCGGCTAGGTGGCTCGGCGAAGGCGAGACGGAGTTGGGGGTCGACCAGCGCAGCCATTGCCACTCTCGTGGAGGCGAGGACGGCTTGTCAGCGAAGTTTTAAGGGCTGTTGCGCCATGGTGGTCGCCCGCCAGGAGTTTCTCCATGCCCGATCCATCATACAGCCCGAAAGGCCCGGCCTCGCAGCCCGGCAAGCGGTTGGGGCAGGGCAGCGCCGACCAACGGCGCCGCGATGCCGCAACCATCGCCAGGCTCAAGGCGGACCTCGCCGCGAAGGCCGCGCTGATCGCCACGCAGCAGGTTTCGCTGGCCCACAGCCGCAAGATCTTCGACCGGGCGTCGGTCGCGGCGCGCATCGGGGTTTGGGAATGCAGCCTGCCCGACGAGCGGCTGACCTGGACCGATGTGATCTATGATCTGTTCGATCTGCCGCGCGGCGCGGCGCTCGATCGACGCGAAATCATCAAGTGCTATCCGGCGGAATCGCGCAAGGCGCTGGACAGTCTGCGCAGCCACGCCATTGCCGAACGCAGCGGTTTTACCCTCGACGCGGAGATCACCACTTTCGCGGGGCATAGCCGCTGGATCCGTATCACCGCGAGCGTCGAGTGCGAAGCCGGTGTGCCGGTGCGCATCTTCGGCATGAAGCAGGACATCACCGAGGAAAAGATCCTTTCGGACCGGATGCGCTATCTCGCCGAATTCGACGCCATGACCGGGCTTGCCAACCGCGCCCGCTTCCAGGCGCGGCTGGCGCATGCGGATGAAGCCCGTCCGCTCGGCGCGCTGCTTTTGATCGACCTCGACGGCTTCAAGGCGGTCAATGACACGTTCGGCCACGTCATCGGCGACGAGTGCCTCAAGGCGGCGGCCGAGCGCCTTGCCGGCGGGTGCGGCGAGGCGGAACTGGTGGCGCGTGTCGGTGGCGACGAATTCGCGGTGCTGGTCGGGTCGCATCTCGACCGCGGTGCCGTCTCCGGCGTGGCGCGCGACATCATCGAGGCGATGAGCAGGCCGGTCGCGATCCGCGGCCAGTCGCTGAGGCTCGGCGCCTCGGTCGGGATCGCGTTTGCCGGGGCAGGCTTGCCTTGCGACCTGTTCGCGCAGGCCGACACCGCGCTCTATGCGGCCAAGGCGGCGGGCCGCAACACGTTCCGCATCTTCAAGGCGGAAACCGGCGCGAAAGGCCGCAGTGCCGCTGCGTGAGGGGCAAGCTGCAGCCGCCTGCCAGAGCCGCGTTTTCTTTTGTCATGCGGGTGCTCGCGAAAAGGATGCGTTGGCAGGGATGCAAATATCGTGCGCGGATTGTCGCTGCTGCCGGTGATGACGACCCGGGAAGGCATTTTGCAACGTGCCGACAGAACGCGCTCCACGCTTAACTTTTCCGCAAGCATTTGCCGGTTAGGTCGACCGCGATGGCCTCGTGGCGGAGCGGCGACGCTGGAGACTGCAAATCTCTGAAGCCTCGGTTCGATCCCGAGGCGAGGCCTCCAAAAAACCAGCCAATATCGCGTTCTGCGGCCTCATCCAGAGGCCAGATAACAGGGCATGACGAGTTGGAGATGCGTCGTCCCATGCATTGCGAGGGGCGAGCCCGTGGCCTACATTCTTGTATAGGGTAGGGGGGTATGCTACAGACTGGGAATGACACATACCATTCGTGAAAAGCAGAAGCTTTTGGCGCGCGTGCGCCGCATCAGGGGGCAGGTCGAGGCCATCGAGCGGGCTCTCGACAGCGAGGCCGGCTGCGAGGCGGTCATGCATCTCATTGCCGGGGCGCGTGGCGCGATGACCGGGCTGATGGGCGAGGTGGTCGAGGATCACGTGCGCACGCATCTCGTCGATTCCGAGCGCTACCCAGGCGCGCTAGACAACGAAGCGGTCGACCAACTGCTCGATGTCATCCGCACCTATGTAAAGTGAGTTCCGCCATGTCCGCAGCCAACAGTGCCGTCCACAGCCACATGTTCCTTGGCGAGGAACACCAGAAGAGCGAGCGCAGGACCTGGGCCGTGATCTGGCTCTGCGCGATCATGATGGTGGCTGAGATCGTCGGCGGCCTTTTGTTCGGCTCGATCGCCCTTGTCGCCGACGGGCTGCATATGAGCACGCATGCCGGTGCGCTGCTGCTCGCTGCACTTGCCTATACCTATGCGCGCCGACACGCCGGCGACCAGCGCTTCACGTTCGGCACCGGCAAGCTCGGCGACCTCGCCGGATTCACCAGCGCCATCATCCTGGCCATGATCGCGCTGCTGATTGGCTACGAATCCGTCACGCGCCTCTATGCGCCCGTGCCGATCCATTTCGCCGAGGCCATCCTGGTCGCCTGCCTTGGCCTTGCCGTCAACATTGCCAGCGCATGGGTGCTCGGCGGTGGAGATCATGGGCATAGTCATGGCCACGGCCATGCGGCGGAGCATGGGCATGACGACACGCATCGGATCGCCACGACGGATGACGAGCTGGTGCTCGATGTGTTCGAGGACGGCGTGCCGCCGCGCTTCCGACTGCACGCCGAATCCGGAAGGGCTCTGGCTTCATCATCCGTCTCGATAGAAACCGTGCGGCCGGATGGCGCGCGGCAGATTTTCGCATTCAGGGATTTGGACAATGGTCTGGAATCCCTCGAGGAGATTCCCGAGCCGCATGCCTTCGAGGCTATTCTCACGATCGGCGGGCAGACCTATCCGGTCCTGTTTGAAGAGCATGAGCATGCGCACGGCAAGGCGACGCATGACAACAACATGCGCGCCGCCGTCGTGCATGTCGTCGCCGATGCGGCGGTGTCCGTGCTTGTCATCATAGGTCTGCTCCTGGCCCGCGCCTTCGGCTGGCTGTGGATGGATCCGCTCGCCGGCATTGTCGGTGCGTTGGTTATCGCCAGCTGGGCACTCGGGCTGATCCGCGATACCGGCGCAGTCCTGCTCGACATGAATCCCGATCGCAGCATGGCGGAGAATCTGCGCAAGACGATCGAGAGCGAAGGCGATGAGCTTGCCGATTTGCACTTGTGGCGGCTTGGGCCGGGACATCTCGGCGCCATCGTCTCGGTGGTGACACCGACG
This sequence comes from Mesorhizobium sp. GW821-FHT07A06, assembly GCF_059419085.1. Lineage (NCBI taxonomy): Bacteria > Pseudomonadati > Pseudomonadota > Alphaproteobacteria > Hyphomicrobiales > Phyllobacteriaceae > Mesorhizobium > Mesorhizobium sp. GW821-FHT07A06. The sequence goes on from NZ_JBWKRC010000016.1 coordinate 135,189, forward strand.
CGCCGGCAAGAGGACTATTATCGCAGCCGACTTGCGCGGTTCCGGTCATTGTCGCACCTGACGATTGAAGTCAGGAAGGCGGCCTAAGACTGTCGTCAAAGCTGCGTATCTGCATTTGGCATGCAGGGCGCTGGCGAAAAGCGTGCTATGCAAGGGCGCGAGCGTGCTCGCTCCAATTTTTCCCCGACATTCGAGGTCGTTTTCGTGCGTGAACCGTCGCTGCTGCCCGTGTTTGGAAAACTTGGCACCAAGCTGTCCGTCGCGGTCAAGGCGACGCCGGCCGCTTCGGCGGGGATCGTGTCGCGCTTGCGCGAGGCGATGGCCACGCATGGCGGCATGGCGCTGAAGCTGTCGGTGATTGCCTGGACGATATTGGTCCTGGGCACGGTGTTTTTCATGATGCAGGGCTGACCAGCATGGCAAATCGATACGCACTGCGCATGGACTTGCCCCAGAGTTGGGCCATCATCGATGTCTTCACCGGCCAGCCGGTCGAGGTCAGGCAAAGAGTCATGGTCGGCATGAACCCGCGCGACGCCCACGCCATGCTCGATCAGATGAATGTCCGCGACATCAAGCGCCGGGAGAGGGCCGAGCGCAAGCCCTGACCTCTGGCCGTCCCGGGCCATCTGGACCGTTGCAGCTTCAGCCGAAGTCGGCGGCCGTCAACACATACATGCTCTTGCGGGTGCGGTCGTAAGCCTTCGACGCCACGTCGCGGATGGTGCTGCTTTGCGTGTCGAATGTGGCGAGGTAGCCTGCCTCGTTGGCGGCGGTCGCCGGTTGCATCCGGGTCATCGCATCGGCCGCGACCGAGAAGGAAATCTGGAACATGCCGTCATGGCCGACGAAACGGATGCGCTTGCCGGCTTCGTCATAGCTGCGGCTGCGATTGGGGAAGGTGAGGCTCATGTCTTGACCTCCGTTGCGGCGGCCTTCTTGGTCGCCCGCTTCTTCTTCGGCGTCGGGTTCAGGGCTTCGGCGACGCGGTCGGCTTCTTCCTTGGCCAGCCGCAATTCCCGCAGCCTTGCCGTCTTGATCTCCCTTGCCCTTGCCTCGGACATATATTCGGCGGTTGCCTTGTTGCGCTCGGCCGTCTTCTTCTGCTTGTCGACAAAGCGGGCTTCAGCTTTTTCCATGATCGTCTGATTGCCATCGGCCATAGAGCAAATCTCCCTAGTGTGTGAAATCGTGAAAATGAACTTGTCCGATAAATAGGCACTCGACCGGCAAAATTCAATTTTTTGAATTATTTATGCCATGGGCGATATCACGAAACGGCTTCCCGAAATAATACTTTTAAATATTTCATCGGCTCGCGAATAATTTTTGGCACTCCTATCTATCGAGTGCCAAAGCGCCTATAGCAGAGCAGCGGCCGCCTATGCCGGCCCCAGAAAGAAGTTTTCATGAAATTTCGGCCACTCCACGACCGCGTCGTCATCCGGCGCGCCGAAGGCGATACCAAATCGAAGGGCGGCATCATCATTCCTGACAATGCCAAGGAAAAGCCGCAGGAAGGCGAAGTCATCGCCGTCGGCCCCGGCGCGCGCGACGAAAACGGCGCGCTTGTGCCGCTCGATGTCAAGGCCGGCGACCTGATCCTGTTCGGCAAATGGTCCGGCACCGAGGTCAAGATCGACGGGGAGGACCTGCTGATCATGAAGGAAGCCGACATCATGGGCGTGATCGAGAAGAGCGTCGAAGCCAAGAAGGCCGCCTGACTGGAGCGCCGCGCGTTCCGCGCGGGGTTCGTCCACTCCAAATTCGAACGGGATTGAAAAAATGTCTGCCAAGGAAATCAAATTCGCCACCGACGCGCGCGACCGCATGCTGCGCGGCGTCGAGATCCTCACCAATGCGGTGAAGGTCACGCTCGGCCCCAAGGGCCGCAATGTCATCATCGACAAGGCCTATGGCGCGCCGCGCGTCACCAAGGACGGCGTCACCGTCGCCAAGGAGATCGAGCTTGCCGACAAGTTCGAGAACATGGGCGCGCAGATGGTGCGCGAAGTGGCCTCCAAGACCAATGACCTCGCCGGAGACGGCACCACCACCGCCACGGTGCTGGCCGCCTCGATCCTGCGCGAAGGCGCCAAGCTGGTCGCCGCCGGCATGAACCCGATGGACTTGAAGCGCGGCATCGACCAGGCGGTTGCCGCCGTCGTCGGGGAAATCAAGGCCAAGGCCAAGAAGGTCAAGTCGTCGGCCGAGATCGCGCAGGTCGGCACCATCGCCGCCAATGGCGACGCTACCGTCGGCGAGATGATCGCCAAGGCGATGGACAAGGTCGGCAATGACGGCGTTATCACCGTCGAGGAGGCCAAGACCGCCGAAACGGAGCTCGACGTCGTCGAGGGCATGCAGTTCGACCGCGGCTATCTCAGCCCGTATTTCGTCACCAATGCCGACAAGATGCGCGCGGAACTGGAAGAGCCCTACATCCTTATCCACGAGAAGAAGCTCGGCAATCTGCAGGCGATGCTGCCGATCCTCGAAGCGGTGGTGCAGAGCGGCAGGCCGCTGCTGATCATTTCGGAAGATGTCGAAGGCGAGGCGCTGGCCACGCTGGTCGTCAACAAATTGCGCGGCGGCCTCAAGGTCGCGGCGGTCAAGGCGCCGGGCTTCGGCGATCGCCGCAAGGCAATGCTCGAAGACATCGCCGTGCTCACATCGGGCCAGATGATCTCGGAGGATCTCGGCATCAAGCTCGAGAACGTCACCATCGAGATGCTCGGCCGCGCCAAGCGCGTGCTGATCGAGAAGGACACCACGACGATCATCGACGGCGCCGGCACCAAGGCGACCATCCAGGCGCGCGTCGCCCAGATCAAGGGCCAGATCGAGGAGACCACCTCCGACTACGACAAGGAAAAGCTGCAGGAGCGGCTGGCCAAGCTGTCGGGCGGCGTTGCCGTCATCCGCGTCGGCGGCGTCACCGAGTCGGAAGTCAAGGAGAAGAAGGACCGCATCGACGACGCGCTGAACGCGACGCGCGCGGCGGTCGAGGAAGGCATCGTGCCCGGCGGCGGCGTGGCATTGCTGCGTGCCAGGTCGGCGCTATCAGGCCTGACCGGCGCCAATGACGATGTCACCGCCGGCATTTCGATCGTGCTGCGCGCACTCGAGGCGCCGATCCGCCAGATCGCCGAGAATTCCGGCGTCGAAGGCTCCATCGTCGTCGGCAAGCTCACCGACAGCAAGGACCACAATCAGGGCTTTGATGCCCAGAACGAGACCTATGTCGACATGATCAAGGCCGGCATCGTCGACCCGGCGAAAGTGGTGCGCACCGCCCTGCAGGACGCCGGCTCGATCGCGGCGTTGCTGATCACCGCCGAAGCCATGATCACCGACATCCCGGCCAAGGATGCCGCGCCTGCGGGTGGTAATGGCGGTGGCATGGGCGGCTACTAAGGCTCAGCTGGCCGAAAGGCGGCTTCATGGAAGCCGCCTTTCGACCTGAATCTCGCCAAGTCGGCTCTTCTGTGAGCCGGAAGACTACCGCCGGGGGATTGCCTCCCGGCGCACAGGCCTCTAGCCCAGGAGATCGATCCATGATCGTGTTCGCGCAGAAGCCACAGACGGTCGTCACGACCGAAACCACCGAGGAAAGCCGCTTCGACCGCATCCGCAGGATTGCCGCCGACAAGCACAAGAAATCCGATTCCGATACGGCAACGCCACAAAAGGGCGAACCGAAGCGCCCGATGTAAGGCTGCGCCACGGCGCTGCCGGCCGTTCAACCTCAAAGACCACATCGCGGGTCAACGGCGCGGGTTCGATCGTCGCGGGCCGAGCGTGGTCCAGCCAGACACCGTCCTGCCGGCGGTGTCGGCGTGTCCGGTATTGTCATTATATTAGCTTAAGCGCATATTTATCCGGCGGTGTGCCCTTGGCCGCCAACGCGTCGAAGGGCGCCTGCAATTGTTCCGAAAAATAAATCGCTCCGTGACGCTCGAACTGTCGAGCAGCACGAGACATGACATTTGGAGGAAATACCCATGAAAGTGACTATCCTGGCAAACTATGCGCCCCATGCCGCCAAAGGATTGATGCAAGGCTCGGACAGGCAGGCCGCGGTCAAGGCGCTTTTTGAAAGCGTTGGCGGCAAGGTGACCAGCGTGATGTTCACGCGCGGCATCTATGACGTCGTTGTCAATGGCGAGGTGCCGGACCAGTCAGCTGGGATTGGCATGTCCCTTGCGGTGCGGGCGAGCGGCTCGCTGACCGAGATGGTCGTGCTGGAAGAACTCGACATGAAGGCAGTGCTCGCGGCCGCCAAAAAGGCTGCCGGCGCGTACAAACCCGCCGGCTGATGGACTTGCCTTCCTGATCAAGGCAGCACGGCTCGATGCCGTGCTGCCGAGCACCGGACAGGGCATCTTGTTTCGACTTCGCGGCGACGTGAATTCAAGCTAGTATCGCCCGGTGGTCGTTTGGTGCACAGAGCTTGCGGAAACGGAACCGCGATTCTCAGTTCGGAGACAAGCCATGTTTGCGGCCAAGGCCATCGACACCACGGACAAGGCCGCGTTCTACCGCGACCTCGCCGTTCAACTGAAGGCGCTGCTCGAAGGCGAAAGTGATTCGATCGCCAATGCCGCCAACACCGCGGCGCTGATCTTCCAGATGGTGCCCGACCTCAACTGGGCCGGCTTCTATTTCCTGGCCTCGGACGAGGAACTGGTGCTGGGACCATTCCAGGGCAAGCCGGCCTGCGTGCGCATAGCCGTCGGCAAGGGTGTGTGCGGAACGGCGGTCGAACTCGGCACCTCGATGCTGATCAAGGACGTGAACGATTTCCCAGGCCACATTGCCTGTGACGCCGATTCACGCTCGGAACTGGTCGTTCTTCTGGAAGACGAGGAAGGTGTGTTCGGCGTGCTCGATCTCGACAGCCCGCTGCCCGGCCGCTTCGACACGGCCGACCAGGCCGGCATCGAGAAGCTCGCGGCGATCTATGCCGCGTCGAGTTCCTTCGAGGATTAGTCCGCGCCCTGACCGGCCCTTGGTATCGGCCATTGGAAACGGCGAGGGTTGGCGGATGGCCATAGCTTTGGCAGGCCGTGCCCGCCAGTTATGAGCGCCGAAATCGCAGGAAACAGCGAATCTCAAGCCTTTTTTGCCGGCGGCTCCAACTTGATAAGGTTGGCTTTAGCAGTTGGATCACCTTGATCAGCGGCCTTGCGAAATAAGATAAGAGCTTGGGCGGTGTCCTGCTTTACACCACGGCCTTCGAGGTATGCTACTCCGAGGCTATTCTCAGCTTTAGCGTATCCTTGCTCGGCAGCCTTTCTTACCCAGGCCACGGCCTGCACATAGTCTACAGGAACCCCTAGCCCCTTAAAGTACGAAATACCAAGGTCGTACTGAGCACCTGCATCTCCTTGGTCCGCTGCCTTCTGGAACCACGAGTCGGCTTGGGCATAGTCGAGCGTAACGCCGAGACCCTCCCCATAGGCCACACCAAGATCATGCTCGGCGAGGGCATTCCCTTGCTCCGCTGCTTTGCGATACCATGCGATTGCATCAGGATAATCCTGGGCGACACCTTGACCTTTGAAATAAGCCAAACCCAGAAAGTACTGGGCAACGGATGTTCCTTGTTCAGCGGCCTCACGGAACCAAGTGGCGGCTTCTCGATAGTCCTGCGGGACGCCCCTTCCATCTCTGTACAGCAACCCGAGATTGGTTTGAGCGTCCGCTAGTCCTTGACTAGCCGCTTTGCGATACCAAATTTCAGCCTCGGCATAGTCCTGCTTGACGCCCAGCCCACGGTCGTAGAGGTAGGCGAGATTGTGCTCTGCCTGAGCATCACCCTGGTCCGCTGCCTTACGGTACCAAGCGGCAGCTTGAACGTAATCCTCTGTAACACCGTGGCCTTCGGCGTAGGCGGTGCCAAGATTGTCCTGCGCTTTGGGGTCACCGGTGTTAGCAAGGACGCGCCACAACAAGACAGCCGCTGCGTAGTCTCCTCTCTTATAGGCCCGTTCCGCTTGCCCAGCATTGGCGACGCCGGCCACCAGCATGCCGGAGATGAAACAAAGCAACTTGGACAAGCTCTGCACGGTGGCCTCCGATTAAGCGACGAAGTCCGGATTAAGGTCTGACTTTTTGCCACGGTCAACTCTGGGCTAATTGGGCGCGCTATCATCTCTATGCGGCCAGCCGGTGGCTGACTGCCTGATACAGCAATTTTGGCTGGCGCCCCGTCGGCAGGGTGGAGGTGTCCGGACGATGTTCGACGTAATGAAGAGGCCGCTATAGCAAGCTGAAATTAGACCAACTTCACCAGCATCAGGCTGAAGCCGCCGATGAACAGGAAGGCGCAGAAGGCGAGCGCCAGCGGGCGCAGGCCGCGCGAGCGCAGTTGCGAGATGTCGGCCTGCAGGCCCATGGCGGCGAGCCCCATGGTCAGCATGATGGTGGTGGCGAGCGCCACCGCCGACTTCACTTCGGCGGGCACGGTGACCAGGCTGTTCAGCGCCACGATGGCGACGAAAGCGGCGACGAACCATGGCATTGGCGGGCGCGCCCCGGATTGATCGCCTGGCTGGCTGCTGCTCGTCTTGCGGCGCGCCATCAGGCCGAGCGCGATGACCATCGGCGCCAGCATGGCAACGCGCGTCAGCTTCGCCACAGTGGCGATCTCGCCGGACTGGGTGCCGTTCTGGAAGCCGGCGCCGATGACCTGCGCCACCTCATGGATGGACGCGCCGGCCCACAGGCCGAAAGCGTGCTGGTCGAGGCCGAGCAGCGGCGCCAAAAGCGGGAAGCCGAGCATGGCGACGGTGCCGAACAGCGTGATCGAGGCGACGGCGTAGGTCACGTCCTCATCGCGTGCATCGGTGACGATGTTGGTGGCGACGATGGCCGAGGCGCCGCAGATCGAGGTGCCGGCGGCGATCAACTGCGCCAGCTTGCGGTCGACGCCGATCAGCCGGCCGAGCGTGGTGGTGAAGACGAACGTGGCGCCAAGGGTCAGGGCAACGATGCCGACGCCGCTGGCGCCGATCGAGACGACCTGGCCGAGCGTCAGCTGGAAGCCGAGCAGCACGATGGCGAAGCGCAGCAGGCGCTTTTGCGAGAAGGCGATGCCGGCCTTGGCATGGGCGGGCGTGCCGAGCACGTTGGAATAGATCATGCCGGCGACGACGGCCAGGATCATCGGGCTGAACAGGGCAAGCCGGAGACATTGTGCGCCGAGAAGGCGACCGCCGTGATCATCGCCACCAGCACGATGCCGGGGATGATGCCGTTCGACATCGAATCGAGGCGCTTGCGGCCGGCGGCCAGGTCGGCGGAAATCGTGGTTTTCGGAATATCGTTCGCGATGCGGGCGGCGGAAGACAATGCAATTCTCCAGGCGGGTATGCCGGAGGAATGCCATTTCACAATCGATCTTTCCAACGAATTGTTGTGGTTAGAATGATCGATTTTTACGAACGATCGTAGTGGGGGACCAAGTCCGGCTACAACAATTCCTGCCACCGACGCGCGCCATGAACCACGCGCACGATCTCCGCGCCGTCGTCAATCTGGCGATAGAGGATCAGGTAATTTCCTGCAGGGTGCGCAAGCCCCGCCGCACGTCCGGCCGGGCAACACCCATTCCCGGCATGTCGGCGATCCGCTGGCAATGGGCATGGATTTCGTCATACCAGCGCAGTGCCGCCGAGGGACTATGCTCGGCGATATAGAGCGCGATGGCTTCGATATCCGCTTCGGCTTCCGGCCGTAGGCGCAGCGTCATCGCGACGTGCGCTCGGCGATCCTGGCGTCGAGCTTGCTTTTGATCCGGGCGAAGGCTTCGCCACCGTCGACGGCGTTGCCGCTTGCCATGCCTTCATCCCAAAGCCGGCCCAACTCGTCGACAGCCTGATCACGCTGCATCCGGCGAAATTTCCATTCGCGCAGCGCCTCACGCATGACTTCGCTCGCCGAGGCGTATTCGCCCGCCGCAACGACCTGGCGCATCATGCGTGCCATTTCAGGGGTGAGGGCAACGCTCACTTTCTCGACATTGGCCATCTGTGTGTCTCCTGCGACGCAAGGTAGGCAAGTTTACCACCAGCTGCGAGGAGAGACATTCATCGCACCTGAAATCAGAGCTGCGCTTCGATCGCCGCCTTGTCGATGACCGACCAGACGTTCCTGATCCGGTCGTTGAGAAATTCATAAAACACGTTCTCGCTGAAGGAGACCTTTTTGCCGTTGATGGGCAAGCCGAAAAAGGTCCCCTTCGGCGTGCAGTTGAACCGAAGGCGGCTGGCGATGAACGGTGGCTCGGCAATCAGCAGCTGGACGTTGAAATAGAGATCCGGGATTTCCCGGAAATCCCGTTCCAGCATGGCGCGGTAGCCCGAAAGGCCGACCCGGTCGCCATTATAGTGCACCTCGTCATGGACGAAGCGATGCAGCCTTTGCCAATCCTGGTTGTTGAGGCAGTCGATATAGCCTCGATAGAGGTCGGTTTGGGTCACGGCAACGGCTCCGGGTTCGTCAGATCCGGCAAAGATAGAACGACCGTGGAGACAGTCCAGATGGAGCGGGACTATTCCCTGTGCCGCAGCGCGTCGACCAGCAGCGAGAAGGCCGGCGTCGCCTGGCGGCGGCTGGGGTAATAAAGGTGGTAGCCGGGGAAGGGCGGGCACCAGTCGGCCAGCACCCGCACCAGTCGGCCGTCGGTCAATTGCGCCTTCACCTGGTCCTCCGGCAGGTAGGCAAGGCCGAGGCCTGCCAGCACGGCATTCATGCGCAGCCCCGCCGTGTTGAAGATCAACTGTCCCTCGACGCGCACTTTCAGCTCGCGCCCGGCCTTTTCGAATTCCCAGGCATAGAGCCCGCCATAGGTCGGCAAACGCAAATTGATGCAATTGTGAGTGGTCAGGTCCTGCGGCGTGCGGGGCTTTGGGCGCCGGGCGAAGTAGGCCGGCGAGCCGACCACGGCCATGCGCATGTCGGGACCGATGCGAACCGCGATCATGTCGTGCGCCACCTGTTCGCCAAGCCGCACGCCGGCATCGTAGCGCTCGGCGACGATGTCGGTCAGGCCGTAGTCGACGATGATCTCGACCCTGATGTCGGGATAGTCGGGCAAAAGCCTTGATATCGCCGGCCACAACACGGCGTCGGCCGCGTGCTCGCCGGCGGTGACGCGGATGGTGCCGGCGGGCTTTTCACGCAAGGCGCTCAAGGCGGCAAGTTCGGTCTCGATCTCGTCAAGCCTCGGCCCGACGGAGCGCACCAGGCGCTCGCCGGCCTCGGTGGGCGACACGCTGCGCGTGGTGCGGGTGAGCAACCGCACGCCCAGCCGCTCCTCCAGCGCGCGCACCGTGTGGCTGAGCGCCGATTGCGACACGCCAAGCTGTGCCGCCGCCCTGGTGAAGCTTTTTTCGCGCGCAACCGCAAGGAAGGCGGTGAGCTCGTTGAGGTTGTCTCGCGGCATTGATGAGTCTGTCTCATAAGTACATGCCGGATATAGCACCTAATCCAGGCCAATCGCAGCCGCTAAATAAGCGCCATCACAATCGGCTGCCTGAGACCGGCGGGCTTGAAGGCCGCCAGCAGTGTCCTGACCGGTATCGAGAAAGGGGAAACCATGGATATCAAGCGAAGCGGCTCGCAAGCCTCCGGCAAGGGCCCGGGCGACTGGTTCACCGGCACGGTGCGCATCGATCCGCTGTTTGCGGCCATCGCGCCTGCCCGCGCGGCCGGCAATGCCGTTACCTTCGAGCCCGGCGCGCGCACGGCGTGGCACACCCATCCGCTCGGGCAGTTGCTGATCGTCACCGCCGGCTGCGGCCGCGTGCAGCGCGAGGGCGGGCCAGTCGAGGAGATCCGGCCCGGTGATGTGGTCCGCTTCGAGCCCGGCGAAAAGCACTGGCACGGCGCGGCGCCCACCACCGCCATGACCCATATCGCCATCCAGGAGGCGCTCGACGGCAAGGCCGTCGACTGGATGGAGCACGTCAGCGACGCGCAGTACCAGGCCTGAACAAAGGAGCAAGACAATGCAAAAGCGCACACTTGGAACAAGCGGCCTCGAAGTCTCGGCCATCGGGCTCGGCTGCATGGGCATGAGCCAGTCCTACGGGGCACCGATGGCGACGCCGGATGCCGTCCGCCTGATCCGTTCCGCGTTCGAGCGCGGCATCACCTTCTTCGACACCGCGGAGGTCTATGGACCTTTCACCAACGAGGAGGTCGTCGGCGAGGCGCTGCGGCCGATCCGCGACCAGGTGGTGATCGCCACCAAATTCGGCATCGACATCGCCGGCACTGCCGGACATGAAGGCATGGACAGCCGGCCGCGGCATATTCGCGACGTCGTCGAGGCCTCGCTCAAGCGGCTGAGGACAGACCGCATCGATCTCCTCTATCAGCACCGCGTCGATCCGGTCGTGCCGATCGAGGAGGTGGCGGGCACGGTCAAGGACCTGATCAGCCAAGGCAAGGTGAAGCATTTCGGCCTCTCAGAGGCGGGTGCGCGCACCATCCGGCGCGCCCATGCGGTGCAGCCGGTCGCGGCCCTGCAAAGCGAATACTCGCTCTGGTGGCGCGAACCCGAGGAGGCGATCCTGCCGGTGCTCGAGGAACTGGGCATCGGCTTCGTGCCGTTCAGCCCGCTGGGCAAGGGTTTCCTCACCGGCGCCATCAACGCCAGCACGACCTTCGACAGCAGCGACTTCCGCAACACCGTGCCGCGCTTCGCGGAAGAGGCCCGCAAGGCCAACCAGGCGCTGGTCGACGCGATCGTCGCGATCGCGGGCGAAAAGAAGGTGACCCCGGCACAGGTCGCGCTCGCCTGGCTGCTGGCGCAAAAGCCATGGATCGTTCCGATCCCCGGCACGACGAAGCTCAATCGTCTCGAGGAGAACATCGGATCGTGCGGCGTCGCGCTGACGGCGGACGATCTTGCCGGCATCGAAAACGCGGTCTCGGCGATTGCGGTGCAGGGAGAGCGCTATTCGCCGCAACAGGCGGCCAGGATCGATCGCTGAGGCGGAACAGGAAGGAAAATTATCATGACCGAGAACATCAAGGGCAAGGTCGTCGTCATCACCGGCGCCAGCAGCGGGCTGGGTGAAGCCGCCGCGCGGCTGCTGGCGAAAGAGGGTGCCAAGCTGGTGCTGGGCGCGCGCCGCCTCGACCGGCTCGAGGCACTGGCTGGCGAGTTGTCGCTCGGCAAGGATGCCGTCCTGGCAACCGACGTGACCGATGTCGGCCAGGTCCGGCGGCTCGTCGACCAGGCGGTGAAGACGCATGGCCGCGTCGACGTCATCATCAACAATGCCGGCCTGATGCCGCACTCGCCGCTGGAGCGCGGCAAGGTCGAGGACTGGGACCGCATGATCGATGTCAACATCAAGGGCGTGCTCTACGGCATAGCCGCCGCCTTGCCGCATATGAAGACGCAGAAGAGCGGCCATATCATCAACGTGTCTTCCGTGGCAGGCCACAAGGTCGGGCCGGGCGGTGCGGTCTATGCCGCCACCAAGCACGCGGTGCGCATCATCTCCGAAGGGCTGCGGCAGGAGGTAAAACCCTACAACATCCGCACCACCATCATCTCGCCCGGTGCCGTGGCGACGGAGCTGCCCGACAGCGTCACCGAGGCCGATGTCGCGGCGGGCGTGCGCGCGCTCTATGACCGGGTGGCCATCCCCGCCGATTCGTTCGCCAGGACGGTGGTGTTCGCCATGAGCCAGCCCGACGAGGTCGACATCAACGAGATCCTGTTCAGGCCGACGGCGCAGGAGTATTAGGGCGCGGCAGGGATGTTTGACGCTCGCTCGCATTGAAGCGCCGCACGCCTTCGGTGATTGGCGCAAACGTCCAACACTTCGTCATCCTCGGGTCTGCGCCGCGTCGCTTCGCTCCTTGCTCCGCCCGTGGATGACGAAGTGTTGGGGGCGTTGCAAATTTCCAAACCTTGACAGCAATGCCTTTCCTGCTCCAGCTTGGCGCCATGTTCACCCTCGCGCCCACCAACACCAACCGACGCCGCCGCCCTGCACGGAGCGGCAAGCTGAGTGCGCGACGACGAAGGCCGGCAGGATAGATCCGGTTCGTTCGTTTCCAGCCCCGCCCGCGACAACGCCGGCGGGGTTTTTCATGCCTGGAGCCTTGTGATGACAAACAATTCCATCCGGTTTCGGCCGGCCGAAACCGCCGACGCCGCCGCGATCCGGGACATCGTGCGCGCAGCCTATGCGAAATGGGTGCCGGTGATCGGCCGCGAGCCGCTGCCGATGCGCGCCGACTACGACAAGGCCGTGGCCGAGCATCCGTTCGATCTTGCAATCGCGGACGGCCGCGTCGTGGGCATGATCGAAACCGTGCTGGCCGACGACCACCTGTGGATCGAGAATGTCTGCGTGGCGCCGCAGGCGCAGGGCAGGGGCATCGGGCGGCTGTTGCTGGAGCGGGCTGAACAGAAGGCGCTCGAAGCCGGTCGCCCGGAGCTGCGCCTGCTGACCAACGGTGCTTTCGCCGCCAATGTGTCGCTGTACAAATGGCACGGCTATGTGATCGACCGGGAGGAGCCGTTCATGGGCGGCATGACGGTCTATATGAGCAAGAAACTGGCGCGATAGCGGGCAAGCGGAGGAAACGACGGTGGCTGCCAGGGTCAAATTGAAGCAACTTCCCGGGCTGTACGCGATTTCACGGCTCGGGGCGGGCGACGGGATTCCCGGCTGGGCGGACGGGCCGGGCTTCGTCAGCATCACCAGGACCGATGACGAGCTTTCGGTCACGTGCCTGCAGGATCGCGTTCCCGGCACGGTCAAGCACGATCGCGACTGGGTCGCCTTCAAATTGCAGGGGCCCTTTGCTTTCGACGAAACCGGCATCGTGTTGTCGGTCATCCAGCCGCTGTCTGAGAACGGACTGGGCATCTTCCTGGTATCCACCTTCGACGGCGATCATCTGCTGGTGAAAGGGGCGGATCAGGAAGCGGCGAGGCGGCTGTTGGGCGAGGCGGGACATACGCTTGCAATTTGAGCGCATACTGGCGTGATGCAGGTAGCCGTCGAGCCGCTACATGGCCCGACGTCTGTGGCTCAATCACTGGCGTGCTGGCTCAACCACTTCGGGGGTTGCGTTTGACACCGGCGTTTGTGCATCGTTATCTCTAGCTGGATATCACGGCGGGAACGGCCCCGCGGCCCCCCCAAGGAGAAAACCATGTCACACAATCTGCAGTTCTATATCGATGGCGCGTGGGTCGATCCTGTTGTGCCCAACACGCTCGATGTCATCGATCCCTCGAACGAGGATGCCTTCGCGCAGATCTCGCTCGGCTCCAAGGCCGATGTCGACAAGGCGGTGGCCGCCGCCAAGCGCGCCTTCAATACGTTCGGTTTCACCTCGGTGGAAGAGCGCCTCGATATCCTCAACCGCGTCATCGAGGTCTACAAGAAGCGCAGCTCCGATCTGGCTCTTGCCGTATCGCGCGAAATGGGCGCGCCGCGCCAATTCGCGCTCGACAGCCAGGTCGGCGTTGGCCTCGCGCATCTGCAGAAGATGGCCGAGACGCTGAAGACGTTCCAGTTCCGCCACGTCAAGGGCAGCGCGCTGATCGTCAAGGAGCCGATCGGCGTCGTCGGCCTGATCACCCCGTGGAACTGGCCGCTGAACCAGATCACCTGCAAGGTCGGTCCGGCACTCGCCGCAGGCTGCACCATGGTGCTGAAGCCGTCTGAGATCGCGCCGCTCGACGCCATCATCTTCGCCGAGATCATCGACGAGGCCGGCGTGCCGAAGGGCGTGTTCAACCTCGTCAATGGCGACGGCCCAGGCGTCGGCCAGGCGCTGTCCAGCCACCCCGACGTGGACATGATGTCGTTCACCGGTTCGACCCGGGCCGGCATCCTGGTGGCCAAGGCCGCCGCCGACACGGTCAAGCGGGTGCATCAGGAGCTTGGCGGCAAGTCGGCCAACATCCTGTTCCCGGATGTCGACCTCGCCACCGCCGTCTCCAAGGGAGTCGCCGGCTGCTTCGGCAACTCAGGCCAGTCCTGCAACGCGCCGACGCGCATGTTCGTGCCGCGCGATCGCCATGACGAGGCCGCTGCTCACGCCAAGGCGGCAGCGGAAAAGTTCGTGGTCGGCCCGGCCGACGGCGCCAACACCAAGCTTGGCCCTGTCGTCAGCCAGGTCCAGTTCGACAAGATCCAGGACCTGATCCAGAGCGGCATCGACGAGGGTGCGACGCTGGTCGCCGGCGGCCCCGGCCGCCCGGCCGAGCTGAACCGCGGCTATTACATCAGGCCGACCGTGTTCGCCGACGTCACCCATGACATGCGCATCGCGCGCGAGGAGATCTTCGGGCCGGTGCTGGCGATCCTGCCCTATGACACGGTCGAACAGGCGGTCGAGCAGGCCAACGACACCGTCTACGGCCTTGCCTCCTACATCCAGGCCAAGGACATCCAGAAGGCGCGCGACGTCGCGGCACGCATGCGCTCCGGCAATGTCTACATCAACTACCCGACCTGGGACGCCGGCCTGCCCTTCGGCGGCTACAAGCAGTCCGGCAACGGCCGCGAATACGCCGAATATGGCCTTGAGGATTTCCTCGAGATCAAGGGCATCGCGGGGTATGAGGCGGCTGAGTAAGGACCGATAGAGCCCCTACAGGCGGCGCGCGACTTTGTGGGACTTGGGCAATCGCCCGAGGCCGGCGCTGCCCCTCACCTGCCTGCCGGCATCCTCCCCGTATAGTGACGGGGAGAGGGGTGCTGTCATAGCCGGTTTCGCCAATCACCAGCGTTGCAAAGGTGGACGCCAGCGTTGCGGCCAGCCCCTTCTCCCCGTCACTATACGGGGAGAAGTGCCCGGCAGGGCGATGAGGGCGGCGCCAGCTTCGGCGATGGGTGGCCTTCATCACAAGCCAAAGCGATCGTTGATCCGGAGCAATCGCCTTTTGAGCTCCGCTAGCCGTTTCTTGCCAATTGGCAAATACATGCTATATGTATGCCAATAGCAGGGTGAGCAAATGCAGCTTCAATCGATCGTCACGACGCCGGCCACGGTCGACAGCGCCATCTCGGATGAGGAGGCGGGGGCGCTTGCGCGCACCACGGTCAATTTGTTCAAGGCGTGGGGCCTCACCGACCTCGAGGCCTGCATCCTGCTCGGCGGCATGTCGGCGCGCACCTGGGCGCGGTGGAAGGAGGGCGGCATCGGGCGGATCGACCGCGATTTGCGCACCCGCATGGCGCATCTGATGGGCATCCACAAGGGCCTGCGCTATCTCTTCACCGAGCCGGCGCGCGGCTATGCCTGGATCCGCAAGCCCAATGCCACTTTCGGCGGCCAGTCGGCGCTCGACCTGATGCTGCGCGGCGAAATCTCCGATCTTGCCGCCATGCGCGAATGGCTCGATGCGGAGCGTGGTGCATGGTGAGTGGACTCGCGGTCCGGCGCCGCGTCCACTGGCCCCAGACCTATCGCATCATCCGTTCCATCCATCCGCCGATCGACCTGTTCGAGGACATCGCCGATCCGCGCGACTGGGAGGCGCTGGCCTCGGTCGAGGAGAAGACCAATCCGCGGATCCGGCTTGAGATCGGCGACCTCGGCAAGGTGGCGGCGGCAAGGCGGGTGTCCGGCCCCGGCGCCAGCTTCGTCATGGCGCCCTTCGTGCATTGTTCGACGCTGCGGCCCGGGCGCTTCTCGGATGGCAGCTACGGCCTCTATTATGCCGGCGACAGCGAGGATGTGGCGCTGGCCGAAACCATCCACCATCACCAGAATTTCATGCGCGCCACCAAGGAAGATCCGGGCTGGACGGCTGACTTTCGCGTGCTGATCGGCAGCGTCGACCGCGACCTCGATGACGTCAACGCCGTGCCCGGCGTGCTCGACCCGGACGATTACACCGCCTCGCAGGCGGAAGGGCAGGCGCTGCGGGCGCAAGGCAGCGACGGGCTGGTGTGGAACAGCGTGCGCATGCCTGGGGGGCAATGCATCGGCATCTTCTGGCCTGATGTCATCCCTGTTCCGGTGCAGGGCCGGCATTACAGCTACCACTGGGACGGTGCGCGCGTCGACTTCGTGCGCCAGCACGATACCGGCAAGGTGCTGGCGGTCGTGTGACTGCATGGCGGCGCGTTTCGCCGCTGGCGGCGGCAATTCCGGTTCGTGCCCTGGCCGGAGATCAATATGCCGTGATTGCCGCAAATAAGGGCATGGATTTCCTGCCATATCGCCTCCGCCCGATCTATATATCGATCGAGATCGATGCGGGTGAAGATGGAACATGACATCATATTGAAGGCGCTGGCGCATCCGGTTCGGCGCGATGTCCTGGCGTGGCTGAAGGAGCCTGAAAAGCACTTCACCGCGCAGGAGCATCCGCTCGAAATGGGCGTCTGCGCCAGCCAGTTCGAACGTTGCGGCCTGGCGCAGTCCACCGTGTCGGCGCATCTGGCGACGCTTGCGTCGGCCGGCCTCGTCACCACGCGGCGGGTCGGCCAATGGGTGTTCTACAAGCGCAACGAAGAAACCATCGCCGCCTTTCAGGCCGCCTTGTCCGATCTCTGACGATCCTCCCCGCTTCCTCCCCCGAATGCATGAAAGGCATTTCTCATGGCTACCCTTTTTGATCCCCTGCGGGTCGGCGACCTGGCGCTGGCGAACCGCATCGTCATGGCGCCGCTGACGCGCAATCGCTCACCCAATGCGGTGCCCGGCGACCTGTCGGTGACTTATTACAGCCAGCGCGCCACGGCCGGGCTGATCGTGACGGAGGCCACCGCCATCAGCCATCAGGGCCAGGGCTACGCCGACGTGCCCGGTCTCTATGGCGCGGATCAGCTTGCCGGCTGGAAGCGCGTCACCGACGCCGTCCATAAAGCCGGCGGCAAGATCGTGGTCCAGCTCTGGCATGTCGGGCGCATCTCGCACACCGCGTTGCAGCCCGGCGGCGGCAAGCCGGTGGCGCCGTCCGCGATCAGGGCGAACTCCAAGACTTTCCTGGTCAAGCCCGATGGCAGCGGTGAGTTCGTCGAGACCTCCGAGCCGCGCGCGCTCGATGCGGCCGAACTCCCCGGCATCGTCGATGATTTTCGCCGCGCCGCCAAGGCGGCGATCGAGGTGGCGGGTTTTGACGGCGTCGAGATCCATGGCGCCAACGGCTATCTCATCGACCAGTTCCTGCGTTCCGGCACCAACCATCGCACCGATGATTATGGCGGCTCCATCGAG
The DNA here is from genome assembly GCF_059419085.1 of Mesorhizobium sp. GW821-FHT07A06. Classification (NCBI taxonomy): domain Bacteria; kingdom Pseudomonadati; phylum Pseudomonadota; class Alphaproteobacteria; order Hyphomicrobiales; family Phyllobacteriaceae; genus Mesorhizobium; species Mesorhizobium sp. GW821-FHT07A06. Next base: position 152,409 of record NZ_JBWKRC010000016.1, read on the forward strand.
AACCGGACGCGATTCCTGTTCGAGGTGGTCGACGCGGTGACGGGCGCTGTCGGTGCCGGCAGGACCGGGATCAGGCTGTCGCCGGTGACGCCCGCCAACGACACTTCGGATGCCGATCCGCAGCCGCTTTTCAACCACGCGGTGGCAGGCCTGGGCGGCCGCGGCCTGGCCTATGTCCATATCGTCGAAGGCGCGACCGGCGGCGCGCGCGATTTCAGCCAGGGCGACAAGCCGTTCGACTACGAAGAACTCAAGGCCAGCTATCGCAAGGCCGGCGGCACAGGTGCCTGGCTGGTGAACAATGGCTACGACAAGGAGTTGGCCGAAAAGGCTGTCGCCGACGGCTATGCGGACCTTGTCGCGTTCGGCAAGCTGTTCATCGCCAATCCCGACCTCGTCAGCCGGCTGAAGCGCAATGCCGACCTGAACACCCCGGACAAGGCGACGTTCTATGGCGGTGATGCCAAGGGCTATACGGACTATCCGACGGCGGCCTGAGCCGCCCATCGGAACGGCCGGCTCTCGATGGGGAGCCGGCCGCCATCGCGCTGATGCGCGGCCGGATTTGGCCGAGACGCGCGGGCATTGAACTGGCCTGACTTGACCGGATTTCTTTTCCACGGTGACTTGCGGCGATAGGGAATTTGCCTGATCAAGTCGACATGGGGCTCTATCGCATTTGACCGGAGAAGCATGCTTGATCCCTGTGACGAGGAAGGGGGCAATGGCGGACCACCTCGTCGGCGACTGGAGAGTCCGCCGCACCATGATCGATTTCCTGACCGGCGCGACCCATTGCTTCGCCGGTGACGCCGTCGTCACGGCCGATGCCTTCACCGAGTATGGAACCATGCGCATCGGATCCCAGGAAATGCCGGCAAGCCGGCGCTACCGGCTCGAGCCGGGCGAGCGCTCGGTGCGCATCCTTCATGCCGACGGCCGCGACTTCATCGAGCTAGGGCCGGAGCCGGCGCAGACCGTCCGCCATCTCTGTGGCGCCGATCTCTATGTCGGGCGTTTCTTCTTTCGCGGCCGGGACGAATGGGTGGAGGCGTGGCGGGTCAAGGGGCCGCGCAAGAACTATGCGAGCCTTGGGTGGTTTCGCCGACAGGCCGATTCATCGTCCCGCTTGGGCGAAGGGCATAGGGCAAAAGTCCATGCCTTGCAGAACGCTCTCATTGCCTGAGAATCATTCGCCATGGAGATGTGCGATGAGTGACAAGACCTCGGGCCGGCCCGGCATCCTTGAAAGCGCGGCGATCGTGCTGGCGGTCGCGGTGGCCTCGCCTGCCGTGGCGCGGGCGCAGCCTGGTTTGCGGGAATGCACGGCATCGGCCGTTGCCGTCAGCCGCGATGCCGCGCCAAGACTCAGCTCTGATGCCGACGCGACGGACATGCTGCAGCATGACTGATCCCGCGGAGAAGGTGCGGTCGTGCTGAGCGCCGGCGTCATCGCGTGGATCGGCGGCGTTTTTCTGGCCGCCGGCTTCGTCAAGGGCGTCGTCGGCATGGGGTTGCCGACCGTGGCGATAGGGCTGCTGGCGGTGACGATGCCGCCGGCCGAGGCCGCCGCGCTGCTGCTGATTCCGTCGCTGGTCACCAATCTCTGGCAGTTGTTCACCGGCCCTTCCTTCGGTGGGCTCATCAGGCGGCTGTGGACGATGATGGCCGGCATCATGCTGGGCACCGTCGCCGGGGCAGGGGTGCTCACCGGCGCGCATTCGGGCGCTGCCTCGGCAGGGCTCGGCGCGGCGCTGGTGCTCTATGCCTTGCTCGGCCTGTTCAAGTCTGGCTTCACCATGGCGGCGCGCCACGAGGCCTTGATGTCACCGCTGGTCGGTGTGGCGACAGGGCTGGTCACCGGCGCCACCGGTGTCTTCGTCATCCCGGCGGTGCCCTATCTGCAATCGCTGCGGCTGGAGAAGGAGGACCTGATCCAGGCGCTCGGCCTGTCCTTCACCATATCGACGGTCGCGCTCGCCATCGGCCTGCTGCGGACAGGCGCCCTGGCGTCGCCGGCGACGCAACTGACGGGATCGGTCCTGGCGCTGGCGCCGGCGCTGGCCGGCATGTTCATCGGCCAGGCACTGCGACGGACCATGGGCGTCGAGACGTTTCGCACGGTGTTCCTGATCGGCCTGCTGGTGCTGGGCGCCTACCTCGCGGGGGAGGCGCTGCACTAGCCGGAAATCGCTTGTGCGCCTTCGATGAGTTGGCGGGCGATCTCCGGAACCTTGTCCTGCACGAGGTCGCCGACGGGCACGACGACGACCAGACTGCCCAGGATGCGCTTTTCCGAGTTGAAGATCGGCGCGGCGATGCCGGCGTTGCGGCTGTCGACTTCGCCCGCCGAGAAGGAATAGCCCTGCTGGCGGATGGCCTTCAGCGTCTTGCGGAAACTTGCCCAGTCATTGCCGAGGCCGGCGGCGGCGATCTCCGCCGCATTGGCCAGCATCAGGCTGCGCAGCCGGTGGTCGGGCAAATGCGCCAGGATCGCCTTGCCGGCGGCGCCACGCAACAGCGGCATCGGCCTGCCGCGATCGTAGCTGGTCAGCACGGTGCGGTCGGGCCAGGCCTGGGCGATGCAAACGACGTTCTTGCCGTAATAGGCGCAGACCATGAGGTTGCCCTTCAGCCGGGTGACCATCTCGTCCATTACGTCGCCGGCGCGGTGCAGCAGCGGGTCGTTGAGGCGGATCTGGCGGTCGAGCTGGATGATGCGGGCGCCCAGTGTAAAGCCGCGCTGTATGTCGGGCGCGATCAGGCCGGCGGAGCTCAGCGTCTTCAGGTAGCGATAGGCGGTGGGCACCGAACAGTTCAGCTCGGCGGCGATCTCCTCCACGGTCAACGCCGTGCGGTCGCCGTCAAACAGGTCGAAAATGGCGACCATGCGCGTAAGGCTGTCCATGCGAAGACCGAACTCCTGTCTGGCAATCGTGACAGTGTATGAAAGCACCGCCACGAAGCGTCAACCATGCGGGCTAAAGCGCGTCGTGTCGAAACGGATTCATACGCCGCGCTTCAGGCCCTTGTTTTCATGCATGCCGCGGTCCCAGGACCGAGGTCACTTTTGGCGGACATGCATCAGTGGATGTGCATGCCGCCATTGATGTCGATGGCGCTGCCGGTGATGTAGCCGGACAGGGGCGAGGCGAGAAACAGGCAGACATCGGCGACATCCTGCGGCGCGCCGAAGCGGCCGAGCGGAATGCCCTCAATGAAGCGGCGCTGCGTCGGTTCGTCGAATGCGGTGGCGTTCATCTGGGTGATGATGATGCCGGGGTTGACGCAGTTGACCCTGATGTTGCGGGGGCCAAGCTCGCGCGCCATGCTCTTGGCCAGCGCCAGAACGCCGCCTTTCGAGGCCGCGTAATGCGGGCCGCCGAGCAGCCCGCCGCCGCGCTGCGCGGCGATCGAAGCCAGGCAGATGATGGCGCCGCCATCCTCCATCGCGGGGATCGCCGCCTGCGCCATGTTCAGCATGCCGCGCAGATTGATGTCGAGCGTCGCCGCCCAATCCTCGTCCGATATATCAAGCAGCTTGCGCGCCTGGGCGATGCCGGCATTGTTGACGATGATGTCGAGCCGGCCGAACAGGGCCTTGGCCTGACCGACGATATCACGCAGCGCCGCCTTGTCGCGAACGTCGGCCGCCATGCCGATGGCGCGGGGCAGGCCCTTGCCAGGCACCTCGGCGGAGATGGATGCCGCCGCCTGTTCGCAGTCGCCCTGATCGAGGTCGACGATCACGACATGGGCGCCGGAGGCGGCGAATGTCCGCGCCGCCGCGAATCCGATGCCGGCCGGATGCGCCGCACCGGTGACGATTGCTACTTTTCCGTCGAGCATTTTATCTCCTGTAATTTATCATAATACGATAATTCCTTGAATTATGCGCTGTCAAGCGCGGGCATGCCGGCATCGTGAAGGCCCGGAAATTGCTGCCAATCTGATTCTGTCAAATTAAGTAACTCACTGAAATATATAATTTCCTGTGAGTGCCGCTGATGGCCTGCCACTCTGGTCACGAAGGCGGACATTAGCGGCTTTCCATGGTATCGCTTGACAATCAAAAAAATTATGAATTATCGTAATATGAGAATTAATTGAAATTCTTACAACCGGGAGGAAACCTGATGAGCGACAAGGAACTGAACATGCTTGCGACCCTGCATGCGCTGGAGGACGGCGTGGGGCGCCGCGCCTTCATGAAGCTGATGGGGGCCGCCGGCATTTCGCTGGCGATGACGCCGGCGGTGACACGCATGGCGCAAGCCGCCACCGTCATTCGCGGCAAGATCGCCAACCAGGTGTCCACGCCGTCCAACGACTACTGGTCGGTGTGGACGCGCGCCTTTGGCGCGGCGGCGGAGTCGCTCGGCCTCGAAAAGCAGGAGCTGTTCCACCAGAACGACACCGCGCGCCAGCTGTCGCAGGTGCGCAGCCTGCCGGCGAGTTCCGCCAAGATGCTGATCGGCTGCGTCGAGCCGGCCGGTTCGCTGCCGACGGTGGCGAAATTCTGCCAGGACAATTCCATCCACTACGTGCCGAGCTGGGAATCGCCGGCCTGGTTCACGCCGCCCGATATCGGCGATTTCTATGTGTCCTTTGTCACGCCGAACTCGGTCGAGGGCGCCTATGAGGTGGCCAAGGCGTTGTTCCAGAGCGTCGGCGGCGAGGGCAAGATCGTCCACATTGCGGGTTTGGCGACGCCGACCGATTCCTACCGCACGGCGGGCCTGATGCAGGCGGCGGCCGAATTCCCCGGCATCAAGATCGTCGGCGGGCTGCATGCCGACTGGGACCGCGAGCAGGCGCGCAAGGTGATGCTGTCCATGGTCACCGCGCATCCCGACATGAAGGGCGTGTTCGCACAGAACGACAACATGGCGCTGGGCGTGCTCTCGGTGCTGCGTGAGCGCAATCTCAAGAACGTCAAGGTGTCGGGCGTCGACGGCCTGCCGGAAGGCCTGCGCGAAGTGGCCAAGGGTGAGCAGATGGTCGCCACCCACACCTCGCTGCCGCCCTACGGCGCGGGCTTCACGGCCGTGCTTGCCTTCGACGCGCTGAATGGCTGGAAGCCGACGCTGGGCGAGCGGCTGCTGTTCACCGGCTCGGCTTTGGCCACGGCCGAGAATTCGGGGCGCATCGAGAAGGCGATCTATGGCGAAGGCTCCAAGCCGTTCGACTGGGCGCTGATGAGCCGTACGCTCAACCCCGAGACCTGGGATCCGCAGAACAAGATCACGGCCATCGAGCCCGAGACCTATTGGGGTCCGTTCCCGGACGGCAAGGAGCGCCTCAACGCTGCCTATGCCGGCGCCAGGGACAAGGGCGAGTTCTCCAAGGTCGATGCGCTCTATGCCGCGCATTACAAGACCGGGCCGGTCAAGGCCTGATCGACGCCGGGATTGAAGCCAGTCATGAACACGTCTGTTCCGGCACTCGCGCTGCGCGGTGTCAGCAAGCACTATGGCCAGGTCGCGGCACTGCGCGCCGTCGACCTGACCTTGGCGCGGCACGGCGTGCTGGGGCTGGTCGGCGAGAACGGCGCCGGCAAGTCGACGCTGATCTCGATCATCAACGGAACCGTCCTCCCGACGGACGGCGAACTCAGGGTCAACGGCGCCATCGTTGTCCCGGGTTCGCCGTTGGCCGCCGCGCGCGCGGGCATCGCCACCGTGTTCCAGGAGCAGGGGCTGATCGCCAACCTGCGCGTCTACGAAAACATGCTGCTTGGGCGCGAGCGAGGTTTCGCGCGGGCGGGTGTCCTGGGTAGTGCCGCGATGTCGGCACTTGCCCGGGACGTCCTTGCCGATCTCGGCATCGCCATCGACCCGATGGCGGTGACCGGCGATCTCGCCTTCGGCGAGCGGCAATTGGTGGAGATCGCCAAGGCCTTCGCGCTTGGCCGCATCTATCCGGTGGAGCCGATCGTGCTGCTCGACGAACCGACCAGCGCGCTGTCGGAAAAGGAAACGCAGATCCTGTTCAACTCCATCCGGCGCTGGCGCGACAAGGCCTCGATCATCCTGGTCTCGCACCGGCTGTCGGATGTGTTCGCCGTCTGCGACCATGTCACGGCGCTGAAGGACGGTGCGGTGAATGGCCACTGGCGGGTGGCCGAGGCGACGCCCGACATGCTGCATGAGGCGATTGTCGGACGTCCGCGTTCGGCCGGTTACTACAAGGAGGCCGAGCAGCGTGAGGATCTTGGCGAGATCGTGCTGGATGTCCGCGCGCTCAACGTGTCGGGACAGCTTCACAATGTCTCTTTGTCGGTGCAGGCGGGCGAGATCGTCGGCATCGCCGGCGTGCTCGGCTCCGGCAAGACGGTGCTGGGCAATGCCATCACCGGCGCCATACGGCCGGCGAGCGGCGAGATCACGGTTGGGGCCAAGCGGCTGAGGCCAGGCTCCCGGGCCGATGCGCTGTCGGCCGATGTCGGCTTCGTGCCGGCCGAACGCAATGTCGCCGGCGTCATTGGCATGCATTCGATCGAGTGGAACCTGACATTGCCGTCGATCCGCTCGTTTCGCATCGGCAAATGGCCGGTGCTTTCCGGACGCCGCCAGGCCGAAGTCACCGACAGCTGGATCGAAAGGCTACGCGTGCGCACGCCCGGACGTGCCGTGCAGATCCGCAATCTGTCGGGCGGCAATGCGCAGAAGGTGGTGTTCGCCAAATGGCTGGCGCGCGGCATCAAGGTGTTCGTGCTCGACGATCCCGGCCGGGGCCTCGATGTCGGCGCCAAGGAGGAGATCTACATCCTTTTGCGCGAACTGGCCAAACAGGGCGTTGCCATCGTGCTGATCTCCGACAATCTGCCGGAGATCATCGGCCTGTCCAACCGCATCATTACGCTGAGATCGGGTTCGATCTCGGCCGAGATCAACGCGCCCGCGCATGACAAGCCGGCGGAGACGGCCGTCGTGCCGCACATGGTGTGAACCAGATGGAAGCCAAAGTGTCCCAACCCACAATCGCGGCAGCACCGCCGGCATGGCGCCAATGGATCGCCAGGAATGCAATCGCGCTCTATCCGGTGCTGGTCATCCTGGCGCTGGTGATCTTCTTTGCCGTGCAGAATCCCAACTTCGCCACTTTCGACAATGCGGTGAATATCGGCCGCCAGTCCTCGGTGCTGCTCCTTGTGGCGCTGGCCGGAACCATGGTGATCATGATCGGCTCGATCGACCTCTCGGTCGGCTCGATCGTGACGTTGTCCGGCATTGTCGCCGCACTCACGATCGACGCCGCCGGCCCGGTGGTGGCGATCGCGGCCGGCATCGGCACCGGCATTGTCGTCGGGCTGATCAATGGCGTGACGCTGATCTCGCTGAAAGTGCCGTCGTTCCTGGTCACGCTCGGCATGCTGTCGATCCTGTCGGGCATCGCCAACATGATCTGCGGCGGCTCGTCGATCATGTTCATGGACCTCAGCCTTACCGACTTCGTCAATTCGGAGCTGATCCCCGGCCTGCCGACCATCATCCTGGTGGCGCTGTGCAGCGCGGCGGCCCTTGCCTTCATCGCCTTCAAGACGGTGCTCGGGCGCTATCTCTTCGCCATTGGCGGCGGCGAGATGGTGGCCGCCAATTCCGGAGTGCCGGTCAACCGCTACAAGGTCTATGCCTTCATGCTGTCGGGGGCGCTGTGCGGCATGGCGGGCGTGCTGCTCACCGCACAGGTCGGCGCCGGCACGCCGGCCGCGGGCGCCAACATGCTGCTCGATTCCATCGCCGCAATCGTCATGGGCGGCACCGCGCTGTCGGGCGGCATCGGCGGGCCGCAACGCACCATCCTGGGCGTGCTGGTCATCGCCATCCTGTCCAACGGCATGGATGTCACCGAGGTCAGCAGCTTCACGCAGGAGATCGTCAAGGGTCTCGTCATCATCCTGGCGGTGGCCTCGACCATCGACCGCAAGAAATACCCCTTCATCAAGTGATCCATCGCACCAAGATACAGGAGCAGCCATGAGCGCCAAGCTTGTCCCCGTCGTCACCCGCAAGGACCAGGAGCATGCCGGCACCGGCCAGTCAGGCGGCGCGGTGCGCATTTCGGGTGTTAGTCCGCAGCACACGCCGGCGACGAAGATCTGGTTCGGCAAGGTGTCGAACAAGCCGGGCTACCGTTCCGTGCCGCACCATCACGGCGAAGCCGAGACCGGCGGCTATGTGCTGCAGGGCAAGGGCCGCATCTATTTCGGCGACGCCTATGCCGAATATCTCGACATGGACGAAGGCGACTTCGTCTTCGTGCCGCCGCACATGCCGCATGTCGAGGTCAATATGAGCACGACCGAGGACCTGGTCTGGCTCACCACGCGCACGCCCGACAACATCGTGGTCAACCTGACCGACGTCGACGACGCCACCCTGGTTGGCTATAGGCGCGCCTGACAAACCCCTCGGGAGGAAATGATGACCGACATCCGTCTCTACATGTTCGATACCGGCATCCTCAAATGCAAGTATCACGACGTCTATCTGAACCAGGGCGGGGACGCCGATCTCGAAATCCCGGTGCCGTTCTATTTCATCACCCATCCAAGGGGGAACGTGATCATCGACGGCGGTACGCCGGTGGAATGCGCCACCGACGCCAAGGGACATTGGGGCAAGGTGGCGGAGTTCTTCACTCCCGTGCTAACCCCCGAGCAGGGCTGCGTGGCGCAGATCGAGAAGCTCGGTTTCTCGGTCGACAGCGTCAAGCATGTCGTGCTTTCGCACCTGCATCTCGACCATGTCGGCGCCGTCGGCCGCTTCCCGAACGCCACCCATGTCGTGCAGCGCATCGAGTATGAATATGCCTTCACGCCGGACTGGTTCGCGGTGCTTGCCTATGTGCGCAAGGATTTCGACAGGCCCGACCTGAAGTGGCTGATCCTCGAGGATGCCTGGGGCGATTTCTACGACCTCTATGGCGACGGCTCGATCATCCTGATCCGCTCGCCCGGCCACACGATCGGGCACCAGTCGATCCTGGTGCGAACCTCCAATGGCCAGTCGGTGCTGCTGGCTGTCGATGCCGCCGACACGCTCGACCATTGGGAAGAGCGCGCGCTGCCGGGCGCGCTGCATTCGACCATCGATTCCGTGCGCTCGGTGAAGAAGCTGCGCGCCGTGCAGGCCAAGACCGGTGCGCTGGTGGTGGCCGGTCATGACGGGCCGCAATGGGCGACGCTGAAGAAGGCGCCCGACTTCTACTGACAGGCTTTGCGCGGCGGGCCGAAGGGCCCGTCCGATATCGAGGACATGACATGAAGCTTCTGCGTTTTGGCCCGGCCGGCCAGGAAAAACCGGCGCTGCTCGACGGGCAGGGCCGGTTGCGCGACCTTTCCGGCGTGATCGACGACATTGCCGGCGATGCGCTGGGCGACGATGCGCTGGCACGGCTCGGCGCGATCGACCCGGCGGCGCTGCCTCTGGTGGAGGGTAATCCCCGCATCGGCGCCTGCGTCGGCAAGGTCGGCAAGATGATCTGCGTCGGGCTGAACTATGCCGATCACGCCAGGGAGACCGGCAAGGAACCGCCGGCCGAGCCGATCCTGTTCATGAAGGCGACGACGGCGCTGTGCGGCCCCAACGACGACATCGAGATTCCGAGGGGCTCGCGGAAAACCGACTGGGAAGTCGAACTCGGCGTCGTCATCGGCAAGCGGGCAAAATATGTCGATGAGGCCGAGGCGCTCGGCCATGTCGCCGGCTATTGCGTGGTCAACGACGTGTCCGAGCGCGCCTTCCAGTCGGAACGCGGCGGCCAGTGGACCAAGGGCAAGAGCCACGACACGTTCGGTCCGATCGGCCCATGGCTGGTAACGCGCGACGAGATCGCCGATCCGCAGGCGATCGATTTGTGGCTGGAGGTGGACGGCGTGAGCCGGCAGAACGGCTCGACCAAAACCATGATCTTCGGCGTCGCCCACCTCGTCAGCTATATCAGCCAGTTCATGACACTGGAACCCGGCGACATCATCGCCACCGGTACGCCGCCCGGCGTCGGGCTCGGCCAGAAGCCGCCGCTGTTCCTGAAGGTCGGCCAGACCATGCGGCTCGGCGTCGCCGGGCTGGGTATCCAGACGCAGCGCACCATCGCGGCGCGGGCCTGACCCGCGCCATCCCTCTTGACGCAATTCCCGTGGGAAAACCGCCTCACACCTTTCCGGGAACTGCCTCGCCCGACACCAGGAAAACGCAGATGAGAAGTCTTGAAGGTCGCGTCGCCATCGTCACCGGCGCCAGCCGTGGGCAAGGGGAAGCGGAGGCGCGGCTGCTGGCGCAAGCCGGCGCCGCCGTGCTGGTCTGTGACGTGCTGCAAGCGGAAGGCGAAGCGCTCGTGCAAGCGCTCAAGGCCGATGGCCACGAGGCGCGCTTCCTGGTGCTCGACGTGTCCAGCAAGGAGGCCTGGGCCGATGCCATCGCGGCGGTGCGCGGCTGGAAGAGCCGGCTCGACATTCTGATCAACAATGCCGGGATCATCAACCGCAAGTCGCTCAACGACACGCCGCTGGAGGCTTGGGAACGGCTGATCGGCATCAATCTCACCGGCACGTTCCTCGGCATCCAGGCGGCGGCACCGTTGATGCGCGAAAACGGCGGCGGCAGCATCGTCAACATCTCGTCGAACAGCGCCTTCTCGGGCCATTACGACCCGGCCTATACGGCGAGCAAATGGGGCGTGCGCGGCCTGACCCGCACGGCGGCGATGGAATATGTCGGCTGGGGCATCCGCGTGAACAGCGTCTGCCCGGGCCTCATCGTCACCGGGCTCAACGCCGACGCGCCGCATCTGAAGCCGATGATCGACCTGACGCCGATGAAGCGCAGCGGCACGCCTGAAGAGGTGGCAAGGCTGGTGCTGTTCCTGGCCAGCGAGGAGTCCAGCTTCATCACCGGCGAGGATTTCCTCATCGACGGCGGTTTCACCTCGGGAGCCGCCTACAGGCGCGTCGCGGTGGAAAGCGGGCTCTACGAAAGCTGAAGCGCGGCGCGCCGGTTCATATCCCAGCCGGCGATCGATCGAACGACCCGCGCTCTATCGAACGACCAGCACCGGGATTGCGGTGTAGGACAGCACTTCCGCCGTTTGGCTGCCCAGAAGCAGCTTGCCCAGTCCGCGGCGGCCATGCGAGGCCATCACGATCAGGTCGCAGCCCAGCGCCTGCGACAGGTCCAGGATCGCCTCGGCGGGCCTTTTGTCCTCGACATGGACCACCTCGGCGGAGACGCCGGCCGCATCGGCCGAAGCCTTGCACTTGGCCAGAACCTCCTTGCCGTATTTGCGCGATTCTTCCTGGTAGACGGCCAGTTCATCGCCGGCGGCATAGCCGGCCATGGCTCCGCCCCAGGCGAAGATCGGGAATTGTTCCGAGACGGTGACGAAGGTGACTGTGGCGCCGATGCCCTTGGCCAATGTGAGGCCATGGGCGACGCCCTTGTCCGCCAGTTCCGATCCGTCGGTGGCGATGAGCAGATGTTTGTACATGGTGATCTGACCTGTTGTGCAAGGGCCGATGCCCTTGGGGTGGCGGGAGCCTTGGAACGGCTTGGCCTAATATAGTTGCGCGGCGGGCCTCCTCACAGGGCCAGCTTCATGTGGATCAGGGCCAGGCGAGGAGGGCCTGAAACCAGCGTCAGGCCGGTCCGATGCAGCCTGCCATTGGCGATGCGGTCGCCTTTGCGCAAACAATGCCGGGTCGCAAACAATTGGCCGCCGGGCAGGCCCGGCGGCCAATGTGAAACCGCATGATCCCGCTCCAGGCCTAGAACGGCGTCGCCGGCAGTCCCTGGGTGCCTTCGAGCTTCACGGCCTGGAGCTCGTTCGGGTCATAGCCAAGGGCCCGCAGGATGGTGGGCGCCACCTGCGTCGTCTGCACCAGGGCTGGCACCGACCTCGGCTTGAGCGAAGGACCGCTGATGAGGAGCGCCACGTTGCGATCGTTCGCATTGGCGCCGCCATGCTCGGCAATCTTCGAACCAGATGTGTAAACCACACCCGGATTGACCGTGGCTATGAAGTCCGGCGTACGGCTGTCGGTGGCTGGATCCTGATAGGCGAGAGCCAGCGCATTCGGCGGCTGGATCTGGGCGATGCCTTCAGCCTTGCTCGATTTCTCGAGATAATCCTGCGCCGCCGCCAGGTTCTTCACCCTGTCTTGCGGCTTGAGCCAGATCAGCGCGGCGTCGTCGGCGATGTGGAAGGCATAGCCCGGTGTCTTCGTGTATGGATCATCGTCCAGTGGCTGGAACGTCGCCGGGTCGATTGGCGACTGGCCATGCTTCGAGGCCAGTATGATCAGGGTCGAGTCGGCGAGATGATTGCCCTTGAGCGCGGCCATCAGTTCGCCGAGGGCGCCGTCGACATAGGCGAGCTGCCCCGCAAGACCACTGCCCGGCGCGCCGCTGGCATCGACATAGCCGCCGACCAGACCGGCCTGGTCGCCGGGACCGGCCTTGGGAAGCTTCTGCCCCACGCTTACCGCCTGGAAATTCATGCCGAAAAGCGCGGGAACCGCAACGTGATGCGCGCCGGTGCTGTCGAGGCCCTTGATTTCGTTGATCACCGCCTGGACCCGCGCTTCGTCAAAGTCACGTTCGGCCTTGAAGCTGCCCGTCGTCTTGACCTTCGTACCGGGGATCAGGCTGTCCTGTTCCAACGCGTAGAGGTCGTCGACGCCTTTGCCCGAAGGTCCGTTCAGCCATTCGTAGGCCGGGTGCTTGTCGGACCAGGCTGTGCGGCCACCATGGGCTTTCACGATCTCGAAGACGTTGTTGACCCGCACGAAATCATGCGGATAGACCACCGAGCACTTGCCTTTGACCAGCGTCATCGGCAACTTTGCCGGGTCGATCTGGCTGCGGAAATCGCCCGGCCTGCCGCCACCATCAAGGCGCGTCGGATCGACGTCGATATTCTCGGCGAAGGCCACTTCGGCACCCGGCTCGCCCTTGCAATCCGAAGCCGGGGCGAAATAGGTGCGGTCGTAGCTGTCGTCGTAGAACACGCCCGTCGATTTGGGCGTGCCGCCGGTCACCTGTGCGACAAAACCGGGGAACGAGTCGGACGGGGCGCTGGTCAGCGCGTTGGGATAGAAAATCCCCGTATGGGCGAGCGTGGCGAACGAGCTTGTCGGATTCGCGGCGACATAGTTTGCCAGATCGAGCGCATGGAGCCCGTCGATACTGATGAGCAGTACGTGCTTGTAGGGTGCGGCGACGGCGCTGGAATCAGACAGCGCGCCAGCGAACGCCGCCGTCAGCGTGCCCGCCGCCAGCGCCAGAGATAGCATTTTCATTGAAGTGTCCCTCGTCTCGCAGCCTCGCGATGGATCAAGGATAGGCGCGTTGATATGACAGGTTCATGAAAACGCGCTGGCGAGGACCTTACGGATTTGTAAGCCAGCGGTGATGCAGCGCAAAGATTGCCCCGGCCAGCGCCGCCATTGCCGCCGGGTCTTTCGCTGTGCCGTACGGACCGCTACAGCTTGGCCCGACATCCACGAAAGGCCGAGCGTATGAGCAGCGCGTTTCCGCAAATCCATCTGGTCCGGCATGGCGAGACGGCGTGGAGCCTTTCGGGGCAGCATACCGGCCGCACCGACATGCCGCTGACGCCGGCCGGCGAGGCGGCCGCGCGGGGCGTGGCGGAGCGGCTCAAGGGCCTTTCGTTCTCGGCGGTGTGGTCGAGCCCGTCGCAGCGCGCCTACAACACCAGCGTGCTGGCCGGCTTCGGCGCGCGGAGCGTCAAGATGGATGACCTGCAGGAGTGGGACTACGGCGCCTATGAAGGACGCACCACCAAGGACATCCTGGCCGAGCGGCCGGGCTGGACCGTCTTTCGCGACGGCTGCCCGCAAGGCGAGACGGCGGCCGATGTCGGCGTCCGCGCCGACAGGATCATCAGGCGGCTTCGCGACGCCGGCGGCTCGATCCTGATCTTTTCCAGCGCGCATTTCCTGCGCGTGCTTGCCGCCCGCTGGCTCGGCCTGCCGCCAGAAGGCGGCGCGCTGTTCGTGCTCGATACGGCCAGCATCAGCGTGCTCGGTTACGAGCATGACCTCAGCGAGCCTGTCGTGCGCAAGTGGAACTTGAAGTAGCGGCAGCGGCGCAGGCTCGGCGCGGACGCCTCCTCGCGTTCGTCATCCCAGGGTCTCCGCGACGGAGCTGCGCTCCTGCTTCGCCCTAGGATTGTTTGAGAAGGATCGCGTAGTCTGGCGGCCGGGACTGCGGCCCATCACAGCCAGCAGTCCCGGCGGCAGGCGACCGCCCTTAGGACCGGGTAACACCCGACGTCATCATGGTCCCTGCCGTCTTTGTCCGCCATCGCTTGGAGAGTTGATTGGCCGCTGGCTCGCGCCAC